>NZ_JBMPOZ010000029.1:0-57500 GCF_049340385.1 Undibacterium sp. Ji83W | reverse complement strand
AAATCTACGTTGCAGGTTTCAAACCAAAGGTACGATGCGGCATCCAGTCACTCGATCTTGATATGCCTACCAAGAACTTGTTGGTAATTATATTAACTAACTACCGGAAGCGTCATAATACAAGGTATGATTAGCAGAGCGTAATCGTACGCATGTCGCCTTACTCCATATACGTTGACAAAAGCTGATGTTCGCAATATTAAAGTGAACTCAGGATGATAAGCCAACCATCCTCAAGTACTCATCACAAAACGATTTTGGTGCTCTGCTAAAGAGATCGCTGTTGCCTCAACGCTTTACGTGCGTACGATTACGTTTCACTAATCGTATCTACGCTCTCATCAGTCAGAATTTTCTCGCTAATAAAAAAAACACCAGCGCACTGACTGAAAAAGCAATCGCGTGAAAAAATTTACCAAAGGACGCGAAGATCAGCACGTTCACAAGTGAGACTATGCTGATGGCATACAAGTCACGTTGCCGGACTTTGAGTTTCATTTTTATCTGTACCATCATCTTTAATGCAAAGGCTTAGATTAACTCAAATAATTACACCTTGCACCCCATCTGCTTGCGCAACTTGCCCATATCACTGGCCGCAGTCGATTTCAGTATGTCTTCAGAGATATGTCCATATTCTTCACGCATCAGGCTGAAGTTGTTTTTGCTGCCTGCTGGCAAGAACCAGACTAGATAGCCGCAGGTGATGGGGGCGATGCTTTGCCTGGTTTCATAGTCAACCGCGATATAGGTACCAGGTTCTGGTGAGTTGGCCGGGTTTTCATAGACGGTGACGCGCCACAGGTCACGGCTGGTTTGCTTGCCAATTTGTGCCTGATATGCAGTGACACGAGCTTGCCATTCTTCCAGGGTACTGAGGCTTTTCAAGCGCCTGCCCAGCATGTTGTAGGCAGTTTCATAGTAGCCATTGTCTATGGCTGACATATAGGCATTGGTGAGTTTCTTGCCTTCCACCTTGAATTTGATGATGTCATCTTCACTGAGCTTGCTGCTTGCCGCCTTGGGGCGTTCTGGTATGTCTGCCACGCAGCTCAGCATTTGTACCATGTTGAACGTGGTTTTGCCATCTGCGGCTTGTCCTGCCAGGGGCTCGGTACGGTTAAATTTGTATTTGCCAAATTCTGGTATTTTGCCATTACATAATTTTGTCGCAGGTTCAGCCATCATGACTTGCGCCTGGTCTACGGTCAGGCTGGTGTCACTGCTGAGTACCAGTTCAAAGGTGCTGCCTGAGAGTTTTTTATAGGCGAGATCGGCAGCCCAGACCGGGTTGATGATCAGGCAGGCAGTCATTACTACGGCTAGGCGGGATGGTGTCATGGCAATCAGTGGTAAGCGAAGATGCAGCAAAGATACGGGATGCAGGGCGATTTAACAACCAGGAAACTGTTTCAAAAAATTACCTGAGGCACTTGCTGCACCCTGCCTGCAATCATCTTGCCGATTTTTTGAGCTCTGCTGCTGCATGCGTGTTCGGGGCAATTCATGATCTTCTACAATGCAGCATACTGATTTTCTTTACAGGGCTAAACCATGCATGCATCAGCCAGACTGCAGCAGTTCATTGCAAGAATACTGGCCTTGCCTTTGCTGGCTTGCAGTCTGGCACAGGCGCAGGTTGATGACTACTGGATCAGCAGCGTGACCAGGCCCGGTCATGTGGCTTTGTCTGATGCCAGCAAGCCCAGCACTATCCTGGTTGCCGATGGTGATGCCAGGGTGGTGCATCTGGCAGCAGCGGATCTGGCAAGCGATTTTGAGCGTGTCACCGGGCGCAAGGCCAGGCTTGCCTCCACTGTTGCTGCTGCACCTGCGAATCTGATACTGGTTGGTACGCTGGGCAAGTCCCCCTTGCTGGATGGATTGGTGGCAGCAGGCAAGCTGGAAATTGGCAAGCTGCACGGCGCCTGGGAGAGCTTCATCATTGCCACTGTCGCTGCGCCCATGCCTGGCGTTGATCGTGCTGTAGTTATTATCGGCAGTGACCCGCGCGGTACGGCTTTTGGCATCTATGAATTGTCGCAGGCCATAGGTGTGTCGCCATGGCATTGGTGGGCCGATGTGGTGCCGGAGAAAAAGCCTGCCCTGTACATGGCGGCAGGTACGCGGCGTTTTGGCCCACCTTCGGTCAAGTATCGTGGCATCTTCATCAATGATGAAGACTGGGGTTTGCATGTGTGGGCAGCAAAGAATTTTGAACCTGAGCACAAGGGCATAGGCCCCAAAACGTATGCCAAAGTATTTGAGCTGTTGCTGCGCCTGAAAGCCAATACCCTGTGGCCAGCCATGCACGCCGTCAGCCCGCCTTTTAATCAACTGGCTGCAAACGCAGCGCTGGCAAATGACTATGGCATCGTCATGGGTTCATCGCATGCCGAACCCATGCTGCGCAATAATGTTGGTGAATGGAAGGCAGCGCCAGAAAGCTATAACTATGTCAGCAATGCAGACGGTGTGCGTGCTTATTGGGAAGAGCGCTTGCGCAGCAATGGCCGCTATGAAAACATTTACACCCTGGGCATGCGCGGTATCCATGATTCCAAAATGCAGGGTCCAAAGACAGATGCAGAGCGCGAGCAGGTATTGGAAACCATCTTCAGCGACCAGCGTCGCTTGCTGAATAAATATGTGAACCCCGATATACAGCAAGTGCCGCAAATGTTTTGCGCCTATAAGGAGGTGTTGTCGCTGTATCGCCAGGGTTTGCAGGTACCGGATGATGTCACCATCATCTGGCCGGATGATAATTTTGGATACGTGCGCAGTTTTGCCAATAACGAAGAGCGCCAGCGTGCCGGTGGTTTTGGTGTGTATTATCACTTGTCTTATCTTGGTGCACCGCTGTCTTATTTGTGGCTGGGCACGACGCCACCAGCCCTGATCTGGGAAGAAATGAGCAAGTCTTATGATGCAGGTGCCCGCACGATATGGATAGCCAATGTGGGTGACTTGAAACCGGCAGAAATTGGCACAGAATTCTTTTTGCAAATGGCCTGGGATATACAGCACTGGCCGCGCGCTCAATTGCCGGATTATTTGCAGCAATGGGCCGCGCGTGAATTTGGCCATGCCCATGCAACAGAAATTGCTGCCATCCTGGCTGAGTATTACCAGTTGAATTACCAGCGCAAGCCAGAACATTTGCAATGGTGGTTGCCCAAATCAAGCCCGCGTCCCAGTGATTTGAATCCTTTGGAAATCACGCAAAGGCTGACTGCATTCCGGCAATTGCAAAGCCGCACAGACAAGCTGCGCGAGCAAATACCGGCAGACAAGCAAGATGCTTTTTTTGAGCTGCTGGCTTATCCCGTGCATGCAGCGGCGCTGGCGAATATCCGCTATTTTGAAACTGAACGTGGCAACAATGCAGCCGCTATCACCGCTGACCAGCAACTGAGCACAATCAATGCATACTGGGATGGTCAACTGGCAGGCGGAAAATGGCGCGGCATCATGGCAGCAGAACCGGCGGATGAACAATGGAAATCCATGCGCATAGCAAAATGGCAGCCGCCTGCAGGATCGATGAAACCTGCTGAAATTTCCCCTGCAGATTCGATAGCAAATTCAGCATCAGCCATTGCGATGGAAGCCGAGCAGTATCAGCAACGTACTCATGGCAGCATGCGTTGGGAATTGATACCCGGTCTGGGCCGCACAGGCACTGGGTCGATGGCACTGTTCCCGACGACGGCAACGCCCATACCGCTGGCACAGGCAGCCACGACGGCACCTCGGCTTGATTATGATTTCACATTGGTGCAGCCGGATAATTACGACTTTGCTGCTTACCTGATTCCCACGCATGCCTTAAGCGGCACGGTACTGGAGCTGGCAATCGCCATTGATGACGGCGCGCCACAACTGGTGCAACTGGATGTCAAGGATGGCAGTGCCGACTGGGCGCAGGGTGTTCTGAATGCCACACGCATGATCCGCGCCAGCCTGGGCAAGCTGGCTGCGGGCAAGCATCGCCTGCATGTATATGGCATACGCCCTGGCATTGTGATCGACAAGATAGTGCTGGACAATGGCAAGCAGCCACCCAGTTATCTGGGGCCAGACGTGATGGCTGACAAGGCGACAAATCTTGAATGAGAGTAGGTTATCCTACAACATGTCTATAGATTTCCAGGAGATTGCAGATGGGGTAGCAGTCAGTAGCACAGAGTTGGATAATTGCATGTGATCGGTTGTCATACGACTGTCACATGCATACACTATGATCGCCGGACTTTTCCACTTCAGAACAGACCTGCATCATGAATTCTACTCACTGCTTGAAACGCCTGCCCCTGGCCTTGATGATCAGCACCGCACTTGCTCTGATGGCTTGCGGTGGTGGCTCGAACACCGTGGCGACAGATACTGTCGTTATTGAAGGCCCGCTGGTGATACCAGCACCTCCAGCCGACCCAGGCGTGGTTGATAGCGCACCCGTGCCTGCCGGTGTGCCAGCCTTTGTCGATACCGTCGCCAGCAACCAGCGAGGGGACGCCAGATATGCGACGCTGGAAACCAATGCTGGTGTGCGCGTGCTGTCTGGCTTTCTGGCGATCTGGCAGCCACTGACACTCGTCGTGGACGCTGGCGTGACTGCGCCTGCGGTAGATAATTTTCCGGCAGTTGTTACTTCTAAATGGACAGGTGTACCGAATGACGGCACGCCAGATGGCACTATCCTGAACCGCCCGGTACATGATGCAAACATCAATTATGTCGCCAGCCTGACCAGCAAACGTACGCCTGAGCAGGAACTGACAGCTTACCTGGATGACCGTCGTGGCAAAGGCTATAGCGTGACCGATGGCCTGGGCCCATTGACCACAGCATGGCGCAGTGCGGCCCAGCAAACTACCAGCATCACCGCCATACCTGCCGATGCGGGCACGGTTTTGTACAACGACAGTGGCAATAATATAGGCGTGGGCGGCACGGCCAATGCCAGCTTTGGCAATGTCGTCGATCTGGTCTCGTTGATAGGCAATAATGGTTCTACTGAACCGGCCAAGCGTTTTTACAAATACGCCCGCCCTTACCGCTGGAGCAGCCAGGTCATCGTCGCCCCATCACTGGTACCTGCCAAGAGCACCACGCCAGCAACGGATGGTGGTTTTACCAGCGGCCATTCGGCAGAGGCTACCCGCGACGTGGTTGCCATGGCTTATCTGGTGCCTGAACGTTTCCAGGAGTTGCTGAGCCGTGGCCTGGAACTCGGTGAGAACCGCATCATGGCAGGCATGCATTCGCCGCTGGATGTCATGAGTGGCCGCATACAGGCACAAGCCGTGGCAGCTGCCAACTTGTATGATGCCGCCAATGCAGCCAAGAAAACTGCCGCTTATGCACAAGCTCACACCACCCTGATCACGCAAACCAATACCACGGCAGATAGCTTCAATGCCTATGCCCATTCTGCCACTGCAACAACGGACAGGTTTGCGGACTATGCCAGCAACAAGGCCAATTATTTGCGCCGCATGACCTATGGCTTTGCCCCGATTGCCGCCACCAATGTTGCGGCAGCGGTGCCCAAAGCGGCTGAAGTCTTGCTGGAAACCCGCTTGCCGTATTTGAGCGATGCGCAAAGGCGCGTGGTCTTGAAAACCACTGCCGTGGCATCTGGCTATCCAGTCATGGATGATGCCGAAGGCTGGGGCAGGCTCAACCTGTTTGCTGCGGCAGATGGCTATGGCAGTTTTGTTGGCAATGTCATTGTCAACATGGATGCAACCAAGGGCGGTTTCCATGCGCTGGATATCTGGCGTAACGATATCAACGGCAACGGCAAGCTCAGCAAACTCGGCAGTGGTGTATTGAAGCTGGCTGGCAATAATAGCTGGACGGGCGGTACACAAATTGATGCAGGCACAGTCGAAGCAAATTCTGCCACGGCCTTTGGCAATGGCGATGTATATAGCAGCGCCAGCGTGGTCGCCAATACTGCAGGCAATCTCAGCATCACCGGCAAATATACACAATTGACCAGCGGCGCACTCGAGATCAACCTGCGCAACGCGCAAAGTCTGGTGCAGGTCAGCAGCACAGTCACCATCGCTGGCGGCAGCTTGCGCATACGCTTCCAGAACGGCTATAAACCCAGCGTTGGCGATACACTCACCGTCATCAATGCAGGCAGCCTGAAAGGCAAATTCAGCAGCATCACGGTTGACGGATTTACTGCAACGCCGACTTATACTGCGACCAGCCTGCAACTGAAATTGACAGCCTGATAGTTTGATGGTTTGGCTTGTAGGCGTGTGCAAATCAGTTTCGGATTTGCACACGCCCGCATCATCCGGCAGGTATAGCGCAGAGCAAGAATCATTTGATTTTGCTAGGCGTGTGTGTAAGATGTGATCATTCTATTTCAGTACAGATTTGTACCACATTGCACCATGAGCCAAACACCGCAACGCTTTAAAGCAGGCGATTTTTATCTGGAGTTGCCCAAGGGCAGTGCCATCTCTGCCGACCCTGCTGCTGCACCAGTCAAAGCAGACAAGCCGGAAACACCCGAGCCCCTGGAAGAAGCGCAATACGTCTATCGCCCGAATGATCCCTTCCAGGCATCGATAGACGAAGCGCACGCCATTGCCAGCATCAGCAGCAGTCAAAAAAGCTGGGTCAAGAAAACCTGGTTTGCCCTGTTTGTTGTCGGGCCATTAGTCTATGCAGAATTATTTGCAATAGGCCTGAGCATCAATGGTCATATGGATAGTCCGGGTCTTGCCTTCCTGATTTCAAATGCCCTCATCATGCCGGTCTGGTTGATTTATTACACGATCTGGCGCAGGAAGGTGAAGTCTTAACCCCTTGATCCCTTAATCCCTTAATCCCTTAACCCCTTAACTCACACGACGTCTGCGTATCAGCAGGTATACCGCAGGCACTACAAACATTGACAGCAACGGCGCTGTGATCATGCCGCCCACCATAGGCGCTGCGATACGCTGCATGATTTCTGAACCTGTGCCACTGCCCAACATGATGGGCACCAGCCCGGCGATGATGACAGCCACTGTCATGGCCTTGGGGCGTACCCGCAACACAGCACCTTCGCGTATGGCATCGAGTAAATCCTGCTCGCTGTTTTGCCCTTTCTGCAGACGCTGGTCCCAGGCCTGCTTCAGGTAAAGCAGCATGATGACACCAAATTCTGCAGATACACCTGCCAGGGCGATGAAACCAACCCCGCTGGCGACTGATAATTGATGCCCCAACAGCCACAATAACCAGACGCCACCTGCCAGTGCAAAGGGCAGGGTAGCCATAATCAGCGCGGCTTCATCCAGGCGCTTGAATGTCATGTACAGCAAGACAAAAATAATCAGTAGCGTGGCTGGTACGACGATCTTGAGTTTGGCGGTGGCGCGTTCCAGGTATTCAAACTGGCCCGACCAGGACAGGGAGTAAGCCGCAGGCAAGCGAACTTCTTTGCTGACGCGCTGCTGCATCTCGCGCACGGTAGAACTGAGATCGCGATCGCGGATATCAACATATACCCAGCCCGATAACCTGGCATTTTCGCTCTTCAGCATGGGCGGGCCATCATTGATGCGTATGCTGGCAATATCACCCAGACTGATCTGCGCACCTCTTGCAGTCAGCACAGGCAGCTGGCGCAGCTTTTCTACAGAGTCGCGCAACTCACGCGGATAACGCAGATTGATGGGGAAACGTTGTAAACCCTCTACCGTTTCGCCAATATTGTCACCTCCTATGGCCGCTGCGATGATGCTCTGTACATCGGCGATATTTAAATCATAGCGTGCGGCGAGGTCGCGGTTGATGTCCACATCAATATACCTGCCACCGTTCAGGCGTTCTGCCAGGGCAGAGCTGACACCGGGTACGCTTTTGACGACACGCTCTATCTCGCTGGTGATCTTGTCAATTTCCTTCAAGTCTGCACCAGCGACCTTGATGCCCACCGGGCTTTTGATGCCAGTCGCCAGCATGTCGATGCGGTTGCGTATGGGTGGTACCCAGATGTTGGACAGGCCAGGTACTTTGACGCTGCGGTCGAGTTCTTCCAGCAGCTTAACCGGTGTCATGCCAGCGCGCCATTGTTCACGCGGTTTGAACTGTATCGTGGTTTCAAACATTTCCAGCGGTGCCGGGTCGGTTGCGCTTTCAGCCCGCCCAGCCTTGCCAAACACGGTTTTTACTTCAGGCACGCTCTTGATCAGCCTGTCGGTCTGTTGCAAGAGCTCGCTCACCTTGCCTGCGCTCAGGCCAGGCAGAGCAGAAGGCATGTAGAGCAGATCGCCTTCATCCAGAGGTGGCATGAATTCGCCACCCAGGCGTGCCAGCGGCCAGGCTGTCAACACGGCTATCAATGCTGCCACCAGCAGAGTGATCCTGGGGAATTGCAAAACCTTTTCCAGCAAGGGGCGGTATAGCGCAATCAACAAGCGATTCAAGGGATTCTTGTGTTCAAGCGGTATCTTGCCGCGTATCAGATAGCCCATCAGCACAGGGATCAGCGTCACTGCCAAACCTGCCGCCGCCGCCATCGCATAAGTTTTTGTCAGTGCCAGCGGGGCAAACAGACGGCCTTCCTGCGCTTCCAGCGTGAATACCGGGACGAAGGACAGGACAATGATCAATAAAGAAAAAAACAGCGCTGGCCCTACTTCTGCGGCGGCTTCTGCAATGACTTGCCAATGCTGTTCACCCGCCAGTTTGTCATGCGGGTGGGCATGCTGCCAGGCTTCGATATGCTTGTGTGCATTTTCTATCATGACGACTGCAGCATCGACCATGGCACCAATCGCAATGGCAATGCCGCCCAGCGACATGATATTGGCATTCACTCCCTGATAATGCATGATGATATAAGCCGCCAGTATACCCAGCGGCAGCGACACTATCGCCACCAGGGCTGAACGCAGGTGAAATAAAAATGCGACACAGACCACGGCTACCACGATGAATTCTTCCAGCAGTTTATGCTGCAGATTATCGACTGCCCGCGTGATCAGGTCAGAGCGGTCATACACGGGAATAATTTCCACGCCAGGTGGCAGGCCGGGCTTGAGCTGATCCAGCTTGTCTTTGACTGCGGCTATGGTTGCCAGGGCATTTTTACCTGAGCGCATGATAACCACGCCACCAGCGACTTCGCCTTCGCCATTCAGTTCGGCAATGCCACGCCGCATTTCTGGCCCCACCTGTATGCGTGCCACATCGCCCAGGCTTACGACCACACCAGCACCTGTCGTAATCAACGGTATCTTGCGGAAATCGTCGAGGCTTTTCAGATAGCCAGAGGCGCGTACCATGTATTCGGCTTCACCCAGTTCCAGTACGGAACCACCGCTTTCCTGATTGGCTTTTTGTACGGCTTCAATAATCCTGCTGTGGGTGATGTTATAGGCGCGCATCTTGTCCGGGGATAACTGGATTTGATACTGGCGCACCATGCCACCTATGCTGGCAACTTCTGACACATTTGGCAGTGACTTCAATTCAAATTTCAGGAACCAGTCCTGGTAGGCACGCAGTTGTGATAAATCCATTTTGCCGCTGCGGTCAACCAGTGCATATTCATAGACCCAGCCTACACCCGTGGCATCCGGCCCCAATGAAGTTTTAGCCTGTGCTGGCAATCTGGCCTGCACCTGGTTCAGGTATTCAAGCACGCGTGAACGCGCCCAGTACAAATCCGTGCCATCTTCAAACAAGACATAGACAAAGGAATCACCAAAGAAAGAATAACCGCGCACGGTCTTGGCACCGGGCACCGAAAGCATGGTCGTTGTCAGTGGATAAGTGACCTGGTTTTCTACAATCTGCGGTGCCTGGCCGGGCAAGCTGGTACGTATGATGACTTGCACATCTGACAGATCAGGAATGGCGTCAACGGGTGTACGTGCCACAGCCCAGATACCCCACGCCGCCAGTATCAGTGTGGCCAGCAACACCAGGAAGCGGTTGCAGATAGACCAGCGTATGAGTTGCGCAATCATTGCTGAACTCCAGCAGGAACAGTTGCAGGCAGGCTTGAGCTTGATGCCGAGATTGCAGAGACAGCACCCTCCATGCGCGTAATGCCCGCTTTCAGGCTGGCTTCTGAATCAACGAGGAACTGGCCAGATGCCACGACTTTTTGCCCGGCTTGCAAGCCCTTGAGTATTTCTGTCTGGCCATCAGTTTCTGCCCCCACTTCCACCTCCACAGGCAAGAACCTGCCACCATCCTGCGCCAGGATCACTACGCTGCGGGTGCCAGTGATGATAACGGCTTCACTGGGTACCAGCAGGCTGTCCTTGCGCGCAGTACCTGTAAAGTTGAGCGTGGTGAACATGCCTGGCAATAATTGCGCACCAGAGTTAACGGGATTGATCAACTCTATGCGGGCTTTCAATGTGCGCGTATTGCTATCCACTTGCGGCAGCATGGTGGCGACCTTGCCGCGGAAAACGACGCCAGGCAGGGATGCTGTCCTGGCTTCTATCATGTTGCCAGTCTGTACTGTGTGTGCCAGGTTTTCAGGGATGTCGGCATTGACCCAAATTGTGTCCACGCCATTGATGCGGAACATGGGCGTGCCCATGCTCACTGTCATGCCTTCGCGCACGGACAGTTCTGTCATCACGCCACTCAGCGGGGCAGTGATGGTGATGCGTGCATGCAGCTTGCCACTGCTTTCTACTGTGTGTATCTGCTCATCCGTCATACCAGCCAGACGCATGCGCTGCCGGGCTGCGTCCAGCAAGCCAGTGATAGCCTGGCCTTGCATGCGTTTCACCGCCAGGAATTCTTCTTGCGCAGCGACCCAGTCGGGTACATATAGTTCTGCCAGCGGCTGGCCCTTGCGCACCAGGTCGAGTGGCGCGCGCACATAAAGTTTTTCAACAAAGCCATTGCTCCTGGCTTGCAGCACGACGACATCGCGCTCGTTATAGGCAACACTGCCAACTGCCTGCACTACGGCATTGAGTTTGCCCACTACCACGCTGGCGGTGCGTATGCCAAGATTTTGCTGTATGCGCGGATTGATGCTGACGGAATTTCCACTTCCAGGATCAGCATTGTCTGCATACACCGGCACCAGTTGCATATCCATGAAAGGGGATTTACCCGGCTTGTCGAATTTTTGACCGGGCACCATGGGGTCGTGCCAGTACAGGACTTTCTTGCCAGCGCCAGCATTTTGCAGGCTGGTATTTTTATCTGAGAATGAATTCTGCATGCCTTCACGTTTACCCATTTGATACAGGCCATAAGCAGCACCAGCCAGGAGCCCGCTGGTGACTGTAACAAGTAATATATGTCTGGTTTTCATGTTTAGTCCCTGTTCAAGTCTGGCGTGATTCTGGTTTCGTTGAGTGGCGTCAGGTAGCGCAGTTGCGCCCATAAGCCTGCTGTTTCTGCCTGTAGTTGCAGAGTTTGCAAATGCATGTCAGTTTGATTGCGCTGTGCTGTAAGCAAGTCACCCAGACTGGATTTTCCACCCCGATAAGCAGCCAGGACTGCTTGCACCTTTTGCCCGGCCAGGGGCAGTAATTCATTGTCATAACGGCTCACGCGGTTGCGCTTGCTTTGCCATTCATTGAGCAAGCTGCTGACTTCAGCAATATGGCTGCGCAGGGCTTCATCACGTTCTGCCCTGGCCTGCTCTGCCATGGCCAGACGTGATGACAGTTCGCGTTGCTGACGATTCTTTTGATCCCATTGCAATGGCAGAGACAGGCCAACAGATATCATGTTGGAATAGGCAGGCCCGCGTTGCTGGTAAGTGACTTCTATGCTCCAGTCTGGCTTCTTGTTTGCCTCGGCCAGTTTTGCTTCAGTATCAGCCAGCTCAACTTGCCTGTTCATGATGCTGATTTGCGGATGGTGCTCAAGAGTGGATTCCAATGCAGATATATCCAGTCCCACCTGGTCCATCGCAGGTAATGCACCCAGACTGTCACTTGTGGTTTCACCGGTCCAGCGTGTCAGCACGATGCTGGCATTGCGTGCGCGTCGTGCCAGTTCACTGTTGCGGTCTTCCATTAAAGCCAGTGCACTGCGCGCGGTCAGTAAATCTGCCTGGCTGCCACGGCCACTGCGGTAGGCCAGTTCGGCAGCCTGGATTTCCAGCCTGGCCTGGTTTAGCTGTTCCTTGGCGAGCGCCAGCATTTGCTCGCTGTAATAACGATCCAGCCAGGCGATAGCGGTGTCACGCGCTATGCCCAGCGTGGCCTGTATTTTTTCTGCTTGTGACTTATTGATGATGCGTTCATAGCGTTCGGCGCGCAGCTGACGTTTATCGCTGCGGGTGATTTCTTGCATCAAGCCTATGCGGCGCATGGTCATGAAGTCATTCGTGAGGCTGCCACGGTCAGGGCCACTGACGGGCAGGTTGTCGATACCTGCCTTGAGTACAGGATCAGGTAACTGGCTGGCCGCCACGGCCATGTCACGCGCCGCGCTGATGCCCAGGTCTTGAGCAGACAATTGCCTGGAGCGCGCCAGGGCAAGTTGCTGGGCTTGCTGCATACTCAGCTCAGTTGAGTATGCTTGCATAGGGAGTAAGGCGCACATGACAAGGAAAATGCGCGCAAGACATAAGCGCCCGTGACAGGGCAACGTAGAAAACAAAATCATAAAACCTCCAGACGATGAAACAGGACGTACACCAGCAAAAGCTGGTGACGACGAATCAGGCGTTCAGGAAATTAAATGCGGAAACAGCAGTTGCGTATGGCAAGCGGCGGGGCGGTTGAGTGTGCCAGCGCGATTGGAGAAGGAGATGCAGAAACAGGTGTTTCAAGCGTATCAAAAGCAGTCAGTATCAGCAGCAGGCTGGCACTGACAAAAGCGGGCACATCGGGCAAGGCTGGTTTATCGGCAGATTGCTTGCCAAACGGATCTTCTGCATGGGTATGACAAAGTGCAGGCTGATCCTGATCCATGTCTGCGCAATTTGGCATTGCCACGCTGGCCGTGATGGCAACTTCGGCAGTGCTGGACGTGGCCATTCCCGGACAGGCGTAAGCTGCTACGGCAAGCTGCATGAACAGCAGGCTCCACAGCATGACAAACACCGCAAGAACACGGGATGGACGGGACATTTTCATGAAAAAAGAACTTCTTTATACAATACCGGGATGATTATAAGCGCAAGTTCATTTTCCTTGTTTGATTCAGGCCAAATGTCCGTTCCCTACACGGATACAATTGCGCCCCTGAGACTTGGCGTAATACAGTGCCTTGTCGGCCGCTTCTATCAGTTGCAGCGGCAGATTGTTTTCCCTCACGGGGACAAAGGCATCGATGCCAGCACTGACGGTGACCACACCAGTGGCATTGCCAGAGTGCTTCAGTTCCAGGTGGTAAATTGCCTGACGTATGTTTTCAGCGACTTTCATGGCACCGGCCACATCGGTACCCGGCAACAGGATAGCCATTTCCTCGCCGCCATAACGCGCACTCAAGTCCCCTGGCCTGTGCTTGCCTGCGGCTACTATTTTGCTGATTTCACGCAGGCATTCATCACCAGCGGCATGGCCATAGATATCGTTATATTGCTTGAAGCAATCGACATCGATCATGATCAGTGCCAGTGAACTGGCATTGCGCATGGCCCGGCTGAATTCATCTTTCAAGGCTATGTCAAACTGACGCCGGTTGGCAAGACCAGTCAGGCCATCTTGCATGGCCAGTTTTTCCAGCGTCCGGTTTAATTGCTCCAGCGAGCTACGGGCTTTTTGCAATTCATCTTCTGCCCGCACGCGCAGCGCTATTTGCCTGATCAGGCGCGATCCTATGATGGCCAGGCCAAGCACCAGACATGCCACGCCGATAGCATGAATAATGGCATTCGATCTCCATTCTTCCAGCACTTCATCCCTGGATAATGCGGCAGAAACCACCAGCGGATAGCTGTCCAGTTGCCGGTAGCTGTTGATGCGTGTGATGCCATCCTGGCCTGAGGTAAAGGTCTTGGTAGCTACTTTGGCGACGGGGAGGTAGTCGCGAAATAGTGGTAGTTGCGAAATATCCCTGCCCAGGGACTTTTCTTCAAATGGCCGCCTCAACAATACCGTGCCATTACTTAGCGCTACAAAAATTGCACCGTTCTCGCCTATATCAAACTGCTCGTAAAATTTCTTGAAATACGTCATATGTATGGTGGCCAGTACTACGCCGCCAAAACTGCCATCACTTTTATTAAAGCGACGGGAAACGGTGATGATCCATTCGCCGGTAGATTTGCTTTTGATCGGTGGGCCTATATGGACACCGCGGTCAGCATGGTCGCGATGATAGATAAAATATTCCCGCTCAGAATTATTGGCAGATTTTTTGATGGCTGGTTGAGAGTTCACTACCCAGTTACCATCCTGGTCGTAGACAAAAATGCCGTGTAACTGTGGTAATTCCTCGACCCGCTTTACCGCCAGGGCATGGAAACGCGAGAGCGCCGATTCTCCGATGCCGTCCACTTCCAGTCGTTCGACCAGGCCAACCAGGACGGTGTCTGCACCTTTAATCGTATCGTAGGCATGCTGGCCAACAGCGCGCGCGAGATTGGAAGTGGCACTTCTGGTTTCTGCCAATTGCACTTCACGGGCACGCCAGGTGACCCAGGCTTGCAACAGGATCAGGGACATGCAGACCAGAATGACAAAACCGATTGCCAGTGTGGTAACCGGAAATTTTTTTTGCGCAGGTTCTGGGAGGTCGGTATTTAAGGCTGTCATGGTCGTCATGAAGTGTAGCCCTCCATCATCTATTAATGCGTATAGCCAGTAAGGGAAAGCATCTCATTGTTGAGAAAGTGCAAAATCTATAATGATTATAGAACGTCTTAGTAATTAGATATGATTTTCTTGACAGTTTTTGGAAATGATTAGTATTGCCTGGCGCATACATTGTCTATTAAATGGGGTAGCTGACCGATAATTTGCTTGCCAGCCTTTTGATGGCAAGTATGCCCGTGCGCCATTGGCGCAGCTTTAATGCGTCTGTGCAAGTCCTTGCCATCAATATTTTGTCGATATGATTTTGGCAGAATTCAGGCCGATATTTCCATGCGGAATTTATTTATTTTCCATGTGGAAATAAAACATCGTTGATAAAGAAAATCTCTGTGCTGACTGGGAAATAAATCACTCGCCAGCGATTTATTCGCTGTTATGATGGCGGCCATCGCTAGATTTGGTTATTGAAAACATGAAATCCATAACAAAAAATGAGTGCTGCCTGCCGCCACAATTTACGGCAAAGTTATTCACGTTCAAGCTTTTCCTGTCAGGCATCCTGGTGATGTGGTTGAGCATGCATGCTGCATTTGCTGCCACCCGTGATGTGACTGTGCTGATGCCCGACCCGCTAGATACCAAAGGCGAACCTGCACCCATACCGCCGGACCGCCAGCGTATGCTGGACTTTATTGCCCACGAGGCGGATCTGCATTTTGATTTCCAGCGTTATCCCTGGAAGCGTATTTTGCTGCTGGCAGAAAATGGTGATGGCTTGATTTTTGGAATTTCCAAGACCAGTGCCAGGGAAAGAATGCTTCATTTTTCCAAGCCACTGTATGCCAACTATGTCTGGCTGGTTACGCGCAAGGATGCCCGCTTTGACTATAAAGAGATCACCGATCTCAGAGGCCGTTCGGTAGGCATTGTTTCAGGTACGCACTATGGTGACAGTTTCGATGAGCACAAGGGCAAACTCTTCAGGGTAGAGAGCGACCCCAATTCCCTGATGCCACGCTTCAATAAACTGATTAACCGGCGCATGGACGTTATGGTCATGCAAGACCCGGGCAATGATGCGCATGATCTGGAAGAGCGTATCAATCGCTATGTAGGCAAGCAATTGGCTGCCGATGGTCTGCCTGCCATTGAATTCTGTGTGCTGCCACGCCCTTTGCTGGTGGACAATATCCACTTCGCCATCCGTGCTGACAAGGATGAGGGTTTGATAAATCGCATTGATGCCGCGATAGGCAAGGGCAAAAAACAAGGCGTCATGAATCTGGATATTCCCAAGTCCAGGAGTTGATCTCTCTTCATGCAATTGCAAGAGGGATGTTGGAGAAGCGCGCTGCTGTTAATGGATGTTTGGCAATTTTTATCTTGCCAGTCTCTTAAATTTCTTGTTATTCGACTCCATATATATATATGGATGTGAATATTGATGTGAGATCGTACTCTCTCCCTGTTACTAATGGCGAGCGCGAAGTACTGCATCATCAATTTCTGACGTGCTCTGCCATCCAGCGCCTGGTCCGGCCCAGGCAATTTTCTGTTGTTCCCTCATTTTAATTTTCAATGCATTGTTGTCATGTGATGCATTGGATTGCAATTGTTATTTTTTGTAACGCTGACTATGCTTAGCTCAAAAGCGTTTCAGTTTTTTCTCCCCTCTCTCTCCCTCTGCGCATTGCATTTCCCTATGAAAAAGACATATTGACCTGCCCTTGGTCGTGGATTTTATGTTGTCCTGCAAAAATTTTAAAACTGGTATAAACTGTTGACTAGTCAATGAATATAGTTGCTGTCATGAATCATGAAAATCAAAATTCAGAATTTTTTGCCCATCAGGTTGAAGAAAGTGTCGGCTACCTGCTGGCCCGTTCCCGCACCATGTTGTCACGGGCGATTGATGAGTCCATGCGCCGCCTGGACATTACCCATGCCCAGGGCAGTGTGTTCATGATGCTGTCCATGGGCACTTGCCATACGGCGGCTGATCTGGCGCGTGAGTTGTTTATCGATTCTGCTGCCATGAAACGCACGCTTGATAAGCTGGAAGCCAAGGGCTATGTGCAGCGTATCGTGGACGAGAGTGACAAGCGCCTGTTCAAGTTGGCGCTGACAGCCAGTGGCAAGAGCCTGGCAGCGCAATTGCCAGCTGTGTATTCAGAAGTGCTGGATGTGGGTTTTACCGGGTTTGCTCCTGAAGAAATCAATTTCCTCAAGTATCTCTTGCGCAAATTGCTGGCTAACAGATCCACTCTGGAAGCCTGGATGGAGAAAAATAATTGATTGCTCAGGCAATTAATCTTATAGCTTTATTTTTGTAGATTTCAAGACTTTCAATTTCAGTCATCGTTTTTAGTCAACGTCCATATGAAAAAATCACTTTTCAAACCAGCCACAGCCGCAGCCAGCCTGCGTTTGCTGCTCAGTGCATCTGCATTGTGCCTGCTGTCGGCTTGCGTCAGCTTTCAAGGCATACAAAGTCAGGCGCAACTCAAAACCCTGACGGCGCAAGCTGGGGCATTCCCTGACCAGGGCGGCAATGCTGCCTGGCCTGATTTGCAATGGGCGACCAGCATAGGTGGCACTGAGTTGCAGACACTGATCAACCGTGCGCTGGAAAATCACCCCAGCCTGCAGGCCGCCGCAGCACGTTTGCAGGCAGCACAGGCAGCTACTGCCGCCGTGGGTGCCAACAAATTGCCATCGGCAAATCTGAGCGTAGACAGCACTTACCAGCGCTTTACCGAGCACGGCCTGGTGCCACCACCACTGGCAGGTACCTACAACAGCAATAACCAGATCAGTTTCAATGCTACTTATGAACTCGATTTCTGGGGCAAGCACAGCGCCGAAATGCGTGGTGCATTGTCGCAGGAAAAAGTGGCAGAAGCCGAAGCGCAAAGCGTGCGCCTGATGCTCAGCAACGCCATCGCCCGCGCCTGGTTGCAACTGGCACGCCAGAATGCACAGCTGGAACTCAGCAAGCAGCAACTGGCAGTGCGTGAACAGTTTGACAGCCTGACGCAACAACGTGTCAAAGCCGGTCTCGATACCAAGGTCGAAGTGCAGCAAAACCTGTTGCAATTGTCTGGCCTCAAAAATGAACTCGCCCAATGGCAAGAAGCCATGGCGCTGACACGTAACCAGATCGCTGCCTTGCAAGGCCTGGGACCAGAAGAAGGCAAGCTGATCGCCACGCCAAAATTCCGGCCTGTGGCAGACACGGCATTGCCAGGTAATTTGCCGCTGGAATTGCTGGGTCGCCGTCCTGATATCGTCTCTGCTCGCTGGCGCGTAGAAGCCGGGCAAAGTGATGTCGACGTCGCCAAGACCCAGTTTTATCCCAACATCAATATCGTTGGCTTCGTTGGTTTGTCCAGCCTGGGTCTCTCCAACCTGGCCAGCAGTGGCAGCAGCATCATAGGTGCAGGCCCGGCGATACGCTTGCCGATATTTGAAGGTGGCCGTCTGCGCGCACAATTGAAGGGCAAGGTTGCGGCCTATGATGTGGCTGTTGCGACCTACAATCAGAGCCTGACGGACGCCCTGCATGAAGTGGCAGACCAGGTGCAGATACTGCAAGCGAGCCAGTCGCAATTGGCTGAGCAGCAAGCTGCCGAGCAAGCTGCCCGCGTTGGCCTGCAACTGGCACAGCAAAGACAAAAAGCAGGCACTGCCAACAAGCTGCCTGTGCTGGCTGCCGAAAGTGCTGTGCTGTCACAACAAAAACTCTCGCTGGAACTGGCAGTGCGGCATACCGAAGCACGCATCAACCTGATCAAGGCGCTGGGCGGCGGTTATGAAAGCAAGAGCCTGCCTGCGACTAATTCCACTGCTGCCAGCACTAGTCAAACCATCATTCAATCCCAAGTTAAAAACACACCGGAGGCTGCGTTATGAACGCCCCAGATCAAAACAAACCAGTCAGCGCGCCATCTAATATTTCCGCTCAGGCTGAATACGCACCAGAAAAAAACGGCAAACGCCGCGTACTGCTGATCATCATTACCCTTATTGTATTGGTGGCGATTGCTGCCTATGCTGCATGGTGGTATACGGTAGGCCGCAATTTTGAACATACCGAAGATGCCTATGCCGCGGGCAATGTCGTGCAAGTGACATCGCAAGTTGCCGGTACGGTAGTTGCGATTCATGCTGATGACACTGATGTTGTGCAGGCAGGCAAAGCCCTGGTTGAACTCGACAAGACAGACGCAAAGGTTGCGGTCGATCAGGCTGAGGCCCAGTTGGCACAAACCGTGCGCGAAGTACGCGTGCTGTTTGCCAATAATGGCAGCCTGCAGGCCAATGTCAGTCTGCGCAGCAGCGAAGTCGAAAGAGCCAAATCTGACCTGGCACGCCGTACCCAGTTACTGAGCACAGGCGCAGTCTCTGCTGAAGAACTGGAACATGCCCGCAACGCCGTCAAGAGTGCAGAAGCTGCCTTGCAAGCGGCCAATGAACAACTGACATCCAACCGCACGCTGACAGAAAACACCACCGTCACCCAGCACCCAAATGTCTTGCGTGCCGCTGCCCGTGTACGTGAAACTTTGCTGGCCCTGAGCCGCACCAGCTTGCCAGCACCCATGAATGGTTTTGTTGCCAAGCGTGCAGTGCAGGTTGGCCAACGTATCGCCCCCGGCTCACCTTTGCTGTCCATCGTCCCTTTGAATACCTTGTGGGTAGATGCCAACTTCAAGGAAGTGCAGCTTGCCCATATGCGTATAGGCCAGGATGTGGAATTACATTCTGATTTGTTTGGCGGTGACGTTACTTACCACGGCAAGGTGCTCGGTATGTCGGCAGGTACGGGTTCGGCCTTTGCCTTGCTGCCAGCACAAAATGCCAGTGGTAACTGGATCAAAGTAGTGCAACGCGTGCCAGTGCGTATCAGCCTCGATCCTAAAGAGCTGGAAGCACATCCATTGCGCATAGGTGTTTCCATGCAGGTGCAGGTCAATATCTCGCAACAACAAGGTGCGCCAGTGACTGCTGCTGCACGCACGGTGCCTGCTTACCAGACTGCAGTGTTTGAGCAAAACGGTAAAGATGCTGATCAGCGCATCGCCGAGATCATCGCGGCGAATTTGCCGGGCACTAAAGATCACAAAGAAAATCACAGCGCTGCCGCCGTTAAAACTACAGGCAAGGGTGCGTAATGAGCGCGCCACGTCCACAGGCACCACATCCGCCACTGAAAGGTGGGCAACTGGCAATGGGCACGCTCGCCTTGTCGCTGGCGGTTTTCATGAATGTGCTGGATTCATCGATCGCCAACGTATCGATACCGGCGATCTCCGGTAACCTCGGCGTCTCGCCACAGCAAGGTACCTGGGTCATCACCTCGTTTGCGGTAGCTAATGCGATTTCTGTGCCGCTGACGGGCTGGCTGACGACGCATTTTGGACAGGTCAGGTTGTTCCTGTCATCCATCCTGCTGTTTGTTATTTCATCGTGGCTGTGCGGCATGGCACCGAATATCGAAATCCTGATTGCCGCACGTATTTTGCAAGGAGCAGTTGCCGGCCCGATGATCCCGCTGTCGCAGGCCTTGTTGCTGGGCAGTTACCCGCCCGCCAAAAGCTCGATGGCGCTGGCGCTATGGGGGATGACCACTCTCGTCGCGCCTATCATGGGTCCTTTGCTGGGCGGCTGGATATCAGATAATTATTCCTGGCCCTGGATTTTCTATATCAACATCCCGGTAGGTTTGTTTACTGCCTGGGCTACCTGGTCCATCTATCGCAAACGTGAATCTGCCATCAAGAGCCTGCCTATCGACAAGGTTGGTTTGTTCTTGCTGGTGATCTGGGTGGGTGCCTTGCAAATCATGCTCGACAAAGGCAAGGAACTGGACTGGTTCAATTCTGGCGAGATCGTCCTGCTGACGGTGATTGCTGTGATAGGCCTGATTTATTTCGTCGTGTGGGAACTTGGGCAAGACCATCCTGTGGTTGATCTGTCCTTGTTCAAGGGACGTAATTTTAGTGCTGGTGTGGTGGCGATTTCGATAGGTTATGGCCTGTTCTTTGGCAGCCTCGTCATCATGCCGCTATGGTTGCAAACGCAGTTGGCTTACACCGCGACGGAGGCGGGCAAGGTCATGGCGCCAGTCGGCATCTTCGCGATTATTTTGTCACCTATCATAGGCAAGATATTGCCCAAGGTGGATGCCAGGAAGGTTGCGTCAGCTGCCTTCATGGGGTTTGCGCTGGTGTTCTTCCTGCGCTCGCGTTTCAATACCGAGGTGGATACTTATACCCTGCTGATCCCTACATTGATACAGGGTGCAGCGATGTCGATGTTCTTCATCCCATTGACGTCGATCATCCTGTCGGGCCAGCCACCGGATAAAATCCCGGCAGCGTCAGGCTTGTCTAACTTCGTGCGTATCATGTGCGGTGGTATGGGAGCCTCCATCATGACCACCATCTGGGACAGCCGCAGCACCCTGCACCATGCCCAGATTGCAGAAAATACCGGCAGCAGCTTCCCGACCTTTGTACAAACCGTGCAAGGCCTGATGCAGCAAGGCATACCAGAGCAGGGTGCCTACGCCATCATAGACCGCACTATCAGCGTACAGGCCAGCACCATGGCCGCGACCGATATTTTCTGGATGTCGGCCTATATGTTCATCGGCCTGATAGGCCTGGTGTGGCTGACCAAGCCGAAAAAGTCGGCGGTACCTGTTGATGCGGGTGGGGCGCATTAGGTCTGAGTTTTAGATAAGCAAAAAAACGCGTCCATTTTCATGGGCGCGTTTTTTTTCGCCTTTTTAAAATATTCCATCTCATTCTTCAGGGTAGTTTAAAAGTAAACTTGAATAATGACAGTTTAACTGTTATAAAGTACTGTATGAATAATTCTTCTGATAAAAAAGACGGCAGCTATCTGCTTCCTGAACTCTGTTTGATGGCAGAGATGTCAGTACGCACTGTGCGTTACTACATGCAGATAGGTCTGGTCAGCAAGCCTGAGGGCGGGACACGGGCGGCGCGTTATGGAGCGCAGCATCTCGAACAACTGTTGCTGATCAAGAAGTGGAGTTCTGCGGGGGTATCACTGGAGCGCATACGTGAATTGCTACACGGCGCACCTGCCCCGGTGGAGGTGAAACAGCGGGAAATCGGGTCAATTTCTGTCTGTACGCATTTGACCGTAGCGCATGGGGTCGAGCTGGTGATTGATGCCGGCAAGGCAGGCTGGACCCCGGAGCAGCTCAGGGAATTCGTCAAACAGGCAATCGAATTGGCAGAACGCATGAAAGCAAGTCAGGACGCCTGAAGCGTGCTTGACTGACAGAAGGAGAGAACTATGTATGGACATCAAGTAGCAACAATACGATCCAGCGTGGGTCAGGATATGGCACTGGCTAAAGTGAGTGCAACTGGTTTTATCAAGGGGCTGCTGCTGGAAATGCAGCTTGTGCAAAGCTTCATCAATCCCTCGGACAAAGAGCATGCGGAGGTGGTGTATACCTTTCCTTTGCCTGTCGATGCAGTCTTGCTGGATATAGAAGTAGAGCTGAACGGAAAAAAATTATCTGGTGCCGTCGTGCCCAGGAAAAAAGCAGAAATTGATTATGAGGAAGCAATTTCAGAAGGTAACTCTGCCTTCATGCTGCAAGAAAATGGGGATGGCAGTTATCACCTCAGCCTGGGTAATCTGGCACCGGGCGAAGCTTGCTCATTGACCATGCGCTATGCGCAAAGTCTGCGTTTTGCCGAGATGGATGGTTTGAACGCCTTGCGCATCTGCGTGCCGACTGTGATCGCGCCACGTTATGAAATGACGCAGGCGATTGCTGGCAAGAAGCGTAATCTGCTTGAACGCCTGACCACGCCCAAACACGATATCCGGGTGGAGTATCCGTTTGATATCACGCTGCATCTGGCGGCAGAAGTGGCAAGTGCCCGTATTGCTTCGCCCAGCCATCCCATCAGCGCCGTGTCCAGGGAAGGCGGCATGACAGTGAGCTTGTCGCGCAAGGGTAATCTGGACCGTGATTTTGTGTTGTGCGTAGACCAGTTCAGCCAGCAGGCATTCAGTGTCCTGGGGCGTGACTATCACCAGCCTGAACACGTGGCTTTGCTGGCCAGCTTTTGCCCGCAAATTGCTGCTGCAAATATGACGGACGTGGCGGTCAAGTTATTGGTCGATTGTTCTGGCTCCATGAATGGCGACAGCATCAGGGCTGCACGCACGGCACTGAAAGAAATTGTTGAACAGCTCAATACTGGCGACCGCATTTCCCTGTCACGCTTTGGCAGCGAGGTCCAGCATCGCTCACCTGTGATGTGGAAATTTGCCAAGCCCAGCAAGGCTGCAGCATTGCGCTGGGTGGATGAACTGGATGCGAGTTTAGGTGGCACAGAAATGGCATTGGCACTGGAATCCACCTTTGCCATCCAGAGTAGCGGGCGCAGCGATGTGCTGATGATTACCGATGGTGAAATCGATAGTGTCGATAGCTTGATTGAGAGCGCACGTTTAGCCGGGCAAAGGGTGTTTATTGTAGGCATAGGTTCCAGCCCGGCGGAAGTACATCTGGAACGCCTGGCGAGAGCTAGCGGTGGCTCATGTGAATATGTGGCACCAGGTGAAGACGTGGCACCAGCCATCATGCGCATGTTCATGAAATTGCGTTCACCAGTCTGGCAGGGTATCCGCGTCGATACCGGCTTTGCCAGTGCGGCAATTTGGCAAACTCCCTTGCCTGCATCGGTATTCAAAGGCGAAACCCTGAATATGTTTTATCTCTTGCCGGAACAACCCACAGGTTCGATGAGATTGTTCGGTACTATGCCGGGGGAAACTGAAGAAATTGAGATAGGCCGCCTGGAGTTGACGCAGGAATTGCAGCAAGAAACTTCCTTGTCGCGTGTCGCTGCAGCGACTTATTTGTCCAGCATGCAAAGAGCAAAGGCGCAAGAGCTTGTGGTGTCGGAGTTTGCAGTGCAGGAACTGGCCATGCAATATCAATTGATCTCCAAAGAGACCAGCTTTTTGATCGTGGAGGAACGGGCAGAAAATGAAAAACCTCTCGACATGCCTGCCTTGATAGAAGTAGCGCACATGCTGCCTGCAGGCTGGGGTGGAATGGGCGCCGTAGCAGGTGCAGCGGCAGCCTGCGCGCCAGCGCCTGCAATGACCATGGCGATGGCCTTGGCACCACCGGCACCTTCAGCGCCAGACCTCATGCAAAGGCTCAGGGCGATGAAGTTGTCCAAGCGCGGCCTGCCAGATACAACTGATATGGATATGCTCAGTTCTCTGGGGGGTAATAGTGATAGTGCTGCACCCGCCACGCGAGAGTTTATCGACGCACAAGCCATGCAAGAGTTTTACGACTATGCCCGGCGATTGGGTATGCAGAACTTGCACAGTCAGGATATGCATTATCAGGGCCTGACGCCACTTGGCCTGACGTTATTGCTGAACTATTTTGAAGATCGTTTATGGCCAGATAGCTTTGCCAGCCTGAAGGATATACAACTGGGTGATGCCGTCATCGAGTGGCTGGAGCTGGCAGTCTGGGAGAATTACAAAGACCAGCTCAGTGTCCAGGAAGTGATCGGGCTCTTCTTTAGTCTCATGACGGAGCCAGAAATGCTGGAACGTCTTTTGCCATCAGGCGACCAGAGACAGGGTTTGCAAGCGAGTGACAGAACGCAGCTGCATACTGAGCAATTGGTTAATGCATCAGCTAATCCTGCTGCTTGCGCGCTGCTTGAGGTTCAATTGCGTAAAGCTGTGCATGGTCTTGGTGCAGAGGCCTGGTCAGAGTCTTTTTTTTTGATGGATATGGAGACCTAAGCGCCAGCTTTTTAAACCAAAGCGCAGAATCCGGCTGAGTTAGCTGAAGAAGTCAACTTTATGAGTCAGCTGGATTCTGCGCGCAGCATTGATTGCGCATTCTAGAAAAATAATCTGCCCTGTCGCCATAGTGCTGTCATGGACACTGGCCAGAATGCGACTGGGACTATCAGGACCGCAGCAGTCGCAGGATGTATCAACAGAGGGAAGGTCGTGGCTTCCAGCATTCCATTCGGAATGTGCTTGCGAAATATCATGAAGCTGGCAGCCCTGACATTTTTATCAGTGAGCAGCCCTGGTAGTTGCCAACCCATATTGCGATCCATCTCATTGCTCACATGGGCTGCAACCAGTTGTTCTTCGGGGTCGTCGGGTTTAGTGCTTTTTAGTTGGTATATCTTGTCAGCGATAGAGCGCAACTCATGCGGACGGGCTTCAAAGTAAGGATCTTCGCTATATACCAGCATGGCAGGGTGATCATGCTCGCCTGCTTCAAATAGCAGGCTATTGGCTTGCACCAGCGCTGCCCAGACCACATGGCCTTCGCTGATCAGTCGTTTTTGCTGCAGTATGATTTCGAGTAAGGGTTCGGCATAATCCATCCAATCCGGTTTAGCTGCAGAAATTCTTTGCAGTATCTCGGCATCCATGGCTGTCCGGTTACGGTCAAGATTGAGCCGTAGTTCCTTGAGCGCGTTTTCCATTTCCGGGCTTGCTGACTGGCTGGCGCTGTAATAGGGGCTGGCTTTACGCTTTGCATCTGCCTTCTGCTGTTTGGCAGATGCAGGCACTTCGCGCAGTATCAGGCTGGCAGTAAACGGGGCTGCATCTTCTGTTTCGCCCATGAATGCCCACAAAACCGGTGGTTCTCCCAACCTGCCTGTGGCCGTGATTTCTTGTCCAGGCTCAATCCATTCCGACATGAGCTGGAACCAGTCCATGAAATCGGATGCCGGATAATAAGTCTGTAATGCTGTGCCAATTTGCCACAAACCTTCTTGCTGGAAAAAATGCGCAAATTTACTGATTTTGATTTTTTGCGCTGCTATATTTTTTAGCTTGATGGTGTAGACATCGCTGTCATCATCCCCGCTGCCATTGTCCCCGCTCTCATATTTCACAAGCTGGATATCGACGATGGACTGGGCTTGCTGCAACTCAGTTTCAGTGAACGAAGTTTTGATGATTTTTGTCGGTGCGATGAGGTTTTTTACTTCATCCGGCAGCAGGGCTGCAAGTGACTCGCTTATACCTTCAGCATGCATCAGGACCCCACCGGGTGAGCGTACATAATAGCTTTGGATCTGGTGCAGATAACAGACGACTGTCAATGCTGCGGACTCGCCATTGACAGGCTTGCGTTCAACCTTGACCCAGTTGTCTTCCATGCCGCATACATTAAGCCATTGCAATTGCTGGTCAAGCACGGTGGCTATGCAAAACTGATAGTCACCATGCCGTTTGTAGAGTACCTGTAGCAAACGCTGGGCTTTGCTGAGCGCGGCCGGATACATGTCTTTGATGACTTTATACAGGCCCAGCACAGAATCATCGCCAGTCGGGCCGCAAGCCAGTTGTTTTGCCACTTTGCTGCAAGGCGAAAACAGCTTGTCGTCTTTGGTCCTGATGACATAGTCGTCGCCATGCCAGTCCCATTTTCCACCTATGTTGCGCACTATGCACTGACCAACAAAGGCACCTGCAAAGATGACGATATTCTTGTGATCATCACTGCTACCACTGGTGTGTGCATCGCTCAGAAATTGATTGACCCAGTTCACGCCTTCAATGTCATAAGCGATTTCGACCTTGAAATGCTCTTTGGCGATTTTGCGCAATACTTCTGCATTGGCTTGCATGCCAGCGTGTAAGCGCGCATGGGCTTCTTCCATTGATTCTGGCTTGGCGGCTTCAATGCCTGTCTTGATTTCTACCCACTTGCCACGCTGACGGCGATACAGGGATGTGCTCAGTAAGTGATCGCCGCCATTATGTACACGCCTGATTATTTCCTTGAGCGCTTCTATGCCTTCTTCTGACCTGCTGTCACAAAAGGCCAGTACATCGCGGCTGGGAATGGCGGCGATGATGCCATTTTTAAACAGCGTGGCAAACTGGGTATCCCATAGTTCATTGATGAGGATGATGCTGGCTTCAAAGTTACCATCGCAAGTAATGACATGGATAGGGCCACGTTCTTGCATCTTGCAATTCTCAACCGTTCTTTGCCGCAAATTCTGCAAGCCGGTTTTGCGCAGGTCTGCCATGGTATAGCCTGCCTGCTGCAAATCGCGGTTTTGCACATAGACCAGTTTGTCGTCTGCGTCCAGCATATACACAACCGCCAGGCCATTGCCCAGGTCATCTATGCAGGCCTGCTGATCTTCCGGCAAATGGTTTGAAGTATCTACGCCAGTTTCGCCTGCTAATTTGAGATAGGCAATTGCGTCATGGCAGATTGATTTCATTAAGACTATCCAGGTGATGGGTATTACGAACAGGACTTACGCAAAATTGTCCCAGCAAGGCTATCGCTTTAGGAAACCTCCCTTGTAAGGGAGGTTCGTTTCGTCGACAGGCAACATGTCGCCTCAATGCTCGACTACACCGTAGCGACGAAGACAGTACTTTAGTACCGAATTTGCTAAATGCGGGAGCTGCAACGCTTTGGGGCCGTTTTGCGTAAGTCCTAACGAATTACGCTGGGTCAGCGACCAGCGATAATACCAAAAGACCATTTGCATGGCGATATTAATGATAGCTATAAGAATGAGAGAGGAGGGGGCTGGAATTTATGCTTACGTGCTGTAAATACATGGTATTTCTTACATCAACGGATATCGATTCTGCCGGCATTCCTGCACAAATCCCTCAGCTAAGCTAATATCCCTGCCTTGAGCTGCAATTTTGCCCTTAATGAGTATGTCTATGAATAAGAAGTTTATCAGCCTGGCAGTAGCGCTGGGTTTGCTGTTTGCGGGTTTGGGGATTTATGCAGGCAACCGCCAGACCACGCCCAAGCCACCAGCCGACAAATCGGTCGCACAATTGATGGCGCAGCAATTCAAGGATAGCGATGGTAAACCCCAGGCAATGGCGCAATGGCAGGGCAAGTTTCTGGTGGTGAACTTCTGGGCAACCTGGTGCGCACCCTGCGTGCAAGAAATGCCAGAGTTGTCTACCATGCAACAACAGTTCAAGAGCAAGGAGATACAGATCCTGGGATTGGGCATAGATAGCCCAACGAATATTGCTGATTTTGCAAAAAAATATAAAATCAGTTATCCCCTGGTTGCTGCCGGCATGGAAGGTTCTGAGCTGTCGCGTCAATTGGGTAATGCCGGTGGTGGTTTGCCATTTACTGTACTGATTAATGGTGAGGGCAAGGTAGTGAAATCCTATCTGGGTCGCCTGAAGATGGATGAATTGCATACCGATATTGCCAAATATTCTTTGGAAAAATAGAAGTCGCATCGTTTTTCCTTGCCAATCTGCGTCGATTAGCGGCAAAATGCGGCCATCTTCGTCAAATTGAATGTGACTATGGCGCGCAAACTGCTGCTGCTGAATGGCCCCAATCTGAACCTGCTCGGTACACGCGAGCCTGCTACCTATGGCGCCACTACCCTGGCGGAGATAGAAGTAGCAGCGCAGGAGCAGGCAAAAGCAGCTGGTGCAGAGTTGTCATTTTTTCAAAGCAATCATGAAGGTGCATTAATTGATCGCATCCACGTTGCCCGAAATGAGCAAGTCGATGCTATTATCATCAACCCGGGCGGCCTGACGCATACCAGCGTCGCTTTGCGGGATGCGCTGGCTGCAGTGGCGATCCCGTTTGTTGAAGTACATATATCAAATGTACATCAAAGAGAAGCCTTCAGACATCACTCATACTTGTCTGCAATTGCCAAAGGGGTCATCTGTGGCCTAGGTACTGAAGGTTACCGTCTGGCGATTGACTTTTCCCTTAAAAATATTTAAATTCTTGCATCTTCGCGTAATTTGCTGATAATGCCAGCTTATTTCGTATATAATCCAAACTTCGGCGGCATTCCCGGAGCTGTAGCCTTGCTCTGTATTGCGCGTCCCAATTAATTCAGAACCACTTTTTTCAAGGGGATTCCACATGGATTTAAGAAAACTCAAGACCCTGATTGACCTCGTAGCAGAATCAGATATCGCTGAACTTGAAGTAACCGAAGGTGAAGGCAAAGTCCGCATCGTCAAGTCTTCTGCAATGCCGCAAAATCAGGTAGTCATGATGCAGCAACCCCAGCATCAAATGATGCCAGCAGCACCAGCCGCCGCCGCACCAGTGGCCGCCGCCCCGGTCGTGCCGGATGGTCATATTGTCAAATCCCCTATGGTCGGTACTTTCTACCGCTCCTCTTCCCCAGGCGCCGCTCCTTTTGCTGATATCGGCAAGAGCGTCAATGCTGGCGACACCCTTTGCATTATCGAAGCAATGAAATTGCTGAATGAAATCGAAAGCGATTTCAGCGGCACGATCAAACAGATTCTGGTTGAAAATGGTCAGCCTGTTGAATACGGCCAGCCGCTGTTCGTGATTGGCTGATCCAGGCGCGCGTGCGCGAACTGAAGTCCGGTGCCCGTGTTGAGGGCAATCATACTGGACAGGGTTTTCTGCTCACGCAATTGCAACCATTGCCACCGCAAAGTTAAATCATGTTTGAAAAAATTCTTATCGCCAATCGTGGCGAAATCGCGCTACGTATCCAGCGCGCCTGCCGCGAGATGGGTATCAAAACCGTGGTCGTGCACTCTGAAGCTGACCGCGAAGCAAAATATGTGAAGCTGGCCGACGAATCTGTTTGCATAGGCCCGGCTCCGTCGAATCTGAGTTACCTGAGCATGCCAGCCATCATCAGCGCCGCTGAAGTGACTGATGCACAGGCTATCCATCCAGGCTACGGTTTTTTGTCTGAAAATGCCGACTTTGCCGAACGGGTAGAGCAATCCGGTTTTGTCTTCATCGGCCCGCGTGCTGAATCCATCCGTCTGATGGGTGACAAGGTATCCGCCAAACATGCCATGATCAAGGCAGGTGTGCCATGCGTACCAGGTTCTGAAGGCGCATTGCCGGATGACCCTAAAGCCATTGTGCAAATCGCCCGCAAGGTCGGTTATCCAGTCATCATCAAGGCCGCCGGTGGCGGTGGTGGTCGCGGCATGCGTGTGGTGCATACTGAAGCTGCCTTGCTGAATGCGGTCACCATGACCAAGTCAGAGGCTGGTGCGGCGTTTGGTAATCCTGAAGTGTATATGGAAAAGTTTCTGGAAAACCCGCGTCATGTGGAAATCCAGATCCTGGCTGACCAGCATGGCAGTGCCATCTGGCTGGGTGAGCGCGATTGCTCCATGCAGCGCCGCCATCAAAAAGTCATAGAAGAAGCGCCGGCACCCGGCATCCCGCGCAAGATCATCGAAAAAATCGGTGACCGCTGCGCCGCTGCCTGCCGCAAGATCAATTATCGCGGCGCTGGTACCTTTGAATTCCTGTACGAAAACGGCGAATTCTATTTCATAGAAATGAATACCCGTGTTCAGGTTGAACATCCGGTAACCGAGATGATCACTGGTGTCGATATCGTGCAAGAACAGATACGCATCGCTTTCAATGAAAAGCTGCGCTTCAAGCAAACCGATATTACGCTCAAGGGCCATGCCATTGAGTGCCGTATCAATGCCGAAGATCCGTTCAAATTCACCCCGTCGCCTGGTCGCATCACCTCATGGCATACGCCTGGTGGCCCTGGCATACGCGTGGATTCTCATGCTTACGCCGGTTATTTCGTGCCGCCAAATTATGATTCCATGATAGGCAAGGTCATCGCCTATGGTGAAACCCGCGAACAGGCTATCCGCCGCATGCAGATCGCTTTGTCTGAGATGGTGGTAGAAGGCATACAAACCAACATCCCCCTGCACCGTGAGTTGATGATAGATGCGCGGTTTATTGAAGGTGGTACGAATATTCATTACCTTGAGCATAAGCTTGCAGATATGCCGGAGTTGTCTAAAAAGTCTAAGTAATTTGTAGTAAAGACCTCTCAACACAGAGACTCAGAGGCACAGAGAAAAGCGTTGGAGTTCTGTAGGTTGGGCTACGATTTACCAGCCCAACACTCGGCGCTTAAATAACGTATACATTTGTTGAGGCCCAGTGTTGGGCTGATAAGGCGTAGCCCAACCTACGAAGTTGAAAAAGAAGCACAGAGAAAACACAAGTTTTTCCCTGTGCTTTTGGCTTTGTTATGGAGCCTCTGTGGTAAGCTTTTTGCTATTGAAAAGTTTTAATGCATTAAATAAGTGAAATGCCGCAGATATGTATTGTCGGGATGTACCGTTGACCTCAACGATGAGTAGTTTCTCTTGATTTTCTCTGTGCTTACTCTGTGCCTCGGGGGCTCTGTGGTGAGCCTTTTGGTCTTGAAGTACTTTGAAGTTTCTTGAAGTAATAACGTCGTATAAGAAAGTAGCAATATGGGCTGGATAGAAATAGTCATAGAAGTAGCGCGTGAGCAGGCTGAGGCTTTGTCAGATGCACTGATGGACGCGGGTGCCTTGTCGGTGTCCGTGGAAGATGCCGATGAAGGTACGGATGCTGAACGTCCGCTGTTTGGTGAACCCGGCATGGAGCCTGACGAAGCCGCCTGGGACCGCAGCCGTGTAGTGGCACTCGCTGATATTGACACTGACCACGCTGAACTGGTGGCCGAAGCGGCCGCTGCCATCGGCCTGACTGTCGTGCCAGCTTATATCACCCGCAATGTGGAAGAACAAGACTGGGTGCGCCTGACGCAATCGCAGTTTGCGCCTATTCATATCGGCAAGAATATCTGGGTTGTACCTAGCTGGCATGATGCCCCTGATCCTGATGCCTTGATCCTGGAACTTGATCCAGGCCTGGCCTTTGGTACAGGCAGTCACCCTACCACCAAGCTGTGCATGGAATGGCTGGAAGCGCATGCACCCAAGGATTTGTCCGTGCTGGATTATGGTTGCGGTTCCGGCATTCTGGCCATGGTCGCCAGCAAGCTGGGTGCGGCCAGTGTCATTGGTGTGGATATCGACCCGCAAGCGATAGAATCTGCCAACTTCAATGCTGAGCGCAATAGTTGCCAGATCGAATATGCACTGCCAGAAGGTTTTGGCGCAGCCCATCCGGCATCCCAGAAATTTGATGTGGTGGTGGCGAATATCCTGTCCAGCCCCTTGAAGCTCATGGCACCGATGCTGGCTGGCCGGGTTGCCCCTGGTGGTTCGCTGATACTTTCAGGCGTGCTGGCAAGGCAGGCCGACGAAGTGGCAGCAGCGTATGCGCCTTTCATCAAGCTCACAGTCTGGGCTGAACATGAAGGCTGGGTCGCGTTATCAGGCTCTTTGAGTAACTGAGGCGACTATGGCACTGGCGACCCGCTGCCCCCACTGTCAGACTGCCTTCAAGGTAGCCAACGATCAGTTGAAGTTGCATGCGGGCCTGGTGCGTTGCGGCTCATGCCAGCAAACTTTTAATGCTGTAGAAAACCTGTTACCTGGCGATGGGCAAAAACCTGCACCTGCACCTGCACCGGCACCGGCACCTGCTCCAGCGCCTGCCAGACCGGCAACTGTTGCGAGTGTTGCAACTCAGGCGACAGCGACGGTAGCAACGGTGGCAAAAGCAACTGTCGTTACCGTTCCAGCGGCGGCCAGTGCTACACCAGTCACACCAGTAACACCTGACAAACCTGTTGCACCCGCCAGTCCGCAAGTCAGTGCAGCGGTGCCAGCGCCAGCAGCAAAACCAGTCATGTCTGCCACCGCAAGCGAAGTTGTGGCAGAAAGCAAGTCAGAATCCAGGCCGCAACTCAAGCCAGAATCAAGGCCGGAACCCAAGCCACTGCCGGCAGAACATCTGGCGTCCCTGATCGAACCTGAGCCCAATTTCGAACAGACGCGTATAGTTCCGCCGTCTCCCGTCACTCCTGTGGGCCGCTTCTTCCCGCCGGATGCGCTGCCGCAAGAAGACACACTCTTGCCAGACAGTCTGGTGCCGCCAGAAAGGCCCGCAGTTGTCGGCAAGCCAGCAAGCAGCGTGACGGCCAGGCCTGCAACTAAAGTGCTGGCCGCCATCAGCAAGGCCGAGCTGGAATTTGAGGCAGAAACTTTTGACATGCCCAGGGATATTCCTCCGGCGGCCAGGCCCGCCGTTGTTACTCCAATCAGCGCGACGCCCACCACCGCAGAGACACAGAAGCTTGAGCCTGTGCTCGACCCGTTCGGCCAGCTCAAGGCTGACCCTGAACCGGCAGGTTTAAAAAAAGAACCTGTCATCAGTAGCTCATCTGCTCTTGATTTTGACCTCGGTGATGGTGGCTTCCTGTTGCCATCTGAAGAAGTGCAGGAAGCCGATCTGACCCGCATCGAGCTGGAAACCCGCGCCGCCCTGATGGACCCACCAACTGCCGACTGGTCAGTCAGCGAAGGTGCAGAAGACGCGGCAGACAGCAAAGAAAAACTGCCAGAATTCACTGCCACTGAAATAGCCGATGCACATAGTGCCAGCAAAGTCTGGCGCCATAAAGACCATGCTGGTGTGGCTGCGCCAGATGATGCTGTGTCCATCAATGATGAGGTCGCGACGGCTAACACGGGCAGTAGTGCCGATGGCATACAGGGTGAAGCCTACATAGGCGAGGCCGAAGCCGCGCTCGCCCAGCAGGCTGCTGCCAATGAAGATTCCAGCAGTGATCCTGAAGAAGAGGCAGTCAAACCCAACTTTGTCATCCAGGCAGAAAAACAGCGTTCCCGCAAACGCATTGCCAACATCATGTTGGGTTTGATGATCGTTTTACTGATCCCTTTATTGCTGGGGCAGTCTGCCTACATCTTCCGTAACCAGCTCGCTGCCAGAGTGCCGGAAACCAAGCCATGGTTGCAGCAAGCCTGTAAATATCTGAGTTGCCAGGTGACTTTGCCCGCGCAGATAGAAAAGATTTTTGTTGATTCGAATGAATTGCAAAACCTGGCACCAGAACGCAATGTCTTCATGCTGGTCATGCAAATCCAGAACCAGAGTGATGTGGCGCAAACATGGCCGAATATAGAGCTGGTATTAAATGACGTCAAAGACAAGCCCTTGTTACAACGCGCCTTTACGCCGGCTGACTATCTGACAGAAAAAGACAAACTCGAAAAAGGTTTTGCCGCAGGCGGTGAACAAAGCATCAAACTTTATTTTGAATTGCCAGCATTGAAAGCGGCTGGCTTTCATGTGGGTGTGTTTTATCCATGATCTGCACCGCCTGAATTCAGATGAAATTCAGATGAGCCTCATATGAATTTCATCTGAGGCTCTATATAAAGTACTGCAAAAAAACATGTAAACATCTGATCTGTGTTATTTTATTGTCATCCCGCACAGACTGTCATTCCATCCACGCTCAGCAATGCAAATTCACAAAGACGCCGAAGTCTGGCTGCCCACGATTCCCCTCTCTGATTATCAGGACTGGACAGGCGAGACAAGTGAGCCCATGCCCGTAGCAGAGGTTGCTGCAGTCGCCAGCATTGCCAATAAAGTCATCATACCCGACTGGCAATACCTCAAGTTCAGCGGTACTGGCAAAGAGTATTTTCGCATCTGGATAGTCAATCTTTGCCTGAGTCTGGCCACCCTGGGTATTTATTCAGCCTGGGCCAAGGTCAGACGACTGGAGTATTTTGACCGTAATACCAGCCTGGCGGGGGCCAGCTTCAATTTTCATGGCGAAGCAAAAACCATCTTGCGCGGCCGCATCGTGGCTGTGATTTTACTGTTCTGTTACCACTACCTGTTTACATTTTCCAGGAATCTGGCACTGACGTTTTTCATCGTGTTTTTGCTGGGTGTACCTTTCATGATGCGCAGTGCATTGCGTTTTCGCTTGCACCAGACCAGCTACCGTGGTTTGCGCTTCCAGTTTCATGGTTCGATACGGGACGCCTATGCCGCTTATTCCCCGGTTGCTTTCGTCATTCTCTTGCCGGGTTTGTTTGGAGCCCTGTTTCCTGAAGAAAAATACATGGCGGGTATCGCATTCATAGGCTATCTCTACTGGCCCTGGCTGCACGCCAGGATGCGTATCTACCAGCATGACAATATCAGTTACGGTAATTTGCGCGCCAGTTGTGACATGAAAAGCGGGGCCTTCAGCTGGAGTTATGTCGGGGTACTGCTAGCGCTGTTTTGTTCGGTGATTGTAGGCATTTTTCTTGCCAGCATAGTGTCCGTCGTATTGGCAAAACATGGAGGGAGTTTGCTGCAGTATCTGCGCAATACCAAGGACGTTTTTTACCTGGTTCTCGGTTTTGTCATGTTGCTGGTGACGGTATTGGCGGCATTGGGGTGTCTGAGTTATATACAGGCCGTGGCCTGGAACAAGTCCTGGGACAATACCAGCTTCCCGGGCGTTGATATTGACTCTTCACTGCCGTATTGGCCTTACTGGCGTTTGCAGGTGAAAAACTTCTTTTTTACCATGTTCAGCCTGGGGCTTTACCGGCCATTTGCGGTGGTTGCCTTATATCGTTTCCGGCTGGCGCATGTGCGCCTGCGTTCAGAAGAACTGGATCAGGTGCAAGCCACCAAAAAAGCCGGTCAGGCTCAGGCCACTGGTGATAGTTCTGCCGATATGTTTGGCTTTGATTTGTCCTGGTGAACGGAGCTATGAAACCGAGCTATGAAACCCAGCTATGATTAAAGCCAATTATTTCGACCATCGTCAGAGTCTGATGCAATCCATCTGCCTGGACTTGCAGCAAGACATCGTGAATGTCATTTTTGATGGCAAGCATTATCCCGTCAAGAAAAATAAACTGCAGGTGGCAGAGCCTTTTGAGCATGCGCCCTGCATACTCAATTTTGCTGATGGCAGCCACTGCGAAATCCATGACAAGGCGGACCAGCAAACCCTGCTCGATTATCTTGACTACCAGCCCAGCCGGGTACAGCGCTGGCAAAGACAATGGAAATGGGCGCTGGTCGCTATCATTGCCATGGCAGCCATGCTGCTGGCGGCGCGTGAGTGGGGAATGCCATGGCTGGCTGACAATATCGCCGCCCGGTTGCCTGGCCGCTACGAGCAGGCCCTGGGTGCAGAAGTCATGAAATTACTGGACAATTCAGTACTCAACCGCAGTCGTTTAAGTGATCAGCGTATCGCCCAGGCAAAGGCAGCGATTGAGCGTGTCATGCCTGAACATGGCCGCATACCAATACGGCTTGAGGTAAGGGATGCGCCAGAAATTGGCGTCAATGCTTTTGCCCTGCCAGGCGGCACCATTGTTGTCACTGACGCCATGATACGAATGCTGAGCACCAACAAAGATAAGGGCCTGAGCGCAGAAGGCGCTGAAGAACTGGCAGGTGTGCTGGCCCATGAGATTGGCCATGTCGAAGGCAATCACGGCATGCGCCGACTGGTGCGCGACGCCATGGTGGCGGTGATTGCCGGCAGCCTGTTTTCCGACTTCAGTTCTGTCGTCAGCCTGGCATCTGCCGGGGTCGTGAATATGGAATTCTCACGCGAAATGGAAACAGAAGCTGACGACTATGCCATCCAGCGCATGCAGCAAGCTGGCATGTCGCCGGCCCGTCTGGCTGATGCGCTGGAACAGATGGAAAAACTGCACAAGCGCGAAGCTGAGCATGATTCATCCACAAAAAGGATCACCAAATACATGTCCAGCCATCCTGCAACTGAAGACAGGGTGGCAAGGTTCAGGGCGGCGGCGAAATAATGTGCTGTAGCAATTAGATGCCGTCTCATTTCTTCTCATTTCTATTAATGAAATGAGTTTGCGCTCTATTAAAGCAACAGCCCATATCCAAAGCTTGTAACAAAATTTTACAAACCTGATGATCTTATGTTATTTTCCTCTTTCCCTGCCCAAAGGGCCCCTGCCTAAAGCGGCCCTGCCCGAAAGGCGGGAAGAAGATACCAAGACCACAAGACCATAAAGATTTCAGGCATGCAAATACAAACCGGGGCTACAGGCATGTGGCCACCTGCGGCAGAGACTCAGCCAGCAACGACCATCCCAGACCATGATGCAGCGGCAGTCACAAATATTGTGCCGATGGCAGAGCAGCAGACTGAATACCATCTGTCATTTACTGGCACAGGCAAAGAATATTTTCGTATCTGGATCGTCAATCTCTGTCTGAGTCTGGCGACCCTGGGTATTTATTCAGCCTGGGCTAAGGTAAGGCGACTCAAGTATTTTGACCGCAATACCCAGTTGAATGAGGCAGTCTTCAATTTCCATGGGGATCCCAGGATCATATTCCGTGGCCGGGTCATCGCGGTGATACTGCTGTTTTGCTATCACTACCTGTTCACTTTTTCTAAGACGCTGGCCTTGGTCCTGTTTGCCATTTTCTTGCTGGGGGTGCCGTGGATGATGCGCAGTGCCTTACGCTTTCGCTTGCGCAATAGTAGTTACCTGGGCTTGCGTTTTCAATTTCACGGCACGCTAGCTGGCGCTTACAGGACGTATTTTCCAGTCGGCATTGTGGTGTTGTTGCCAGGTTTGTTAGGTGTTTTGATTCCACATCAGCCCGGCATCCTGGTTTTTGCATTCATCCCCTATTTGAGCTGGCCCTGGCTGCATGCACGCATGCGCATGTATCAGCATAAAGAACTGGCTTTTTCAGAATTGAGAAGTAGTTGCAGCCTCACCAGCAATTCTTTTTTATGGGCTTATTTTGCTGTCGGCCTGGTCCTGTTGATCTTTGTCGTGATGATAGGCATGGGCAGCGCCATCTTCATTGCCACGCTCAAAAATCATGCACCTGACAACTATAAAATTTTTATGGAGCTGTATGGCTGGCTCTTGTTCCCGCTAGGGTTTTTAGCGATCTTGCTGGCCTATATCATCTTCCTCAGCGGTAGCACATTGTTGCAAGTCAAAATCTGGAACAAGTCCTGGAATGCCACCCATTTCCCCGGTGTAGAAGTAGATTCGCATTTGCCTTACAAAGCCTTTTATTTTTTGCAGGTAAAGAACCTCATTCTCACCATGCTGACGCTGGGTTTATACCGGCCATTTGCAGTGGTGAATGTGTACCGCTTCCGTTTGCAGCATGTCAGTGTAAAAGCTGTCAGCTTTGAACAATTGCTGGCAACCCAGCAAGTACCAGTCGCACAGACAGGAAAATCAAGGCAGGTTGGCCAGGCCAGCGGCGACAGCACCGCAGATTTGTTTGGCTTTGATTTGTCCTGGTAGAAAGTATTTATGATACAAGCACATTATTTTGACCACCGCCAGGCTTTGCTGCACAAGGTGATCCTGCATTTTCAAGCAGTCGGCATCAGCCTGGCAGGCGAAGGTATAGACAGGCAGATAGACAAGAGCCAGTTGCAACTGGAGGAAGCGTTTCAGGATGCGCCCTGCATACTCAATTTTGCCGATGGCAGCCACTGTGAAATCCATGCGCAGGCTGACAAACAAAGCCTGCTGGCATATCTGGGCTATAGCCCATCCGCCATAGAGCGCTGGCAACACAAATGGCAGGCAGCTTTGCTGGCCATCATCGTCATGGCAGGCATTTTGTTTTCGGCTTACAAATGGGGTGTGCCTGTGCTGGCCGACAAGCTTGCAGTTCTTGTGCCTGTCAGCTATGAACGCGCCCTCGGTGCCGAGATAATGAATGTACTGGACCAATCCATGCTGAAACCAAGCAAGCTTGACGACCGCACAATAGCGCAGGCCGAGCAATTATTGCGTCGCTTGCGCAACAAGGATGCACAGGTGCCGATACACCTGGAAGTGCGCGACTCGCTGCAAATTGGCCCGAATGCCTTTGCCCTGCCGGGTGGTACCGTGGTTGTTACTGACCAGTTGATTACCCTCATCGTTGGCAGTGGAGGCAATGAGTTGACGGGTTTTCTGGCGGATGAATTATCAGGCGTGATGGCGCATGAAATCGGCCATATAGAACATCGGCATGCCATGCGCCGTTTGTTGCGCAATGGTTTGCTGACGGTCACCCTGGGCAGCATGTTTGGTGACTTTAGCTCGGTTGCTGCCCTTGCACCTGCGGCCTTGCTGGGCCAGGAGTATAGCCGTGAAATGGAAGTGGAAGCCGATACCTATGCCATTGCAGCACTGGTGCAAAGGCAGATTTCACCTGGCCACCTGGCTGATGTATTAGCTGAAATGAGCCAGAAGCGCAAACGGTCTGGGGCTGAAGCAATGCCCAAATGGTTGCGTGCGATGAATAATTACGCTGCCAGCCATCCGCCTACGGATGAGCGTATAGCCCGTTTCAAGAAGGCGGCAGCGGCCATGGTGCAGTAATCAGAGTAGAGGGGCAAGCCAGGAAGATTGCTTCAGGCGATTTTTTGGTGGAGATGCTTAATCTGTTGCCTCAGCCTCTGCCATGATCGCCCGCAAAGCAGTGGCATTGGCGCGCTCAGTACTCTTGCCATGACCACTGCGTATGGCATCCTGATCCCTTAACACCAGATGTACGCCCTCGTTCTTGTACATGAAACTCAGGGTTTCTATGCTTTCATTGCGATTATTGAAACTTTCTGAGACTTCGAACTGCACATCCTTATTTAATAAGTAAATGGCAACCTCCTTGGTATTGTCGGCAAACAAATGCAGATAGATATCAGAGTGATTACCTGCCGTGCCATTCAGCACTGCGCCAACTATATAGGGGCTGTAGCGCTCCATTTCATCCATGAGCTCCAACGCGAGTTGTCGTAAATGCAATAAGCGTTGTGGCTGGGTGTCGCCAAAGAATAATTCATTGTATTCGCGGACTTCCTGCTCGATCTGGGCATTGTCAGGCATGACATCACCCTTGACTTTATGGTTGCCCAGCAATTGCTTGGCCGCCTTGCGCTTGGCCGAGCCATAGTCGGCCCCATCCTCAGCTATCATACGCGCCGCCAGCGCAGCAATCTCAGCCCGCAGGCTCTCTGCTTCATTAGGTGTATGGATCATCATGGGGTAATCATAACTGAAACCTTGGGTAAATCCAAAAACAAGACCTTTTAATGCAGGGAAATGCAGGTTTTTTGCCTATGTACTCATAGGTTTTCAGCTTCTGTTACGAGTGGTGACAAGAACATGCCTTCTCTCAGGTAGAATTGCGGGATTCTGGAATTTGGTTCAATTATGCATATTCATATTTTAGGTATCTGCGGCACTTTCATGGGTGGCCTGGCCGTATTGGCAAAAGAAGCAGGTCATACAGTGACTGGCTGTGATGCCAATGTCTATCCGCCCATGAGCACCCAGCTCGAATCCCAGGGTATCAGCCTGACCCAGGGTTTTGGGGCAGAACAGATAGCGCTGGAACCGGATTTGTATGTCATAGGCAATGTAGTCTCGCGCGGCAACCCGCTGATGGAAGAAATCCTCAACCGTGGCTTGCCCTATGTGTCTGGCCCGCAATGGATGGGCGAGCATATCCTGCATGACAAGTGGGTACTGGCTGTCGCCGGCACCCATGGTAAAACCACCACATCGGCCATGCTGGCCTGGATACTCGAATATGCTGGTTACTCCCCTGGTTTCCTGATCGGCGGCGTGCCGCTTAACTTTGGTATCTCTGCGCGCCTGTGGGGCAACCATGCCTCTGACTTTTTTGTCATCGAGGCTGACGAATACGATACCGCCTTCTTCGACAAGCGCAGCAAGTTCGTGCATTACCATGCCAAAACTGCCGTACTCAACAATCTGGAATATGACCATGCCGACATCTTCCCGGATGTAGCCGCCATAGAAACCCAGTTCCACCACCTGGTGCGTACCGTGCCCGGTGTAGGTCGTTTGATCGTCAATGGCAACAATGCCTCACTGGAACGTGTCCTGCAACGTGGTTGCTGGAGCGAAAAAGAATTCTTTGGCAATGAGCAGGCCTGGCGTCTGGTCATGCAAGACGGTGAAGACTTTGATGTGTATTTCAATGACCAGTTGCAAGGCAAGGTGCAATGGAATTTGAACGGCGAACATAACCGCCAGAATGCCCTGGCCGCGATTGCTGCTGCCCGCCATGTCGGTGTTACGCCAGAAATTTCGATAGAAGCGCTGGCCCAGTTCGTCAGCGTCAAACGCCGTATGGAAGTACGCGGCGTGGCGGATGGCGTCACCGTCATCGACGATTTCGCCCATCACCCTACAGCCGTTGCAACAACCGTTGAGGGTTTGCGCCACAAGGTTGGCAACGCCCGTATCCTGGCAGTGCTGGAACCGCGCTCAAACACCATGAAGCTGGGCACCATGAAACAGGCCTTGCCTGGTAGCCTGGCACAGGCCGACCTGGTATTTGGTTTTGGCGAGGCAGACGGCAAATCAGCCTTGGGCTGGGATCTGGCAGAAGCATTGGCACCGCTGGGCGACAAGGTAGCCTGCCATCACAAGATAGATCAACTGGTGCAGGACATCGTCAGCAAGGCCAAAGCAGGTGACCATGTACTCATCATGAGTAATGGCGGCTTTGGTGGCATCCACCAAAAATTGCTGGATGCTTTACAAGACCGCGCACAGCAGGCTGGTGGTCAAGCCGGTCATCAAGCTGGTAATCGGGCGATTGCAGCATGATCCTCTACCTGCATGGCTTTCGCTCATCGCCTGATTCTTACAAGGCGCGTGTCATGCTTGCGCATATGGCGAAGCTGGGCCGTAGCGATGAAATAGCCTGCCCCGACCTGTCACCCTCGCCAGCGCTGGCGATACAGCAGGCCGAAGCTGTGCTGGCAGGGCACAAGGCCGAAGACATCTGCATCATAGGCTCTTCGCTGGGCGGCTATTATGCGACCTGGCTGGCAGAAAAATACGGCTGCAAAGCCATCTTGCTGAACCCTGCTGTCAAGCCACCGCGTGACCTGGAAAGCTATGTCGGTGTGACGACGTATTATCACAGCGACCGCGTCTTTGAATTCAAGGCTGAATACATGGCTGAACTGCGTGCCCTGGCCGTAGAACAGATCACACAGCCTGAGCGTTATTTTTTGATTGCCGCTACCGGTGACGAAGTATTGGACTGGCGCGAGATGGTCGCTCATTACCCAAGTGCAAAACAGTTGGTGATTGAAGGCAGCGATCATGGCATTGCAGAATTTGCTGATTACCTGGATCAGGTGATGGCCTTTGCAGATGGCAGGGCCTGATTTGGAAGCAGCAATTTTGCACACGAGTTTGCAGACAAAAAAGCAAATGCAGCGCCCGCTGGCCGCGCAATGGTATGCCCATGTGAATGCCGTTGATACCAGCGCGCTGATGGAGGGCTGGCTCAGTAACCGTGATTCACTGACGGCCAGGCTGGTGGCTCGGTGTCAGCAGTTTCGCGTACAGCGTTTGTCGCAGCACAAGGCAGTGTGCCTGCAGGATGAATATGCGGCCATAGGTTTGGCCCGCGCCATGAAAGTCCATGAGCGCGAAGTGTTTTTGCGTTGCGATGGCGAGGCCATGGTGTATGGCCATACGATAGTGCCGCTGAGTGCCACGGCGAATGAATGGCCGCTGTTTCATGCCCTGGGTGAAAAATCTTTGGGCAGCACCTTGTTCAACGACCCGTTGGTGCGCCGTGGTGATTTGCATTACGCCAGGCTACGCCAAAGCCACCCGCTGATACGCCGCATCGTGGCGAGGCAGCCGGAGCTGGCAGGCGTGCACAGCATGCTGGCACGCCGGTCTCTGTTCTGGCGCAAGGGTGGGTGTTTGCAGGTGACGGAAGTGTTTTTGCCAGGGGTCGAGGGTTTGCGGATTGTTGAAAAGCGTTAAGGACTTAAAACCTTAAGACCTTAAGACCTTAGACCTCTCAACACAGAGACACAGAGGCACAGAGGGGCACTGAGAAAGACAAGAAAGGGACTCGAAGTGCATTGCGTCACTTTGTTAATGAAGCTGCAATCGTAAAGTCGTCATTCCTGCGGAGGCAGGAATCCAGCGGCGTTCGTAGCAAACTGATGTAGCCAAAATGCAAGCTGCAATGTTTAAAACTCCTCCCCCTTCAAGGGGGAGGTTGGGTGGGGGATGGGGTTCTAACGCAATTTGATTACAGATTAATCAACCGAACCCCATCCCCACCCTAACCCTCCCCTTGAAGGGGAGGGAATAGAATAGGTATTTGAATAATTTTCCGCTTTGCTGATAAAGCAAAGTCAATATAGAACAGCAGACATCTCAAACAAGAGACGCAGAGAAAAAACAGAACGAGTAAATGACAAAGATTTTCTCAGTGCCACCTCTGTGTCTCCGTGCCTCTGTGTTGAGCTTTTTGGTCTTAAAACATAAAGAAGTATTGAATGAATTTATTTTTCGAAGAATCCGGTGATTTCAAGGCAGGCAGCATCATGACGCATGCTGGTGAGGCTTATCAGGTCGAGATGGCCAGTGGCAAGCGTACCAAGGTCAAGGCCAAGGATGTGCTGCTGCAATTCGCCTCTCCCGATCCCGCCAGCCTGATTGAGCAGGCCAAGGCTGCTGCGGCTGAGATAGACCTGGAATTTCTGTGGGAAGTCGCCGGGCAGGAAGAGTTTGGCTTTGCTGAGCTGGGTACAGAATATTTTGGCCATGCACCGCAACCTGTGGAAGCCGCAGGCTTGATCTACGCCCTGCATAACGCGCCCGTTTATTTCTACAAAAAAGGCCGTGGCCGCTACAAGGCTGCGCCTGAAGCATCCTTGAAAGCAGCACTGGCCGGTATAGAAAAGAAAAAACAGCAAGCCCTGATACAGGCTGGCTATGTCGAAGAACTCAAGCAGAACCGCTTGCCAGATGCAATGAAATCGCTGGCCTTGCAACTCTTGTTCAAGCCCGACAAGAACAGCATAGAATACAAAGCCCTGGCAGAAGCCTGCGATGCCATGCAAATGTCACCGCAACGCCTGATGCTGGCAGTGGGGGGCATCGCCAGCCCCAAGCATCTGCACCTTGCCAGGTTCCATTACGAGCATTTCCCCAAAGGTGTGGGCTTTCCGGCGATTACTTTACCGGCCCTGCCTACTGATTTGCCAGTGGCTGATGTTGAGGCTTTCTCTATCGATGACGTTACTACCACCGAGATTGATGATGCCTTTTCAGTCGTCGATCTCGGCAATGGTCAGTTACGCGTAGGCATACATATTGCCGCGCCAGCCCTGGGCATACAGCGTGGTGATGCCATAGACCACATTGCCCGTGGCCGCATGTCCACCGTGTATATGCCGGGCGACAAAATCACCATGCTGCCGGATGAACTGGTCAATACCTACACCCTGGGTGCAGGCCAGACCCGCCCGGCTGTGTCGCTGTACGCAATCCTGAATACTGAAGACTGGTCTGTCGTCAGTACCGAGACGAAGGTAGAAGCCGTGCCCATGGCCAGCAACCTGCGTCACAATGACCTGGATGCGCTGGTGACGGAAGACAACCTGGCCAATGATGCTGGTGAGTATCCGCACAAGGCAGACATTGCCCAATTATGGAAATGGGCGCAAGTGCTGGAGCAGGGCCGCATGGTCAAGCGCGAAAGTTTTGGCATGAAGCCCGAGCAAAACAACCGCGTCGATTTCAATTTCTATGTAGAAGATGATGTCGTTTCCATCGTGCGCCGCAAGCGTGGCGCACCTCTGGACAAGATCGTAGCTGAGCTGATGATCTTTGCCAACAGTACCTGGGGCAAACTCATGGCAGATCACGGCATTCCCGGCATCTACCGCGCCCAGGGCGTGGCGGGTGGTCGTGGCCCAGGTGGCTGGACAGCGCGCATGCAGGTTCGCATGCTGACCCATGCAGCGCCGCATCAGGGCCTGGGCGTGGATCAATATGCCTGGAGCACATCGCCACTGCGCCGCTATACCGACCTGGTTAATCAATGGCAAATCATCGCTTGCGTGCAACACGGCATCACGGCACCGCTGGTAGCTACCTTCAAACCCAAGGATGCTGACCTGTTCGCCATCGTTTCCGGCTTTGATGCCGCTTATGCCGCCTATGCTGACTTCCAGAACAATATGGAACGCTACTGGTGCCTGCGCTGGATGGGGCAGCAAGAACAACGCCAGGTCGAAGCTGTTGTTTTGAAAGACGAAGTCTTGCGTCTGGTCGATATTCCGCTCATCATCCGTTTGCCGGGCATGCCACAAACTGCGCGCGGTGCCCAGGTCAGGCTGGATATTCTACGTTGGGATGAAGTTGATCTTGAGGTCGAAGCCCGCCTGCTGGAATTGTTGTCCACGGTCACTGAACTTGATGAAGAAGAACTGGACGATGAAACAAGTACCGAAGTTGCAGAAGACTTCAGCGCAGAAGAGGGTGCACCTGCAGCAGGGACAGTAGCAGAGGCGGGGAGCGCTACAACAGACGTTGCAGCAGACGTTGCAACTGAGCTTGCCAATGATGACGCGAATACTCCAGACGAAGAACAGCCACAAGCCTAGTAATGAAAAGTCAGAATAAAAAAACCAAACCTGCGAAACAGGTTAAACAAGAAAATCTGCCTGGCGAGCAAGCTCAGCCCGCCAGGGCAGGCGATGCTGCATCTGTTGCTTCAGTAAGCCCTGTTACTGGTGCTGCAGCAACGAGCAGCAAAGTCAAAAGCGGTTCCGCCAAATCTCAAACCATAAAATTGGGGGCAGGCAAAGCCAGCCATGAAAAACTGATTTTCACCGTCGCCATCACGGCTTCGCTGGTCTTACATGCACTGGCTTTGCTGGTGCATTTTGTCATGCCGAAAACCATAGACAACAAGCCGCGTGATGCTGACCTCGAAATCATCCTCGTCAATTCCAAGCATGCCAAGTCTCCAGTGACTGCTGAAGCACTGGCACAGGCAGACCTTGACGGTGGCGGCGCGCATGATAGCGGACGCAGCAAATCACCTTTGCCTGACATGAAGCGCAGCGAAGATGGTGATGCCCTGCAAACCAATAGCCGCAAAATTGCCGAGCTGGAAGAACAGCAAAAGCAATTGCTGGATCAGGCCAAGCTCAAGGATAATTTCCGCCAAGAGAAACAGGAAAAGAAAAATACCGAAGATAAACCTCAGCCATCCACTGGCACGGACAGCGTCGATACCACCAAGGCACTGGCGCGCATGGCTGCAGAAATTTCGCAAACCATAGAAGACCAGAACAAGCGCCCGCGCAAAACCTATATCACGCCCAGCACAAAACGCCTTGACCATGCAATTTATTACAAGGCCGTGCAAAAGCGCATCGAAGATACTGGTACGCTGAATTTCCCGCAAAAGGATGGTAAAAAACTATATGGCGAAATGTTTATCTCCATTCCCATTTTCCAGGATGGCACTATCTATGAAAGAGAAGGCGGACCACGTATAGAAGTCTCTTCCGGTGACAAGGCGCTGGATGCGGCTGCACTGCGTATCGTCCGTCGTTCCGGGCCATTTGGACATTATCCAAAAGCTAGCCTGGGTCCAGACAGCAATGAAGTTTTCATCATGTTCGCCCGCTTCAAATTCACTCGCGAGCAGCAGTTGGAAACTGAATTGCGCAAGGGGCCAAATTGAGCGCTGACCAGTATGTCGTCATAGGCAACCCGATTGCGCATAGCAAGTCGCCCGCCATTCATGCACGCTTCGCTGAACTGACAGGCCAGCAGCTAGACTACCAGCGCCTGCTGGCACCGCTGGATGGTTTCGGTAGTACCGTGCATGACTTCATCGCAAAAGGTGGTAAGGGGGCCAATGTCACCCTGCCATTCAAGCTGGAAGCCTTTGCCTTGGCAACTGAACTGAGTGAGCGCGCCAAAATCGCGGGTGCCGTCAATACTCTCAAGTTTGAGCAGGGCCGCATTTATGGCGACAATACCGACGGTATAGGCCTGGTGGCCGATATTGTACGCAACGCCGGTATCAAACTGCGCGGTAAACGCCTGCTCTTGCTGGGCGCTGGTGGTGCCGCACGTGGTGCCTTGCTGCCGCTGTTGCAAGAGCAACCTGCTGCCCTGACTATCGCCAACCGTACCCTCGCCAAAGCACAGGATTTGCAGCAGCAGGCACGCAGCCTGAATGATCATTGTGAGCTGCAAGCTTGTAGATTTGAAGACTTGCAACAGCCCTTTGATGTCATCATCAACGCCACATCAGCCAGCATCAACGATGATGTGCCGCCTCTGGCCGCGACAGTATTTGGCAAAGACACGCTGGCTTACGACATGATGTATGCAGCTACCCCCACTGCATTTCTGCGACTGGCTGCCAGCCATGGCGCGCAATGTCGTGATGGCCTGGGCATGCTGGTCGAACAGGCGGCAGTAGCCTTTGCCCTGTGGCGTGGCGTGCGCCCGCCATCTGAGCAAGTGCTGGCAGAAATGCGCGCTGCATTACTGGCGAGCCAGGCATGAGATTATTTGGCCGCATCCTGTTCTGGCTGGTGCTCGTGCCCCTGCTGTTATTCACACTTTTACAAGCCTACTATCTGGCGCACGTATGGTGGTGGATAGATCACAACCCCACCTCCACCAGCTTCATGCGTCAGCAACTCAGTGTCTTGCAAGAGAAAAAACCGGACTTCCAGCTCAAGCATAAATGGGTACCGTATAACCGCATCTCGAATCACTTGAAGCGTGCCGTCATCGCTTCAGAAGATGATGGCTTTGTCGATCATGAAGGTGTGGATTGGGAAGCCATGCAAGCCGCTTACGAAAAAAACCAGAAAAAAGGCAAAGTCGTTTCTGGCGGTTCCACCATTACCCAGCAATTGGCCAAGAACCTGTTTCTTTCGCCTGACCGCAGCTATTTCCGCAAAGGTGAAGAATTGATCATCACCTATATGCTGGAAAAATGCATGGACAAGCAACGTATTTTAGAGATTTATCTCAATGTCGTAGAATGGGGCGTGGGTGTCTTCGGCGCAGAAGCAGCAGCTCAAAATTATTACCATACCAGTGCTGCCAACCTGGGGCCATCTCAAGCTGCCAGACTTGCCGTGATGTTGCCCAAACCACGCTACTTTTATAAAAACCCAGGCTCAGGCTATTTGCAAAGACGTAGTGAAGTCATCCTGCAGCGCATGAACAATTCGGAACTGCCATGAAATATACAAAACAACGCGGCATCAGCCTGATCGCAGTCGCCATCATCTCCATGCTCGTGGCATCACTGGGCATGGCTTTCCTGTACTACATGCGCTATGGCCACCTGCCCATGCAAGACATGTGGGCACGCTTTGGTAAAGCTGCCGCCATCATCGGCAATGACGTCAAAGACAGCACTGGCCTGCCAACCGGCATCAGCGAAGGCCCGGGCATGCGCCAGGCCGCCACCACCAGTGAAGGCGTACGCCGCTGCACCATTGAAGGCAAGACCGTGTATTCAGACACCCTGTGCGTGGACACCAATCCCACTACCAAAAAAATCAAGCTCAACGACTCCAAAGGCATGGAGCCACCTAAAGCTGCCATGGCCAAGGAAGACGGTGGCAAGGCCGCCGACAGTGCTTATTCAGCGTCGATGACGAATGAAGAAATGAAGAAAAAAATCATGGAGCAGGCACTGGGTAAAAGTGCTCCAGCTTCCAGCGCGGCTGATGAAGACCTGCGCCTGAAGGCCATGAACAGGGCGATTGACAAGGCGACGAAATAAGTTTGTAAGAATTAGAATCGGTGCACTATGAATTATGTCTTGCCGATGCGTGGGATCTCAATTTCTATAAGATAACGACATGGAATATGAACATATATTGGCCGCTTTACATGTGAAGCAGTTAAATAGGTTGAAAGATTCCAATCTACGCTTTGGTGAAATTCTTGGGCTTCAAATCCCATTTGATGATGGTTTCGGTTTTCCGCCTGCCCTTATACCCATTGCAAATTCAATTGGGTCTTTTCAGTATTTTGGTGCGTTTTTGTATGACATCGTTGAGTTTAAAGTTAGCTTTGTTGATTTGATGATTGATGAGTCTGAACTTTTTGAAATTGGCCTCAATGAGAAGCAATTCTGTTATTACCTGGCTAGAAGGTCTTCACAAGATTATTTTGAAGAAGATTCAGATATTTCTATTGAGATTTCTCAACTATGTACCCTATTGGGCGTAGATGAACTCGATAACTTGCAAACAATCGACGAAAAAAATTATTTGAAATTGAACGTCTTCAAATCAGGTATTCCAAAATATCTTCAGAACCGCCAATGCGGAACAACATATGGGAAAACTGGTTTTGACTTAGCTAGCAACGGGATGAAATTAAATTTTGATCCCAACGCAAGTTTCAGTGCTGCAATCAGTAATTGTGACTATCAGAAGGCTTGGGAGGCATTAAATAGTCCGGGATGGTTACTCGAGGACGCAAAAATCTCTTTTAAGAAATTAGTTGATCATACTGGCAATCCACTATTGACTAGCCTTTATGACAAGTGGGCCTCACTTAATCATCCTCAACAAGGCTATTAGTTAGCACGAAAAATTCTCAAGAATGAATATCGGTGAACACGCCAAAATCTTCTTTGGTTGTGAACCCCTCAAGTCATTCTTTTGGTCTGATGTATCAGTTCAAATACCTGTTTCACCTCTGCTATCGATTGAAACTGCGGCATTCTGGCATTCATCATGCCAGGCAAGCCTGGGAACCCGCGCGCACTGGTCTGATAATTATACCTTCAGTACATATACATGCAGATGCAAAAAAAAAAGATCGTGCTCTGTGAATCCTTTTGGCTCGTTGCACACTCTTGTCATGATAAGCAGATGTCGTCCAACCCCTAAAAGGAGTAATCATGAGTACCTACCAAAACCCGCAAGACATGGCTAAAGCCAAAGACCTCATCAGCCTCGCTCCCCAAGAAGCGCAAGCTTTTCTGGCACTCAAGACTACGGCAGAACGGGCCGATGGTGTCATCCCTGAAAAATACCGCGAACTGATTTCCATCGCCGTTGCCCTGACTACGCAGTGTGCCTATTGCATAGATACGCACAGCAAAAATGCAGCGAGGGCAGGGGCAACGCGGGAAGAAATTGCTGAGGTAGTCTTCATCGCCGCCGCACTGCGTGCAGGTGCTGCTGTCGGGCATGGCTTGCTAGCATTGCGCTTATTTGATGAGGCAGCCTGAACCCGGCTCAACAAGGCAGGACCTGGAATGCAGCCCCCACAACTTGCGCCGCAGCATTGATTGTTGCACTGCATATCCTTGCCTTGTTGAATACCACATCGGCCAGACAGGCTATTGCCAACGACAGATAGGAAAAATAAGCCAGACCAACATAGTCGGCAAAAACAATCGTGTGCAACCAATCTTGTTTAAACAGATAGAAAAAGCCAGTGATAGTGGCAGCACCGAGCAGTACCACAGCAGGCAGTAGTAATTGCACGCTGGCGCGTCGGCGCAAATAGACTGTGGCCGCCAGCAAGATAAACACCAGGGCATTGGCAGCGGTAAATATACGGAATTCGCTCGTTAAGGCTTGCGCCACTTCCATGTACTTGCTGCGTATCAGATCGTTCAGTTTTTCATTGAGATGCGTCAGTCTCAGACTGCGATCTTCCAGGCCTTTTGTAATGGATTTCTCTATCTTCTGACGGCAGGGGCAGTCAAGCTTGCCCATCTCCGCCACGATGCCGGCGATTTTCGCAGGCAGGCCTGTAGCGAGCTGTTGCCTGATGTTTTCTATCTCGGCATTCTGATGAGTTACAACGCGGCTTGCCAGTGCCGTGATTTTACTGCCCTGCAACGTATCAATTTTTTCAGTCACACGTTTTTCTACTTCCATGCGTACAACTTCACGTGCTATGTTTTCTACCATGACAGGATTGGTATAAGACAGCACAAACGCAGCGCCGAATAGCAAGCTGCCCAAGACACTGATGATTAAAAGCAGTGTGCGTATCATGGCTTGTGTTTCTCATCGTTTGCGTTAGCCAATGCCTTGTCACCCTTGTGTCTGTTAAAACACCAGCGCACCAGCGTCTCCTGTAAATCATCAACATAACTGCCAGTATTGACGAAGCCCAGCTTTTGCACCACTCTTGTTGATGCCAGATTATCTGGATTGACTTGCGCCATTACTTGCGTGGCACCACCCTCAAAAGCCAGTTGCAGCAAGGCTTGCACGGCTGCTGTGGCAGCACCCTGTTTTCTGCAGTCGGGTGAAATGCCATAGCCTATCTCGACCATGCCATCTCTGGGGGCATGCTTGAAACCGCAACTGCCGACGATGTGCTGGTTTGCCGTGGCGACTATATAAAAAGTGCTGCACCAGTAGACCGGCACACCGGCTGCCATCTGTTCCAGCGCCCGTGAGGCAACAAAGTGCGGTGGCAGCGCTTCCACTGCACAGCTATACCCTTGTATGTCTGGCAGGGCAGACGCTGCCAGGGCACGTAAATCTTCTGGCTTGATGCTGATGAGATGATAGTGCATGCGAGCGGAGTGAATTGATGTATGACGCCATTGTAACCGCAAGCCAAAATCGTCCATACAGACTTAAGTCTGCAGCTCCGTTCATCGTTCTTAACTGCCATTCAAGACCCTCATATTTCCACTAGTCGCAGAGAACTGGTTTGATGAGGCACCGTGCTTTTATCATGCGTCGGCGCTGCTTAATTCATGAAGGTAGCCGCATCAATACTAACCATATCCAAGGAGACAGCATGATCCAGCAACAGGAACTCATCACACAATTAAATCGTCAAAACCGCTTGCTCAAACAGGTGTTGCTTGCCGCTGGCGCAGGGATGGGCATCATGCTGCTGACAGCCGCTGCCACGACTGAAAACCGTGGAAAATTTTCTGAAATCGATGTGGAGCGCATTAACATCGTCACGCCCGAAGGCAAGCATGAAATGGTCATCGCCAATCATCTGCGTCTGCCTGAGCCTGTCACCGACGGCAAGCAGAGCAAACGTATTGGCCCGCAGCGCCCCGGCATGATTTTCTATAATGCACAGGGCGATGAAAATGGCGGTTTCATTTTTGATGGCAAGCTTGATGACAATGGCAAACCCGTCGCGGGCATGCATTTTTCCATGGACAGATTCGGCGGTGACCAGCAACTTTCACTCGGTCATTATGAAAGTGGTGGCACCATGGAGTCGGGCTTGAAAATCTATGACCGTGGCCTGCAAAAAGATTACGATGGTTTGTACCAGGCTTATGAAAAAGCCCCAGCCGGGCCCGATAAAGATGCATTGCTACAGAAGTGGAAAGACGCTGGCGGCCAGCAAACCAACCGCATGTTCGTCGGCAAGACCCGTGGCAAATCGTCTGCGATCATCATGGCCGACGCCAAGGGCAAGGCACGTATCATGATGCTGGTGACGCCAGAAGGTAAAGCCATGTTGAACTTCCTGGATGACAAAGGCGAAGTGATACAGAGTTTTCCGCAGACAGAGCAGGGGGCTGTGAAAGCGAAGTAAAAGCAGGATGATTGGTAGCGTTAAAACCTTGGTAGGGTGCGCTGTGCGCACCGGTTTCTCCCATTTTAAAAGCGGTGCGCACGGCGCACCCTACTAATGTTTGCTCTACAAATACAGCATCTTCTGGCGCTCATCCTCAGACAAATTAATATCCCTGGCCTCGTAAAACGCAAAAATGGCATCGACGATATTGGCTGGCTCATCAATCAATTGCACCAGATAAAGATCATCATGGTTGATCATGCCGTTGCCCGCCATTTGCACCCTGATCCAGTCCAGCAAGCCTTGCCAGAAACTGGTGCCTACCAAAATCACCGGGATATTACGGGTCTTGCCGGTTTGTATCAGCGTCAAAACCTCACTGACCTCATCCAGCGTGCCAAAGCCACCAGGGAAAACCACATAGGCATCGGCATATTTGACAAAAGCCACCTTGCGCGCAAAAAAATGGCGGAAGGACAGGCTGATGTTTTGCCAGGGGTTACTACGTTGCTCGTGTGGCAATTCTATATTCAGGCCAACTGAGGGCGATGCGCCCTCGAAAGCGCCCTTGTTGGCTGCCTCCATGATGCCCGGGCCACCGCCAGAGATGACGGCAAAACCCTCGTCCGACAGGCGGCGCGACAAATCCACGCATTTGGCATAATCAGGGTGGTCATCCTTGGTGCGGGCAGACCCAAAAATCGTCACTGCAGGGCGGATTGTTGAAAGCCGCTCGGTGGACTCGATAAATTCTGCCATAATCGTGAACATATGCCATGATTCCCGCGCTTTCAGCGAAGTTGCTTTTTCCTGATCGATAATCTGGCGCAACCTCGTTACACCTTTTCTGTTTCCGTTCATATGCAAAATACTCTCTTGTTAGTTGATGGCTCTAGCTATCTGTACCGCGCCTTCCATGCCCTGCCTGACCTGCGTAATGCACAAGGCGAGCCAACGGGCGCCATACACGGCATGATCAATATGTTACGCCGTTTGCGTACTGATTATCCGGCAGCATACATTGCCTGTGTGTTTGATGCCAAAGGCAAGACCTTTCGCGATGACCTGTATGCAGAATACAAGGCACAGCGCGCCCCCATGCCAGACGACCTGCGCCTGCAGATAGAGCCTATCCACATCGCCGTCAAGGCCATGGGCTGGCCTATCCTGATGGTCGAAGGGGTAGAGGCAGATGACGTCATCGGCACACTGGCAGTAGAAGCCACCAAGCTGGGCATGAACACCATCGTCTCTACCGGTGACAAGGACCTGGCGCAACTGGTCAATGCCAATGTCACCCTGATCAACACCATGAGCAATGAAAAGCTCGACGAACCCGCCGTGCTGGCCAAATTTGGCGTGCCACCCAACCGCATCATCGATTACCTGACATTGATCGGTGACACCGTCGATAACGTACCGGGTGTTGCCAAATGCGGCCCCAAGACCGCCGTTAAATGGCTGGCTGAATACGACAGTCTTGATGGCGTCATCGCCAATGCCGACAAGATCAAGGGCGTGGTGGGCGACAACCTGCGCAGTGCGCTGGAATGGCTGCCACAAGGCCGTGTACTGATCACCGTAAAAACTGATTGCGACCTGACCGGGCATTACACCTCCATACAAGACAGCCTGATCGCCAAAGAAGAAGACAAGACAGAGCTGGTCGGCTTTGCTGGCCGCTGGGGCTTCAAGACCTGGCTGCGTGAATTGACTGGCGACGCTACAGCTGGTGCCACGCCGCTACCTGCCGCCAAAGCAGCCACCAGTGGCAGTAACTCAGTACAGGCTGGTTTGTTCAATGATGATGCGACAGGTACTGACAGCCCGGCTGCGCCAGTTCAGCAGAACTATGAGACCATCCTGACAGAAGCCGCACTGGATGAGTGGCTGGTCCGCATCAACGCCGCTGCACTGACATCGGTGGATACAGAAACCACCTCGCTGGACCCGATGACGGCGCAACTGGTCGGCATTTCGCTATGCTGCGAAGTAGGGCATGCGGCCTATATACCTGTCGCCCACAACTACCCCGGCGCGCCTGATCAGTTGCCCAAGGCATTGGTGCTGGACAAACTCAGGCCATGGCTGGAAGACGACAGCAAAGCCAAGGTCGGCCAAAACCTCAAATACGATAGCCACATCTTCGCCAACCAGGGTGTGAATCTGCGCGGCATAGTCCATGACACCCTGCTGCAATCCTATGTTTTTGAATCGCATAAATCGCATGACATGGATAGTCTGGCCATGCGCCATCTCGGCAAGAAGACCATCAGCTTTGAAGAAGTCTGCGGCAAAGGCGCAAACCAGATCGGCTTTGACCAGGTAGACATAGAACGCGCCACCACCTATGCGGCGGAAGATGCTGACATTACCCTGCAACTGCACCTCGCCATGTGGCCAGAGATAGAACCGGATGCCAATTTGCTGCGCGTCTATCGCGAGATAGAAATACCGACCTCGGTCGTGCTGCAAAAGGTAGAACGCAATGGCGTGCACATCAACAAAAACTTGCTGGAAACGCAGTCGCATGAAATTGGCATTCGCCTGCTGGAGCTGGAACAAAAGGCCTATGAACTGGCAGAACAGCCTTTCAATTTGAATTCCCCCAAACAACTGGGCGAGATTTTCTTTGGCAAGCTGGGCCTGCCTGTCGTCAAGAAAACGCCATCCGGCGCACCATCGACTGATGAAGAAGTCTTGCAAAAACTGGCCGAGGATTATCCCCTGCCCAAGGTCTTGCTTGAATATCGTGGCCTGGCAAAACTCAAATCGACTTACACCGACAAATTACCCAAGATGGTCAACGCCAGCACAGGCCGCGTCCACACCAATTATGCGCAGGCAGTGGCGGTGACGGGTCGCCTGTCATCGAATGACCCCAACCTGCAAAACATCCCTGTGCGCACTGCCGAAGGCCGCCGCATACGCGAAGCCTTTGTAGCCGGGCCGGGTAATGTCATCATCTCTGCCGATTATTCGCAAATCGAATTGCGCATCATGGCCCACATTTCTGGTGACGCCAGCTTGCTGGCTGCCTTTGCCAATGGCGAAGATATCCACCGCGCCACGGCTTCCGAGATTTTTGCCGTGCCACTGACAGAAGTAACGAGCGAACAACGCCGCTATGCCAAGGTCATCAACTTTGGCCTCATCTATGGCATGAGTGCTTTTGGCCTGGCAGGCAACCTCGGCATAGAACGCAGCGCCGCACAAAGCTATATCGACAAATACTTCCAGCGCTACCCCGGCGTCGCCCAGTACATGGCTGACACCCGCACCAAGGCCAAGGCCCACGGCTATGTAGAAACAGTCTTCGGCCGCCGTCTGTGGCTGGCAGAAATCAATTCCCCCAACGGCCCCCGCCGCGCCGGAGCTGAACGTGCAGCGATCAACGCCCCCATGCAAGGCACAGCCGCCGACCTCATCAAACTCGCCATGATCGCTGTGCAAGACTGGCTGGAAAAAGACCAACTGCAATCCAGAATGATCATGCAGGTACACGATGAACTGGTGCTCGAAGTACCGCAAGCTGAGCTGGAACTCGTTAAGAAAAAATTGCCAGAGTTGATGGCGACCGTGGCGAAGCTGGATGTGCCTTTGCTTGCCGAAGTTGGCGCGGGTGGAAATTGGGAAGAGGCGCATTGAGGCAGTAGCTAGTGCATGGACAGGTTGGCGGAGCTTGTAGGTTGGGCCGGGCCTCCCTAGACTACGCTTCACCAGCCCAACACTGTACGATTGATCAACGTGTGATAGTGAAATTCAGAAAATTAAGCGACGAACTCAGCTATTTCGTAATTATCTAATAAGTGTGAAAAATCAAAACCAATCTCATGATGGCAAATTTCAATGAAAAGATTTACTTCGTCTATCAGGAAATCTGTTTCAGACCAAAATTTCTTTGGTGCTTTATTTTTGTCTTTGGCAATGCCTGATATATGTGGGGCGCTGGAAGATCCTGCTAAAGGAGTTGGCGATAGGTACAAAAAATGGTTTCGGAAATACTTGAACGCCAAATACGACCCAAAATCTAATATGGAATATTCGCTTGCCAATGCACCGCAATTGTCTGCGGTATTAGCGAACGGTATTACTAACGAAATACGTGATTCGTTAAATGCCCCTTTCCCAAAAGAATTGAGGTTTACGGCTACAGATTGTTATATGTTTCGCTGTAAGTGTTTGCATCAAGGAATGCTTCAGAGAGCTAATGAAGAGCAATTTATATTCATCTCAAGTCTACCAACTGGAACAAGGATTCATAGAAATCTTCATCATGGTAAATTGGTGTTGCAAATTGAATGTTTTGCAGAAGATATATGTCTGGCAGTTGAAGAATGGGAATTGAGTGTAAAAAGCAATATCATCATTCAGGCGAGGATAGATCAGCTAATAGCTATTGATAAATGGCACGATTTATAAAAAATTTCGTATTTCGTCTCATTAGTTTGGAAAAGGTAATGTGATTACCTTTGTAGGTATGGCTATGCTTTATCAGCTCAAAATTCGGCCTACATGCTTGACAAAATTTGAAGTTAAATGAATGCTCATTTTTAAGTATGAAATGCACACTGTGTATGCGGTGATATTGTATGACTATCCGGCAACAGCATGGTGGAAAATCAATTAAATATATTTTACGCAAGTCATGATTGAACGCAGAAATTCTAAAGTCTACATTCATTATGGTAACCCGGCCACCGAAGAGTGGGAGCTGCTAGATGAGTTCGAAGTTGCTCCGTCCGTAACGCCTGATGTAACAAAAATGACTATTGAAGAGATTGTTAAATTACAAAAGGGCGAATGGCGCGAAATTAACTTGCCAAATGGCGAAACCATTGAAGTGCAAGTAGTTCGTGATATTGAAAGTAACACTTTCATTTTGAATGCAAGGCAAGGTAAAGAATCCTTGGTGCAGATAATATGCGACATTCTGACGAGTATCATATTTCGCACTTTGAAACTGGGCTTAATTGAGATTGGCTATGGAGCCAGCGAAAGAGTTGATGCGTAAAAATGCATTTTTCACAGGTATAGAAAACCATGGGAGTTGATCTCTGCCTTGTCCCTGTAGATTTTGAACATGACGATGGTGAGCTGATTTGCACCAAGGGATTTGAGCTTGACTTGAATGCAGTCATTGGACCTTTTTGCGAAATGAAGCGGCATAGCTATCCCGGTGCAAAAGTTTATTGGCCCTTTGTTCCTGTCCCTAAAAACATTCTTGAGCAGTTGCCATTTGATCTGCCGGATATCGGCGGACCCTACGGCCATGTCATGTTTGGCAAGGCGGTCGAAAAAGAACTCCTCTACATTTTTGCCAAAGATGTCAAAAAAGCCTACCCGCCAGAAAGACTACAGTCGATGGACATGAATGACTATGAGCGGGCAGGCCTTTCATATATCACCTGCCTGCATGATGATGTGAAGGTTTTTATTTTTACTTGGTAGTTTTCGTCGGAAATATTTTTAAAACAAGGGAATGTCTGATTAAGTTCTAATTTTCTTCAATTTCAAAATCATGTTCAGGCAAAAGCATGAAATGCGTTGCAGGAACATGATGATCTTCATAAATTGGGGAACATCTCCCCCATCTGTATCAGT
>NZ_JBMPOZ010000028.1:0-63602 GCF_049340385.1 Undibacterium sp. Ji83W | reverse complement strand
CATTTCATTTCCCTGGCGAAGAAGGCCGACGCATTTTTTAAGATGGTCACATCCATGCGCAGTTGCCGGTTCTCTTGCTCCAGCTCACGGATGCGTTGTTGTTCTGCTGTCAGTGGCTTACTTGCCAGCGGTTCTCCATCAAGTTCCGTTTCGTATTGTTTCATCCACCGGCGTATCGCCGTTTCTCCTATATGCATGCTTTGACTGACTCTTGATATGCTCAGTCCTTGTTCTTTCACCATCTTCACCACTTCCAGTTTGAGCGGTGTGTCGAAGTGTTTCTTCATCATGTTGAGGCCTCTTTGTGATTGAGTTTCCTCTTATTTCACTGTCCTGGCAAATTAGACCACTACATTCTTTCTTTGGCGACGCAAAGAAAGAATTTCGGCCGCCGGGCCGAGACCCGGCTTGGTTCTACGAAGGGCAATCGCTTTAGTCAAAGTGCGAGCTTCAACAAACGACACGGCATGCAACGAACGCCGCTGGAGCGCCAGCCCGGTAGATTCCTGCCTACGCAGGAATGACGCTAATTTTATTGCCGTCAAATTGAAGGTTAGCAGCCAGACCAGTACATCAAAGCCGCTAAGTTAAATCCATCTGCATCAAAATACCAAGATGCCGATTACACCCTCCAATACTCCCCCTCCGCCCTCTCCATCAATCCATTCATAATAAACTCCCGCCGCAAGGTCGCAAAATCAGAATGAAACCGCAGCAAGAAACTATTGATATCAGCCTCCACATACCGACGCTCAAACTGTAGTTGCTCCACCAGCCAGCGCAAGATCACCAACCGCTTTTTACGCTGTTCAGGAATGCTCACCAGACGCCCATCCTTGACGAAAGACTTCATCACCCGCTCGGCCTCGACTTCAGTAGACTGCAAATCCAGCATGATCTGTGAAGCATCCCAGTTCGCCTTGAAACGCTCGGTGCGGCTGGATTGCAGGCGTTGCTGCGCCAGGCTCAACCAGCTTGCGCTGCCATAACCCTGTACCAGATCACGCCCGATAAGGTTCCAGAATTCAGGCGCGGCACTGACGCCCAGCGCCTGCAAATAATCACTGGTGACGACCAGGTATTGCTTGCGGTAAGGCAGCAAATAACCGGCTTCATTCGCCCGCAATTGTTCCTGCGCTTCGGCATAGCTGGCATACCAGTGATTGATAAAGACGGACACCTCGGCACCGTGCCAGAAGTCCCCCATATCTTCACCAGGTTTGACCTCGCCACCGAGGACGATGCGGGCATGCTCCCAGTTCTGGAAACCTGCATCGGCTGCGGCCAGGTTCATGCAGTGCTTGAGTTGCCAGCTCTCGGGGATTTCCCACTGGCGCTGGCGGCTTAAGATCAGCGCGCGTTTGCTGGCTGCGGCATTGCGCGTCTCCAGCAATTTTTGCAATAAACGGGCGCGTGTTTTGATTTCAGTAGTAAGTGCGTTCATGCTGCAGCTCCAGTCAATATAGGCTGTTGTGCGATGAACAATGATGGGTAGTACGACGATAACATGATGAACTCCAGTTCGCTTATCGACGACCCGCTGACGTCAAACGAAACATGGCAATTATCACATTAATTTGGATGTGCATTTGCAGGGTGAGAGCCTCTTGTGCGGGTAGGCGCCCCTCAGCACCTGCCGCAATTGTAGGCGCGCATCCGGATTTCGTCAACCATGCAACTAATGCAAGGCCGGCAAACTGGCCAGGGATACACCCAGGACGATCAGCACAGCACCGATGAAACGATTCAATATCACTTGCTGCCTGAGCATGCCAGCACGCAGGCGACTATCTGAAAAGAACAGGGCAACCAGGCTGAACCATATCCAGTGTGCGACAGACATGAACAAGCCATAGCCAAATTGTGCCAGCAGGCTCGTATCAACTTGCACGACCTGGGTATAAGTACTCAGGACAAATAAAGTGGTTTTGGGATTAAAGGCATTGGTCATGAAACCTGCTCGCAAGGCCGCGAGATTATTCAATGACTGCCCTGTGCCAGCTTCTGCGTTAACGACAGCACGAGCAAAAAAAGTCTGGTAGCCGATATAGACCAGGTAAATCGCGCCTATGATCTTGATGGCGAAATACAGGCTGGGGGACTTGGCAATCAGCAGGCCCACACCCAGCATGGTGTACATGACGTGCACTTGCACGCCCAGCGCAATGCCGCTAGCGGCCAGCAAACCTGCACGGCGTCCATACAGGTAACTGTTCCTGGTGACCATGGCAAAGTCAGCACCGGGGCTGATGACGGCCAGGATGGTGATGATGGCGACGGCGATGAGTTCTGTCATGTTTTTTCCTCAAAATGTAAATATTATTTGTGATCTGGTGTCACGCTTAGATACATTTTGAAGATGAGCATCATTTATGAAAATCGATATATACTGAGAGATATCATTGAGAAAATCTCACAGATGTCTAATCACCTGCCATCCCTGAATGCCATACGCGTGTTTGAAGTGGCGGCACGCCATTTGAGCCTGGTCAGGGCTGCGGAAGAACTGCACGTCACCCACGGTGCTGTCAGCCGCCAGATCAAGCAACTGGAAGAAAACCTGGGCCTGGCATTGTTCGAGCGCCGCAACCGCGCCATCTTTTTGACACGCGCCGGGCTGAGCCTGCAAGGCACTTGCACTGACATCATGCGGCAACTGGAAGCAGGTTTGCGCCAGCTCAGACAGGCAGATGAGCAACCGCTGGTAGTCTCTTGCGAACCGACCATCGCCATGCGCTGGCTGATCCCGCGCCTGGGTAAATTCAGGCAGCTACACCCTGAACTGGAGATTCATTTATTTGCCGCTGGCGGGCCCGTCGATTTGCGGCATGGACATATAGACCTGGCTTTGCGACGCAATGATTTTGCTTGGGATGCAAACTACCATGTAGCCAAAGTCGCCAGTGAATTGATCGCACCGGTCTGCACACCAGGCTTGCTAAAACAAGGAAAACTGCAACTGAACCAGCAATGTCTGCTGCACACGGCAACGCGCCCCGATGCCTGGCCGCAATGGCAAAAACTCAGCGGGCAAGCTGTACGCGGCAAAAGCCGGGCGACCTACGAACATTTTTACCTGAGCCTGCAAGCGGCTTGCGCTGGCCTCGGCATCGCGATGGCATCGGCCTATATGGTGGGAGATGAAATCCGTAGCGGCCAATTGCTGGCACCGCATGCTTTCATGGCGGATGGCACTGACTACGTTTTGCTGTCAGCCCCGCCATTTGATGAGGACCAGCGCCGTCTGGCATTTCTGGAATGGTTAAAACAGGAATTTGAAGTGACGGCGCAGGCCGTCACAAGCTCAAGTCAATAAAAACTGGCATCACCAGGCGGACGTGTTTTGAAACGCTTATGCGCCCAAAAATATTCAGCGGGCGCCTTCAAAATTTCTTGCTCGATGAAGGCATTCATATAACGCGTGGCCGCGACGATATCGTCGCCCGGATAATTTTGCCAAGGCTCGTGGAAAGTCACTTTCCAACCCTTGTAGTCAGGCAAAATAGTGGCGATGACGGGGATGACTTTGGCACCTGTAGTTGCCGCAATTCTTGGCACTGCAGTCAAGGTAGCTGCAGGCACACCAAAGAAAGGCACGAACTCGGCATCCTTGGCACCAAAGTCCATGTCCGGCAACATGAAGAAAGGCAAGTTTTCACGCATGGCACGGATGATGGGCTTGACGCCCTCCGCCCGCGAAAACAATTTTACCGGACGAAAGCGCGAGCGCCCCTTGCGCAGGGCAGCATCAAACACCTTGCTGCGCTGGCGGGTGTAAATGGAACATAGCGATGATTCCAGCATTACCGCAACGCCTGCCACATCCAGGCTGACAAAATGCGGACACATCAATATGGTAGGACCTTCTGCCATCGCTGCCATAGGCACGGCGGGGTCTATCTGTATCAAGCGCTTCAGTCGCGCTTCAGAAGCCCACCAGAGTATGCCGCGTTCCAGCACGCTACGGGCATAGACCTGGAAGTGGCGTTTGGCGATGGCCAGCCTTTCCACTTCACTCAAATGTGGCAGGCAAAGCGCTAAATTTGTGAGCGTGATATGCCTGCGCTTGCGTATCAGCATAAACAATATGCTGCCTACGCCCTCACCCAGGCGACCCAGCACAGACAAAGGTAACCAGTGCAATATCCACATCAGGACCAGCACCAGCCTCATGCCGGCTCCTTGTCCGCGTCAGCTTCAGGGTCATCGACTCCGTCCGGTTTCTTGTAGCGGTTATAACTCCAGAAGTATTGTGCAGGAGACAGGGCAATCAGTTTTTCCATGCCACGGTTGATGGCAGTTGCTTGTGCAACCGGGTCCGTGCCCAGCTCTTCTTCAAAGGGCACGAAGCGGATCACATAGCCGCGCCCGCCAGGCAGGCGTTCTGCAAAAGTCAGGATAATTGGTGCATCTGTCATGCCATGCAATTTGGCAGACAAAGTCATGGTATAGGCACGCTTGCCAAAGAACTTGGCCCAGACGCCCTCACCTTCCTGAGGCACCTGATCAGGCAGCAAGCCTATGGCCTCGCCTTTTTTAAGGGCCTTGGCCATGATCCTGACACCGGAGAAGTTTGCCGGTGCCAGCAAAAGATTGTCACGTGCACGCGCACCTTCTATCAAGGGTTTGAGGGCAGCTTTGCGTGGTGGGCGGTATAAAACGGTCAAGCGGGTGCGTACAGCAATGCTTTGGGCAACGATTTCAAAACAGCCCAGATGCGGTGTCAAAAATATCACTCCCTTCTTGGCATCCAGTGCGGCCTGTACCAGTTCCCAGTTCTCTATCGTTGCGGTCTTTAATACCCTGTCAGGCTTGGCGCACCAAATAAATGGCAGCTCCAGGATATTCTTGCCAGCTTCACGCACGGCGACATGCAAATGCTCAGGAAAACCGGCGCGGGTGATATTTTGCTTGAGGCGACGGCGATATGACCCTGACAGCAAATAGACGAACCAACCCAGCGCGGCTCCTGAAAAATGCAAGACCGACAATGGAAAAATGGAAAGAAAACGAAACAAAGTGACAAGCATGACGCTGCTCAATTATCAGTATAATAATAAGGGTATATTCGACAGACTATGCAGAACGAGCGTAAAATATCACATATTGGCTAGCTCTGACCTGCTTTAGGGCAGGATAAACACAGAAGGTAAGCCACCGCCGAGTTAATGACAACTTGCGAGGCGGTTAATAAAACTCGCTAAAGCGTCGCAGGACTCTTCCGACTGCGGCATAATTTTTTACGGTCAATTTTTTATAGGAGCCTGCGATGGCTAATGATTTTCTTTTCACCTCTGAATCGGTATCCGAAGGACACCCGGACAAAGTCGCCGATCAGATTTCCGATGCGATTCTGGATGCAATCTTTGAACAAGATCCCCGTTCCCGCGTTGCCGCTGAAACCCTGACCAATACTGGTCTGGTGGTTCTGGCTGGTGAAATCACCACCAATGCCCACGTTGATTACATACAGGTAGCGCGCGACACCATCAAGCGCATCGGTTACGACAATACTGAATACGGTATTGACTACAAAGGTTGCGCAGTGCTGGTTGCTTATGACAAGCAATCAAATGATATCGCCCAGGGCGTAGACCAGGCGTCTGATGATCATCTGAACACTGGTGCCGGTGACCAGGGTCTGATGTTTGGCTATGCCTGCGATGAAACACCTGAACTGATGCCTGCGCCAATTTACTATGCGCACCGTCTGGTAGAACGCCAGGCACAATTGCGCAAGGATGGCCGCCTGCCTTTCCTGCGCCCGGATGCCAAGAGCCAGGTCACCATGCGTTATGTCGATGGCAAGCCGCACAGTATCGATACTGTCGTGCTGTCCACCCAGCATCACCCTGACCAGAGCGAAACCTCGACCAAGATGAAGCAGTCTTTCATTGACGCTGTCATTGAAGAAATCATCAAACCAGTCTTGCCTAAAGAATGGTTGCTGGACACCAAATTCCTGATCAACCCGACTGGCCGTTTCGTTATCGGCGGCCCGCAAGGTGATTGTGGTCTGACTGGCCGCAAGATCATTGTTGATACCTACGGTGGTGCCTGCCCTCATGGTGGTGGCGCTTTCTCTGGTAAAGATCCTACCAAGGTTGATCGTTCAGCTGCCTATGCTGCCCGTTATGTCGCCAAGAATATCGTCGCTGCCGGTATCGCCCGTCAGTGCCAGATACAGGTGGCTTATGCGATTGGTGTAGCACGCCCGATGAACGTAACTGTCTACACTGAAGGCACAGGTGTCATCCCTGATGACCAGATCGCCGCACTGGTGAACGAGCATTTTGACCTGCGTCCAAAGGGTATTATCCAGATGCTGGACTTGCTGCGCCCTATCTATTCCAAGACAGCCGCCTACGGCCACTTTGGTCGTGAAGAGCCAGAATTCACCTGGGAACGTACTGACAAGGCAGCCATTTTGCGTGCCGCTGCCGGACTGTAATTTATCTTCATTGTTTTAAGTAATAGGTAGCACTGGGAGTAGAAGCAAGAATGCCGGTTGTTCTTTTTAGAAGTAAGTTCTGCGCATCTCGCTGCAAAAAACTCGGTGCTTTGTTTGCGGTGGCTGGCCTGTTGGCCATGCCATCTGCAAACAGCCTGTCTGCCCCGCCAACGCCTTCGGCACCATCCATAGCACCAACGGCATCAACGACACCAGCGGCACCTGCTTCATCCACGCCAGCCAAATCGCCCGCGAAACCAAAAACTGTCAGCGACTGGTGTACACCACTGGTAGCGCGCCTGCCCAAAGTCAGCCTGACTGACTGCAAGAACAGCAAACTCAGTCCCACTGGTGCAAATTCACTCAATGGTTTCCCAGTATTGTCCCGCGATATCAAGGCAGATGCAAAACATCCGCAAGCGATACGGATACTGCTGCTGGGTGGCATCCATGGTGATGAACAAACGGCGTCCTCCATCGTTTTCAAATGGATGGAAACCATGCAAAAAAGCCCACTGGAATTTAACTGGCGCGTCGCCCCAGTGGTGAATCCTGATGGCTTGCTGGCACCCAAGCCACGCCGCGTCAATGCCCGCGGCATAGACCTGAACCGCAACTTCCCCACCCCCAACTGGCAAAAAGAAGCACCGAGCTATTGGGCCCGCGTGACCCGCAGCGACCCGCGCCGCTATCCGGGCAAAGCGCCGATCTCAGAACCGGAGAGCCGCTGGGTCTATGAGACCATAGAAAAATACAAACCCGACGTCATCATCTCTGTCCACGCCCCTTTTGGCGTGCTCGACTTTGATGGCCCGACCACGCCACCCAACCGTTTTGGCCGCCTGATCTATAACCGCGTCGGCGTCTACCCAGGTTCACTGGGCAACTACAGCGGCCTGCACAAGGATATACCGGTCGTCACCATAGAACTGCCAAATGCGACGCAAATGCCGCCAGATGCTGAAGTTCAGCGCATCTGGCAAGACATGCAGACGTGGATACGGCAGAACGTGGCAGCACCCTTAAAGACCGCACGCAATCCCTGACCCTGCATCTGCGGCGCATCGTTTTCCCTGCATGAGCAGATTTATTGTGCCGCCTCATCTTCCCGCAAAAAAGCCATGGTACGGTTTTTTGGCATCAGCCATTGCTGAGCCAGGCTTTGTACTTTTTCCAGAGATATCTTCTCAGTCTTATCCCTGAAAGTAAAATTCCAACTCCAGTCATTTGCCACCATATGAAGCGGAAATGATTCTACATAACGATCTGCATCGTTCTTGCGTGACTGAAAAGCCTTCGCCATGACTACTTTGGCACGATCCAGTTCGTCTTGCGTAAAAGGATGCTCCAGAATTTCAGTTTCCAGGCTTAACAACCTGCCCCTGGCATCAGGAAGCAAGTTACCAGACCCATATGGCAATATTGATCTGAAAGCCAGAATACTGTCATCCAGGTAGGGCGTTACAAAAGCGGCGATCTTTTCCTCTATCGCACTGTCTGTAGATTTTTTCGCTATGCGTCGCTGGTCCAGTATGCGCGCAATCAAATAGACAGCGACAAAATCTGGAGACCCAAAAGGTGCAACACGATAGGCACTGATAATGCCAGGTGCCGTGCGTTTATAGCTTATGCTAATTTCCTGCGCCGAGATCTGAGCCATATCTTCAAATCGCCTGCGCTTGAGTGCAGATTCAGGTTTGGGTATGCTGGCAAACCGGGCTTGAATGAGCTGCAGCATTTCTGCGACATCAAAATTGCCAGCGACAATCAAACTTGCATTATCTGGCCGATAATAGCTTTGCCAGAAAGCTTTGAGCTTATCCAGGTTGACATTTGCCAGATCGCTTTTTTTACCCAGAATATCGCGCCCGCTTACCTGGCCTGGTCTCATGGCAATCACGGTTTTTCGCAATAAACTTGCATCATGTTTGCTGATCGTGTTATCTATCTCTTCATAGACTTCCTGCAATACGGTCTTCAAACTGTCTTCACTATAATTGAACTGACTCATGCGCTCAGCATCCAAATCGAGCACCCATTCGAGCTCCTTGCGGCTGGTAATATAGTTCGTTCTATAGTAGGTGTAATCACTGCTGGTAATGCCCAGACGGTTGATATGCTTTGCTTTTAAATCCTCTGCCAATCTGGGATAAAGCAAGGAACTGCGCTGCGCAACAAAGTGCTCAAACATATGCGCCAATCCCGTTCCTCCTTCAAGCTCACCGGCGCTACCTGTGCGGTAAACCAGATTAACGACGTAAAGACTGGATTTGAAGTCTGGCATAAGCAAAATCTGCAAGCCGTTCTTCAATTGATACTCTTGCACACCTTCAATGGTGCGAACGAAGCGCACTTGCGTGTCATTATTTTCTGCAGTCAGGACACTCCCTGAGTCAGCGGCCAGACTGCTTGCCTGTATTTGCCAGATAAGACTGAGCAACAGGATTTTTGAAAAAATAGGATGGATCATAAATAAGGAGGCTCTTTAGAAATTTTCATAATTTTTTTTATTAACTTACGTCAATGCTGCACCATGATGCCGATATCTTCAGGACTTAATTCGCTCATCACCTCAAGTTTCCCCTTACCTATACTTTGGAAAAATATAAAGCGATTCTGATCATCTGCTTTGTTGAAAATATGAATAGCGCCAAAGTCATCTTTGACGCGGTAGAGCCATGATAAAAATTCTGCTGGTAGCTTGTTACCGCTACGTGCGACTATCTTTTTGAAAAAATCTTCCGTCTGTTCTTTCAAAAATTCATCATCCCTGGAAAGCAGCGGGCGCAACAACAGACGCGTACTTTTTCCTTCAGCATTGGGAAGTAAAGTGCGCTGATACCCATATAAAAATATGGTGGCGCAAGCGAATGCGCAATTTCCGCGGGCGAAGGTATGCAGATGATATTGATCAACCAGGGCCAACATCTTAATGGTCAATTCAATTTCATTCTTGTAGATACCAAAGGATTGGACAAATTCAATTTCCCGCATTGAAGAATTCGCTTTCAACTCTGTTTCCAGTTCCTGAATTTTTGGGCTATCGATAAAACCCTTCATGATGTATCGGGTTTTATTCTCAGTCGCAAATACAGTTGAAGAAAACAACATCAACAAGGAATAAATTATTTTTTTCATTGAGGTAAGTTCTTTTGCACAATGCGCTTCAGTCTTCAGTCTTCAGTCTTCAGTCTTCAGTCTTCAGTTGCCAGCCCAAGTTCTGCCAAGCTTTGCGAAGAGAGTGCATCTAATTGATCACCATATTTGGCTTGAAAGAAAATGTGTTTGCCATTTGCACCCGCCTCACGTTTGATGATAAGACCGCCACGGCGGTCTGTGGTCAGATACATTTTCTTCAGGTATTCTTTGCTGATCTTGCCGCCACTACGGCTACTAATTTCTTGTATGTATTTATCGGTAGAAAATGTTTCAAATTCATTGAGCTGCGAATTAAAAATTGGATGCAACTTGATGATGGTGGGCTTATCTTCGCTCCCTTTTAATAACACGCGCTTGTGTCCCATGAGAAAAATAAATCCACAAGTCGAGACGCAGTAACCCTTGGCGTACGTAGTCAAATGTAATTCATCTATCTTCAACTGGAATAAATTCACGATAGAATCGGCATTACGCGCAGAACCTTCGGAATCAATAAATTCCAGAGCTTGAATCTCTGGATGTCTTTTTAGCGCAGCTTCAAATTCGCTGTAAGTTTCCAAAGTCAGTCCGCCCGAAATACGATAGCGGCCATTCGAAATGGAAGCTATCTTTTCAGTTGCCGGTGATTCAGACTCAGTTGCCCTCAAGTTACTTGAGCATGCAAAAAAGATCAGGCAGGCCGCCACATATAGTGCAATTTTTTGATGCCTAGAATAAAAAAACGATAAGCTCATAAATCCCTTAGCCGACTATCCAATAAATTTCATGAAGAACATCCGGCATACCGATGGCCTTTAACGTTATTCTGCATCAAATAGGTCAAGTCAGTAAAAATTTGCCGCCAAGAATGAATTGATTTTAGGTAAGCCCTGATAATATCTTTATGTTACTATTTATTCAACACCATTCTGGTGCCGATATCTGTTGTGACGACTCAAGAACCTTAAGGATCTTATGAAATCCGCACAATTTGCACTGGCATCCTTGCTTTGTGCGATAGCAACCACCAGCCATGCTGAAATCTTGTGTGCAACAGCGAAAAATACCCAGGAAGAAGCCCAGTGCATGGCTGCCGAAGTTACCAAGGCAGACAAGAAACTGGAGGCCTATCTGCAGGCTGCCAAGAGCCGCATTAACAAGATCCCAGATGCCAAGCTCAACCTCGATATCGCGCAAAAAACCTGGGAACAATACCGCGCAGCTCATTGCGGTGATGTCTACACTTATTGGGCAGAAGGCAGCATACGCTTTCGCCAGTCTGCCCAGTGCCAGCTGGACCTGACACAAAGCCGTACCCATGATGTGTGGAAAGCCTACCTGACCTATGCAGACAGCACGCCGCCTGTACTACTCCGCCCCTGAAGCCCCAACCCTGAGCGCCAGTGAGGCTGACAGGTAGGCTTTCATAATCGGTTGTACAATGCAATGCTGTTTTATCCAGCGTTTCATACAAGTACATCCACGAAGAAACCTTACAGGAGAACACCATGCAGCATCGCGAAGACTTTAATAGCCTGGTTGGTACCACCGAAGACAATACGACAGTCAATCGCCGCAGTTTTATCCAGACTGCCGTCGGTGTCGGCTTTGCCGCAGCGGTGGCGCCGGTTTGCGCGCAGACCATGATCAAGACTGACCGTGCCGGTCTGACAGATGGCGTGGCGAAACTGACTGTCGCTGGTGCAGAAGTACCCTTGTACTTTGCCAAGCCTGAAGGCAAGAGCAATCTGCCTGTGATATTGGTGATCTCCGAAATTTTTGGTGTGCATGAACATATTGCCGATGTCGCACGCCGCTTCGCCAAGCAGGGTTATCTGGCAATTGCGCCTGAATTGTTTGTGCGCCAGGGTGATGCAAAAAATGCCGCCAGTGTGGCTGAGCTGATCAAGGAAATTATTTCCAAGGTGCCTGATGCGCAAGTCATGGGTGATCTTGATGCTTCAGTTGCATGGGCAGCCAATAATGGCGGCGACACCAAGCGCCTGGGCATCACTGGCTTTTGCTGGGGTGGCCGTATTACCTGGATGTATTCTGCCTACAACCCGAATGTCAAAGCCGGGGTGGCCTGGTACGGCAAGCTGGTCGGCGACGCCTCGACATTGACGCCCAAGCACCCTATCGATATCGCTGCCAACCTGAAAACACCTGTGCTGGGCCTGTATGGTGCCAAAGACCAGGGTATTCCGGTTGAGTCTGTCTTCAAGATGGAAGTGGAACTCAAAAAGGGCAATAGCAAATCAGAATTCAAGGTGTATGAAAATTCTGGCCATGCCTTCAATGCTGACTATCGCCCCAGCTATAACGAAGCCGATGCCAAGGATGGCTGGGGCCGTGCGCTGGCCTGGTTCAAGGCCAATGGCGTAGTGTAATCACTCTCCCTCTGTCACAAGCGGATCTGGTGCAAGCTACCTGCCAGATCTGCCTCTTTCATCTTATCCCAGGACCGCAGCATGCACACTTACGACTATGACTTATTCACGATAGGCGGCGGTTCTGGTGGCGTGCGTGCCAGCCGCTTTGCTGCGCAGTATGGTGCCCGGGTTGCCCTGGCTGAATCCGGCCCACTGGGCGGCACTTGTGTGAACGCCGGTTGTATCCCCAAAAAACTGATGTCGTATGCCGCGCATTATCATAGCGACTTTGAAGAAGCTGCCGGCTTTGGCTGGAGCGTGGGTGAGCAGCGCTTTGACTGGGCTAGCCTGATCGCCAACAAGGACAGAGAAATCGCCAGGCTGAATGGTATCTACAAGCAGATACTGACAACTGCCAACGTGGATATCATCGCTGGTCATGCCCAGATTGTGGATGCGCACACGGTTGTGGTTAACGGTAAAAGCTATAGTACGCACCACATCCTGATCGCCACCGGTGGCCATCCCGTCAAACCAGAATTGCCTGGCAGCGAATTGGGTATTACTTCAGATGAATTCTTTCACCTGCCTGCACTGCCACGCCATGCGGTAGTGCAAGGTGGTGGCTATATTGCGGTAGAGCTAGCCTCAATCTTGAACGGACTGGGTTGCAAGGTGACACTGGTGCAACGCGGGATACAAATCTTGCGCAGCATGGATGCTGACCTGGGCCATTTCCTGATTGCTGAAATGCGCAAGAAAGGCGTGGACATTGCACTCGATACCAGCATTGCGTCTATCACCGCTCAAGGTGACAACAAACAGGTAAGGCTCAGCGATGGCCGCACGCTGGAAAGCGATTGCATCCTGTTTGCCACCGGCCGCAAACCCAATGTCAGAGGTCTGGGCCTTGACAATGTGGGCATACAGACACGCGAGAATGGTGCGATTATTGTCGATGAACATTTCGCCACCAATGTCGCCAATATTTATGCCATAGGCGATGTCATCGACCGTGTGGCATTGACCCCGGTAGCTCTGGCAGAAGGCATGGTCGTTGCGGCCAACCTGTTCCAGCATGGCCGCAAGCTGATGTCATATGAAAACATTCCCACTGCAGTGTTCAGCCACCCGAATGTGGCAACACTGGGTCTGACCGAAGCCAAAGCACGCGAAAAGCATACGCATGTCAACATCTTCAAAAGCGAATTCAAGGCACTCAAGCACACCCTGTCGGGCTCAACCGAGCGTTGCCTGATGAAAATGATCGTCGATGCTGACACCGACCGCGTACTGGGCATGCACATGGTGGGGTCGGATGCGGGTGAAATCATCCAGGGCTTTGCCGTCGCCATGCAATGTGGTGTGACCAAGGCACAAGTAGATGCCACGATAGGTGTGCACCCCACGATAGCCGAAGAATTTGTGACGATGAGGACTGCGGTAGTGTAGCTTAGGGAAACTGGTCCGGCATGGAAATATTGTCGGTGTTTCGTAATCTTAGTATTTTTTCTTGAACTCACCCTACCCACACGACTTTGCATAAATTCCATCTCCCGTTTTTTCTCGCCATCATGCTTGGCCTGTTTTCCAGAAACTCCCATGCTGCGTGCAGCGATACCTTGCTGGGTGATTTTGCCAGCGAAAAAAATGGCCCCGCCATCATCAGGATAGAGAAAACACAGGGTGAACTTACCTACCGCATGTCAACTGACAGCCAGCAGTGGGATGCCAATGTTCACAAGAGTGCGTTGGTCGCGCAGGACAAACTGTTGCAGTTGCTAAAAGAGCAAAGCCTGCCCGAGACTTCATGCGCGATATGGGTGGACAGCGGTGTGCTGATGAAACTGCCGGTTGGAACAGCCGTGCAAGTCAGTTCACCCACACAAAAATCTTATATAGACAGGGAGGTGACGACAGGCTACGTCTATTACATCATGCAAGGCTTCATGCTGGAAGCGATTGATTTGTACCCGGTTGCCGCCAGAGGTATTTCTCCAGCCACACCTGAGCCTTTAAAGAAAAGGCCTGATGGCAAAGAAGTAGCTGGCGCTGCGGCACTATGCCCTGGCAAAAAGCTGCCAGACATGAAGCAGGTGGCTTTTAATAATTTGCGTGCCAGCACCAAAGACTGGTTCAGGAAACGCTCGCCGCAAATGCAACTGGAATTTATCTGTGGCCAGTGGCTGCATGCAGAAATGCTCAAATTTCCTGGCATGGTGACAAAAGATGAAAAAGAAAGAACTGCCACCCTGGAGAATTTCCGTGAGCTACTGCGGGCAGGCCAAATACCGCGTGATGAAAATGGCGACGCGCAATGGCTGAATGCAGGCATAGCACTTCTAAGGGGAAATCATGACTGGAACATGGTCGTGGCTTTGCAAAAAGAATTTTATGATTTGTTCGATCAAGCTGTCTTCCCTCGCCTGACTGTACCTGCTCCCTATGAAAACAGCCACACCAATACCGAGTTGCTGAAACTGACACGGTTCATGCCAGCAGCGCAAGCACTGCGTGTATTAAAAAAATTCAATAAAAAAGGCTTCTTGAGCAATTCTCGCGAAAGACCAGAGACAAGAGGCTATGCCTTGTCGCCAGTAGCGATGGAATTATTGCAGCAGTATCCTGATCTGGGCACAGTGCCTGCAACCACCCTGGATTTTCTGTTTCCACAGGCAGGTGCTGACGCAATCAATGACAGGGAATTGATGCGCAATGCTGTAGCCACTAAAAACGCAGATGCTGTACTGCAGCTACTGAAGCGTGGCGCAGATCCACTGCGCAGAGAAGTTTTATCGCGCGCCTGGGATACACCAGCCTACCCCAGCTTGCTGGCAGCAGCGCTGGCGCAGCATGCGTCCACAAAAGCTAAAACCCTCTTGCCCCAGATTGAAGCCGAAGCCGTTCTCAGCCGCATACTTGCCACCCGTGATTATGAAAAGAAAATTGACTGGGAGGAAGTGGATTTTTTAGTCGGCACTGGTGCAGATATCAATCATATGTTTGGGCAGAACAGGCCAGAGAACATCGGTGTATATGCACACATGCGTCCTGAAAGTACGATGCAATTGATAGCGCACGGCTTGCAACTAGACAAAAATCACGCGTACGACGATGGCAAGAACAAGACCTCTGGCGAATTACTGCCCTTGTATTTGCGTTTTGAGGGTTATGAGCCGCATCGCGAAGACCTGATACGCGCCATGCTCACAAAATACAATAATGTGAATATTGCCTCGGGATGTACGACCTGTGGCCTGAATTATCCCCTGGACTACGCACTCAAATCCGGGCGGGCGGACCTGGTGAAAACCTTTTTGGAATTTGGTGCCGATCCAAATAATGTGAACAAGGATGGTTCATTAAGTTTTTGGCAGGCGATCATCAAAAACCAGCCTGATATGCTGGAGATGATGGCAACTTCAAAATTCAAACTCAATTTGAATGCCGTTGATAAAAACGGTATATCAGTACTGGCCTGGGCCAATTGCCTGAAGGCAGATGCGGTGGCAGCATGGTTAAGCAAAAACGGAGCGCTGGAAATTGGCCGCGAGATTTGCGCCAAAGTTAAATAGCTAGATTTTAATTTCGCTACACGATAGCCTGCTCTTCACTACCTGTCGGCAGTGCTTCGAAAGGCCTGTAGTACCACTCTTGCATCCTCGAAGCGGATGCAAGCTTAACTAGGCATACCGCACTGGCAGAGGAATTTATGACGATGCGAAAGGCGACGACTTAACATCAAGTGAAGGCCGGATTTGCAGAAACCCCCGCAATATGTTCTAATTTGCAACCTGGTTGCAAATTCCCGAGGCTTAAAATTCATTCCACGCTGTTATCCATCCTGTTTGCTACCACGATTGCTGGTGTCCTGAGCATCACTGCGGCTGCCATTTTTTCATTTTCACTGCTCTCCAAAGTCGTGGAGCGCATGGTCAGCCTGTCGGTGGGTATCATGCTGTCCACTTCCTTGCTGCATGCCTTGCCTGAAGCTTTTGAGTCTGGTGCGGACACCCGCACCCTGTTCGCCTGCCTGCTCGGTGGTTTACTGGCTTTCTTTTTGCTCGAAAAATTCGCCATCCTGCGGCATTCACATCATCACGAGGGCGACGGCCACCATCATGAACATGGTCATGATGCGCATGAAGCGGGCAAAGCTGGCTGGATGATTTTGGTGGGTGATGGCCTGCATAATTTCACCGATGGCATTTTGATCGCTGCCGCTTTTCTGGCCAACCCCAAGCTGGGTCTGGTGACCGGCCTGGCGATCATTGCCCATGAAATCCCGCAAGAGATAGGCGATTTCATCGTCTTGCTGAATGCTGGCTTCAGCCGCATGCGTGCTTATATGTATAACCTGATCTGCAGCATGATGGGTGTGGTTGGTGGTGTGCTTGGCTATTACACGCTGGAAAGCGCCAGCGGCATGATCCCCTATGTGCTGGTGTTTGCGTCTTCGGGTTTTATCTATATCGCAGTCAGTGATCTGATGCCGCAAATGCAGAGGCGGGCGACGCTGAAAGAAACGATACCGCAAATTATCCTGATATCACTGGGGGTGGTGCTGGTGTTGTTTGTGACAAGCCACAGGTAGTCATTGAAATTTGCGCGTCTCGTAAGTTGGGCCGGGCATCGTAGGTTGGGCTACGGGGTATCAGCCCAACACTCGGCTTACAAATCACGTATTCGTTTAGCCAAGGCACAGTGTTGGGCTGGTAAACCGTAGCCTAGCGAGGCCCGGCCCAACCTACGCATATCGTCGGCTCAAACTCTACTCAACGCTCCACCGGCCTGGACGCATCTGCACACCACTCACTCCACGATCCCGGATACAAAGCCGCCCCCTGCAAACCTGCCACTTCCAGCGCCAGCAAATTATGGCAGGCTGTGACGCCTGAGCCGCATTGCATGATGGCCTGGCTGGCATCGCTAACTACGGCAGACCATTCTTGCTGCAATTGCTCTGCCAGTTTGAAACGGCCATCCGCTTGCAGGTTATCTTTGAAGAAGCGGTTTTTGGCACCAGGAATATGGCCGCCGACTGGATCTATCGTTTCGTTCTCGCCACGGAAACGATCGGCAGCGCGGGCATCCACCAGGGTCTTGGCAGCGCTGCTGATATTTGCCAGTACCTGACTGACATCGACTGTGCCAACCAGCGTTGCCTGCTCATTGATATTACCAATATGAGCGGCGGGTACTTCTGTAGTCACTGCTTGCTGTGCTGCCAGCCATGCTGGCAAGCCACCGTCAAGCACCGCCACGGCCTTGTGACCTACCCAGCGTAACATCCACCACAGACGTGCTGCAAACATGCCGCCATGGGCGTCATAGACCACGACCTGGCTATTGTCATTCACACCCAGTGCTTGCAGAGTGGCGATAAAGTCAGTTTTTTCAGGCAGGGGATGGCGGCCACGGAAGACACCATCTGCACCAACTTTGGCAGCCGACAGGCGCTGATCCAGATGCACGAATTGCGCACCGGGGATATGGCCCTGGTCATAGGCAGCCTGCCCGGCATTGGTGTCCATCAAATCATGGCGGCAATCCAGCACGACCCAGTTGGTGTCGGCGATGTGGGATGCCAGCTCTGTTGCACTGATCAATGTTGTGTACATCTTGGTCTCCTGAAAAATAAGCTGATGATTATTCTGAACTGATGGCGTCACCGGGTATGGATTTGCGATTGCTTTTGGCATTATAGAATGTTGCGATGAGGCCGCTGCATAAAATCACGGCTATACCCACCCAGCTCAACCAGGCCAGGCTGACCTTCCAGATCAACACGTCCCAGACACTGGAAAACACGATGCCCACATATTGCAGGTTGGCTGTGACCAGGGTATTACCAAGCCGGTAGGCGCGTGTCATGGCCATTTGTGCGCTCGCGGCTGTGACGCCTATCGCCAGCAAGAGCATGATGCCCCTGCTGTCCAGATGATGCCAGGTAACCTCACCCGTTGCGGCATACACAGATTTGCCTATCAGGGTACCCATCAAGCCGGCCACGGCACAGGTCAGGGAGAAATAAAACACCACGCGATATTCAGGCTCACCCAGCAAACCCATCTGCCTGACTTGCATATATGCCCAGGCTGCCAGCATGCCCGATATCAGGGCAAGAACGCCGCCCACGACCTGGTCATTGTGTATGCTGGGGCGCAGCAGCAAGACCACGCCGACAAAGCCCATGAGGATGGCGGCAATGGGTTGCCACGTCAGGCTGCGCTGCTTGCGCCACCATGCACTTGTCAGCAAGATGGCGGCGATCCAGATGGGGGACATGTAGTTCAGTGTCACTGCCATCGCCAGCGGTAATTTTCCTAAGGCATAAAACCATAACCATAATGAGATGACGCCGACGCCGCCGCGCACCAGATGGTGGTAAGGCATGCGTGTTTTTAAAGTGCCACCCTGGAACCTGACCAGCATGGCGATCATCAACATACCTATCGCACCTCGGTAGGCGACAATTTCAGCGGTGGAATAATCAACCGATGCCAGCTTGACGCAGACACCCATGATGGAAAACAGAAAGCTGGCAACCAGCATCCATAAAGACTGCATAAAAACACGACTCCAAAAGATAAGGGAGGCACAGGCCTCCCATATTTACTCTAGCATTACTACACCGCGATTTTTCTTCGATACCATTCATGGAAATGCTGCATGCCATCTTCCATCGGTGACTGGTATGGGCCAACTTCATTGACGCCACGGTCAAACAAAATCTTGCGCCCGGCATCCATGCGCAGGCCAATCTCATCATCCTCGACACAGGTTTCCATATAGGCGGCACGTTCAGCCTCTATGAATTCACGTTCGAACAAGACGATTTCTTCAGGATAATAAAACTCAACCACATTACGGGTCTTGCCGGTAGCTGTTGGCCACAGGGTAGATACCACCAGCACATGCGGATACCATTCAACCATGATGTTGGGATACAGCGTCAGCCAGATTGCGCCATATTTGGGTGTTTCACCATTACGGAACTTCAGCACCTGCTCTTGCCAGCGCTGGTAAGTTGGCGAGCCAGACTTTTGCAAGCCCTTGTGCACGCCCACGGTTTGCACGCTGTAATCTTCGCCGAATTCCCATTTCAGGTCATCGCAAGAGACAAAGCTGCCCAGACCAGGGTGGAAAGGTTCGACGTGATAATCTTCCAGATAGACTTCAATAAAAGTCTTCCAGTTGTAATCACATTCATGGACCTCGACATGGTCGAGCATATAGTCAGTGAAATCCAGGTCCTGGGTAACACTGAGTTTGGACATGCGTTCCATGACGTTGTAGCCGTTTTGCTCGAATAACAGACCATTCCAGTTTTGCAGTGGCGTGCGCTGCAAATTCAGGCAAGGCGTGTCGGCAAAATGCGGCGCACCGATGAGCTCGCCTTTGAGGTCATAAGTCCAGCGATGCAGCGGGCAGACAATATTATTGGTATTGCCGCGCCCATTGAACATCAATGCCTGGCGATGACGGCAGACATTCGACATCAGTTCTATGCCCTGGGCGCTGCGCACCAGCATGCGGCCTTCGTTTTCGGCAGCAAGCGTGGCAAAGTCGCCGACATTGGGCACCATCAATTCATGGCCGACATAACGTGGGCCAGACTGGAATAAATCTTTGATTTCGCGCTGTAACAGCGTTTCATCAAAATACACGTGAACCGGAAGTTGCGCGTCAGAACGCGCGAGTGTAGACAAAGAAGCCAGATCGGACATCCCCACCCCCCAAATTAATTTGCACCAACCTAAGAGAGAAAGAATCCACAAAAACCTGTTCCGTAAGGACTTTCAATCCAGACGAAAATTCAAACGATCAAACGACTTGAAGAGGAAATTTTGGACAGAACCGGGAATTATACCCGAACTTAAAAAAAATGGCCTGGAATGACGATGAAATGATATAAAAATATCAGGGATTGCTGGATCTCAAGCGAATGTGGAGCTGGAGTTCGCAAGACTCGCTTTACGAATTTCTTACTAAACATTTGCGTTCAAGGGGGAAAAGGTAAAAAAACTGGCATTTCTCAGGCTAAGTTTTTGCTCTCCTGCAAAACACCCTGCAACTGCCGCAATGACAGCGCCGATTCTTTCGCAATACGACGACGCAAGATCAGGAAATTCAGGATTTTCAACATCAGGTTTGGCAACTCATAATGCAGGTGTCGTTCAAACAAAGTACCAGTAGCAGTCTCTGACAAATGATAGCTGACCGTCAGGCGGGCACCGTTATCGACTGTTGCCTGCCCCGTCCAGCGGCGCTGATCTACGCATTCTGTCACAGTCCACACCAGATGCCCGGTGCGGCCACCGGCACGCACGTCTTCTTCAAACCGGGTTCCGCTGGTGGCGATGCCTGCATGATCCATGTAAAGCTTCAGGGATGAGGGATGCCAGTCCGGCCAGTGCGTGGGACTGCAGGCGTAGTCAAATACTTGCGGGACGGGTCGCTGTATTTCTATGGCATTGTAGATGTGTGTGCTCATGGCGTTTTCTTGAGTCCAATTCAACTTCTGTCGAGGGCAGCGCGGGTATAGGCTTCTACATTGTCGAGCAACTTTTCAGTGGCAGTGATGGCAGCCTCGGCATCACCACTTGCAATTGCATCGGCCAGGTCAGCATGGGTCGTGGCGGTGACATGCAGGATGTCTTCAAACTGTGACTGTATCTTCCAGAAGCGACGAGACAAGGCATGCATGCGCTGCAAGGCCGAGACCAGAAATTCATTCCCGGCTACTTCAAACACCAACTGATTAAAGGCGCTATCTGTTTCGCTGAGGATGAATTCATCAGCCTTGCCAGCGGCCTCGCGGAAGCCTGCTGCCAGAGTGCGAAACTGTTCGCGTTGATCCTTGCTGGCCTTGCGGGTGGCGATGCGTATCAGGCTGCCTTCCATCGCACGGCGGGCTTCTATCAGGCGCATCTGGCATTGCAGGTCAACTTCACTGACGATCATGCCGCGCCTTGGCAAGACCTTGATCAGCCATTCTTGCGCCAGTCTTTGCAGAGCTTCACGCACAGGTGTGCGGCCAAGATCAAGGTAATCACAGAGTTCACTTTCAGTAATCGCCTGGCCCGGTTTGAGGTCCAGCGAGACGATGCGCAATTCCAGCAGGCGATAAGCACGCGCCGCCTGTGATTCGTTTTTTATGATGGGGAAAAGCTTGCTGAATTCTGTTTTATCCATGGTCTGCTGATGAAGTAGATAACTGTTTAACTGTTGTTACATAGGGTTTATTTGGCGTCAGGGGACATCATCGCCACATCGGTTGGTTCCAGTGGTGCTTGCGAATGCGGCACTGGTGGCTGCATGCCCAGCTCCTGATAGCGTCTGGCCACTACCGGTTTCAAGTGTTGTGAACTATAGCCATTGAAGACCGTGCCCAGCAAACTGCTGCTGCAAGTCTGATGTACCCAGCAACAAGTCGGCAAAGGGAAATGTCAGGTTCATATTGTAGTCGGTCATCAGTGCCTGGGTGTGGTGCACCATGTGATTCCTGCGCATGGTGTTCACCAATGGCAGATGCCTGACCAGGCTGTTTTCATCAACATGGCAAAGAAAATGCATGGCTTCATACAGGAGATAGAAAGCGATGGCGGTAGCAAACACGATGTAGCCAAGATTGCGTCCTGCCACCAAGGCACAGACCAGGCCCAGCAAAATGCTTTGTATGGCGATCAGGACAAAGGCATAGGCTGGGAAAAACACGATGCGGTATTCACGCGTGCTGGCCACCCGCATTTCTTCATGAGTAAAGTAATGATGATGCTCCTTGGTGTGGCGATGCCAGATCAATTGCGACAAGCGGTTCTTGCCGCGTTTGTGCAAGCGGTTTTTATGCACATACCATTCATTCAGATTGGCGAACAGCAAGGTCGCGGGTACACCCAGCCAAGCCCAGCTGGCCGCGGGCACCTGATTTAACGCGGCTGCGATAAGCGCAATACCCAGCCCAAATACGAACATGCCATGCAAAACCCCATTGTAATAAGGACTGGTGGCAGCCTGATACTGGCTGCGAAACAAACGCTGCTTGTCATCCATGTTGTTATCTCCAGATAGTTTTAATTTTTGCAGAACAACTGATATATCATATGTTCATCATATATCATTCTGCAAGATTGAAAAGTGCCTGTGCAGGTTTATTTTGCTCATCCAGTGTTTGCCCAACATGGCTGATGCAAGCCATCAGATTGTTGGCAGCGATAAGGTTTGCATAAAGTGGAGTAGCTGGAATGCCCGGCGCAGCTGGTGTTTACGCTGCATCACCGCAGACGCACTCAAGAAAAAAATCAAAAGCAGCGCAAAACCTGCTGATATGGCTTGTTGTGATGCGCCTACAATTCTTGCCTGTCAAAAACGCAAGAGCTCACTTTAGTGAATTTCATCTAAAACCCTGCCTATGTCAGTCTTTCTTGTGCATCTACAGAGTGCATATAAATGATTTAACTATTTACAACTGCGGTTGCGCCGTCACAAATTTCCAACACTATCCATTTTCCCAGCTGTTTTATGTTGCATAGCAACTTGCTAATCCAGCGTGACAAACCTAGCCTGAGCTTGCCATATCAAGATCTGCTCACAGAGGCAGGCACATAGGCACCGCTGCGTTTCATTTCAACGATAACAATGAAAGAGACAAAATGAAAAAACAAATGGTAAAAAGTGTAGTGATGTTCGTCATGGCCATGATGGTGTTACCAGCACCGTCCTGGGCAGCAGGTTATACGGAGACAAAATATCCCATCGTGCTGGTGCACGGCCTGTTCGGGTTCGACAACATCGGCCCGGTAGATTATTGGTATGGAATCCCCTCCGCCCTGCGCAGTGATGGTGCAAAAGTCTATGTCACCCAGGTTGCAGCAGCCAACAGCACCGAAGTCCGGGGTGAGCAATTGCTGACCCAGGTCAAGCAAATCCTGGCAGTCACGGGTGCTGCCAAAGTCAATCTGATCGGGCATAGCCATGGTGGACCTACCATACGTTATGTGGCCTCGGTCAGGCCTGACCTGGTGGCATCAGCAACCTCGGTAGGCGGTGTCAACCGCGGTTCCAAGGTGGCAGACGTCTTGCTTGGTGTAGCACCGGCAGGTTCATTATCGAATACCGTACTGGTATCGATCACGAATGGTCTGGCACAAGTCATCAGCTTCCTGTCAGGCAAACCCACCCTGTCACAAGATTCACTGGCCGCAGCCAATTCGCTGAGTACGGCTGGCTCGCTGAAGTTCAACGCCAAATACCCTGAAGGAGTGCCAACAACAGCATGCGGTGAAGGTGCCTATACGGCACGCGGTGTGGCTTATTTTTCATGGAGTGGTGCCAAGCCTTATACCAATGTGCTTGACATCATAGACCCAGCCCTGGCACTGACTTCACTGGCTTTTTCTGGTGAAAAAAATGACGGACTGGTCGCCAGTTGCTCCACCCATCTGGGCAAGGTAATACGTGATGATTATGCAATGAACCATCTGGACGAAGTGAATCAGACCATAGGCCTGACAAATATCTTTGAAACCAATCCGGTTACCCTGTATCGTCAACATGCAAACCGCTTGAAAAATCAAGGCCTGTAAATCTGCAATACAGCCCCTGAATATAGTCCACGCAAGAAGATGTAAATTTGAAGAAGGAGCGGGAGTCTATGAGAACAGCCAATCTGGCATTTGCTGGCGCGACGGCTTTGGTCGTCGCGGTTTTTTTCGTTTTTACTTCCCTGAAATCAGAGAACAATAGCGAACCCATCAAGCAACGCAAGGTCGATAAAAGCTTTGACTTCGTCCGCTCGTTTGAAGGCACCACCCACGACGGCAATATCGGGCAAAATGATACCAGTCAATTGCAAGTCAGCGCAGAACTGCGCCTGCTGTTTGATTACTACCTGGCCGCCACCGGCGAGAAAAAACTACCCGAGATACGCGCCGAAATTGAAAGAGTGCTGGATCAAAAACTCAGCGGCAATGCCGCCCTGCAAGCCAAGAATCTGCTGGCCCGCTACATCCAGTACAAAGAAGCACTGGTCAGCGTAGAAGCCAATGCACAAAACATCAATGCGGGAAAAATCACAATGGCCACAGCCGCCCGCCAGCGCTGGTCTGCCATGCAGCAAACCCGCCATCGCTTCTTCAGTGAAAAAGAAAACCAGGCCATGTTTGGTTTTGATGATGCCTATGATATCGATGCCCTGAACCGCATGGACGTCGCTGAAAACACCAGTCTGAGTTCAGAACAGAAGCAGGCACAACTCAAAGCCCTCGACGATGCCCTGCCTGCCGCATTGAGAGAAGAAAAAAATGCACCCTACCAGGTAATACGCCTGGAAGAACAGGCAGCAAACCTGCGCGCCACAGGCGCAAGTGATGAAGACATCTACAAAATGCGCGCTGCCGCTACCTCACCAGAAGCGGCCAGCAGGCTGGCCGAAGTCGACCGCGAAGAAAGCATCTGGAAAGCCCGCATACAACAATACCTGGAGCAAAAAAACAAACTGAATACCGAAATGGCATTCCACAGCGCGACTGAAAAACAGGCCGCATTGGATCAGGTACGCAAGCAGTATTTCAATGCGGATGAACAGCGCAGATTGCCTGCGTATGAGTGAGATGCATAGCTATTCACATTGAAGAATTAAGCCGGTCAAAAATTGCAGGTGCAACTCCTTTGGCTCAGGCTTCTGCATATTTCTTCAGAAAAATAGCTTCATCATTTTGGTTGGAAATATGAAGCAACACCGTGTGCATAAATTCTATGGTGGGGTGCTTCGCAGTGACCTTGGCGAATTCAAATACATCTTCCAGATTATGATGTGAAAACCAGCATGTAATGATGAAGCTATCGTCAGGAATAGGCATATAGTCAAATTGTTCTATATTTGCCCAATCGACAGCATCGTCCCACAAAGAGCATTCAGGTCCCCAGGCTAACATGTACAAGCAACCTGAGTTGGCTAGCCATTTGCTGATCATAGAACGCCATTCCGGCGTAACATCCGCTTCAATCACGATGACGGCAAGATAGGGCGACAATGCTGAAATGTCGATTGGCTCAGCACCTGGCTTGAGATGCAGATAAATGGGATTATTTGTCATGGTAAAGGAATAAAGTCTTAACAAGCAGGCGGTAAAGACCAGCGTGGCGCGGCTTTACCTACATGCAAACTCACCTTCCCTTTGACAATATCTGCACAACTCAAATCTGCTTCGAGTACATTATCATCGCGCCAGGCAGGATTAACAAATTGCGCGATCACCATTACAGGATCATTTTTCACAGGTGTGCTCAGGATACCTGCGTATCCTTGCCACAATTTTTTTCCGTACAGCTTGTAGACTGCCCACTCTTCACCATCAAGACCGTCCGGCTGTTCGATGGCGAGAAATTTCTTTCCTTCTGGCGACATCAGTATCGTGTGGCCGGCCCTAAAAGTCAGGCCATCACTATGGCGCAAGATGACGCCACTGAACAATGAATCTACCGTGTGACCTATCAGATGCAGATTTTGTGCTGCATTGTAGCCACAGTAAAACCAGTGCGTACCACCCAGGCTTTCATGCGGCGGTTTATCGATAAAACGTTTTGCGCCATTTGCATACTTCACTTCCAGCACATGTTCACTGGGCCTGCGTGCTTGTGCTGGATGCTGCTGGATCAGCTTGCTTTCTGCATCGCGGGTAAGAAATGCGTCCATGCAGCTCAGTTGCTGATCTGCCGCGTGGGCGTTTGTCGCCCAAACTATGGCGATCAAGAAGGAGAGTAATCTCATTGCGTGAAAATAAAGAAGGTGCCGGCATCAAAATATCGCTGAGCACATAAGCAAGCGAATGCCAGGCAAGTGTTCTTTAAGAGAATTGGTGATGGGACAGTGAGTGTGCCATTTTAATCAAGCTTTGACACAGCTTGAAGGGGCTTTATTTCAGATGCTTTAGCTCGTACTCTTAGTAGTACTTACTACTACCTGCTACTATTTAGCAGCGAAAATCAGACGAGACTCATCTCTTCTTCAGCCTCTTGCTCGTCAGGCGTGTTTTCCAGGGCTTCGGTCAGGGCACGGTCGACGACGCGGTCGAGTTGGAGTATCTTCGCGCGTTTTTCGCGGAAGGTTTGTTCGAGTTCTTCGGCGGTGACCTGGAAGGTTTTTTCCTTGTCGCCTGTCGTGAAGATGTACAGACTGCGCATGGGGCTGACCCAGGCGAGCTTGACTTTGTTGGTGCCACCGGTTTTTTTGGTGAATTCCAGCCAGACGCCGCGTTCAAGTTCAGTGACGGTGTCGACGTGTTCATCCGGCGGTGGAGTTGGTTCTGCTTCCGCCTTGCCATCTGCTTCTGCACGTTTTGCCATCCTGCGTTCAGCGGCTTGCTGTGCAACTTCGACAGCAATTTCTATCTGGCGTTCTGGTGACAGGTCTAGCGGTGCGCGGACGATGGAGGCGTGGCATTCTGCCAGGTCAGCAAAGAATTGTACGCGGTCTGCATCTTCCCACTTGATCAGGCTCAGCCATTTGTTCAGGCGGGCCAGGATAGCAGGCAGACGGTTCAGTAATTCCTGACGCTGTTGCAGGGTGATCTTGGCTTTGACGCTCCAGATCAGGTCGTCCATGGTTTTGATGGCGTCTTCAACGGCGTAAGGCTTTTCATCCTTGACGCTATAGGCCAGGGTCAATACCTTGGTCCAGCGATCTTCGAGGAAGGTTTCAACAAAGGCGACCACTTCACCGGTACCCACGCGTAATGACACTTCGTGGGTGGCGGCAATATTGGCTTGTTTGACTTTTTCTTTTTTGAGCGCTGTCTTGATGGGCAGTTGCAATGCCTCTGCCGCTTCTTTCTCTTCTTTCTGGATGAAAGATTCGAGATCGTTGACGACTTCATCAAACAGGGCTACTTCCTGATCAAACTCTTGCTGCACACGATGGACATTGCGCTGCATGGTCTGGAACAGGGGATCTTGCTGGCCTTTTTTCTGATCCCAGGCCAGGCTGTAACGTGACAGCAAGTCTACCAGGCGGCGGGCAGGATGCTCTTCCTGGAAAAAGAATTCCTTGTCCATCAATGCTGCCTTGAGGACAGGTATTTGCAGGACCGAAATCAATTCCTTGATCTGTGTCGGAATAGCTTGATTACGGAAGACGCTGTCAAAAACTTGTGACAGCAAATCCAGGGTATTTTTTTCTATGCCGGTATTGGCAATTTCCGGCATTTGCTCACGCATTTGCGAGAGGCGCAAAACGTCTTGCGCGCCGGCCATCATTTGCTGCAGCTTGACGCTCTTTTGCAGATCAGCCAGTTTCTGGAACAATTCTGCGCGCGCTACAGTCTGTGGTTCACCCGCCTGGGCAAAGCCGGAATAAGCTGCGGAACCGCTTGCACCATCTGGTGCACCACCCATATGACCAGATCCACCTGGCTGCCCACCAAAATCACCAGCACCACCAGCGAAACCACCTGCTGATCCACCGCCTGCATTCATACCACCGCCGCCACCACCAGCGTGACCAACAGCCTCATTCGCTGCACCAGCCTGGGCATTGCCAGACAAGAGGTTCCTGAGTTTTTGCGAGATATCGCCAGGCACTGCTTCTTTACGTCTTTCTGAATTGCGGTTACGGCGTATGCGGAAGGACTCGTGCAAGTCAGGCAAAATGCCCTTGGCAATCAGCGCTTCATTAAGCGCATTTAAAATTGGTTCCAGATCAAACAGTATGTCTGCGCGCAACAGTGGCAAGACCAGTTCGTGGGTGTTGACTTCGGGGTCAAACTCACACCAGGCTGAATAGATGGTGTGCAGGAAAATTTCTGGACGGAAGGGGTTTTGCGCAATGCTTAATGCGTCATGCTCCATCAAATGGGCGAAACGCATGTTCAGCGCGGCATATTGCTCGGCACTGTCAAGTTCCAGTGTGCGACCAGCACGGCTCAGGGCCAGCTTTTTGTCCATCTCTTCATAAGTGACCAGTGTCAGCGCGACATCAGCATTGCTTGCCACGATTTTGACGCCTTGCAGGAGAGCGTCGATTTCTTTGCGGAATACGGCTTCAAACCCTGCCGAGGCCAGGTAAAAAAAGGCATAGCCATTTTTCTTGAGCAATTGTCCAGCATTAAAGCTCAGATTAGCTTCACGTGCATCCATGCTTTGTTCAGACAAAGCCAGGAAAGCATTTGCCAGACGGGCAGAGAATGCATCGATTTGAGATGCCACCAGATGATTCGCCAGCGGGATGAGCGCACGCAAGACTGCATCACGGGACTGCAGAACAGTACCGGTAGGCTTGGTTGGGGTGGCGGTCGTGGACATGGCAACAGTGAGATCGGGTTATTTTGCTTAGACTAGAATTAGAACAATGAAAGTAAGAAAATATTTACAAGTAATACTATAGTGCAAATTGCGCATTACAATTGCAAAGAATTAAGACAAACTCATGACACAATTGCTTTTTTAAGGCTGCTTGCTAATTGTTCAGGATAGTTGGAAAACAGCTAATCTGCACAAAAATTAATCAAACTGGATGAGCGTACTATATACCGTTAATTTCCACATGGAAATGTTTGAAACGCAATTTCTACAAAATTTTAGTATAACTTGAGAACAAATCTAAAAACTGCAACAGCTTCGAGCAAGTCTCCTAAAATTGATTGCCATGATTGCAATAAACAGTAAATTTCTTGGGATTGCTCTAAAATAGCAGGTTGAACTCTGTTTACCTTACTTTTCCCGCCGATTTTTACGTTTGGTTTCACTTTTTTTTGTTAACGGCGCGAAACAAACATTTCTTTATGACAAAAAAACAAGCAACTGCAAATCTATCTGTTCCAGCTCATTTGGAAGGTCTGTCCTTTGAAGATGCCATGGCAGAACTCAACAAGCTAGTCTCCAGCATGGAGGCAGGCGAACTGCCGCTCGAAGCCTCTGTAAGTGCTTACCAACGTGGCTCTGAACTGGTGAAATATTGTGCAGCCCAACTCGAAAAAGTAGAGCAACAAGTCAAGGTGCTGGAAGCTGGCATGCTCAAGCCATTTGTCGATTCCAGCAACAATGGCGGCAGCAACGGCGGTGAGGAAACAACATGAGTGAACAATTTGGTAACTGGATGCGACAAACCCAGGCAGAGTGTGAAACCAGCCTGAAACAGTTTTTACCAGACGAAAATACAGTCCCGCAACAATTGCATGCCGCCATGCGCTATGCCACTCTGGATGGTGGCAAACGGGTACGCCCCTTATTGGTATATGCAGCAGGCCAGTTGTTTGATGCCCCTGCCGCTTTGCTGAGCCGCGCTGCAGCCGCAGTGGAAATGATCCACGCCTATTCATTAGTACATGACGACATGCCCTGCATGGATGATGATGCCCTGCGCCGTGGCAAACCTACGGTACACGTCAAATATGATGAGGCAACTGCATTGCTGGTAGGCGACGCCTTGCAGGCACAGGCTTTTCTGGTGCTATCAGAAGGTGAAGGCGATGCCACTGCCAAACTGGCGATGCTGCAATTGCTGGCGCGTGCCTCTGGCTCCATCGGCATGTGCGGCGGTCAGGCGATTGACCTGGCCAGCGTTGGCGTTGCGTTGGACCGCGAACAACTTGAGCAGATGCACAGATTGAAAACCGGTGCCCTGCTGCGTGCTTCTGTATTATTAGGTGCCATGTGCGGTAAACCCCTGGCAGCAGATGAAACCGCAGCACTGGACCGCTATGCAGCCGCCATAGGCCTGGCTTTCCAGGTGGTGGACGATGTGCTGGATGCGACGTCAGATTCTGCCACCCTGGGCAAGACGGCGGGCAAGGACGCGGCAGATAACAAGCCGACCTTTGTCAGCCTCATGGGGCTGGACGCTTCACGCGCATTGGCTACGCAACTGTGCCATGATGCGCATGCAGCCTTGGATAATTTTGGTGACAAGGCCAGTTTACTGCATGAGCTGGCAGATTTGATCGTGCAACGCCAGGCATGATTTTTATGTTGTAGGGTGCGTATGGCGCACCATGGTAATAAAGCCTGTAGTGAAGTAAGCGGTGCGCATGGCGCACCCTACGGGTAAGGGCAATAATATTTACGTCATTCCAGCGCAGGCTGGAATCCATCTGCGCAGATCCGTTCCCGCAGATAAACGCAGTTAGTAGGGTGCGCCATGCGCACCACAGCAGTAAAAATAGTAAAGCGAACGATAGATTTGGCAGAGAGTTTTGCCAAAGGATAGTAGCCAAACAGCAGTAAGCCTGAACAGTAATGCAGTGCAAATATGCGATAGCAGCTCTGGCAGTCAGCCAGGTATGAGGTAGCTGACAATCAGGGGCGTTTAGCCAAGTAATGAAAAAGAACAATGACGACTTTATTAAACACCATTAATTCCCCCGCTGACCTGCGCAGCATGACGCGTAGCCAACTCAAGCCTCTGGCAGACGAGTTGCGTCAGTATGTGCTTGAATCCGTTTCCAAAACCGGCGGCCATTTGTCGTCGAATCTGGGCACGGTGGAATTAACCATCGCCCTGCACTACGTCTTCAACACACCAGAAGACAGGCTGGTATGGGATGTGGGTCATCAGACTTATCCGCACAAGATTTTGACGGGCCGACGTGAGCAGATGCATAGCCTGCGCCAGTTGAATGGTATCTCAGGTTTTCCGCGTCGCGCCGAAAGTGAATACGATACCTTTGGCACCGCACATTCATCGACTTCGATTTCTGCAGCACTCGGCATGGCACTGGCTGCCCGCACCAAGGGTGAAGACCGCCACGCGGTTGCCATCATCGGTGATGGTTCGATGACGGCTGGCATGGCATTCGAAGCCATGAACAATGCTGGCGTACATGATGATATCAATCTGCTGGTCGTGCTGAATGACAATGACATGTCGATCTCGCCACCAGTCGGTGCACTGAACCGTTACCTGGCACGTCTGATGTCGGGCAAGTTCTATGCTGCCGCACGCAATGTCGGCAAATCGGTCTTGCCTTCGCCTGTGCTGGAGCTGGCCAGGCGTTTTGAAGAACACGCCAAGGGCATGATCGTGCCAGCCACCATGTTTGAAGAATTTGGCTTCAATTACATAGGCCCAATCGATGGCCATGATCTTGATTCGCTGATACCGACACTGCAAAACATCCGCAACCTCAAAGGCCCGCAGTTCTTGCATGTAGTCACCAAAAAAGGCCAGGGTTATAAACTGGCAGAAGCTGACCCGGTTTTGTACCACGGCCCCGGCAAGTTCAACCCGGCTGAAGGCATCAAGCCTGCTACCGCTCCCGCCAAACAAAGCTATACGCAAGTATTTGGCAACTGGCTGTGCGACATGGCTGCGGCTGATCAAAAACTGGTAGGCATTACCCCTGCCATGCGCGAAGGTTCGGGCATGGTGGAATTTGAAAAACAATTCCCCAAACGTTATTACGATGTCGGCATCGCTGAACAGCATTCCGTCACTTTTGCAGCTGGCCTGGCTTGCGAAGGTTTGAAGCCAGTAGTCGCCATCTACTCCACCTTTTTACAGCGTGCGTATGATCAGTTGATCCATGACGTCGCCCTGCAAAACCTGGACGTGACTTTTGCATTAGACCGCGCTGGCCTGGTAGGTGCCGATGGTGCGACCCATGCCGGCAATTATGACCTGGCCTATCTGCGCTGCATCCCGAACATGGTCGTCATGGCAGCCTCAGATGAAAACGAATGCCGCCAGATGCTGAGCACAGCCTACCAATACCCCGGCCCAGCCGCAGTACGTTACCCGCGCGGTTCTGGCATAGGTGTGCCAACAGGCAAAGACCTGGACACCATTCCTCTGGGCAAAGGCGAAGTCAAACGCCAGGGCAAGCGCATCGCGATCCTGGCATTTGGCTCGCTGGTGCACCCTGCCCTGCAAGCGGCAGAACAACTTGATGCCACTCTCGCGAATATGCGTTTTGTCAAACCGCTGGATGTAGAACTGCTCAAATCCCTGGCCGCCAGCCATGATGAACTGGTCACTGTGGAAGAAGGTTGCACCATGGGTGGTGCAGGTTCAGCAGTCGCTGAAGCCATGGCAGAGGCAGGTATCAGCAAACCCCTGCTGATACTGGGCTTGCCAGACCGCTTTGTCGATCACGGCGACCCAGGTTTGCTGCTGGCGCAATGCGGGCTGGATGCAGCAGGAATAGAGAAATCGATTCGCGCAAGATTTGGAATATAGGGTTTGCAAACAAAAACCGCTCTTCAAATATGAGCGGCTGTTCTCGGGCTAATGCCGTTCAGTTAAGCTGAACGGCATTAAGGCATTAAGGCATTAAGGCTTGAAGTCTTAGTCCTGCGCAGCAATCTGGCGCAAGGCCTGCTCAAATACCTCGGGCGGCTGCCCACCTGAGATCAGATGGCGTTCATTGATGATGATCGCCGGCACTGAACTGATGCCTTGCTGGTGATAATAGCGCTCGGTTTCACGCACTTCTTCAGCATAATCGTCAGACGCCAGAATCCGTGCGGCCTCGACCGTATCCAGCCCCACTTCACCCGCCACACGCACCAGCGCTTCGTGCGAAGCCGGGCTTTCACCCTTGCTGAAATACAGCTCAAACAGCGCCACTTTCAGCGCATGCTGGTGCCCTTGCAGTTCAGCCCAATGCAGCAGGCGATGTGCATCGAAGGTATTGTAGATGCGGCTGCGTGTTGCCATGTTGAATTCAAAGCCCAGCTCTGCGCCACGCGCCCGTATCATTTCGCGGGTCTTGGCGGTCTGCTCCTGTGTTGCACCATATTTTTCAGCCAGATGCTCAGCAATGTCCTGCCCTTCCGGCACCATGGCCGGATTAAGCTCAAAAGGCTGGAAATGCAATTGCACAGTGGCATTATCACCCACTCGATCTATGGCTTGCTCTAGCGACTTGAGCCCTATGATGCACCAAGGGCATGACACGTCTGAGACGAAGTCGATTCTGATTTCTTTACTCATGTTATTTGACTTTCTGCTGCCAGGCCATATGCCGCAGCTATCAACGCAGTTTTAAATTCATAGTGCCTCAGATAAGATCTCAGGTACCGATATGCCAAGCTATATGCGCACTTTATCAGTCAATTCAAGTGTCTGCTGCCGGACGCTGCTACGCCAGCCACCTACAAATTGATACACATGAGTTTTCTTTGCAAATTAATATATATGCATTAAAAAACAGATAAGCCCACTTTTTTTATGCATATATGGCTATATCTACCAGCCTACAGGCCTGATCATTGCTTACTTTGAAGCAAAAAATTTTGCCCAAGCTTTACTGAACCATAAGCGCAGCACAGAATCATCCCTAGTACTCACTTGCCACACTCACCCACGCATTAGCGAAGGAAAAGACAAATGACAGAAGATGAAATCCGCCGTAACGCCTTTGCAATGCCCTATTCCAATACTGCTTTCCCGCCCGGGCCTTATCGCTTTACGGACAGGGAATACCTGATCATTACCTACCGTACTGATCCTGAGTTGCTGGAAAAAATCATTCCAGCACCATTAAAGTTGGCAGAGCCTGTCGTCAAGTTTGAGTTCATCAACATGCCAGACTCAACAGGGTTCGGGCATTATTGCGAGTCCGGCCAGGTCATCCCTGTGACGCTGGATGGCGTGCATGGAGCTTACGTTCACAGCATGTATCTGAACGACCACCCACCGATTGCGGCAGGGCGTGAGTTGTGGGGCTTTCCTAAAAAACTGGGTGACCCCGAACTCAGGGTCCATAAAGACACGCTGGTTGGTACGCTGGATTACAGCGATTTCCGCATCGCCACAGGAACCATGGGTTTCAAGCATACCAAGCTTGATCACGCTGCCGTCAAGGCAGGCATGGAAATTCCGAATTTTTTATTAAAAATCATCCCCCATGTCGATGGCACACCCCGCATTTGCGAACTGGTGCAGTACCAGCTCACCGATGTCACTGTCAAAGGTGCATGGGGTGGGCCAGGTGCACTTGATTTGCACCCGCACGCCCTTGCCCCCATCGCTGGCTTGCCAGTGCTCGAAGTATTATCTGCAGTTCATATCCTTTCTGACCTGACTCTGCCCTACGGCACAGTTGCGTACGATTACCTCGCCACCACCAAGAAATAAGCAAATAAAGGAATTCACATGCTACTCAATAATAAAGTCGCCCTCATCACCGGTGCTGCCAGCGGCATAGGCAAAGAAATCGCCATAGAATACGCCAAGCAAGGCGCAAAAATTGTTATCGCCGACATGGCCCTGGAAGCAGCACAAGCCACCGCCAAAGAAATCGAAGCATCTGGCGGCACCGCCATGGCAGTCGCCATGAATGTGACTGACGAAACACAGGTCGATAAAGGCGTGGCTGACGCAGTCGCTGCCTACGGCAACATCGACATCCTGATCAGCAATGCAGGCATACAGATCATCAGCCCCCTGGTCGATCTGAGTCTGGATAACTGGAAAAAAATGCTCGCTATCCATCTGGACGGCGCATTCCTGACCACCCGCGCCTGCATGCGTTCGATGATCGCTGGCGGCAAAGGCGGCAGCGTGATCTACATGGGCTCAGTCCATTCCCATGAAGCCTCCCCACTGAAAGCCCCTTACGTCACCGCCAAGCACGGCCTGATCGGTCTGGCAAAAACCGTTGCCAAGGAAGGTGCCAAAAACAATATCCGCGCCAACGTCATCTGCCCAGGCTTTGTCCGCACCCCACTGGTCGATAAACAAATCCCGGAACAGGCAAAAGAACTCGGCATCACAGAAGAAGAAGTCATCAAGAACGTCATGCTCAAGGAAACTGTCGATGGCGAATTCACGACCGTGCAAGACGTCGCCCAAACGGCGCTATTCCTGGCAGCCTTTGGCACCAATGCATTGACGGGTCAATCCATCACGGTTAGTCATGGGTGGCATATGCAGTAAGTTGGTTTTCTGTGAAATGCATCAGTCCGTCGTTCAGATTTGTACACAACTATCAACCTTCGGGCGGAATTAAAATCAGGCGGTGCTGATGCGTTTCCACACTAAAAATCAAAGACACTTAAATCCCAAAGACTCTATAGAGCATTCTGTTTAATGTAAGAGCATTGCTAAATGCTCTTGAAAATGGTGAAAGTAAAAATTGTAGCTTTGAGAGGCAAGTGCAGGTTGAGCATTATTCTGCCTAATTTGCATGCGAAAGGATGTCTTGTGCCTTTACCAGCACATAACCCGGTTTATGAGTCAATTTAAGTACATCCTTTTCATGACCGGATACATGACCAATCAGCAGATTGATTAGTGGCAGCAATCCTCCCACACCCGGAATTAACTGGTCAGTTGAAACTCCATATGCAGATATACCGAAACCTAATAGTCCATAAGTTGATTTCCAAAAACGAGCAGAACTTTTTTGCGTTATACTTAACTCGGATTTCACCTCTTCAACTTGTTCACGCAATTCTTGAACAAATTCATTAGAAGCACCCAAATCATCATCTTCTTGCCCTGATCCAATCGCGAGTACCTTTGCCATTTTTTCTCGAAACATTGGCAATGCATCAGCCGCTTCTTGCCGCAATTCTAGTATTTGCATAGCATCTAGCTCACTGACCCAAGGTACCTGAATTGATCTATCACGATCCAGCATCATGAGTTGCCGACGATCTGAAAATCTTCCCTCTTGGTGAAGAATTCCAGCCATTCCAATTCTAGAGTTGGAAAACATAGAGCCACCAAACAACGACGCATCTCGGCTAACCCACATTGCGGATCGCACTTGGCTATAAATAATTGCCTCTCTCGAATCTCTTAAATTTGGAATTCTCTCTTCAGGAAAAATATTGTGCATCATCAATGATGGCTCAAAGAAATTCCCCGTATCTATGGTGTAATTTCCGTTTTTTTTGTCAGAAAATTTAACTTCGCGAGGGAATTTTTTGGCTAATTCTTTGGCAATCAAAGCTACATTATTGTCAAAACTTGATGTGCAGCCCTCGCATGTCGATCGCCATGGAGATCGAAAACGTACAATACCAGCAAAAATTAACGGTGCAAGCCTTGCGAGCACCAGCGTGTCAGCAACAATTTCGTTTAGTTTTTCGTTGGTAACACGCCCGAAATCAACGAATTTTTCTGAAATAGTATCCGTTAGCCAAATACGATCTGAAATTAATCCCATACTCCGAATCAATCGATCTGCCGCCTGAAGGCGGCAGGCCAAGTCTGCGCATGCTCCACTCCCATCAAAAAGATCAAGCCCTCCATGAAGATGGACGTCAAATTGCAATGAGCTGGCTTTAATGGGTATTTTGCTAAAACTATTAATCTCGTACGCGATTGACTGATCTCGAAGATCCTTCATCATAGATTTTATGATTTTACGCAAATGCATCCAATTGCTAGATTCTGTGTATGCAGTAACTAATAGACAAACCGCTGGAGGAACATCAGGTAAATCTTCGAGCATATATCCACCCTTCGTTAATTCACAGTTAGTATTCCGTTCTATATAAGGTTTCGACTAGCGCTGACGCTCTTTCTCCCACAAAACATCACTCCCCCCCGCAAATCTATTCAACACCCGCGACAACACAAACAGCAAATCAGACAAGCGGTTCATATACTGCCTCGGAGCATCGTTAATGGTCTCGGCGTTGCCGACGCTAACGATGGCGCGTTCTGCGCGGCGGCAGACGGTGCGGCAGACGTTGGCGATGGCGGCGGCGCGGGAGCCTCCGGGCAGGATGAAGTCTTTTAGTGGTGGCAGGTCGGCATTGTATTTTTCCAGCAGCGCATCAAGTCTTTCGACCTGTGCGTCAGTGATCATGGTGTAGCCGGGGATGCAGAGTTCGCCGCCCATGTCGAACAGGTCGTGCTGGATGGAAAACAATTCCTGCTTCATCTGCTCTGGCATGTCTTCGCACAGCAGGACGCCAATCTGTGAATTGAGTTCGTCCACGTCACCCATGGCGTGCACGCGCAGGGCGTCTTTGGCGATGCGGCTGCCGTCACCCAGGCCAGTGGTGCCTTTGTCGCCGGTACGCGTTGCGATTTTTGAGAGTCGATTACCCATGGCAAATAAAATAAGTAAAAAATAAATAAGGAAGTGTGAAAGGATACGGCAAAATTTGCCTCAGCACAGCATATACAGCATATCTGGTATTACCGCGTGATTGCCCGGCATCATTGCCCTGCTTGCGTCTTATCAATATAATCGCGCCATGACACTTACACAATTATTCGCCGCGATTCGCGCTTCTTATATTGCCGTGCTTGCGGCTGCTGTTAATAAAGACAATGTCCATGCTGAACCAGCCTACCGTAATGCTGATGGCACGCTCACCGTGGAAGGCAACCCCGTCTTACCCTGCCGGGCAGACTGGATACCTGCAGAGGGTGAATTTGCTGGGCAGTCACACACGGTGGATGCCAAGACCCAGCTGGAATTTGAACCCCTGAGTTTTCAACTGTCGGCTACTGAAGTGAGTATTGTTCCCTTCACCTGGGACTGGCTGCCCTTGCAGATCAGCGGGCTGACGCCTGAGCTTGCCGAGGCCACACTGGTGCAATGGTTCACGACGTGGTTTGATGGTGAGGATAAAAATCCCAAGAATGCTGAAGGCCTGTATGGTGTAGTGCATTTCATGTCTGCCATCGTGCCAGAAGGCGATGGGCTGCAAGTCAGCATTGATCTTGGCTCGGTGTCAGAAGCCGCTGTTGAAGATTTGCTATTCAAATTGTCGGACGCCAACGCGCAAGCCGTGCAATTGGGATAAGTGCCCGGCTGCAGAATGCCCCTTGGTACCGTCTGGTACCGCTTAGTAACTCAGCCCGAGCAACCTGGGCTTGAGTGTGAATTGCCACCGGCAAATAAAATAAGCCAGGAACTTTGAAAGGATACGGCAAAATTTGGCAGGACACAGCATAATAGAGGCCACCATCACCAGTACGGACCGCATTATGAACCATCCTGCCATTTTGGCGAGTGTCAGAAAGCCCCTGCCCGCCGGTTTGCTGCATGCCTTGCAAGCCCTGCTGGAAGACCGTTGCAGCATCGCCCTGGCGGTGCGTGAGCATCATGGTCGCGATGAATCCTCCTATGACCCCATGCCACCAGAAGCCGTGGTATTTGCCCAGAGCACGCAAGAGGTCGCCGAGGTTGTCAAGCTGTGTCATGCGCATGATGTGCCTGTCATACCCTATGGTGCCGGTTCGTCGCTGGAAGGACATATCCTGGCCCTGCATGGCGGTGTGACGATAGATTTGTCGCAGATGAACAAGATGATTGCGATACATGCCGAGGATTTGACGGCTACCGTGCAGGCTGGCGTGACGCGCAAGCAGTTGAATACCGAGATCCGTGATACTGGCCTGTTCTTCCCCATCGACCCTGGTGCAGATGCCAGCCTGGGTGGCATGGCAGCCACGCGGGCGTCGGGCACAAATGCGGTGCGCTATGGCACCATGCGTGAAAACGTCATGGCGTTGACGGTGGTGACGGCAGATGGCCGCATCATACGCACGGGTTCGCGTGCCAAGAAGTCATCTGCAGGGTACGATTTGACGCGGGTGTTTGTTGGCAGCGAGGGCACGCTGGGCATTATCACCGAGGTGACGGTCAAGCTTTATCCTTTGCCAGAAGCAATCTCGGCTGCAGTGTGCAGCTTTCCTGATAATACAGATGCGGTGAATACCGTTATCCAGACCATACAGATGGGTGTGCCAATTGCGCGGGTAGAATTCCTAGATGCGAATGGCGTGCGCGCCATCAACGCGCATGACAAGCTCAACTTGCCTGTCAAGCCTTTGCTGCTGTTTGAATTTCATGGAACAGAACATGGTGTCAAGGAACAGGCAGAACTGGTACAGGAGATTGCCGCCGCCAACGGTGCGGGTGATTTTGAATGGGCGACCCGGCCAGAAGACCGCAGCCGCCTTTGGGCTGCGCGACATAATGCTTATTTTGCCTTGTTGCAATTACGGCCCGGTTCGCGTTCGATTTCTACCGATTGCTGCGTACCGATTTCACGCCTGGCTGAGTGTATCAGCGAAACCCAGATTGATTGTGAAAATCACGGCATTACCTATTCCATCATCGGCCACGTCGGTGATGGCAACTTCCATGTGCTGATGCTGGTAGACCCGGACAGCCAGGATGAAATTGCAGTGGCAGAATCCATCAACCAGCGCATGGTGACGCGTGCAATTGCCATGGATGGTACCTGCACGGGCGAGCATGGCGTGGGTATACACAAGATGGGATTTTTGATTGAAGAACATGGGGTAGATGCAATACACATGATGCGTATGCTCAAGCATGCGTTTGATCCAAAGAATATTTTAAATCCCGGCAAGATTATTGCGTGGGATGAAGCAAAAGAGTAAACAAAGATTCTTGTCGGCTTATCGACGAAAACCATTCACCACAGAGACACGGAGACACAGAGTAAGCACAGAGAAAAGCAAATGAAGAATATGCAGAATTCCTCTGTGTCTTTATTGCGATGATCTGATTTACTGGTGACTTTTTGAAATGTGTTTGAATGCGCTACATAAAACAAATCAGGAAAGAGTATGGCAACACGATTACCACCGGTACATGCATTATCTGCTTTTGAGGCTGCGGCGCGGCATAGTTCTTTTGCGGTGGCGGCTGAAGAGCTGTGCATCACGCCTTCTGCGCTGTCGCACCGCATACGTTTATTGGAAGAGCATTTGTGTGAACGTGTCTTTGTACGTGAAGGGCGCAGTGTCACGCTGACTGAATTTGGCAGGCGTTATCTGGATGTTGTGCGGGTGGCCTTGCGCACCTTGTCTGATTTCCCGCTACCGAACAAGGTTACGCAAAGCCAGTTACGTGTCAAGGTAACGGTGCCGCCGACGTTTGCACGCTATATGTTCATGCCACACCTGGCCAGTTTTACTGAGGCACATCCGGAGATAGAGATTGAAGTCTATCTGTTTGTGCCGCTGTACGACTTGAGCCTGTCAGAAAGCGATGTCGAGATACGTTTTGGTGCGGGTGAATATCCTAACCTGGTGACCAAGAAATTATTCGTCGAACCCAGCTTTGTCGTCGCCAGCCCGGCATATTTAAAAACCTTGCCATCCATACAAACACCTGCAGATTTGCGTCATGCCAAACTCTTGCGGTCAGCACTGGAACCATGGCAACCATGGTTTGAAGTCGCGGGCCTGGACTGGCCTGAGCCGACTACTGGTTTGCGTGTTGACGATCTGGGCTTGTTGCTGGAAGCTGTCAAGCATGGTCATGGCGTGGGCCTGACCCGCCAGCAATTTGCCCAGGATATGATCAGCAAGGGTGAAGTCGTGCGCGTGTTTGATACGCAACTTGCAACGCCACCACATGCCTATTATCTGGTGCATGAGGCGCAGGCAAATATACGGCCTGAGGTGCAATTGTTTATTGACTGGATGAAGACGACTTATCAGCAGGCGTAGTGGTAGGGATGCGCTCGGCACGTTTTGTAGGGTGCGCCATGCGCACCGTTTTTGAAATATTTGCATGCTCTTGGGAGCTATGGATTGATGCAAACAATGGTGCGCACGGCGCACCCTACAAACTTGCTCAGATTAATAAATTACGGTGACGCTGGCAAAGGGATAATCGTAGGGCGCAATATATTGCGCCGCATGTGTGCCTCACGCACGGCATAAATATTTATCCGGAGACTTGGAACACCATGCGGCGCATTGCAATGCGCCCTACGTTACGGCGATGCTTGAAAATATAAGGGCATCACGTTTTGTAGGGTGCGCCGTGCGCACCGTTTTTTAGACATGGACCTGCCTTCCACATCTTTAAAGTTTGATGCAAACGAATGGTGCGCATGGCGCACCCTGCAAGTTTTTCACACTAAACCACCCTGGTACTCTCCTTCCCTGGCTGCTCTATCTGCTGCTGCAAAACCAGCCATTTATCCAGTGGCATAGGACGGGCGAACAGGAAGCCTTGCATGGATGCGCAGCCATTGGCGATCAAAAATTCTGCCTGCTCTTTGGTTTCCACCCCTTCTGCCACGACGCGCAAACCCAGGTGCGAAGCCATGGATAAAATGGATTGCACGATGGCCGTGCCATTCGCGTCACCCGGCGTATCTTGCACAAAGCTCTTGTCTATCTTGAGCTCGTACAAAGGCAGGCGCTTGAGGTAAGCAAGGCTGGAATAGCCGGTACCAAAATCGTCAATGGAAAAGCGTATGCCCAGGGTCGTCAATTCCAGCATGCGGGCGATGGTATCTTGCAGGTTGTCGATGAGCAGGCCTTCTGTCACTTCCAGTATCAGGCGTGTTGGAGGTGCACCTGTATAGCGCAATACGCGCCTGACTTTTTCAACAAAATCGGGCTGGCGGAATTGCTTGGGGCTGACATTGACTGACAAGGGGATGTCCCAACCAGCCTCATGCAATTGCAGCAAGGCCAGGCAGCCCTGTTCCATGACCCAGTCACCCAGGCGCAAGATCATGCCTGATTCTTCTGCCACCGGGATGAATAAGGCGGGCGAGATAAAGCCGCGCTCAGGATGTATCCAGCGCATCAGCATTTCACCGCCAACTGGCCTGCCCAGGCGGTCTACCTGGGCCTGTATGTACATGTGCAGATGCCCGCCAGAGATCGCTTCACCCAGTTCCCTTTCCATGGTCAGTCTTTGCTCGACCTCGGTTTGCATGCCGGTTTCGTAAAAGGCGATTTGATTGCGACCGCTGCTCTTGGCACGGTACATGGCTGTGTCAGCTTCACGCAGCAAGTCGTGTGAATTTTGATTTTCACGCGGCAACAGGGTCACACCTATGCTGCAGGTGGTGCTGTATTGCAGGCCATTGATATCAAAAAATTGCGATATCGAATGGCGTATCTTTTCTGCCACGGCTTGTGCTGCATGGGCACCCGCCGCTACATTATTGGATATATGACAGAGCATGACCACGAACTCATCGCCACCAATATGGGCAACCGTGTCAACCTCACGCAGGCTGCTGCTCAGTCTTTGTGCCACCAGGTTCAGCAGGGCATCACCCACTGCATGACCGCGTGCATCATTGATGTATTTGAAGTGGTCAAGGTCTATGAAGAGGATGGCGCTGACCATATTGCTGCGCCTGGCTGTCGCCAGCAAAATGCTCATGCGGTCAAGCAGCAGGCGGCGGTTAGGCAAGCCTGTCAGTACATCAAAATAAGCGAGCCTGTGGATATGTTCCTGGGCTTTTTTACGGTCACTGATATCGCGCCCAGTGGCGACCCAATGGCTGAACAAGCCTTGATCATCGGCCAGTGGCACAACGTCGGCTTCCATCCAGAATTCACTGCCGTCATGGGTATAGCAAATCAATTCTATGTGTACTGATTCGTAAGACAGCAACGCCTGATTGAGTTTATCGAGTTCATCTGCCTGGGTACGCGGGCCTTGCAAGAATACGGGCGACCTGTCTATCACGTCCTCACTTTTGAAACCAGTCTGGCGCACGAAGGCGTCATTCACAAAGACGATTTTCAGGCGGCGTTTTCCTATTGCATCAATATCCACCTTGATGATCATGACAATGTCATTCAGGCGCGCCACGGCGGCAACAATCAGGCGCAATTCTTCATTCGCAGCCTTCAATGAAGTTTGACCATGCTGTAGTGAGGCAGTGATGACGCGCTGATGTTCTAGTGAACTATCCAGCCTTTGCAACAACACACCGCAAGAGATGGACATGACGGCAGCAATGAAGCTGAAGTTGATGGTCACCACCACCAGTTGCATGAAGGGGTGGGAATCAAAACCATAGACATGCAAATTGGAATCAGATATATAGCCCACCACCAGCAAGCTGACAGAAGACAATATCAAAGCCAGCATGGATAGCCGCATATTGAGCAGCAAAGAAGTCAGTACCGGAAAGGCCAGCAAATAAATCAGGCCCGTCAGACCCACCTTGATCAGGAACCAGACACCAAGCAAATACAGGAAGAGTAAAAAATTCCAGGCGCGCTGCTGATAAGTCAAAAATGGTAGACGCCAGACAGTGGCGACCCAGGCCAGGGCGAAGATATCCACCACCACGACCGACCAGAGGTTTTCACTGATAGCCAGCACAATGCTGGGTATGGCCGTTGCACCACCCAGCGCAAGTACAAAAAACAGGATAGCCGACAACACCTGCTCGCGCCACTGATGAGTTTCCCCCAGTGCCGAAGAGTTCGCCATAAAATTACTGCGGATGAATTGAAAAACAGTCACAAATCCTGTCCTTCTGCAATCACATCACGAAACGGGCCAAACTTGGTTTAGCGGCCGGAACAGTAATACTATACCAACATTTGTCTATTCAGACAGAAAATACGGCCATGCTGGCAAAAAGCGACAAATTGACATTTACACTGGGCAATATTGTAGTTGTACAGTCTTGATGCAAAGGCAGAGTGTCTTGACATGCCTTTGCACCAAGCAGCAAGCACAGAAACTCACTTAATCGACGTTTTTACCCGCTGAGGCACACCACAAAGCAAACCATTGCTCACGGCTGAGGGTGATGGCAGTGGCACTGACGGCCTCTTCAATGGCAGCAATACGGCCTGAACCGCTTAACACCAGCGGCCTGGATGGGTGTTGCAAAATCCAGGCAAGGGCGATAGTGCTGGGGCTGGTATCAAGTTCTGCCGCAATACGGGCCAACACCGTGCTGATGCGCTGGCCGCGTTCATCCTGCTCATGCAAAGGACGGAACAGGCTGCCGCCACCAAGGGCGGACCAGATCATCGGTGCGATACGCAGGCGCTGGCATAAATCCAGCGTGCCATCATGCAGGGGCTGCATATGCAACAAGGACAACTCCACCTGATTGGTCACCAGCGGGAAACGTGATGCCAGCAATTCAAACTGGCTGTTGGTGAAATTGGAGACACCAAAATGCCTGACCTTGCCACTGTCTTGCAATTGCCTGAATGCGCCCGCCATTTCATCAGCATCCATCAGGGGATCTGGCCTGTGTATCAGCAACAAATCCAGCTGTTCTATTTGCATGGCGTGCAAGGATTGTTCGGCAGAAGCAATGATATGTGCGGCACTGGTATCGTAATGCTGCATGCCATGGGCAGGACGATTGTCAGACACCAGTTTGATGCCGCATTTGCTGACGAACTGAAATTTATCGCGCAGATGCGGTGCCAAAGCGATGGCTTCGCCCAGCAGTTGTTCGCTTTCATAATTGCCATAGATGTCTGCCTGGTCTATGGTGTTGATGCCGAGCGCCAAAGCCTGCTCCAGAAATGTCACTCTTTGCTGTGGCGTCATTTGCCAATTCGCGAGCCGCCACAGGCCGAGTACGATGCGGGAAAATTCAGGCCCGTTTGGCGCTATGGCGGAAGTCTGTAAATTAGTCGTCATTGTTGTTTTAGTTGCTGAAATGTGGAGATCAAATCATCGCGTGTGGTGTAGCCAGAAGCGATCATGTGCAGTGCTTCATTATGCACCAGCAACAGCGCAGGGAAGCCGCGTATGCCCCAGTTTTTTGCCTGTTCAAAATGTTCCCGCGTATCTGACAGCGCCATGGGTGAAACCAGCGTCTCGGTAAAGCTGGCAACATCAAAACTGCCCTCGCCTTCAACCCGGTTCATGGCGGTGACTGCCAGTTCAGCCAGGACCGCTGGATCACGCACGTCACGCCCCTCTGCATAGAAACCATGCTGTACCGCATGGAAGACTGCCAATGCAGACTTCCCGGTATCATCGTCAGTCAGGGTGCGCGCTGTTACCACAGCACGGCAGGCGGGCTCAGTGTCATAAATAAAGCCGGACTGCGACATGGCGGTGTCGCTGAAAGGCAGGCTACTACGCTCAGCCACTTGCTGCCAGTGCCCCACGATGGTGGTACGAGTTGCGTCATCCAACACTTGCTTGTTATAGGCGCGCAAACCACCCATGATCAAATCAATTTTTGCGTCAGGCACAGTATCAAGAAAAGCCAGTAATTCTGGCCCAAAGCCATAACACCAGGAACACATGGGGTCGGCGACATATATCAGTTGCGTCATAAGAGTCTCAAAGCATAAATATTGATCGCTTATTGTATAGAAACTTGGGATAGGCTGTCGCCTGCGATTTGGTAGAGTGCGCAGTGCGCACCGGCCGGTCTACATTTGCACGCATGGATGCGGTGCGCACGGCGTACCGTACAAAACTAAGCGGGGTATAGGGCGCCTAGAATACGCCCGCCTGCGGCGCCAGTTACATCAGCCAGATTGCCCGGCAAACGCAGGCAAAAGCGCTGTGCCAGCCAGGCAAAGGCCAGCGCCTCTACCTGTTCAGGCGCGACACCGAGTACGTCCGTGCTGCTGACAAGTGCTGCGCATGACTGCGCTGCCAGCAAAGCCTGCAAGCGCTGCATGAGCTGGCGATTGAACGCCCCGCCACCACAGACATAAACGTGGGCAGCATCGGCCGCATGGCGGACGATATCATTGGTCAGTGTCAGCGCGGTAAATTCGCATAGTGTGGCCTGCACATCGACAGGCAGTGCAGTTTCAAAGCCCTGCAGTTTGCCATGCAGCCATGCAGAGTGAAACAAGTCGCGACCTGTGCTTTTGGGTGGCAGCATTTTCAGATAAGCCTCATTCATCAGGCTGCCCAGCAAGGTGGGTATGACCACACCCTGTGCTGCCCAGTCACCATTTGCATCATAACTTTTACCCTGATGTTGCAGCGTCCAGGCATCCATCAGGACATTGCCAGGGCCGGTATCAAAACCACGTGTACTGCCATCTGCAGCCAGCACGCTGATATTGCTGATACCACCCACATTGGCGACCACGCTGGAAGCACCAGCACGGCCAAATACGGCGCGGTGAAAGGCAGGCACCAGCGGTGCACCCTGGCCACCGGCAGCAACATCACGGCTGCGAAAATCAGCAATCACATCTATACCCGTCAACTCAGCCAGCAACGAAGGGTTATTGGTCTGGCGGGTATAACCCAACTCTGGCCTGTGTCGGATAGTTTGTCCATGTGCACCTATGGCATGCACGGCATGCCCTTCTGCTGATGCTTGTAATTTTTTGACGCACGCTGCATAGGTTGTGGCGAGGTCATTTGCCATTATGGCTTCATGATGCAACTCATTTTCGCTGGCCTGCTGCAAGCGCATGGCCTGTTGGCGCAGCTCAATGTCAAAAGGGATGTAGGCAGTTGCGATGATCTGCATGCCGGTGCCAGCATCGTCATCTGCTTCAGGCAGGCGCACCATGACACCATCGACACCATCCAGGCTGGTGCCTGACATCATGCCTATATAGATTTTGGCTGGATTGTTTTGATTTTGCGGCATGCTGATTCCACCTGTGTTTTGATCAGCATGAGTATAGAAGAAGCAGCCAGGTATTACAGCGTCTTGCAGAAAATTCTGTTGGCAACTTCTTCATTTTCCATGCGGAAGATAGTCGCACCTATGTCGGCATAACCGGCGCGTGGATAAAAGCGCAGGGCTTTGTCATTGCCGACCCAGGCTGTCAGCCAGATTTGCTGCACGCCCAACTCACGCAAATGTGCTTCTGCCTCAGCCAGCAACTGGCGGCCTATGCCGCGTCCAAAGAATGCGGGATGCACATAGAGATGGTCGAGCTCGGCTTGATGTTCGCCCTGTACCTGGGCATTGCGCTTGCCATTCAGGGTTTGGCAATAGCCAACCAGATGGCCATTGACTTCTGCCAGCAGGATATGGGTATGGTCTTGTGCGAGGTAAGCTGTGGTACGTGCGGTTGTCAGTTCAGACAAGACATAGTCGGCAATAGATCGTTTGACGCCCTGCTTGACATAGGTATCAAGCCAGACTTGCAGTATCAAAACGGTCAAGGCAGAGACATCTGCTGTCTCTGCATTGCGTATGATTACATCAGTTGTGGACAGATTGCCCAATGCCTAACTCATAGCCGCTTATGAACGCTTCGCCAGGCGCATGACTTCTGCCATGCGTTCTGGGTGCAGCAGATTGAATCTATGATTCATGTCACCGGCAAAGCCTTTGAAGCGTGCCATTTCAGCAGTTGCCAATGGTGCAGCTTCTGTCATGTTGATGCTCATAGGGTCACGGGCTTCATTATTGACACGGAACTCATAGTGCAGATGCGGGCCGGTAGACCAGCCTGTCGTGCCTACATAGCCAATGATATCACCCTGGCTGACCTTGCTGCCTTTGTGTATGCCTGCAGCAAAGCGGCTCATGTGGGCATAAGCCGTGCTGTAGTTGTTCCAGTGCTTGAGCACCACCAGGTTGCCATAACCATTGCTGGAGGCAGCCGAATCAACCACGCCATCAGCAGAGGCGCGGATAGGTGTGCCAGTGGCGGCAGCGAAGTCTACGCCCTTGTGCGCTTTCCATTGACCGGAAATAGGATGCACGCGCATGGAGAAGCCCGAAGACACACGGGTAAATTCTATCGGCGACTTCAGGAAGGCTTTTTTCAGGGATTTGCCGTCAAAGGTGTAATAGCCACCCTTGCCGCCAGTTTCTTCAAACCAGGCAGCCTGATACAGCTTGCCAGAATTGCTGAACTCACCCGCCAGCACACGGCCAGTGCGGACGCGCTCACCGTTTTGCCAGAAACTTTCATAGACAATATTGAAATAGTCACCCTTTTGCAGGCGCTGGTAATCAACATTGGTCTCGAACATGGATTTAACCTGCTCGGTGACGTTATACGGGATCATGGCATCATCGGCAGCCGGATAAAAGGCGGTGCGGATATAGGCTGTTGCCATTTCCACACGTCTTTCCAGCTTGGCGCTGATATCGGAAGATGTCAGTTTGCCATTACCATCACGGCTGATGACAATGTTTCTGACTGGTTTGTCCGGGCCATCGGAGACAGTTGTTTGCAACCACAGGAGTTCACCTTCTTCATCCGTTTTTACTGCCACGGTTTTGTCAGCCCTGAATTGCAGGATACCGCGTGCAATACTGTCTGATTTGATGAACTGTGCCGCTTCGTCGTCATCCACACCTATGCGCTGCAAGAACGTGGCTAACTGCTCACTGCTCTTGAAGGTGGCTTCACGGATGAATTGCTGATCAGTCGCTTCAAGTGCGGCGACCTGTTCATCCAGTGAAGGCAGGCTGAGTTCTTCTTTGATGCGCTTGACCGGCAGGTCAGAAGCATCTGGTGCCAAAGGAGCAACACCGACCGCGCCAAATGCGCAGACTGCAAAGAAAAGTGCGGAGACTGAAACGATGCGCGAAGCGCGTGTGGTGCCAAACAACAGTCTGCCACCAGAGACTAATCGAAGTAATTTATCTGTTGGACGCATGCAATAAGTTAAAATTGACTGTTTTTATCGAAAATTCGAGATCGTTGCAGTGAGATGGTCTTGCACATAAAATATGCAAGGTATCAAGACAGCAACACTAAAGTTCGGGATTATAAAACCAGGGAACTAGCAAGTAAATTGCTGACATCCGGTTTAAGCGATAATCCCTGCAAATTAACCAACACCCAGAATTTGGCAAACGCTGATTATGGATTCAGATTTGGAATTCGACCAGCGGTGTTACAAAAAAATTGATTTACATAAATGATGACTCCTGAACAAAATTCCAACCCATCTGAAAACACTGGCAATGCCAGCAAAATCATGCCTCTATCCGATGCAGTGCAACATGCACTGGCCGTAGCCAAACGCGGTGTTGATGAACTGCTCATCGAATCCGAATTTGCCCAAAAACTGGCACGCAGCGAACAGACTGGCAAACCCCTGCGTATCAAGCTGGGCCTGGACCCGACTGCACCAGATTTGCACCTGGGCCATACCGTGGTACTCAACAAGATGCGCCAGTTGCAAGATCTGGGCCACACCGTGATCTTTTTGATCGGCGACTTCACGTCCATGATCGGTGACCCGTCTGGCCGCAATGCCACCCGCCCGCCGCTGACGCGCGAGCAAATCGAAGACAATGCCCAGACTTATTTCAAGCAGGCCGCGTTGGTGCTGGACGCCAGCAAAACCGAGATACGCTACAACTCTGAATGGTCAGACCCACTCGGCGCACGCGGCATGATACAGCTGTCATCCAAGTACACCGTGGCCCGCATGATGGAGCGCGATGACTTCACCAAGCGCTTCAAGGCTGGCACGCCGATTTCCGTACATGAATTCTTGTACCCGCTGATGCAGGGTTATGATTCTGTCGCCCTGAAATCTGATCTGGAACTTGGTGGTACTGACCAGAAATTCAACCTGCTGGTTGGCCGTGAACTGCAAAAAGATTATGGACAGGAACCGCAATGTATCCTGACCATGCCTTTGCTGGAAGGCCTGGACGGTGTCGAGAAAATGTCGAAGTCCAAGAACAACTACATCGCCATCACTGAACCGGCCAATACCATGTTCGCCAAGATCATGAGTATTTCTGACACGATGATGTGGCGTTATTACGAGCTGCTGTCTTTCTGTTCGCTGGAGCAAATCGCTGCCTACAAAAAAGCCGTGGCAGAAGGCCAGAACCCGCGTGATATCAAGGTGGCGATTGCGCAGGAAATCGTGACGCGTTTCCATAACAGGCAGGCAGCAGAAGATGCGCTGGTTGACTTTGTAAAACGTGCAAATGGCGAGATTCCCGATGTTGTGCCAGAAGTCAGTTTGGCAGGTGCACCTTTGAGCATTGGGCAATTGCTGAAACAGACCAATTTGTGTGCATCGACAGGTGAAGGTATGCGTATGGTGGAACAGGGCGGGGTAAAAATTGACTCTGTCGTCATAAGCGATAAAGGCCTCAGGGTTGAAGCAGGTACTTTCGTGCTGCAAGTCGGCAAGCGCAAGTTTGCAAAGGTGACGTTGACAGCTTGATTCCAGGTATGTAGGTTGGGCTACGCTTTATCAGCCCAACACTGGGCCTCAATAATCGTGTACGTCATTTAAACGCCGAGTGTTGGGCTGGTAAACCGTAGCCCAACCTACAATCTTGCCCAAGCTACGAGATTTCGCTCCTTCTCTCTTCGCCCCGCCCGAAGCAACAATACCAAAGCCCCCATGATCGCGTTACTACAAAGAGTCACCGAAGCTAAAGTCGTCGTCGACGGCAACACCATAGGCGCTATCAATGCCGGCCTCATGGTGCTGGTCTGCGCCGAGCGCGAAGACACTGAAAAGCAGGCGGACGACTTGCTGAAAAAATTACTCGCTTACCGCGTATTCTCCGACGATGCGGGCAAGATGAACCGCAGTGTCGCTGATGTACAAGGCGGTTTGCTATTGGTGCCGCAATTCACGCTTGCAGCTGATACCAATTCCGGCACCCGCCCCTCTTTCACACCGGCTGCGCCGCCAGAACTGGGCAGGCAATTATTCGATTACTTCGTCGCCCAGGCACGCAGCAAACATGTGCAGGTAGAAACCGGTAGCTTTGGTGCCGACATGAAAGTATCACTGACCAATGATGGCCCGGTCACTTTCTGGCTCAAGACCAAAATGAGCTAAATAAGCCAAATAAGCAAAACGAGAACATGAAACCCACAGAAATTTTATTGATACGCCACGGCGAAACCGCCTGGAATGCAGAACGCCGTTTGCAAGGCCATCTCGACATCCCCCTGAATGCCGAAGGCACGCGTCAGGCCAAGGCACTGGCCTGGGCTTTGCAAAATGAAAAACTGCACGCGATCATCTCCAGTGACTTGCAGCGCGCCGTACAAACCGCCGGTGAAATCGCCCGCCTGCAAGGTGTCAGCACCCGCATAGACAAGGGTTTGCGTGAGCGTTGCTTTGGTGGTTTTGAAGGCAAGCTGTATAGCGAACTGCCCAGCCTGTACCGCAAGGAATACAATGCCTGGCAAGCGCATGAACCAGATGCGCAATTCCCGCCCGGCGAAAACGAAGGTGAAACCATACGCCAGTTCCACAAACGCGTGATGGAACATGTACTGCACTATGCCAAGCAATTTGAAGGCAAGAAAATCGCCATCGTCGCCCACGGCGGCGTGCTTGAGTGCGCTTATCGCGCTGCCAAGGATCTACCCTTGCACGCACCACGCGAAGTCACCATCTACAATGCCAGTATCAATCGCTTTGAAGTAACGGGCAAAGAAATCAAGCTGGTGCAATGGGGTGATATTGCGCATCTGGATGCCGACGGGTTGGATGAGATTAACCAGAGCAAGGTCGAGAAGCATTGATGTAATGCGTTACGACAGTAATCAGCATTATCTGTCTATTGTAGAACGCCGCTAGCCTCCAGCCTGCGCTGGAGCGACATTAATTTTTTGAATTGTCATTGGTATACTCAGTAAATTATAGTCACCCGCATAGCATATATAGGATATAGACAACCCTGCGACTCTCCATATGGTCATTCCTGCGAAGGCAGGAATCCAGCGGCTTTCGTGGTGTGCTACGGCAGCAATAATCATCCCTTCCTTAACGAACGCACTGGTGGCCAGCAGACTGCGCCACATTAATTTTCATAGCATTGAAATACCCACAGCGATTGAATGTCTCACGAAGGCATAAGAGACTAGTCATCTGCATATCTTCCTAATCAGCAGAACCACATGAAGCAGATTTCCATTTGCATTCAGTAATTTGTGCATAAAATTTAATGCAACTATTTGGTTGCATTTATTAAAAATCTATCTCATAATAAATACGCAGCTATTTGGTTGCATATATCGTACAATGGAGACAGATCATGAAAAACTACCAGCAAAGCCTCAGCATCAAAGCCAGCCCTGCCGCGGTCTATGCAGCCCTGACCACCATAGAAGGCTTGCGTGCCTGGTGGACCCAGGATTGTGAAGGTGGGGTAGCCGTTGGCGACACCCTGGAATTTCGATTCAGTGCGTGCTACAAGGACATGCGCATAGAGGAATTACAGCCAGACAATAAAGTACGCTGGCTATGCACCCGTGCGCATATCGTGGCAGAATCAATCAGCCGTGCTGACGAATGGGTGGACACTCACATCGTGTTCAGTATTAGCGATGCAGGACTGGGCGAGACACTGCTGGACCTCGAGCACATCGGCCTGCTGCCCTCGCTGCAATGTTTTACGCTTTGCCAAAATGGCTGGCAGCATTTTCTCGCCAGCCTGCAGCAATTTCTGGAAACTGGCACAGGCACACCGTTTGCACTGGCTAAGCAGCAGCAAACGCCATCCACGGAAAGGAGAACTGCAGCATGAATAACAATACTGATCGCACCAATAACACAGATAGCATCGAGCGCAGCATCGTCATCAATGGCACACGTGAGCGCGTGTGGCGCGCACTGACTGATGCAGAAGAATTTGGCGCATGGTTTGGTGTTGACCTGAGCGGCCAGGTATTTGCGCCGGGCCAGCGCACACGTGGGCTGTTTACCCACCCTGGTTGCGAAGGCTTGATGTTTGATATCGTCATTCAGCATATACAGCCGCAAGATGCCATGTCTTTCCACTGGCATCCATATGCAGTCGACACCACCGCTGATTATTCTGAGGAAATACCAACACTGGTCAGTTTCAGTTTAAAAGATGCGTCAGGCAATGCCACCTTGCTGACCGTCATTGAATCAGGTTTTGACAAAGTGCCTGCGCATCGTCGCCGCACCGCTTTTGAGATGAATACAGAAGGTTGGCTTATACAACTGCAAAATCTGCTCAACCATGTCAGCAAATAAAGCAGCAAGCAAGGCCAGCGAATCAGTCGCAAGCAGAGTCACTGCCGACGACACGCTGGCCCATGTCTTCGCCGCCCTCGGCGACCCTACGCGCCTGAAGCTGGTGGCTATACTCTGCACTGGTGGCGCGTTCTCGATTTCGCACCTGACGCAAACTACAGCCATCAGCCGCCAGGGCGTCACCAAACATCTGAACGTATTGGCAGAAGCAGGTGTCGTCAGCGACATCAAGGCAGGCAGAGAGCGACTGTGGCAACTGGAACCCGCCAGCATAGACGAAGCCAAACACACATTGGAATCCATAGGCCGCGAATGGGAGATGGCCTTGGGCAGATTGAAGAGCTTTGTCGAAAAAAATGATTAGAGTGCTATGCTATTTCTGCCAAGACAAATCCCTCTTCATCCATGACATTCAAAACAATTACCATACGCCGCATTGAACTCCCCAGCGATGCGGTCGCCAGATTAAGCGATGCTGAACGTGAATTTCTGTTCTTGTCAGGTTTCATGCTTAACGAATTGAATTCATTGAACAAAGTATTCACCTGGTGCATGAACAGTAATACTGACAAGAACTTGCCTGAGATAGTTGGCAATGCCAATGTTATACAGTCCATGGTATACGCGAGGATACTTGCAGGGAAAGTGTGTGAAGCTTATCAAGCATTGAGCAGTACGTGGTTTGGACACAAGGGCGAATTATCGATCACTCTGACACCACAACTTTATCTGGAAGCCAAAAACGCCATCGATGAATTAAAAAAATACTTTAACAAATCGAATGCCATCCATAACGTGCGTAATGCATTTGCATTTCACTATGGGACAAAAGACCATAGCACCAGCTGGAAGCAAGTCCCGGATGGGGTAGGCATAGAAATCATCTGTGCAGAGCACAGAGGAAATAATTTATATATGGGCTCTGAATTAGTGAGCTCATATGGGCTGACCACGTTGATAGATTCAGACGATCTTATCAATGGTCAAAGCGTTTTTATCAATGACGTTCAGCGCATGACAAATTTCCTGACCGTCTTTCTCGAAGGTGCATCGATCCTGCTGATAGAAAAAGTGCTGGGCGGGACAATTGAAGAAAACGGTGAAGAAGAAATTCTCCCAGTCAGTTCGAATTTTTCAGAAGTCAATATCCCGTATTTCTGTGCGCCAGAATAAGAATTATTCTGTATGCTTCTCATCATCAGATAAACTGCACTTTGGGTTGCGAAGCGTTTCGTACTCAAGTACGACGAGCATCGCCAACTCAAAATGGCTTCGCGCAGTAGCTTAATCAGTACTTGGTACCTACATCTGCCTGAACTGATGCTGATACGCCTGCGACACCGTCAACCAATCATCCTCTTTCTGCAAGCGCAAAGCCAGCCCGCCATCGCTTCTCTGCACCGCATCTATCGCTGCCACGCTGACGATATTGCTGCGGGATATCTGCCAGAATTTATCGCCGTCGAGTTGCGCAGCCAGGTCCTTGATGGTGGTGCGGATATAGGCTTCTAGTTTGGCAGTGATGACTTTGGTGTATTTGGAATCAGCCCGGAAGCAAAGCACATCACTGACATTGATGAAGCGTATCTGGTTGCCGACCGATGCCTGTATCCAGCGCAGTGCGTCTTGCGGCTTTTTGATTTGCAGGGCAGACAGGTCCGCCGGTTGTTGTGACAGACGCTGCTTGAGTCTTTGCACTGCCAGCGCCAGACGGCCCAAGTCCAGGGGTTTAAGCAGGTAATCCACCGCACCCTGGTCGAAGGCATCAACCGCATAATCATTATGGGCAGTCAGAAACACTATGTGGCATGGATGCTGGGTCAGGCGTGCCACGTCTATACCGCTCAGGCCAGGCATGCGCACATCCAGAAAGGCAATATCGGGGCTCAGGTCGGCTATGGCTTGTGCGGCTTTGATACCGTCATCAACACTGGCGATGATGTCCAGTTCTGGCCAGAGCTGTGTCAATGCGCTTTGCAATTCTTGTCGCAAGATCACTTCGTCTTCGGCGATCAGGACTTTGGGTTTGTGATTGTTCATGCTCATGCCAGTTCACCTGTTCTGGCTGGCAGAGATATGCTGGCGCACACGCCACCAATATCGCGCGGCTGCAATTGTAATTCTGCCTGATCGCCAAACAAGGCCAGCAATCTTTCCTGCACATTCAGCAAGCCGACGCCGCTACCCAGTTCATCCTGAAAGCCACGGCCATTATCGCTGACTTTGATCTGCAATTGCCCTGCTGCGCTGCTGGCAGTGATATCTATGCGCACGTCGCCTGGCTGAGGTTCTATACCGTGCTTGATCGCATTTTCTACCAGGCTCATGACTGCCAGTGGCGGGATCAGGCAGGAGCGGACTTCATCTGTGGCTTGCACAGAAAACTGGAAACGTGAGCCCAGGCGTATCTGGAAGATTTGCAGATAGGCGGCAGCCCTGTCCAGCTCTTGCCCCAGCGTAGTGGTGCTAAGACGCATATCGGGCATGGCGGCCCGCAGGTAGGCGATGAGGTGATTCAGCATCTGTTCAGCCATTGCAGCATCCTGATGTATCAGGGCGCGGGTATTGGCCAGGGTATTGAATAAAAAATGCGGTTCTATCTGGCCCTGAAGCGCGGCCAGCCTGGCTTCCAGCATTTGCCTCTCCATTTTGTGCTTGCTGGCTTCTGCGGCCAGGCTGGCCTGGGTACGGTGCCTGATTTCCAGGTCTATGGCTGCGGGCAAGACGGTGGCAAAGATGAATACGATGAGCACTGCTGGCAATAACCAGACTGCGTGACTGGCCGTCAATGGCGGCCAGAACACAGCCTCTATCCAGATACCTGCTAGCAGTGCCAGCAACATGAAGACCACCAGCATGACCCAGCGCTGGCTGGCATGTTTGATCCACGCCGTTTTTTGTGACAGGCACAGGCCAGTTTGCACCAGCGTATAGGCCAACAAAATCGCCAGGCTATCTGCCAGCCAGGCTGAAACCGCGCTGGAAAAACAGGCATAAGCCAGCAAACCCAGCACGGCAAATATGGGTAACAGCGGCCAGGAGATGCCGGCCTTACCGTCGTTAAGCTCGTGCGATATCGTCAAATCTTTGTACATCGGTTTGTGATCTATTCAGAGAAATTCAGATTTTGTATTGTAGTCACCAATGGTCCCATTGTGATCTTGGTTGCAACAGATGGTTTATTTTCGGTAACAGGATTATTTGCCTGTGCTTCGTTAAAAGTAGTGCCTTTCACTAATAACTTACCCTTGTCCCTGAGACCAATGCCCAGCTCCAGTTTTGTTGCGTTAGCTGGCACCAGCAATCTGACCCTGACTGCTTCCCACGTATCACTCTTGCGCGCCCAGGATGAAGAAATTGAGACACCACCTTTATCATCTATGGTCCGGATCCAGAATTCATAACCACCTAGCTCGCCCATATGCCGTGCCGACGCCGTAAAGTGCATGGTTTTGCCACGATAGGCAGTAGCATCCACCACTTGTGTGATGGCGGCAAAATCATCATTAGCTATCCCCTCTTTTGCGACCATGAAAAAGGCGGGCTGCTCTTTACTGCCTTGCGACGTATCCAGGCCACTTTCATAATGAGTGGTAAGTGCGCCGTTCGCTGTCCAGCCTTTAGGTACACCACTATTGACGGCGCCAGCAAAAGAATAGTTGACAGCAAAGGCGACCAAGGGTGCGGCGATTAAGATTTTCCAGTGTTTCATCATCGTTACTCCATAAGGGTTGTTGATGATGTGCAATATACGGATGAACAAGTTTGACTTCCTTCGCTTTGCGACCACTTCCCGGTCATCGCCGATAAATGGCGGGAAATTTCTGATGAGTGGACGTGATAAAAATAGTTTTTATGCATGGCCGCCAGAATGAGACAAGTGAATTGACCATAGCATGGGAAATGACGATACTGCCAACTTTGTATTTCATTTCCAAAGGCGCAGTATAAGTCAGCAAATGCGGTGAGTATATGTGGAATATATGTGCACCCTTCTGGCTAATCTGCCATTTTAAGTTTAAGGAAAGTCCTGGTGCGAGTCTTCTATCAATTCGATTATGATGCACTGCCCCGTAACGTCAAAAAGCATTTGATCAGATCGGTCAGAAGCCCAGACTTTCTGGTGCATGGACAGGTGACGTCCAGTATGGGTTGGTACTTGCTGCATGGCTTTATTCTGGCAGTATGCACTTTCTTTATTTATCTGCTGGCAGCGTCCAACCTTGGCAACCCCCTGCAAGATAAGGCATGGAAAGACACTGGTTTACTCTTCTGGTATGCCGTACTGTTTTTGGGTGTGGTGTATGCAGCGCATGCGATTTGGCAACGTATGCAACTGAACACAAAGTTTCGCTTTCTTCCTGGCTGGTATTTATTTCCCTTGGCACTGGTTGATATGCGCAGCAGTAAAATTGCCGTGCATGATCTGGCGCAACTACGCAAGCTGGAATCCAGGCATGACGAGCAAAATGGTAAATATAAGAGGACTGTTTTTTCTTTCATCTTTTATGATGGTTCACAAAAAAATCTGATTATCAGCAATTTGAGCCAGGCTGAAGCTGCGCTGAAAAAATTTAATGACTACAAATCCAAAGCGCGGGAGGCGTTTCATCAACGTGATATCGCCAGCCTGTATGGATACGACCCTTTGCTGGACGTGCGAAAAAACAAGTGGAAAGATGCATTGGGCCATTCAGGCAAGAATAAGCAAGTTCTGAAGCTGTCGAGCTATCTAAAGTTACCTCTGTTGTTAATCATGCTGGCGACAGTTCTGGCCGCCCTGTTCTGGTATGGGCGAAATGCAGTTGCTGACAAGAAGATGTATCTGCATGCGAAACAACAACAGACAGAAAACGCCTATCTCGGCTACATAGCCCATGGCAAATTCAAAGTGACAGAGATGCAGGATGAACTGCCCCACGTGGTGTTCAAGGAAGCGCTCAATGACAACTCGGTCACGCAATTGCGCAAGCTAAAGGCGCGCTTTCCGCACACAGATATTTTGCCGGAAGTTGAAGAAGAAATTCATATGCTGTATTTCAATGCCTTGCAAAAATTCAAAGCACAGGCCGTCAACGCGGACGCCAAATTATTGCGCTCTGTCGAGTCGCTGCTAAAATTCTCTGAAGAGCATGACGATCCTAATGTCCATATCAAATTTACGCGGCCTACGGCCACAGAATTGGGGCAACTGGATGCCAGTCTGAAGAGCCGTGAAAAGACTATCAAGGATAAAAAAATAGTCCCGGTAGCAACTTATTTTTCAGATGACAGCGTTGCTGCCAGAGAAGCGCGCATTGCCAACAATATCAGCAAAGCGTTTTCCAGCATTTTCCCCAGCGATATTTTGAATTTTAGTGCTGCAACCGATGTGAATGCCAACAGGCCTTCGCTAGAAATCACTTATCAGGTAGAACCATCTGGCAAACTGCTTGCATCTGCCAACACGAACGAGGTTTATGCCGGTCTGAGCCTACGCTTCAATACGGCTATTGTGATACCTGAAAGTAAAGACCGTTGGAAGTTTAATTTGCAGGTAAACACGCCTGATTACCCGAATACTCCCTACATTAAACCCAGCTTGAATCCCACCGAGGATCCTGCGCAAAGCCAGACCTATACAAGTATGGCAACGCGTGCTTTTGATGAACTGGAAGAGAAAATCAACCAGACGATGTTCAGACCAGAAAACGCTGTTTATCTCAAACAGCAGAAAAACAAGATTTAGTTGATCAACCTGCATTCGGCCTGCGTTCTGTCTGAAATAAAACTTTGCGGCACAGTCTGTGCCGCAAAGCCTGGAACACACCACCAGGAAATCAATCAATAAGTATCAGTGCAGCTTGATACGCGGATTACGCACCCTGTCTATGGTCTCTGCCCAGGTGGACAACCAGGTATGAAACAAACCATTCACCGCCACCTGATGATGCTTATGCAAAGACCAATACATCCATTTTGCCAATGTCCCTTCTATGAAGACCGAGCCACTGGCGATGGCACCCATGAGGCTGCCGACAGTGCTGTAATTACCCAGCGACACCAGCGAGCCATGGTCTTTGTAAGTGAACTCCAGCAAGGACTTGCCCTGCAACTGACGCACCAGTGACTTGGCCAGCGTGCTGGCTTGCTGATGGGCAGACTGGGCACGCGGTGGCACGCTAGGCAAACCCTCGCCTTGCGGGCAGGCACAACAATCACCAAGGGCAAAAATCGATGGGTCCCGCGTGGTTTGCAAGTTGCGGTTAACCACCAGTTGATTGATGCGATTGCATTCCAGTCCGTCCAGGTCCTTCAAAAATTCGGGAGCCTTGATACCAGCTGCCCACACCACGATGCCGCTGGGAATGAATTTGCCGCTGGCCATTTGCACGCCAGCCTTGGAAACTTCAACGACTTTTTCATTGGTGTGCACTTCGATGGCAATGCTGCGCAATTCACGGGCGACAGATTCTGACAGGCGCTCTGGCAACATTTGCAGCAGGCGCGGGGCAGCATCGACGATGACGATCTTCAAATCTTTTTCTGGATGGAAGTTGAGCAGGCCATAGCTGGACAATATCTTGGTGGTCATGTGCAGCTCTGCCGCCAGTTCTACCCCGGTAGCACCACCGCCGATGATGGTGACGGTAAAGCGCCCCTCGCCCACAGCCTGGGCCTGGGTTTGTGCACGCAGGCAGCAATTGATGAGTTTTTGATGGAAGCGTTCTGCCGCCGCGAGTGAATCAAGCATGATGCAGTTATCACGTGCACCGGGCGTACCAAAGTCATTGGTCTGGCTGCCCAGGGCGATGACCAGGCTGTCATAAGTGATGGCCTGGCGTGGCAATAACTCTATGCCATTTTCATCCAGGGTGGGAGCAAGGTAGATTTCTTTCTTGTCACGTGAGAGCCCATCCATGCGACCCAAACGGAAATCAAAATGATTGGAACGTGCCAGGGCAAAGTATTCGCGCTCGTCGGCGTGGCTGTCGAGAGTGCCTGCAGCAACCTGGTGTAACAAAGGTTTCCACAAATGGGTACGGCTGGCATCGACCAGCGTAATGACGGCCTTGCCGCGCTTGCCTAATTTCTTGCCCAAACGCACCGCCAACTCCAGCCCGCCTGCACCACCGCCAACGATGGTAATTCTATGTACTGCCTCCTTGTTTTGCGTGTTCACGACGACTCCCTTAATATAAAAAATGTATTCCCTTGGCGACGATCCATCGATCAGTCCAGCAATCAGGGCCACGGGAATGCACTTTTGTCAGGAGTCAATATGACAAATAATAAGCAGAGTATACACACAAGTCCTCTGCCTTAGGTTGGTAAGCCGAACACGATAGTAATTTAGAAAAGCAATTCTAAAGCCATCTGGTTTTGCTAGATTTATACTATCGCATCAGCATGTCATATAGATAAAAATATTCCTTACGAGTGGTAACGATTTTGCCAAATATTTAGGCAGGATTCAGGTAGAATAGCGCTTCTTCGAATTTCCCCCTTCCCTGATCGTGCAAATCGGCTCTTACGTGCTGCGTAATAATATTTTTGTTGCTCCCATGGCTGGCGTGACTGACAGGCCTTTCCGTCAGTTATGCAAAGAACTGGGTGCAGGCTATGCCGTGTCTGAAATGGCAGCGTCCAATCCCAAGCTCTGGGAAACAGAAAAATCCACGCGCCGTACCAACCATGAAGGCGAAATGGAACCCAAGGCCGTGCAGATTGCCGGTGCTGATCCACAAATGCTGGCCGAATGTGCCAAACATAATGTCGATAAAGGTGCGCAAATCATCGATATCAACATGGGCTGCCCGGTCAAAAAAGTCTGTAATGCCTGGTGTGGTTCTGCCTTGTTGCAGCATGAAAGCCTGGTTGGTCAGATACTGGATGCGGTAGTCGGTGCAGTCGATGTGCCCGTCACGCTGAAGTTTCGTACCGGCTGGGACAGGGCAAATAAAAATGCCCTGAACATTGCCCGCATGGCAGAAGCGGCTGGCATACAAATGCTGACCCTGCATGGGCGCACCCGTGCCGATGCTTATAAGGGTGATGCCGAATATGAGACCATTGCTGCCGTCAAGGCTGCAGTCAATATTCCCGTAGTTGCCAATGGCGACATCACCACACCGGAAAAAGCCAAATATGTATTAGAGGCCACTGGTGCGGATGCCATCATGATAGGCCGGGCGGCGCAAGGCCGACCGTGGATCTTTCGCGAGATCGCCCATTTCCTCGATACCGGAGAGCATTTACCCGCCCCCTTGATTTCTGAAGTTCGTGGACTCATGGATGCCCATTTGAAAGCGCACTATGCCTTCTATGGTGACTATCTTGGCGTACGAACGGCACGCAAACACATAGGCTGGTATGTGCAAGACCTGGTAGGTGGTGAAGATTTCCGGCAACAAATGAACTTACTGACGGATTGTGATGAACAACTTGCCGCCGTCAGCAGTTTTTTTGATCACATGGCTGGGGAGCGGTTACAATACCGCCCCTTTGAAGAAAAACTGGCAGCATAAGACAAAGCACTTTTACAAAAACAATTTGTCTTGCCGTCCATGAAGCATGGACTACCCGCCGCCTGGCATAACCGAACAGTGATAAAAACAGCATGAGCAAAGATAGCATTCAAGACGCCGTCCACAAAAATCTGGAAAAATATTTCCGTGACCTAGGCGAGCAACCCGCATCCAATATTTACGACATGGTCGTGTTAGCCGTTGAAAAACCGATGTTAGAAATGGTCATGACGCGCGCCTCCAGCAACCAGTCACAAGCCGCCGATATGTTGGGCATTAACCGGAATACCTTGCGCAAGAAATTGCAGCAACACGGTTTGCTCTGACCCATCCGCGAGGCTTGACACCGATTTCCTTACTCACATCAAAAATCATGATCAAACAAGCCCTCATTTCCGTCTCCGACAAGACCGGTGTGCTCGAATTTGCACGTGAATTGTCTGCGCTCGGTGTCAAGCTCTTGTCCACGGGTGGCACAGCCAAGTTATTGGCTGACAATGGCCTGCCTGTTACCGAAGTAGCTGACTACACCGGCTTCCCCGAGATGCTCGATGGCCGTGTCAAGACCCTGCACCCTAAAGTGCATGGCGGCATTTTGGCGCGCCGTGATTTTCCTGAACATGTGGCGGCACTGGAACAGCATGGCATCCCTACCATAGACATGGTGGTGGTCAACCTGTACCCGTTCCAGCAAACTGTCGCCAAGGGCGAATGCTCACTCGAAGATGCGATAGAAAATATCGACATCGGCGGCCCTACCATGTTGCGTTCTTCTGCCAAGAACCACAAAGACGTCACCGTCATTGTCGATCCTGCTGATTATGCCGTCGTGCTGGCAGAGATGAAGGCAAATCAAAATGTCGTCAGCTATGACACCAAGTTCACTCTGGCGAAAAAAGTATTTGCCCACACCGCGCAATACGATGGTGCCATTACCAATTACCTGACCAGCCTGGGTGAAGACAAGGCACACACCACACGCAGCGCTTATCCGCAAACCCTGAACCTGCATTTTGAAAAAGTGCAGGAAATGCGTTACGGTGAAAATCCGCATCAGTCCGCTGCGTTTTACCGCGACTTGAAATCCCTGGAAGGTTCGCTGGCCAACTACAAGCAATTGCAAGGCAAGGAACTGTCTTACAACAATATCGCTGATGCCGATGCAGCCTGGGAATGCGTGAAGTCTTTCGCTGAATCTGCCTGCGTCATCGTCAAGCATGCCAATCCTTGCGGCGTGGCTTTGGGCACGACACCATTTGAAGCCTATAGCAAGGCATTGCAGACAGACCCGACTTCTGCGTTTGGCGGCATCATCGCCTTCAATCGCGAACTCGATGGCAAGGCAGCCGAAATCGTCGCCAAGCAATTCGTTGAAGTGCTGATTGCGCCGTCCTTCACTGCGGAAGCAAAACAAATTTTTTCTGCGAAACAAAACGTGCGTTTGCTGGAGATTTCCCTGGGTGCGGGCTTCAATCAATATGATATGAAACGCGTCGGTGGTGGCTTGCTGGTGCAGGCACCGGATGCCAAAAATGTCTTGCAGGAAGAACTGCGCGTCGTCTCGAAATTGCAGCCTACGCCACAGCAAATGGCTGACATGATGTTCGCCTGGCGCGTGGCCAAGTATGTGAAATCAAACGCCATCGTCTTCTGTGGCAATGGTATGACACTGGGTGTAGGCGCGGGCCAGATGAGCCGCATAGACTCTGCCCGCATTGCTTCCATCAAAGCGCAAAATGCTGGTTTGACTTTGACTGGTTCTGCAGTCGCGTCTGACGCCTTCTTCCCCTTCCGTGATGGTCTGGATGTAGTGGTGGATGCTGGTGCAACTTGCGTGATCCACCCGGGTGGTTCCATGCGTGACCAGGAAGTGATAGATGCTGCGGATGAACGTGGTGTCGTTATGGTGTACACCGGTACGCGTCATTTCCGTCATTGATATGATGTTGATTGCAACATTGATCAATTAGCGATTCTGCTTAAAGCGGCTCTGTTCACCCAGAGCCGTTTTTTATTCTGCATTCTCACCTTTATGGCTTACGTCTATATCCTGGCCAGTGCTCGAAATGGTACTTTATATGTCGGTGTTACCAACGATTTGATAGCTCGTGTTTATCAGCATAAGAACGATTTCGTTGACAGCTTTACATCCCGACATAAGGTTCATCAACTGGTCTGGTTTGAACAGGTCGATTCGATTCTTTCTGCCATTCAGCGTGAAAAGCAGATCAAGGCATGGAAGCGGGAATGGAAGATCAGGTTGATTGAAGAGAGCAATCCTTATTGGCGGGATTTGTATTTGGATATTGTTTGACTCTGACAGAAACGTGATTCGTTAAATCCCCCGCACTTAATTGACGTCGCTCCTGCGCAGGCAGGAGCCTAGTGGCGTTGACTGATCACGAATACCATCTGTAAATACTATCAACGTCAGCATGCAAGAAATATCTTCTTGAGCAATTAGCACCTCGGTATACCACAAACGACACTAGATTCCTGCCTACGCAGGAATGACGAATTTCAAGATAGAAGGATATTCTATTAACCAAGTTTGCCA
>NZ_JBMPOZ010000027.1:0-74365 GCF_049340385.1 Undibacterium sp. Ji83W | reverse complement strand
CTGATACAGATGGGGGAGATGTTCCCCAATTTATGAAGATCATCATGTTCCTGCAACGCATTTCATGCTTTTGCCTGAACATGATTTTGAAATTGAAGAAAATTAGAACTTAATCAGACATTCCCTAGAATTTGCCTGCCAAAAACGGGCAAGATAATGGAGTCAGCATGAAATTCTCGTCCAAGATCGTCCTCTGTTCTGCCATCCCTGCTGTCTTGTTTGCCGTCGGCCTGGCTACCTCCATCACCTCGTTGATGTCTACCCGCAGCCAGTTTGACAACTATATTTCAACTGAACAGGCGCTGGAACGCAGTATCTCCGAGATGTATGCCCAGGGTTTGCAGATGGGGCAGGCGCTCAGGAATGTGGTGCTCGACCCATCCAACAAAAAAGGCGTGGACAATTTCCTGGCAGCGCAAGTGGCCTATGACAAAGCCTTTGACGAGGCCAGGAAAATATCCGCCAGCAATAACACCACCCAAAGCCTGGCAGAACTGCCCAAGCTGCGCGCCGTCCATGCGCAGACACAAGAAAAAATCGTCACCATCCTCAAAGACAAAGGCGACGCCGCGCCAGTGCTGAATGCTGAAGAAACCCCGGCCTGGCGCAATCTGCGCACCGAATTATTAAAGCAGCGTGATGAAGCGGGTAAACGCTCGGCGCAAGAACATGCCAACGTCAACAGCAAGGTCAGCTTCACGGTCACCCTCTCGCTGATCCTGGCCATACTGGCCAGCCTGGTAGCGGTATTCTTGACCTTCTATTGCCAAAAGACCTTGCATAAGGAACTGGGTGGTGACCCATCTCAAGCCAGAGATGCCTTGTCGAATATCGCCAAGGGCAATCTGGCGCAAAGCATAGACAATAATGCCGGTGACGACAGCCTCATGGGTGTGCTGCAAGAGATGCAGGCCTCACTCGAATCGCTGGTCAATGGCGTACGCGGCTCGGCCAGCGGCATTGCCCAGGCCACCAATGAAATTGCCTCTGGCAGCATGGACCTGAGCAACCGCACAGAAAGCCAGGCCAGCTCGCTGGAAGAAACCTCGGCTGCCATGGAAGAACTCAATTCCACCGTCAACCACAATGCCGACAGCGCCAAGATGGCCAACCAGCTGGCCGCACAGGCATCCGCAGTCGCCAGCCGTGGTGGCGAAGTGGTCGAGCAAGTGGTGGGCACCATGCGCGGCATTAATGAATCATCCAAAAAAATCCAGGACATCATCGGCGTCATTGATGGCATTGCCTTCCAGACCAATATCCTGGCTTTGAATGCCGCCGTAGAAGCCGCCCGCGCCGGTGAACAGGGCCGTGGTTTTGCTGTGGTCGCCAGCGAAGTGCGCTCACTGGCAGGCCGCAGCGCCGAAGCCGCCAAAGAAATCAAGGCCCTGATAGGCAGCAGCGTAGAGGCCGTGGGCAAAGGCACGCAACAAGTCGACCTGGCAGGCAGCACCATGGCAGAAGTGGTCAGCTCTATCCGCAAGGTCAGCGAAATCGTCGCCCAGATCAGCGCATCCAGTGCCGAGCAATCGACAGGTGTAGGCCAGGTCGGCCAGGCCGTCACCCTGATGGACCAGACCACCCAGCAAAACGCCGCCCTGGTAGAACAAATGGCCGCCGCCGCATCCAGCCTCAATGACCAGTCGGGTGAATTGATGAATGCCGTGTCGGTGTTCAGGACCAGGCAGAGTGGCGGGGCTGTGCGGGTGAGGTGATGACATTTATGCGGTCAGCCGCAGATGAAGTGAACGAAATAAGAGAATGAGATAAGAGAACGAAATAAGAGAACGAGGATGAAGAGAGAAATATGCTGAGGAAAAATTTGCTGCGATTGCGTCAGGTCATGCTTGTAGGCGCACTCTTGTTGGTTAGTCATGCGATTGCAGCAGACAATGTCGAATGGCAGGCGTTGAGGCTGGAAGCAATTAGTTTGTTCAAACAAGGCCAGGTTGAGCAGGCCAGCCTCAAGCTGGAGCGGGCACTACCCCTGGCAGAAAAGTTTGCACCGTCTGACCAGGCAAGTATTGCCCTGATATTGCGCGACCTGGCATATATATATGCCAGCCAGAGGAAATATGCACTTGCAGAGCCGCTTTATGCACGATGCCTGCAGATACAGGAAAAAAATCTTAAGCCGCAAGACATAGAAATCGTGCGGACGGTCTCCATGCAGGCCTACACTTATCACGCGTTGAAAAAATATCGGCAAGAAGAACAGAACTATATTCGCAATCTGGCGGCGATGGAACAAATCCAGGGCATGCCTCCGGTTGAATTTGTGATCGTTATGGCTAATCTTGGAAATGTTCAGCGTAGTCTGGATCAATATCAAAAAGCACAAGAGTCCTACCAGCGATCCGTCAGCATGGGGGAGAAATCTCTGGATAAAGATCATCCAGATCTAATCAACAGTATTCATGGTTTGGCCACGCTATACGTGGACAGCAACCAGTATGCCAAGGCAGAGCCTTTATTCGTTCATGTGTTGGCGACACGCGAGAAAAACCTGGGACCTGATCACGGACAAGTGGCAGAAGCCATGGAGTCGCTGGCCCTGCTGTATAAATTGGAATCAAAGTTAACAGAGTCGGAAACCCTGTGGAAAAGGGCGCTGGCTATCAATGAAAAATTGTATGGGCCCGATCACCTTAAGATTGCGAAGACCATTCATGGCCTTTCCCAGGTTTACATGGAGCAGGCAAAATACACTGAGACAGAATCCATTTTGCAACGTGCGCTTGCTATCAGGGAAAAAAATCTTGAGCCCGACCATCCCGACATAGACCAGATACTGAATAGTTTTTCAGTTCTGTATTCCACTCAAAAACGTTATGCAGAAGCACTGCCTTATGCCACGCGCACCTTGCACATATGGGAAAAAACAGCAGATTCCTCTCCGCTTCTGGTGGCCAATGCACTCAATAATCTTTCCGCCATTTACATATCACAGGGTAAGCTCAATGAAGCTGAAGATGCCCTGAAGCGCTCGCTGGTCATTAGAGAAAAAATCTATGGTGCGAATGGCTCAGAGGTAGCCCAGAGCTTGAACAACCTCTCAGCTTTCTATATACAGCAAAAGCGCTACAAAGAGGCTGGAATCAATTCCAGGCGGGCATTGCAACTATGGGAGAAAACATTAGGCCCCGATCACCCCTCGGTAGCCGTTGTACTTGGCAATCTGGCGACTTGCTACACTGAACAAAACATGTTCCTTGAGGCAGAGCCCCTGTACAAAAGAGCCTTGTCAATTCGTGAAAAAGCACTAGGACCAAATCATCCTGAGGTAGCAGTCAACCTTAATAGCATGGCGGAGCTATATAAAAAAATGGGCAGGTTACAAGAATCTGCCATGCTGGCAGACCGTGCTGCTTCGATCGCAGCGATACAGCGCTGATGTTGACGGGAGCCAATGTTATTCGCGCCCTGGCTGGCTAAATCACCAGCATGGCAAGCAAGGCTGGCAGGCATGAGAAGCATCCCAGCATAATCCCTGCCCGCGTACGTGGACTGGCCGCCGTAGCCCGCCTGCCCAGCAGGATCAGACGGGTGATAGCGCCAGCAATCAAAGCTATGCACACCAAAGCAAGACCACACAACAGTATGGCCTCCCCGAATGACGACGCATTGTCGTCTGGATTATTCACCTCTCTGAAAAGATAGATGATGATGGCGATGATAGGCAAGCCAAGGACAAGGGCTGCGATGACCAGTGCCCTCCGGTTCGGCATAGATACCATGATGAGGAAGGGTATTGCATACAAGGGCAAACACACATAGAAAAAGAAGCTCAGGAAAGATGTCATGCTTGATCTGGAAAATAATAGCAGTCCACCAGATCAAGCCCCATGCAGACCCGCGCCGCTATTGAGTGTGCAGCATGTCATGCCTGGGTGAAGGGAGTATGTGGTGGGTGTGAAGTGAGGAAATATCTCTGGTCGATGCATTCTTTAAATGCCTCAACAAGAAATTCCCTTATTGCAGATGCAGACTGCATGCGTTCTCTTTTAAGACTAAAAATACCTGTCTATGCTCACGGCGCATGATTAACGCAATTCAAACGAGAAAGTAATTTTTTTAATGGCCATCAACGACTATTCAGACGAAGAAGACTATTACGAACAAGGCTTTGGCAAAGACGGTGTCGTTTCTATCTGGGCAGGTCTTGAGGGCGCGGACGAGAGGCAAGCAGACGTATTGCAAGACTTGTGCGGCGTAGGTTATTACAATCTTGACGATCAGGAAGCTAATTGTTTTGACTTCCGCCTCGTGGACTTGCGTTTGCTGCTGCAAGACATGTCCTATTCCATTTCATTTATTGAGCAAGCATGCGCAGCCGCTACCCACTTGGGAATACATCAAGCAAAGTGGATTACTGTCCAATATGACTTTGATTATCAGCCAACCAAGGTGCGTAGAGCCATCGAGTCAGATCCTGTATTTTTGGGTGTTTTCTCTTATGTCGTCAAGTGATTACAGCTACACCATGCAAGGCATTGTGTTGTGGCGCCTCTAAGGTGCGCCGTGCGCACCATTGCATTAGCTTGCCTATTGTGACCTCCGCAGGACGGTGCGCACGGCGCACCCTACGAAAATTAATCCGCGCGTAGGTGCGATTAGCTTTGCGTAATCGCACGTTTGAATTGCCGTATCCGATAAAAACATCTACGCTGTATACAACATGTGCGTGCGGCGCATTGCAATGCGCCCTACGATTATCCTTTTACTGTGATCGCCGTCAGCATTGGGATTGCATTATTCCCGCAAGTCAGCCAACGGTAAGCGCTGGGTTCGCCTGATTTCTGAGCGCACCGTTTGCGGTGTCTTGCCGGTCCACGCCTGAAATGCGCGGGCGAAGGAATTGGAATCTTCAAAGCCCAGCAAAAACGATATCTCTGCACCTGACATTTCTGTGTTGCGCAGGTAATGGTGCGCCAGCGAATCGCGCAAGCTGTCCAGTGTCTGTTGAAACGTGGTTCCCTCGTCCTGCAACCTGCGCTGTAGCGTGCGGGTGCTGACGGCGAGCTTTCGGCTGACCTGCTGCATGGACACCTCTCCTGCTGGCAGGGTCTCAAGCAAGATGCTGCGCACGCGTTCGACCATGCCTGCCGTTTTGTCCAGGTCGGCCAGCCGCTGTCGCAAAGACGGTTCAAAGAAAGTCCACATCTTGTGGTTTTCTGTCAGGAAGGGGCGCTCTACATCTGCTGCAGCGAACACCAGCGTCGCCAGCGGCGAGCTGGTCACAGTGATGCCGAAGTAAGACTGGTAGATCAGCGATTCCGCTTCATCGCCAGGCGGCGATGGCCAGCTCACTCGCAAGGGTTGCACCGGGCTGCGCGTTGCCAGCCGCACCAGTTGCACAAAGAAAACCAGCTTGAAAGCCAGAAAGACGTCTGGTGGCGCTATTGTGGAATCCATGAAATCAATCACCACCGTGGTGTGCTCGCTCGTGCGTTCTATCCTGATCACCATGGGGGCAATCAACTTGACGTACTTGGCAATGCGGTCTAGCGCGCCTGCCATGTTGGCACTGCACAGAGCGGCAAAAAGTTCAGGATCGAACCAGTCAGAAGACATCACCTGCGCGATGCGCAATGGTGCTGGCAAGCCCGGGTCCAGGGACCTGGCCTCTGCTTCGATAGCCTCCCAGAGCCTGAAGAAGTTTGCCGGGTCCAGGCGCACGTTTTGGCGGGCAAACAAGTCACCTGGTAACTGCGCGCGACGCAATACGGGGGACGTTGCCAGCCCCGCATCTTGCATTAATAAACGCCAGCCTGGCCATACCGCATATTCCAGAATGGGGCTGCGCCGGTTACTCAATGAAGATTTGTTTTCTTGATCCATAGTCCCAGTTTATATCGCAGATCATGCCACCGCAATAGCCGATAGCGCCAAATGCCCACGCTCATCCTGGCGCGTTTGGCGTTAAGTTGGCGTGTTCCGCGAGTGTCAATTGCTGGCATTGCAGGCAAAGTACAGACTATTCCTTATGTCGTAGCTTATATGTCATATCGTCTATGAACATTGAGATATTTCTTAGTCGTGCTTTCTTACAATTTTCCTGGTAATGGTCATCAAATGAAAAAGACAATTTTAATTACAGGCGCATCTTCAGGTTTTGGATTGATGCTCGCCAACAAACTTCATCAGCAAGGTTTTAATGTCATAGGCACCAGCCGTGAACCAGAAAAATACGCGGGCAAAGTGCCGTTCAAATTATTGCGCCTGGATATTGAAGATGATCAATCCATCCATGCGTTCACTGATGAGTTGTTTCAACACACCAGACAGCTGGATGTGTTGGTCAACAATGCGGGTTATATGGTCACGGGCCTGGCTGAAGAAACATCCCTTGAGCTGGGTCGCCAACAGTTTGAAACCAATTTCTGGGGCACGGTTAAGGTGACAAATGCCTTGCTGCCGTATTTCAGGGCGCAAAAGCACGGGCAAATTATCACCGTCAGTTCTATCGTCGGCTTGATCGGCCCACCTAACCTGTCCTATTACACGGCGTCCAAACATGCCGTCCAGGGCTACTTCAAATCGCTGCGTTTTGAGTTGAATCAATTCAATATCAAAGTCAGCATGGTGGAACCAGTCTGGTTTAAAACCGGCCTCGCGCAACATGCCGTAACTGCGGGTACTGGTCACATCACGGATTACAACAGCTACCGCAAGCAGGCCAACGCAGCGACGCAAAAAGGCATAGACGAAGCAGAAGCGCCTGATGCAGTTGTAAATGCCATCACCAGACTGATAGATACGAAAGAACCCAAGTTCAGCAATCCCGTTGGAAAGATGACCGGCATGATACTTTTCCTGCAAAGCTACGCACCGAAAATGTTTGAAAGCTCGATTCTGAAAAGCGTCAGCACGGCCACATAAAGCAAGCCCTGCAAAGAGCATGCAGGATAAATGCTGACTGTAGATGAAGTGAAAAATTTAGCTATTAATGAGGACCTGATCATGAAGTACTACCTGTGCAAATTTATACCGCCACGTGCGGATTTCCTCGCGACCATGACTGCGGATGAAACTGTATGGATGAAGCAGCATGGCGCTTACTTGAATAAGCTTCTCGATGAGGGCCTCATTGTTGCCCACGGCCCGGTGATGGACCCCTCTGGCGGCTATGGCGTGTCGCTCTACCAGATTGCTGATGAGCAGGATATCTCTGCACTCACAGCAGAGGACCCCATTATCAAGAACGGCGTTGGTCACTATGAGCACCACCCCATGCTCCATATAAAAGCGCGCGGCTGATGGTTGACATGACTGAGCTGACATGACTGAGCGCTATTTAACTCTACTTAAATTCACGACTGGAGTATTTTTATGTCTACTATAAATTCCAAGATTGCCTTGTCTTCCACAGCAAACGACAAGCCTGCGCAGGTAACGCGCAGACAGGCTCTCTTCACTGGTGCTGCGGCACTCTCGGCACTTAGCTTATCCTTACCCACAACGGCGAAGGCTGGGGTTGCAGGGAAAGAAAATGCAGAAAATACAGCAAATTCAGCAAATACAGCCACCACCCTGTTCGTCGAAACCGGCGGTCGCAAGCTTGCCTACCGCTCGGTTGGCAAGGGCAAACCCATCGTGCTTGCACATCGCTTTCGTGGTGTACTCGACCTGTGGGACCCGGCTTTCATCGACGCCCTGGCGGCGCAGGGATTTCAGGTCGTGACCTTCGATCATTCGGGAATGGGATTGTCAACTGGCGAAAGGTCCTACAACCCGGCATCCCTGGTGAAGGACACCAAGGAGCTGATAGACGCGCTGGGTTTGAAAGATGTCGTGATAGGCGGCTGGTCCTTTGGCGGCATCGTCGCACAAATCTATGTGGCCATGTTTGGGGCCAGTGTCAGCCACGCCGTGCTGATCTCTACCACGCCACCCGGCAAGCTGGTCAAACCTGGCGAGCAGCTTTTCTATGACATGGCTGCGCAAGGACCTGCCACCCTGGAGCAGTACACCACCATGTTCTTCGAGCCTAAGGACGCCGCCAGTCGCGCCGCATCGCAGCGCTCGTTCGAGCGCATCTTTGCCCGCAAGAGCGGCCGCAGCCCCGATGTGCCTGTGGAATGGGCATTGACGCAGGTTCCCCATTCTCCGCCGAACCCGATGTTCCCTGCAGACGAGGTGCTGCAAGCGCTGAAAAATACCAACGTACCTATCCTGCATCTGGGTGGCGACCATGACATCTCTGTCCCGGTTGAGAACTGGTATGCATTGGGCAACCAGTTGCCCACACTGAACCTGCTCACCTACCCACGCGCCGGTCATGCCCCGCACCATCAACTGCCAGAATTAGCTGCCGCTCAGATTGCGGCTTTTATCAAGGGCACACGAAAAACCTGAGCAATGCTATTGCGCCCACCCCGGCGCGTTGGGGTTTCGGCATAAGCCGTGACGTAGGGCGCATTGTAATGCGCCGCATGCGACCTTAAAAGACGGTAGGTGGTTGATAATGGCAGTGTACGAGATAAATCGCGCGCCTGACAAATCGATGTGGTGCGCACGGCGCACCCTACAAAAATTAATCCGCGTGTAGGTGCGATTAGAGTAGCGTAATCGCACGCATGAGTTGCCGTAGAGCGTGCAAATACCTTTGCCGTGCACAACCTCACATGCGGCGCATTGCAATGCGCCCTACGCTTATCCTGTTATCGCGATCGCGGTGACCTTAAGGATTGCACTACTGCGCCACATCCGCGACGTCCGCCAGCGGGAAGCGCAGGGACGAGCGCAGTAGCGGGCTCATCGGCAGTTGCAGTTTGATGTTATGCGGCGGGATGGCTTGCTGGAACCATTTATCGTACATGCGGTAGATGTCGCCGTCAAGCATGATGCGGCTGAGTTCCTGGTTCAGCAGGTGTTTGAAGGCAGGGTCGTTTTTGCGGAAGATGATGGCATAAGGTTCGGTCGACAGTGAATCACCGACTACCTGGAAATCTGCCGGATGTGCAGCGGCGGCGCGCAGGCCGTAGAGCAGCACATCATCCATGGCAAAGGCGGCAGCCTTGCCCTGGGCGACCATGGCGAAGCCTTCTGCATGGTCCTTGCTTTCTATCAGGTTCAAATTCAAGGAGCGTACCTGGCCCCGGTCTGCCAGGGTTTGCGCATTGGTCGTGCCTTTGGTGGTGACCACGGTCTTGTCACGCAGGTCACCCCAGTTGCGGATGCCAGAATCGCTGCGCACCAGCATCTTGGCACCGGCAATGAAATACGCGATACTGAAATCAACTTGCTTGCGTCTTTCTGCGGTATTGGTGGTGGAGCCGCATTCAAGGTCGGCAGCACCATCCGCTATGGTTTGCAGGCGGTTGGCCGGGGTCACGGCGAGGTATTTGATTGGTAGCGTGGGCAGCTTGAGTTCACGACGGACGGCATCGACGACTTTGAGGCAAATATCCAGCGCATAACCGACCGGGCGCTGTTGCCCATCGAGATAAGAAAACGGGATGGACGATTCGCGGTGCGCAATGATGATGGTCTTGCGTTCGCGGATATTGGCGAGGGTATCGGCGGCCATGGCTGACAATGGCAACAGCAGGGTGACAAAAAGCAGGATAACAAATTGCAGTGTCACAAACTGAAAGACGAGCTTGACCATGAGATACCTTCCCAAAATTTAATCGATAAATGCTTGCAGGTTTAATGAAGCTGCGCTGCCTCGGCTCGTGCTACGCAAGCCCGCGCCAATATGGTGGTGGGGTCAAGCAAAGCCACCGTCGTGCCGGCAATAACAAACGCCGGGTCTTGCTGCAAGACCAGCGGCAGTTCGGTACAACCGAGGATGACGACACTCGCACCTTGCTCTACCAGGTGCGCCAGCGCATCGAGCAAGTCTTGCCTGGCCAGGCCACCGGTATGGCCCGCCTTGATACCCAGCGGGCCGTAGATGCCGTTCATGACTTTGTCTTGGTTCACCGTATCTGGAGTGATGAGTTCAAACGCCTGGACAACGGCAGCATCATGATAGACCCGGCTGGCGATGGTGCCAGACGTCGCCAGCAGACCGACTTTGGCAGGCAAGGGGAAATGCTCACGGATATAGCTGACCGTTTCTTCCAGCATGTTGACGATGGGGATGGACAGATGGGCCTGTATGCGCTTGACGTAAGCATGCGCGGTGTTGCAGGGGATGGCGATCAGCGCGGCTTCGTTTTCTTCCAGGCGCTTGCAGGCAGAGTACAGGGCAATGGTGGGGTCTTCGCCATCAGCGATCAGGTTGGCTGTGCGGTCGGGGATTTTTGGATTGTGCTCGACCATGATCTTGATATGGTCCTGGTCGCGGGCGGCATGGGTGTTCTGGATGATCTTGTCCATGAAATCCACCGTAGCCGCTGGCCCAACGCCGCCAACCACACCTATCTTGAAAGTGCGCGGCTGCGGTGCCTGTTCATTGCGCAAGGCATATTCGACATACACCTGGTTGGTATCGACGATGGGTATGCCACGGCTGCGCAGCAAGTCGGCCACGATGGCGACATCGGTGGCACCAGAGACAATCACGTCTGCACCGCGTGCCAGCAAATGCACGCACGCCTGGTGCAAGAGATTGACGGCATCGCCCTGCAAATTACCCGCCTTGATGCCTTGCTCACCATAAATGGCACGCATGACATAGTCTTCCTGCGTGACCTCATCAGGATAAATGATGCTGATGCCAGTATCCTTGCCTAATCCTTCGACGTACTGGTCAAACAGCTTCTTGTTTTTGACATAGGTAGATGCCAGCACGCCGACCTTGCAGCCAGTGGGAAATTCTTGCTGCAAATGGGCCAGCAAGGCATCCATGATATTCACGATGGGGGTGGCCAGCTCGCTTTGCAATTCCTTGATGAAGGTGTGGCTGATAAAGCAAGGCACCAGCACGCGCTCTACCTGACTTTTTTGAAACTGCTTGATCATGTCGAAAATGTATAGTTTGCGGGCATTCAGGTTGGGGTTCTCACCGCCTGAGTTTTCATTGCCTTCAAATGGGTGTTGTTCAAAGAACAGTTCATAGCGCTCTGAAATACTGTCCCTGGCCAGGGCGCGGGCGACTTTGAAATAGACATCCACACCTGCCAGCGTGCCCAGGCCACCGATGATGCCCAGCCGGGTTTTATGTGTTTCTGGTTTCATTGTCATGTTCTTTGCCGGTTGATTTTCTATTAGGACTTGCGCAAAACTGCCCCAGCTGCGTTGCAGCTCCTAGCCGTACTAAAGTACTGTCTTCGTCGCTGACGCCTTGCTGGGACAATTTTGCGCAAGTCCTATCTTTTTCTTTGCGTACAAATAAAGATACCGGATTAGTAGGGAATGTTTATGCAAAATCGGTCTAGTTTCATGCCGATACTACATAGATCAACTTTTGCACAGGGTGCGGGGATACAATTGCACAAGTAATCAAGAGGCGCTGAGAGGTAAATATATGGACATCAAATGGCTGGAAGATTTTTTGAGCCTGGCGCAGACACGCAATTTTTCTCGTGCGGCAGACGACAGGCATGTCACCCAGTCTGCCCTCAGCCGCCGCATCCGCAGCCTCGAAGCCTGGGTCGGTGCCGACCTGGTTGACCGCAGCACTTACCCCCTTGTGCTGACGCCTGCAGGTAAAATCTTTAGCACTTCGGCAGAAGAAGCCATGCGCTTGCTGAACGACACGCGCGCGCAACTGCGCGTGCGCGGGCCGGATGAAAACCTGCTGCGCATCTCTGCCGGCCACACCCTGTCGCTGAATTTCTTCCCAATGTGGTTAAAAAGCGTGCGCTCGAAAGTGGGTGAAATCCATGCCAGCATCCTGCCTGCCAACGTGCATGATTCTGTACTCTCCCTCGTCGAAGGCAATTGCGATTTGTTGCTGTCCTACTACCATGCCGACCTGCCGGTGGAGCTGGATGCCCTGCGTTATGAATATGTGAGCCTGGGCACAGAGGTAGTCTTGCCAGTGTCCGTACCCAACCGCAAAGGCTCTGCCCTGTTTAGCCTGCCCGGCAGTAAAACCAAACCCATCCCCCGCCTCAACAATATCAAGGCATCCTTCTTTGGCCGCGTGGTCGAACGTGTCTTGGCCCGCTCAGACCAGCCCTGCTATTTTGTAAATGCCTATGAAAGCGACATGGCAGAACTCTTGAAACGCATGGCCCTCGAAGGCCACGGCCTGGCCTGGCTGCCCCAGAGCAGCATCGTGAACGAACTCGCAGAAGGCAAACTGGTACGCGCTGGCGGTGAGCAATGGTCTATGGAGATGGATATACGCCTGTACCGGGCGGTGGATAACAAGAACCCGGTGTTGTTGAAATTGTGGGAGGCGCTGGGTGGGCGTCAGCGGGAATGATGGGTGTTGTGGACCATGTTTGTGTAGGTGCGATTAGCGCAAGCGTAATCTCACGCATGATCGCACGCAAAATCAGTTTCACTTTGTCGTAACGGAATTTACGCAGATGGATCCCAGCCTGCGCTGGGATGACCTGAATATTTATGGCTGGACTCTACAGACTGTGCTTCGGTAAGGTTCAAAGAGCAAGGTCTCTACTTATATATCCTACATACCTGTCATCTTTGAATGCCTGGCACAGCTTGACATGTTTTCAGGATGGGCCGTCGCTAATGAGGGGCTCATCATGCGTGCGATTACGCAAGTTAATCTCACTTACTGGCTTAATTTTGTAAAAATAACATGGTTGGCTATCGGCGATATGGCAAGCAAGCTGATTCATGCAGTATTTGCCGGTGCAAGCAGTTTTTTCAATATAATCTGCGGGAAAAATACCAGGCAGGGCCTTGAAATTATCGCTATCAATCAAATTGGCAGGAAAAAAATGGAAAACACGGTTGCAGAAGACATCGCCAATTTAAAGGCGAACGGCAGAATCGTCATCGAAAAACTTGGCCCTGTCCTGGGAATGACGCTGGGGTATGACAAGCAATCTGTCAGGCAGGTTCATGATTTCATTGAGGGCCTTTGGGAAAATGACAGCTTGAAGGAAAACCCGCCTGAAAAACAACTCAATATGTTCGGTGCTTTTTTAGGTGAATGCATCGCTACCAACGTGGGTGGTGAGTGGCAGTGGCTGGAAGTAGAGCAAAGCTTTGGCATCGCGTTTCAAGCAGGTCAGCACGACTTTATCGTTTTCCCCATTGCCAAAGTCTGGAAGCATTTTAGAAATGGTAGCAAGGCTGGTGGAGACGGCATCCTCGGGTTTTATGAAGTGGCCGTGGAGGCCATGGGCAAGGGCAAGTTTGATCGTCCAACAGTATTGAAAGCCAGCGAACCGGACAACGAGGCTGCTAAGGCATCTGTTACTGAGGCTGCTAAAGCACCGATCACTGAGGCTGCCAAACTTCCCCTCATCGGGCCTGTCCTGCGTTGGCCTGTTAGCATGTTTGTAGCGATTCCGCCTGCCATTATCATTGGCGGCTGGTTCCCGCGCGAGCATGCCCAGCTTGGTTTACCGCTGCTCTGGGGGATGGCAACGGTGTTGATTTGGCGCTTACTGGGGCCGCGAAAATGAGATCTCGCGCGATTAGCTTTGCGTAATCGCACGCATGATCAGCTACACTTTTGCGGTAACGGAACTTGCGCAGAAGGATCCCAGCCTGCGCTGGGATGACCTGAATATTTATAGCTGGGCTCGACAGACTTTGCTTCGACGAGGTGCCAAGAGCAAGGTTTCCACTCAGCCCCCTCCGAATATGATGTAGCGACGATGGAAAAATTTTAAAATCCGGCCCATGCAAATACATATGCTCAGAAGGTCCGGAAAACAAACGAAATTGCATAATGACCATTCATGCCGTGCGCTATAACGCACACTAAGTACTATCAATGTATGTTTGCAAATTCTCGCAAGCATTCCCCAGACTTCATATCCCACAAGCGTAACGTCCTGTCCTTTGCTCCAGTGAGTAAATAATTGCCATCAGCGCTGAAGTCTGCACAATTAATTTCTTCACGATGTCCGATCAGAACATGCAAGCGCTGATTTTTTTTACCATCCCATATCTCAATATTTTGGGTGTCATTGACACTAATTGCAATCAGTCCTTTATTAACTGCGAGTGGCGTCCGGGTGCCGAATCTCCCTTTGGGCATATCCGAAAAAATGGTTTCGCGCTGCTCGTTATCAATATTCCATAGATCGACTTGATAATCACCATTATATTTATTAAAGCAAATCAAATTCCGTTCAGTTTGTCCCAGAATTTCACATACTAAAACGTCTTTGACAATTATCTTTCTAGCGAAAGTCAAATCTTTCGTGTGCCAAATACTTAAGGTAAGGTCTTCAAAAAAATCTCCATCAAGAGAAATAAATCGCTGTTTTGCGACATCCAGAATGATACCTTGAGTTGGCTTTTCCTGAACTTGCGAAACATGCAAACATTCTCCGGTAGCCAAGTCCCACAATCGGAAAGTTCTTTCATCGCCATAAGATATTGCATACTGACCTTCCGCATCAGCACTAATATGACGAATCCATTCCTGATGGCCAGTGGAAATTACCCGCAGGCAGGTTCCCGTATCAACGTCCCAAATTCTAATTGTGAGGTCACCTGTGGATACCAATAGCCGATCATTGTCGCAGATAGCCAGACCACTGATGATCCTGGTGTGGCCGTGAAAGACGCGGACACAGCGACCACTCATCACATCCCATAGCCGCAACATTTTGTCTTCTGAGGCTGAAACTGCATACTTTCCATCAGACAGAAAACGAATATAGGTAACAGGTGCCAGATGACCATGCGTGAGTGCAGCCGGATCGAATGCATTTCTTTTTCGTATCGCTTCTTCAGAAGCATAGGACTCTAGTTGCAAAGCCTGATACGGAACAACATGTCGCATCTTATTAGCAAATTCTTCAACATATACAAATGATGAACCCCATCCCCAACCAGAGATAACTCCCTGGCGCAGCAAAGTTTCTCTAAACAAGCGGAATCCCACTTCCTGGCCTAAATAGATTTTTTCTCTTATTTCTGTGTTGGTAAAAACAGGTGTTCCTCCGACAATAAAAATTTTTGATTCATGCACTCCATTAAAGAGTGCATGCTCAATACGAACAATGCCATGACGTTCGAGACAACGTATGAATTCCAGCCTGTGCAAATAATTATAGTCAGGTGCGCTTGGATCTGGACCCTGAACCTCCGAAGTGATTTTCCCTCTCGTCCCACCGTTATCATAGTCATTCATCCATACTTGAATATCGGCAACCACTATCTGTAAAATGAAACGTGGTACGACCTTGATCAAATTCTCCAAACTAATATGACCATCGCATAGTGCTAAAAGCAAAGGTTCTGGTACAGGCCTGATCAATATTTCGACAGAATTATCAATCACGATCCAATCTAACTCTTGGCCATACATAGCACCAAAAACGGCATTTAAACTCGACTTTATTTCTTCAACATCTATCATTTCAAACCTTAACAAGATCAAATCGAAGGCAATTCTATTTATAAAGACTGCTCAAAATAATCAAAATTAACTCAGTAACAAATGGGATTTTACGCTCCTCGTTGCCATATTACTTTAGTTCATTTGCTTGAGCGTCTTATCCATCTGCGCCTGCAAAGCACGCCCCAGAGAGTTCTCCAAACTATCCAGCAAAGCCGCCATCGCCAGATCACCATCGGCCGCAGCCCGCGTGTGTGCAATTAGCTATGCGTAATCGCACGCATGATCAGCTACACTTTTACAGTAACGGAACTTGCGCAGATGGATCCCAGCCTGCGCTGGGATGACCTGAATATGTATAGCCGGGCTCGACATGCCTGGCTGCGATGCGCTTGCAAGAGCAAGGCTTTCACTTATTCCCCCTCACTGCAGGCTAGGTTGTAACGCGTCCTACGTATCAAATTCCACGCATATCTTCTCCATCATGATGCTGCAAAATCCGGCTTCGGCAAGGATCATTAACCACCCTTCAAAGACAATTTCCTCAAGCCAGTATTTGAGTTTTTTCGCAAAGCCTGACAAGCAGACGCTTGAAATCGATTTAAGCCGATTTAAATCCGCCTGATGCATGCCCACACAAACAAGTGTAAAAAATGTAACAAAGTTAAATTTATATTAATATATTTGATGTCAATGTTATATTTTTAATGCACTCTGGAAAGTATGTATGTTGTTAATAATGTCAATTTATGACCAAACAAAGGAAATACGATGACTTCAGCAGCAAATCAACTCACAACGAAATCCGAAGCGAAGTTTGAGAAAAAAGGCCGTAAGATTTACTTTAGCTCAGTACTTTTAGCACTTTGCGCAAACCTGTTTTTCCTGCCCCAGGCACATGCTGATCAAACAATATCGGCAATGGCAGGGCCCTGGCCTATCACCATCAGGACATGCTCTTACGATGCGGGTGCCGTCTGTTCGCTGACGTGGAGAGGGAAAGAGTTTATCAACGATTATGATCACGGCCGGCAACTTCAATCTGCTTCATCGTTTGACAATTTAGGTGAAAGTTTTAATCCAACTGAAGCCGGGGCAGCGGTGCCTTATAACGGCGTCAATCCAAGTGTGAGCAGCAGTATCCTGCAAGGGGAGTGGGCAACCAGCAATGTCCTGGCCACACAAACCCAGATGGCATTCTGGAATCCGGTAGGTGGCAGCCAGGTATCAAACCACATCCTCAACAAGCGCATTACCATCGGCCTGCCCAACATGGCGCATGTGATTGAGTATCTGACGCAATTTACCATCCCAAGTAATGAATCACATTCTTTCGGCGTATTTGAAGCTCTGACAGGATATATGCCGCCCGAGTTTTCCAAGTTTTATACATTTGACGTGAGAAACAACGCCGTCATGGAGGCTCCAATAAGTGATGGACCTGGGGAACAAAATCTGCCTATCATTTTTGCTACGCCAGACGGTGGATGGGCAATGGGAATTTATTCGCCAGAAGCGCCACAAGCCACATTCGCAGGCCTGGGCTATGGTCGCTTCAGATTTCCTGACACGGTGAAATGGAATAATGTATTTCGCATCTACAATCCATCTGGCACCTATCACTTCAGGTCTTACGTCATCGTCGGATCATTGGAAAACGTCAGGGTTTCAATGACGCAGTTATATAACGCCATACATTGAATATTTGTTTGCGTATTTCCACTTGCTGATCTGACCGTTATCCATCACGCAGCGCGTTTTACGATACGCGCTGCGTGATGGAGATCGACATGCGTGCGATTAAATGCGTGCGCTGCGCTAATCGCAGTTATGGGCTAATCGCCTTCCAGATGTTTCCGGACGTGTTTCACAACCCATGCTGCGCATCGTCGGCTTGTGGCAGCAACAGCATAGACAATCTCTTTTCGTTATGGCGGCAACCTGCGATTTCTATACAAGGGCTTTACCATGCAGGGAGACCCTGGACGCGTGATTGCCATCATGGGGCCATCTGACTCCGGTAAAAGCACTCTGGCCAAACTCTTGCAAGGCATTTATCTGTCGGTTGACGTGCAAATCAAAATCGACGGCGAATGACATTCGCCATCTCTCTACCAATGAATTGAGAAATTACTTTGGCGTCGTGCCACAAGAGATCTTATTTTTTCCGGCACCATACTCGACAATCCTTTAATGGCCAACCCGCTCGCCACGTTTGAACAGGCCGTTCACGCCAGCCGCATGGCAGAGATGCATGACACCATAGTTTGATCAGTGCATTACTTCACACTACTTTCACATTCCCTTCATTCTCGCTTCACTAAGTTGTGTCATTGTGGGGGATGCTTTTTTGCCTTGCATGAAAATTGTTCAACATGAAAACGCTTGATTGGAATTCGAGTAGTTGGGAGAAAAGAATGTGGAACGAATACGAAATAACATCCAAAGCAGTTATCAACATTTTGGGGGAGAACCAGTATGAACACACCATTGAAGGACGCCAAGCATTCATGAACGCTCCCAGGAACGTGATATCAAGTATTGATAATACGGCGGACTACAATTTAATGGTGTAAGCCACATGAAAATAAATTATCGACTTTGGAAAACAAAACGAACTGGTTTAGTAAACATCACGCTAATCTTGGTTTTGGCAATTGCTTTGACAAATATGACTGAGGATGCAGATGATGTGCAAAAAGATTTTTTTGTGCACCTTAATGCTCAAATTCCAGTAACGGTGCAAAAAATCTATTGCTACAGAATAGATGCAGAACCTGACGCCATTACTTCGCAATTGAATTGTGTTTACTCTGCTGATTCCGAATCAAAAAATAAATTTGGCAGTGAAGTAGTTGACGTACCATCTTGGTTGGGACGAGATATAGATGAGCTTGACCTCATAAAAGGTAAAGTTGGTATGGAGGATGGGCTTTATATTTTTGCCGGACAGGGGAACAGCTACCGCAAACGTTGGAGCCATATCGAAATATTTTTTCTTCAATTACTGATTGATAGGATTGCGTTAGCGTCTAAAACGGTAGAGAAAAATCATGCTGGATAATCTTGAATTATTTTGAAATAGTCCTTGAATTCGCGTTTACTTCGGCGAGCTTTAAATAGGAAAATTAATACGAAATCTAAAGTTGAAATGGTACAAAAATATGAAAATTAATGTATCTAAATGGAATTGCAAAGCTTGGATAGTCGGAATGATTTTGATGGTAGTTTGTACTGCGACAGTATTTTTGAGGCCGACTATTAGCGAATTTGATTTAAAAATATCAATGACCAAACACTTTTATGTTCGTATATCTCAAGACATCGAAAGGATCGAATGTTACCACCTTGTAAAAGGGAAGGATCTACACGGGTTGTTAGACTGTAACTATAAAATTCGCAGTAAAAATAAAGTGGAAACGAAAGAGGTTGAAATACCAGAATCCTTTCTGGGTGGAGTGGGAGTTGAATATATTGTTTATGACCAAAAAAATCAACCCGAAATGGATATTTCAATCCATACCAAAAACGACGTTAATCCATTGATTAGCAGACTTGATAGTTATTGGTATTTAAGGGTAGTTAGTCGAATTTGTGAATAAGCCGGATGAGAATTTGTAGTTAGTCGAAATGTCAGTTTTTTTGACGGGCAAATTTTCAACATGAAAAGGCTTGATTTTAATCTGAATAATTGAGAGAAAAGAATGTGCAAGGAATACGAAATAGCGGTCAAAACATTTGCGGACATTTGCGAGGGAAGCAGTGTAGATAACGATTTGAATTCATGAGGTCTCCCAAGGTAACAATACCTGGCTTGTTGATCGCCTATTTGCTATATGCCTATGTAGCAGCTCGTCCTCCAGATTATTGCGCAAGAGAAAAGCGGGTTATTCCCAAAGATGAACTGTGTGCAATACTGTTTGATACTGCGATTGAACGAGGGGACGTGCTATTGGGGCCGACAGAAAAGACCGGACGTGACTATCATGTAAATCACCGAGCTCACTGCAGAGTCGGAACTGAAGAAGCAAAGGGTTTTCGTTTAGGAGGCATTTTCGAAAGTTTTTTTGAAGAACGGTTGGAAGTTTCATTCATATATGAGTTGTCCGACGTGGGAAAGCGATCTCACGGGGACTTGAGCACACAAATTAGTCGTTGGGAAGAATGGGATTTTATAACGCCATGTGGTGAGATAAAAAAACGTGGTGGGGATAGTGTGTAAATTAAATGCGTTAAACAATGGCATGCGAATTAAAAAATAAGGAATCATAAGTGGAACTTGATGGACTGTCATGGATATGAATGTTTGGCCAATGTTTGCATTAAAAAACATCATTTTCGATACCGTATGCAATTTCCTGGTTAGGCAGTTAGCCAAATTTGCGAATACGTCCAATGAAAATTTATGGTGAATTGAAACAGATTATTTTTTTTGCGATTGACTGAAAATTATTCAACAGAAAAGCACTTGATTTGAATTTGAATAGCCGGGAGAAAAGTATGTGCAACGAACGCGAAATAATGACTAAGGCATTTACTAACATTACCTGTGAACCCAGTAGGATTAGTTCACTGAAGGATCACTTTGTATTCATAAAGTTGTCCTGAATAGCAATACCCAGTTTGGTGATACGGAACGCTAAAATTTAAAGGAGTCGGCCCCATGAAATTAAATTATCGACTTTGGAAAACAAAGCGCAGTCGATGGATAAGTGCATTGCTTATCGTTACATTTGCCGCTACGTGGGGAAATATGACGGTAGCGGAAAATGATATTGAAAAGGGCTTGTTTCAGCGTATTACAACTCAGCTTCCCGCCGACGTGAAAAGCGTATTTTGCTATCAAATAGGTGCGGAACCTGAGCAAATTACGTCTGAATTAAATTGTATATATTCCTCAGACACTGAATCAAAAAACAAATTAGGGAGTGCAGTAATAGAAGTGCCATTTTGGTTAGGTAGAGATCTTGGTGAACTTGATTTTGTAAAAGGAAAAATTGGCATGCTTGATGGAGTCTACCTTTATGCACATTCTGGATACAAAAGCAGAAATCGCTGGAGCCATAGCGAAATATTTTGTCTTCAATTATTGATCGATAGAATAGCCAGTGCTTCCCATAATTTGCATCAATTGGAGCCAATTGCAGGCTCTTAGAGCATACTCCTTTCACATTCCCTTCATTCTCGCTTCACTGAATGGTGTCATTCTGTTGTTTGGGCGATAGCGGGTGAACGACGTGATAGTTCACTTGATCATTCGGTGCTTATTTTCAGCATGAACAGGACCACCTCTGTGGATTTCGGCGCAGTAAGCCCAGTTTTCATATGATATTTTGTTCAATTCACTCTCACTATCTAGATGCCTCCGCATGTTTGAAATATTTTCTGCCTTGCTGATGTGCTTTCTTATGCCATTACTCTTGCCATTGGGGCGCTGGCTTACTGTTTTTAGCTGGTTAACTATGAGTTTTTGCAGGAGAACAGTCATTGAAGAAATTGTCCATGCGTCTTAAAAGCCGCTCGATAGTTATAGCGGGCGTGATTTTAGTTAGTTTGATGTACGCCTACGATAAGGCAATTCCACCAGGCTTCTGCGCAACAGAAAAGCGAGTTATCACAGATGAAGAAATTTGCGCGAAGCAGTATGACGCCTACATCACGGCAGGATACTTAAAGTTAGATAAGTCAGAAAAGACAGGGATGGATTATTTTAAGCACCATCCCTCGTATTGCCGTGTTGACAGAGCCGAAACTCAAGGCTTCCGCTTGCGAGGCCTTATTGAAGATTTGGATGGTAGGCTCAGTATTAATTTGAAATACGAGTTGACCGAACAAGGAAAAAAATCTCAAGGCGTCTCAAAAACTACCATTTGGGATGAGTGGCTTTATGTGACTCCCTGCGGGCGATTTATTAAACGTGACCCAATTGAGGCAAGTTAAAAGCAAATGATTTGAACTTGAATAATTGGGGGGAGAGAATGTGCAAGGAATACGAAATTGCAATCAAAGAATTTACGGACATTTCTTGAAGGAACCGGTATGAACATGCGATTGAAGGAACGCCTAACAGTCCTGAAATCTCCCAAGATAGCGATACCCGGCTTGTTGATAACCTATTTGTTATACGCCTACCTAATGGCACGCCCTCCAGCATATTGCGTAGACGAAAAGCGGGTTATTCCCAAAGATGAAATGTGCGCCATGCTGTATGACACGGCGATTGAGCGTGGGGAGGTGTTATTGGGCCCGACAGAAAAAAACGGACGTGACTACCATGCAAATCACTCATCGAAATGCAATATTGGCACAGGACAAACAAACGACTTTCGTTTAGGTGGCGTTTTTGAAAGTTTATTTGAAAGCAGGTTGGAGGCATTTATAACGTACGAGATGACAGATAGCTCAAAAAAAATTCACGGTGCTGTCACTACTAACCGTAAAGAATGGGACGAATGGGACTTTATTACTCCATGCGGTGAAATTAAAAAGCGTAGCGGCGTCTAGGCTCATTGATCGACAACTAAACGCTGTCGCTTCTATGATGAGCGATGCCGGTCAATATGCCAACCCAGCTATGTCCTAATGAGTACGTGATTTCGTGGCAGGTGGGATTATGCCAGCAAACGACAGAGATGTATGACGTCATCAAAAGCCTGTCACTAGACCAGCAAACAGAAATCGACAAGCGCGGTGTTGGTTTGTCTGGCGACTAAAAGAAGCGTCTGGCCATCGCTCGTACTTTTGTTGAAGCAGTGGAAAAATTTATTGACAGGGTTACGACCGCGTTTAAAACGGCAAAAAAATCATACTTGAGAATCTTGAACTGGTTTGAAATATTCTTTGAATTCGTGAGTACTGCCGCGAGACTTTAAATCAACAAGTAAATACGAAATCTAAGTTGAAATGGTGCGCATATATGAAAATTGTCGCAATGATTTTGCTCGTAGTTTGTGTCGCTGTAATATTTTTAAGGCCGTCTATAAGTACATATGAATTGAAAATATTGATGGACGAACAATTTTCTGCTCGCACATCTAAACACATTGAGCGCATAGAGTGTTATGCCTTTGCTAAGGGGCGAGATTTCCATGGAGTTTTGCAATGTAACTATAAAATCCGTGGGAACGGTACGTGGGAAGCGAAAGAAGTGGAGTTTCCACAATATTTGATTGGGGGAGGGGACTATGGTTTTATGTCTTATGATCAAATTACTCAACCCAGAGTTGTAATTTCAACTCATGCAAAAAATGATGATGACCCGATATTTAGCAAACTCGATAGCTACTGGTATTTAAGCGTCGGTAAAAATATCCTGGATCAGCAGCCCAAATAGCGCCTACATTGGTTTAGAAAAATAAATAATAAATTGAGAATTAACAAAAATCGTCGCTAAATATGCAAACATAAAATATTACTTATGAGCTAGTAAACGAACAATCTACTTCAAAATTATGGGTTATCAACGGCATGCGATTAGCACAGCACATTGCAGGCGTGATGAGCTCCACTTTGTCTTAAAGGAACTTGCGCAGATGGATCCCAGCCTGCGCTGGGATGACCTGAATATATATCGTCGTGCCTGAAACGTCTCTGCTTCGATACGATGATATGAACAAGGCTTTTTTCCTTCGCCATACCCTGCACACCCTGCCTCTTGCACATTACGCTGCGCCAATTGCCCCACATCAAATTGTAATCAATAAAACCACAAACCCCGATATATCCGCGATATAAAAGTTAACGGATGTATAATTCGAAATCTTGTTTTTGTACTATTGGTCTCTTAAACATGGCTAATGACGACAACAGGATGGCTTCCAGGAAAGCGGAGATTTACTGGGCAGTGAGATTGAATTGATATCGCTGTTCAGTGAATATTCGCCCAACATTGCTTTAATGCTTTCCCATTTTTTGTCGATTGCTATCGATTGTTGTTTAGCTCCTTGTCGATTGCAGTCCATTCCACCAATCCGTTCCTGTCAGGCTGCGTTTTTTGCCGTGATCAGGGAAACTGGCGTGTCAATACATATGGAAAATGTTCTATGAGAAAAGCTCTTAAATTATTCTTGCTTGCGTTTGCAGTCTCTTTTTTCACCCACAGCGCGATGGCGCAAAGCTGGCCTGTCACCAAGGTTGCAACTTCATCGGCACTTTGGCCCAATACCAATTTATATGACGGTAATCCCGGTACTGTCTGGACCAGTAATGGCTATGCCGACCCCAACCATCAGGAATGGCTGGCTTACTGGTTTGACGGTTTTCATCCTGTTAATACCATCAAGCTGTATCCCCGTTATGCTGGCGGGCGCACGCTGGGCTTCCCCACTGCATTCAGTGTGTACTGGAGTGATGGCAGCAACTGGAACCTGGCGCAATCCTATGCCAATGTCACCATGCCAGCGGCTGGCAATTATGTGTTGGTGAAGCTGCCGTCGACGGTCAATGCCAATGGTATCCAGGTGATTGCCACCCAGCTGGGGCAGGATGACGTAGGTAATTACTATTTCCAGATAGGCGAAGTCGGTGCTGCGAGCACAGATGTCGTTGCTACGGATTATTTCAGGAACCCGCTTCCTGGTTCACCGATACTGAGCATGGCCGGTGACGTACCAACGAGCGTTCTGGTCAGTGGTGTGCTGGCACCTATGTACAGGGTCAAACAACTTACTAACGTAGGGGCAAACCCCGGGATACCTGCTGATCCCGTAGTGGCAAACCCGGGCATACCTAAAGATCTCGCGAAATATGGTGGTGTCACGCGCGAGTGCCTGAAGCTCAACACGAATGCTACTGCACCCGACTGGGCATGTTATGCGACCTTTCCAGGCGATTATTGGCCCAGCGCCCCTGCACTGGAAAGCCCGCAGATGAATGCCGTTTGCGGTACACCGGCTAGAACCCCGGCAATTATTACTTCGTGCAGCAGTGGTCAATGCACTTCTGAAATCTTCATGAAGGATTGCCAGACCGGGTATCCAAGCCTGGTGTCCAGCCGCTTCTTCAATTCAGAAAAAACCGATCTGAATTATGGCAATACGATAGATGACCCGGACTATTTGTCCAAGCAGAGTTTTAGCGGTCAGTACTACGTTACCGGCAATTACAATACAGCACTGCAAGTCTTGCAGCAGGGTCGTATTCCGGTTGTCAGTATCCCGATTTTTGACCGGCCTCTTACCGGCGGCTCTTATTCGCTCAGGCCTGATGCAGAGCAGATCCTCAACAACGCCGTGGCGCAGTATCCGCAGTTGTTTGCATCAGGTGCCATGATTTCGATTGTCGACGAGCCATTCTGGAATAATGAAGGCATGGTACAAGGTCAGGCACTGGAAAACGAAATCACTGCCCTGCGCCAGGGTATTGCCATGATGCAGAGAAAATTGCCGTGGGCAAAATTCGGTCTGAATCTGGTCGGTTTACAGAGCGTACAGCCGCAGATGATGGATGCGATGAAAAAACTGCTGACACCAACCGGCGGCGTCAGTATCAGCCTGCAATGGCTGTCAACGGATATCTACATCAGTTCTTTTGCTGTAGCTGACCGCAACAGTGCCTTCAACGCCGCAAACTGGTTTGCCAACTACATGAAAACCACTGCCCCTTTTAACACCATGGAGAGATGGCTGGTGGTGCAGGGTTTTGGGCCTTTTGCGAATGGCGTCGCTGCTCCTCCCAACTGGTCTGTCGGCATGGAAAACGACTTCAAGAGCATCATGAGCACCATGGGTATCGCCGGGCTCAACTATACCGGCCTGGTCGTGTGGGGCTGGGATGAGGCGTCTGAACTTGATGACAGGTTTACGGGCAAGTATTTTTCGGCCAACGTCAAGCGCGTATATCAGGCACCGGTTTGTTCAAGTGTTAACCTGACAGCTACCAACGTGCCTGCCAGTGGCGGTACGGTCACTGCGCAAGCTGCTTGCGCCAATGACATATCGACCTATGCCTGGACGGTGAACGGCAATGCCTTCGGCGGCAATACGCCGTCGATCAGCATCACCCTGACGGCAAACAGCAGCGCGGCTGCGATCAACTATAAGGTCTGCTTCACCGCCATCAACATCGCCCATACTGCACCTGTCTGTAGCAACCTGGTGCAGGCTGCAGCTAGTGTCGCAACGGTGCCGGGCGCACCAGCCGTCAGTTCTGTCTTGCCGGGTAATGGTTCTGTCACGGTAGCATTCAACCCAGGCGGATTGGGGTCGGGCACGCTGGTCAATTACACGGCGAGCTGCGGCAGTGTTACTGTCAATGGCAACGGCTCACCCATCATTGTCACTGGCCTGACGAATGGCACGGCCTACACCTGCCGCGTGAAGACCAACAGCAGCGTGGGTAGCAGCGCCTGGTCGGCTTTGTCCGGCTCGGTGACGCCAACGGCAGCCCCGATTCTGCCTGCTGCACCAAGCATCAGTTCGGTCGTCGCTGGTAATGCGAATGTCAAGGTGACGTTTAATGCTGGTGCCTTGGGATCGGGCACCCTGGTCAGGTACACCGCAAGCTGCGGCAGCATCTCGGTCACGGGCAATGCTTCGCCCATCACGGTGACTGGCCTGACAAATGGCACGGCGTACACCTGCCGCGTGCAGACTACCAGCAGTGTGGGCAGCAGTGCCTGGTCAGCGCTGTCTGCTTCGGTGACACCAACGGCAGCAATATTGCCTGCTGCGCCAGCCATCAGTTCAGTTGTTGCTGGTAATGGCGCTGTCACGGTGTCGTTTAATCCTGGTGTGCTGGGATCGGGCACGCTGGTCAGGTATACGGCTTCCTGTGGAAGTGTTACTGTCAATGGCGGTGCATCACCTATCGTTGTGACTGGCCTGACGAATGGCACCGCCTACACTTGCCGCGTGCAGACTACCAGTAGCGTGGGTACAGGTGCATGGTCAGCAGTATCGGCTTCGGTGACGCCAACGCTGCCACCAGTATTGCCATCTGCACCTACCATAGGCACGGCTGTAGGTGCGCCAGGCCAGGGCACTGTGTACTTTACGCCGGGCACCCAAGGTTCTGGTAGCCTGGTTAATTACACTGCCAGTTGCGGTGGCTACTTCGCCACGGGTCTTGCGTCACCCATCACGGTAACGGGCCTGCCCAGCGGCACGCCTTTGTTCTGTGAGGTGAAAACCATCACGACCGCAGGTGCCAGCCCCTGGTCAAACTGGACGTCTGATCCTATCTATCCATAAGCATAGTCTGCTCCCGGGATGCCGGTGCTGTCAGCACCAGCATCCTGGGGACTTGACATCATGCCGCAGGGGCAATTTCAAAAGCGAAGTCGCGATAGGTGTGCAGCGGGCGACCCAAAATCTTAGTCAGGCGCTCGACGTCACCTGTCTCCGGGATCATGCCGTCACTGACATAGCGCTCTGCCATCAGACGCATCTCGTAGGCCATCCACTTTGGCATGAAGGTCGCCAAATTCTGCTCGAATGTCGATGGATCATCGCCGCCATAGGCCACTGGACGTCCCAATACGTCAGACCAGATCGCGGCCACGTCTGAACCAGTCAGTGTGTCTGGACCGACCAGGTTAATGGTTTCGATCGGCAGCTTGCCTGGGGCCTGCTCGCGACGGATCAGCTCAATCGCTGCGACCTCGGCGATATCGCGGGTGTCGACCATGGCAACACCTTTGCTACCGATAGGCATCGGATAGAGGTTGTAGTTAAAAATGACGTCCTTGACCATGTGCTCGTTGTCGATGAAGTACGACGGGCGCAGGATCGTGGCGCTGAAGCCCATCTGTTCAATCATACGCTCGGCACCCAGCTTCACCGCAAAGTGCGGCACGTTCACGAAGCGATCGCTGTGAAGCACGGACAGATAGACGACGCGATCGACGCCGGATTCACGGGCAAGGTTCAGCGTGATGAGGGCCTGGGTAAATTCGTCCCCAGCGACGGCATTCAGCAGAAAGAGCGTGCTAACCCCGGTGAACGCGGTACGCAGTGCGTCAATATTGAGGAGGTCACCCTGAACGACCTGTACGCCAGCCGGAAAGTCGGCCTTCGAAGGGTCGCGAACGAGAACGCGAACGTTGGCACCGCGCTTCAAAAGTTGTTTAACGACTTGGTTGCCTACACGGCCGGTGGCGCCTGTAACGAGAATAGTCATGATATTTTTCCTTGGTTGTGGTTGGAAGACAGATTCATGTTAGAGGAATCATGTATGATCCGATAGATATCAAAACGAGACATATCGTCTCACTGGTGGAACACATGGACCTGCTCGCACTGACCGATTTCAATCTCGTCGCCCGGCACGGAGGATTTGGACGAGCATCACGCGCCACCGGACGCCCCAAAGCCACGCTATCCCGCCGTGTTGCAGAACTGGAGAGTAGCCTCGGCTTGCGCCTGCTCGAACGCGGAGCAAGTTCCTTGAAATTAACCGAAGAAGGCCGGGCGCTTTATGAGCGGACATGGGCACTGCTGGCTGAAGTGGAGGAGACGGCAGCCATTATTGCCTCAGGTGGTGAGAAGCCACAGGGCAGGTTGCGGATCAGTGCGCCCCTGCTGTTTTCACAGGCCGCAATGGGGAAGCTGGCCGCTGGGTTCGCGGTGAAATATCCCGAGGTCAGGCTGGAAGTGACAACGGAAGACCGCCCCGTCGACATGGTCAACGAGGGTTATGACTTGGTGATCCGGGTCAATCCAGATCCGGATGAAAATTTGGTCGGACGGATCTTTTTGCGTGACAGATTGGTGGTTGTCGCGCACAGGGACTTGATGCGTCCGAACGATAGTTCAACCGTCCCCGCCGTTTTACGTGGAATGGGCGACCGGACTACGGCTTGGAATGTAATCACATCGACCGGGAAAGCAAGTATCGCCATCGAGACGGTCCTTCGCTTGTCATCGCACTTCATGGTCCGGGATGCAGTTCGACAAGGTGTCGGCGCAGCACGCCTCCCATTGTCATTGGTAACTCATGATTTAGCCGCTGGTACCTTGGTATCCTGGGGCGATATAGACGGCCCCGATACTGCACTGTGGGCTCTCTATCCGTCCCGGCGGCTGTTAAGTGCTCGTGTTTCGGCCTTCTTGGGATATTTACGGGATGCTTTTCCTATGGGGACGCCAGACGAACTGGCCGCCTACATCGCTAGTTGATGGGCAAATGAGATACTACTTGAATATTTAAGTGTTAAGTGGGTGCCAGCTACAAGTTGATAGTGTGGACTTGAGAATAACTGAAGAAAGCTGGATTGAGTGTGACCGCAAGTCTTGCGCGAAGGCCGGGCACATTCTTAACGTCGCTTTGGCTCACGACAAAGTCTCAGGCGAAACGGGCGGGCGCGTAATATGGAGTGCGCCGTGCGCACCGCCATCTTTCCGCCTTATTCCACTAAAAACACTCATCACCGCATTCCACCGAATCTGAAAATTATTTTCCACTTCCAAGCTATTCCTGATTCAAACCCTGCCATTTACCTGCACATGCTGCCACCGCATCAAAGTATGCGTAATCAGAATAGATAGACCAATTTAATTCCCTACACTGCGTTGCGTAGTGCACTCATAGCCCATTCGCCGGGCCATTCGTGGCTTGATGAGTCGCACGCAAACCCAACACACCCACGCAACCACCAGGAGTTCATTTTGTCTACAACAGCGACCAGAATAGAGCACGATTTGCTCGGCGACCGTGCCGTACCGGCGGACGCTTATTATGGCGTGCACACCTTGCGCGCAATTGAAAACTTCCCGATTACCGGCACGCCCATCTCCAGTTACCCTGAGCTGATAGCGGCGCTGGCCAGTGTCAAGCAGTCGGCGGTGGTGGCTAACCACGGACTGGGCCTGGTCAGTGATGAACATAGCAAGGCCATCATCAGCGCCTGTGAAAAAATCCGCGCGGGCAAGTTCCATGCACATTTTGTGGTGGACGTGATACAAGGCGGCGCGGGTACCTCCACCAATATGAATGCGAATGAAGTCATCACCAATATCGCGCTCGAAGAATTGGGCTATGCGCGTGGCAGCTACAAGATCTTGCATCCAAATGAGCAAGTCAACCTGAGCCAGAGTACCAATGATGTCTACCCCACGGCCTTGCGGATTGCAGCTTACCAGGGCATCTTGCGGCTGGTCAGTGCGATGGAGGTGTTGAAGACTTCCTTCCACAACAAGGCGCTGGAATTCAAGGATGTGCTGAAGATGGGCCGCACGCAATTGCAGGATGCGGTGCCCATGACGCTGGGGCAAGAGTTCAGCACCTATGCAGTGATGATAGACGAAGACCAGGAACGCCTGCGCGAAGCCGCCAAACTGATGTGCGAAGTCAATCTCGGCGCAACAGCGATAGGCACGGGCATCAATACCCACCCTGATTATGCGCGGCTGGTGTGCCAGGCTTTGAAGGACATCACCGGCATACCGCTGAGCACTTCACCCAACCTCATAGAAGCGACGCAGGATGTGGGTTCTTTTGTGCAGTTGTCAGGCGTGTTGAAGCGGGTTGCGGTCAAGCTGTCAAAGATGTGCAATGATTTGCGTCTCTTGTCCAGTGGCCCGCGCGCCGGTTTTGGTGAAATCAATCTGCCTGCGGTGCAGGCCGGTTCCAGCATCATGCCGGGCAAGGTCAACCCTGTGATACCTGAAGTAGTGAACCAGATTGCCTTTGAGGTGATAGGCAATGACGTGACCATCAGCTTTGCCGCAGAGGCTGGCCAGTTGCAGTTGAATGCCTTTGAACCGATTATCGCGCACAGCCTGTTCAAGAGTGTCTCGCACTTGTGCAATGGCTGCATGGTGCTGGCAGAACGCTGCGTCGATGGCATCACCGCCAACCATGAACGCCTGCGCGAAATCGTCGAAAATTCCATAGGCATAGTCACTGCCCTCAACCCCTATATCGGCTACAGCGCCGCCACCGAAGTGGCGCAACAAGCCCTGCTGAGCGGCAAGAGCGTGTATAGCCTGGTGCTGGAAAAGAAACTGCTGACTGAGGCACAGTTGAAAGAAATCCTGCAACCGCAAAGGCTGACCATGCCAAGACTAAGCGAGACCATGATTGCGAAATAGGGCACAAGGACAGCCGCAACAGAATTGACCAAACAAAAACCTTAGGAGAGACAAATGAAAAAAAACAGACTGACCACATGGATCATCACCGGCATGGTGCTGGGGCTGATCACTGGCTACATCTGCCACCGTTATGCGACAGATGCAGCGCACGCCAAGACCATTGCCGGTTACTTCAGCATCGTCACCGACATCTTTTTACGCCTCATCAAGATGATCATTGCACCGCTGGTGTTCACCACCCTGGTGGCGGGCATGGCGCATAGCGATTCTGGTTCCATAGGACGGGTGGGTTTGAAGGCCATGACCTGGTTCATCAGCGCATCGCTGATTTCATTGACGATAGGTTTGCTGTTCTCGAATATTTTTGAACCTGGCCGCTCGCTGGCGCTGACCTTGCCTGACGTGAATGCAACCACCAAGCTGGCAACATCATCACTGAACTTCAAGGACTTTTTGACGCACGTTTTCCCACGCAGCTTCTTTGAGGCGATGGGCAATAACGAGATTTTGCAAATCCTGGTGTTCTCCATCTTCTTTGGTTTTGCCCTGTCTTCACTCAAAGGCAACGGCCCGCGTGTGCTGGTCAGCGCGATAGAAGAAACCGCCAACACCATGCTCAAGATCACTGACTATGTCATGCGCTTTGCTCCTATAGGCGTGTTCGCTGCGGTGGCTGCGGCGATTACCGTGCAGGGGCTGGAGGTACTGGTCACCTACGGCAAATTCCTCGGTACCTTCTTCCTGGCGCTGGCAGTGTTGTGGGTGATCTTGATCGGCGTTGGCTTCCTGTTTTTGGGACGCGATGTGTTCCGCCTGATCGGCCTGATCAAGGAACCGATGATCATTGCGTTTTCCACTGCCAGCAGTGAAGCGTCTTATCCCAAGACCATAGAGCAGCTGGAAAAATTCGGCGTCAACAGCAAGATCACCGGCTTTGTGCTGCCACTGGGTTATTCCTTCAATCTCGATGGTTCCATGGTCTACCAGGCTTTTGCAGTACTGTTCATTGCCCAGGCCTATGGCATAGAAATGAGTCTGTCACAGCAAATCACTATCCTGCTGGTGCTGATGGTTTCCAGCAAGGGCATGGCAGGCGTCTCCCGCGCTTCGCTGGTGGTGGTGGCCGCAGTGCTGCCTATGTTCAACCTGCCTGAAGCAGGCCTGTTGCTGATCATGGGCGTAGACCAGTTCCTCGACATGGGCAGGACAGCCACCAATGTGCTGGGTAACAGCATTGCCACCTCAGTGGTAGCGAAATGGGAAGAGGGCAAAGAGCCTGTCACCAGCGGTGTTCCGGCGAATGAGGCTTATCAGGAGCATGAGCCTGTGTTGGCGAGGGTGGCGAATAGTTAAGGTAGCTAAAGATTGGTAGTGCTTGCAGGGATGGCGCGCGTAGGTGTGCCATCCTTTTTTTTGTAGGGTGCGCTGTGCGCACCGCTCATGGCTTTAGCAATATAAGCGCATGATGAGACACCGGTGCGCACGGCGCACTCTACTTCAAACGGCGATCGATGTTGGTGCATTAACGGTAGGGCGCATTGTAATGCGCCGTATGAGACCGTCACAATCAAGGGGAAATATCTGTGCCGTGCACAACGCCCACATGCGGCGCATTGCAATGCGCCCTACGAAATCCATTTTCCGGCAACGCCGTCTGCTAGCGACAACTGGCAATGAAAATACAATGACGAGAGGCTAATCACGCGCAGTATCTACTCGCCTGATTTTTCACAGACATATCTATCCTCCTCAGCGACTAGCGCTTTGTTCAATGCCCGCTTGCGCAACCATTCTGTCGCCAGCATGATATGTATCACGACGATCTGTCCATATCGCCAGGGAGAAAAAACAGAGAGGAAGATGACGAGCAATATCACTACACTTTCAGTCCTGCTTCTTTGAATGACAGTCCTGTCCCTGAGGACTGCCCTGCAATGAGGGCACTGCGGCTTCTGGATTTGTTGCTGATACCATTTTGCATCAGCAGGCCATAAAAATATACCAGGGAGGTCAAAACGGCAGTCGCATTGCGGACAATGGTATTTACCTGTATGTCTGTCCGGTGCTGAAAATTCTGATTCGCAGCGTCGGCAAATAGCAATGGCACTCGCCAACGGGGCACTGCAGTTTGCACATTGAAATTTGCTATTTGCCATAGAACGCTGAGTCATGTATTGTGAATGCGCCGTATCCCAAAGTAAGGGTCATCAACAGTATCCCCAAACTCCACAATAGCAGACGCTATTTCTGTCTTGATTTCATCCTTCAGTTCATGCGGATTTGTCAAAATCACTTTTGAAAAAGCATTTGTTAAACCAAGTCTGGCAATGATACCCATTAATGCCTCGGTAGAGTCCAGTGAATCTTTAGACCATATTTTCAATACGAGCAGATCAAGCTGATGCCTGAATGTGTCGGACAATAGTGAGTAACTATTCCACTGCCTGTCTGCCAATTCGAACAAGGCAGACATCAATATGTCGCTGTCTTGGTTTTCTGGTGCTGACTTGATTCTTTCGATGATACATGCAAACTCATGCTCAAGTTGATGGTATGTCAGTTCGTCTGGAAGTGCAGATATTCGGTCGAATTCATCCATGCTGGCGTTGCTTCAGAAAAAATTGATGCAGTTATTGTATGCCCTATCTCCAATCTTCTCCACTGATTCACTCGCTACTGATTGAAAGCCTGATATAGGACGCTTCCCAATCCAATCGAGTGCCTATTTTTCTACAGCATTGAAAATTTTCTTCCTGGGTGTAGGAAGTGTAATTTATTCAGGAATTGCCATATCCTGGCAAGGAACATCTGCGCCGTGCACAACGTACACATGCGGCGCATTGCAATGCGCCTCCCGTTACGGCTACGGCTATCCATTTTCAAGCATCGCCGTCACATTCATGATCAGGCATCCATACTCTCCAAAGGCTTTTGCTGCCATGCCAGTATGCCGCCCACAAACAGCGTCAGGCCAGAAAATATCAGGCCTCGTTCCAGCCCGCCAGTGCCGTCGGCGATCCAGCCCACGATGGTGGGGCCAACGATCTGGCCCAATGCAAACACGGTGGTGAAGGCGCTGATGCCTGCGGACCATGCCTCAGGCCTGGCGTTATGCCGCACCAGTGCGGTGGTGGATGCCACTGCGGACAAAAATACTGCGCCAAACAAAATGCCGGATGCAAATACGGCAAAGACATTGCTGCTCAGTGCCGGCAGCAAGGCTGCCAGACCCGCCAGCGAAGTCAATATCGCGAGTGACTGCCCGCCCTTGTAGCGGTCCAGCATGGCAGCCCAGATACGTGATGAAGCCAGCACCGCCAGGCCTAGCAAGGAGTAAAAACCGGTGATGGCTGGCGCTGGCATACCCTGTTCTTTCAACAGGGCGACCACAAAGGTCATATAGCCTATGTAGCCTGCTCCGAACATGAAGTAGCCAGCCAGGCCAAAGCCAAACGCCTTGATGCTGAACGCGCTTCTGGCCCCGGCCTGGCCAGGCAAATCCTGTATGGCCCTGACTGGCAGGCTCATGACGATGGTCGCCAGCAGGCACACAGCGCCCATCGCCAGCCAGGGCCATTGCCAGGCATGTTCGACATGCTGCGCCTGCGCAGCCGCCAAGGTCGTAGGAACCAGCAAGGCCGACAGGGTAATGCCAAAGCCCGTGCCGCCGTAATACAGCCCTATCAATAAACCAGCCCGCGCTGCATGTAAACCACCCAGGCGCGAAACCAATACACCGCCCGCGATAAAAATCAATGCACTGGAAATGCCCGCCAGTATGCGTTGCAACAGCAAAAATCCGGTTGCAGTGACCATGCCCGACACCAGCATGAATATGCCAGTCAGCACAGCGCCACTCGTCAGCAGGCTGTGCGCACGATAGCGCCGCATGAGCATGGGCGTGATCAGTGCACCCAAGAAATAGCCGAGCGCATTACCGGTATTCATCACCCCTGCCAGCAGATAAGACCAGCCGAGGTCGGCACGCATGGGTGGCAGCAGCAGGCCGTAAGAAAAGCGTGACAGGCCCAGTGCAATTGCCGCCCCCAGCGACAGCGCCAGGGCGGTCAGGATGGGGCGTTGTTGCGGAAACTGACTGAACGTTCCTGACATTACGTACATTACTTACACCTAAAAAGTGGGGCTAGCTCTGCAGCCAACATGTTTCATACTCATGCATTCTATCGATAGTGTCCTGATGTACAAAACGCAATTTACACATGTGTTCGGTGAGGTGCAGGTGTTCGGGGGCTGGATCGTCGCCACGGCAAGGCAGACTGCTCCGCCGACTGAAGCTCTGGCGAGTATCTGAGGCGACGGATAAAACAAGCCGGGCTAAAAATATTCGCCCCTCATTCAAGCCTATACAAGCCATGGCTTTACTTAAACCGCAGCGCCCTCAACAAAAGTATCGCTTCACTGTCTGCGTTTTTATCAGGCGAAGGTGGTCCCCAGCCTTTTTCTCTCGGCATCACCATGGGGCCATAGCTTGTACCAACGATATGGTAGGTTGTTTTACCGTTGACAAAGATATAGTTCGACGACACATGGTGCGGCTTGTTTTGGACTGACACTTGCTGGAAATAATGCAAGAAGTTACCGAGGGTTTTACTGTTTGCCAGTTGCGACAAAATAATGTCTTCGTGCTTATCAAGAGCACTCTTGATCGTTTTTAATAACTCTGCGCTGTCGCTGCCCACCGGTGATGGGAAGGTGATTACTTCATAGGTGAAAGGGAATATGCGCCCCTTTGACACAATTTTCACTCCTTGCACCTGCTTACTCCCATCAGGAGAAAACTCAGAAATTTCCAGAGGTTTTGGGTCCAATGCTTCGATCTCGCCCAGATCAAGGTTGTAGGGCTTGTCTTTAAAAATCGCTGCCGTCTCAGTTGCTGCCGTTGCCGCCGTTGCTGCCGACGCTGTCGGTGCAAGCAAGGCCAGCATCAGCAATATCAGGAAGTGGGGTAGAGCTTGCAGACCTGGAGTTTTCATTGATCAACCTCGTTAGTGAATGATAGCTGTTGTCCATGTGGAGTTAACGCTTCAATAAGGGTAAATCTAATCGATGTTGAATGCATATGCCTGGACATAGCAAGCAACTTGCTGATTTTTTAAGGCTGGCCCTGACATGATACTTTCGATGATGCATGCAAACTCATGCTCAAGTTATTGTATGCCCGTATCTTCATTCTTGCCCACTGATCCCCTCACTATTGATTGAAAATCTTTTATAGGCCGCTTCACGATCCAGCTGACTGGCCAGGTATTTGTTCCACAGTAGTGGGAATTTTTCTTCCAGGGTGAGGTAGGTGTAATCCTTCCAGTTGAACTCTTCAGGCTCTATATAATTTTTTTGGGGTTCGGATGTTTTAGGCTCATCAAATATTTCCCTGCCCGTTACTTTTTCATACGCTTTGTAGATGGCATAACAATAGGACTCATCATAAACATCCGGGTCGCCATCACGATCATGGACAATATCCAATCTTGCCATACTGTCTGGATTAAGCAGCGCCTGTTCATAGGCGGCTTGGCCCATAGAGACCAACCAGTAACGGAAATATAAAAATCCATCATCAGACATATAATCCTGGTTTAACAGACTACCCGCGCCATACACATCACCAATATCCGCTTGATTTACGAGCTTGTGGAAGTGAATATCAAATTCGGCGATGAGCTCAGGCGACAGTTTGCTGAGATGGTATTCGAGGTCTTCGGCACGATAACGCTGATAGCGCGCCGTGCGATTGGTGACGGCAACGATGTGCCAGAAATCCTGATCATTCATGAAGATGCTGCTGCTTGTTTATCGTATCGCTATTGTAAGGCAGCGTTGATATTATGAGATGACGAATGCGGTAGCATAACGAAGTCCATCGCATCGGCAGTAGGGTGAGCCGTGCGCACCGCTTTTTATCTCCCGTGATTCACGGACATGGTGCGCACGGCGCACCCTATAAAGCATCAACCAGCATCAATCAGCATCAATCCACAAATTCCGTCTTGAAATCCCAGGCATCAAAGCCACCTACATTGGCTGCAATACCGCCCGTGTGTTCCAGGAAAAAATGCACGGTGCGCAAAAACTCGCGGTAGTCTTCAAGTGACGCTGCCCTGATTTCAAATGAGGCGACGCACAGGTTCTTTGCTTCTTGCACGCACTTCTTTTCTTTATACTGGCCTGCATCACGGTATTGAAAATAGCGTGCCAGTTCATGCGTGGCATCCCCACTTTTTTCGCGGTGTACATACAAATGAAAGTCACTATTACGGCCATTGGCATAATGCTTGGTCAGCTTGAGCGTAGTCCACTCCCTGGACTCGTCATCGCCATAAAAATCACCATCTGAATCAAATTCTTCTGCTTGCCAGAACGCCGGACAGAAATCATCTTCGCCTGGCATGGCGACGTGGTCATACAGAACGATGATTTCAGAATAGATTTTCATGCTTCTCGCCTTTACCGGGGTCGGACTGACTTATTTCTACATTCTTCGCAAATATAATGCCACAGTCCCCAGAACTTGTCTTAGAACATCAAGATGAATTTCTTTTGCCCACCCGCCTGATGCTAAAAACGCACAAGCATGGGCTGGCTTGTTGCCCGATAGTACAATGCACACTGGCACTGACGATAGGTGCTTGCTATTGCCATGCATACATATGGCCATTTAACATTGTGCTGGTGAGTGCTTGCTGGTGGATTGCGCATGCGAATGCCGATGGCGACGCAGGGCAGTTTTTGCACGAGCCAGCTGCCATGCTACCCCGTTTTCGTCACTTCAGATTGCCCTCTTTGCAACAGCCGTACAAAATGTGTAAGATGAGTGCAGCAGCATAGTAATACGCGATGATACGCAACACTACACGATCAGGACAAAGGCATGATGAACACACTGGCGGCCCGGGCTACGCACAGGGAAGATGAAGTCTTGTTGTCGCTGGACAGCACGCCCATGATAGGTATCATGCTGGCGCTGATCGCCATGCTGGTCATGACTGTACCGCCAGAAAGGCATTTCCTTGACTATGGCGCAAGCGGTTGCGCCTTTTTTGACCAGAATGCGGATACCAATTTCGTTGACATTGATTTCGATGGCAGCTTGCAATTGAATGGCGAGGTACTCACGGAGAGACAGTTGGAGCAGCGTTTTCAGGCACTCGCGCTGCGCCAGGACCGTCGCCAGTTTATCTTTCTGCGTGCCAGCCATGCTACCACCTACCAGCAAGTGACCTCAGTGCTGGCATCGACCCGGCGCCATGGGCTGGACTACGTCAACATCATCAACGACGGCCTGCTGCCTTCCTGAGTAAAGACAACAATTTCATCAAGTACGGAGAAACCAAATCATGAGCATGGTCTTATGGATAAAACTCGACAGCGATAGCGACGACATGGCACCCGATGACCTGGGTTACCTGCTTGACGAACTCGAAGATATCGATGCCCAGTGTGAAGAACTGGGCGTGCAGCCGCTAAGTGAGTTTGTTGATTATTCGGACGTTGAATACAACATGAGCGAAGACGATCTCGATGAAAGCTGGCTGGCCGAAAACGCCAAATGGGTCAATCCCACCGAATTACTGACCAGCATACGCGCACTGGAAGCTGCCCTGACCGAATCAGGCGACAACAATGAAGTGCTGGAAGAATTGCAGATCATCCTGTTGCGCTGTATCGAAGCAGAAAACAAAGCCGCGCAAGTGCGCCTGATTGCGGTGATGTAAAAACGACTGCGATAACCAGTGCCAGTAGGGTGCGCCGTGCGCACCAGCCTTGATTACGATAATCACTCTTGACATGCCACGATGGTGCGCACAGCTGTTTGGTGGACGTCACTCGGTAATGCCGGCAGTTGTTTGAAAGCACAAAGAACCAATGCATATAGTTAAGCAAGCTGTTCAATTCATGATACGCCTAATTGTAAGTGCACTCCTGCTGCATTCCTCAATGGTACTCGCCAATGAAGTGCAGTTGTCTCTGCAAGAAAAAGACGGGATCCCGCAAACGAATTACATAGTGAGCACACCTGATATCAAATTGCATAAAATTGCATCAATTACTGGTTCAGAATTGCCCCAGATAGAAAGGTATATCTCAAAAAACCGGAAATTGATACTTGATGAACTTGTTTTGGCCGACGCCGATGAAATCTTGTTTCAATGCGAATTGGATGGGATCGATATTGTTGTAGTTCGTGAAGAATATAATTCTTTTTTGGGCCCACTCAAATTGCTCAGCGCCATGAGCGGACACCCAATCCAGGTCGATAAGATAATTTTGATGGTCATAAAGAATAATGCAGTCGCTGAGACGAAAGAAATCAAAAGAAAGGAGTCGGTGTCTCGTTGGCTTGCACGTGTTTACAGATGAAAGAGGTTTCGGACAGCTCTTAATGTCTTTGTGCAAGAATCATTTGCCTTAAAGATTCTTGAAAAGTAACTTTTAGTCTTCAAACAATTTTAAAAAAATCTATGCACAAATTTTTCACTCTCGCTTTGTTCTCCCTTCTTGCCAGCACAGCCCACGCCGCCAGCTTTGACTGCAGCAAGCCCACCAAGCCAGTGGAACGCATGATATGTGAGACAAACAACTTGTCCATCCTCGACGAGCAATTGGCCGGTGCCTACAAGGCCGCAATGAAAGCGGCCAGCCCGGCCACAGGCACCAATACCACCGAGGTACTCAAATCCAGCCAGCAACGCTGGCTGCGCACGACACGTGATGCCTGCAAAAATGTGCAATGCCTGGAAAAGGCCTATGTCGGGCGTATTGTGTTCCTGGTGCAGTGGAATGAAGATGCACCGGCAAATAGCAAGATCGATGGCAAGCTTGATGGTAACTACGAATTCAGCCATGACATGGAATTTGCCAATGGCACACATACGATCGCACAGGACTGCCTGACCATCAAAAGCACAGGTAATGACCAGGCGCAGGTAAGTACCGTGCTGACGCAAGCGAATGGTCACCTCTGCAGTCTCAAGGGCAAGTTTGCGCTGGCTGGCAATGTGTATAGCTATTTGCCAGGCAAAGGCGAATCTGATATCCAGAACTGCCAGATCAAGCTGACCGTCAAACACCATCAGATCGTTTTGTCAGCCGCGGGCGATGGATGCAATTCACGCTGTGGTGCCCACGCCAGCTTTGCGAATGGTGCCAGCTTTTTGCGTACAGACAAGGCTAAACGAGCTTGTGTGGCGGACTGAGATTTGTCTGGCAACTGAGCGCACTGCGGATAGTCTGAAGTAGGGTGCGCCGCGCGCACCACAGGTATCACTCGTTTCAGCTCTTCGCAAATCATTTCACGCATCTGCTGTTAAATTGTATTGCAGGGTAATGCAGGACAATGTTGGCAACGCGCATAAGCCTGCCACCCGTCATGCCGGACTTGATCCGGCATCCAGTGTCGTTAGTCTTCAAGCCATGCGGTGTTTTATTGCGAGGACAGTAGCAGGGCAGTGCATTGCGATGCAGTGAATAAATGCGATATCAGTACATAAACAAAGCCGCTGGATGCCGGATCAAGTCCGGCATGACGGGATTGGGGCCGTTACGTAAAATGGATGTACGGAGGGTTTGCGGCATTCATGCGGACACTAATCCCTCAAGGTGAGCAGGGGCGCTATAACACACTCTACACACTCTACACACGACCATATCTTTGCCAGCGTCATTCATTTGACCGCCACTACATCCGCAAACCCGGATGCACCCAAACTCTTCCTCGCCATCCTGGCGACTGACACATTACCATCTTCTGCCGCCAGCGTAGCCAATGCCACCCAGGCCAGGTCATGTGATTCTTCGCTCACATTAAAATCCACATGCTGGGCCTGGAATAAAAAGCGCAAGTCGTAGTGATAATGCGCAGGTTCGCTGCCTCTGGCGGGGATGGGGTGTACATCCACATCAAATAGTGCCGTGCTGACTAACTGCAAATCAGTCATGCCGCTTTCTTCCCTTGCCTCGCGGGCGGCAGCGGCCTGTATGCTGTCATCATCGTCTTCGGTATGTCCACCCAGTTGTAGCCAGCGATTAAGTTTCTTGTGATGTGTCAGCAAGGCGGATTTGCCGTCTGGCGAGAGTATCCATGCAGATGCCGTGACATGCCCCGTCAATGTGGCGCGGCTGCCGCAACTCGCGGTGGTGCGCACAAAGTTCAGCGCGTTTGCTACATGCGCGGCTTCAGTGGCGTCGCTGGGTTGATGGGCGAGTAGCAGGGTGATGAGCGGGTCTTGCATGATGCAGTCTGAGTTTCAAAATGGAGATTATAGCGGAGGGCTGCTGGCCTGTATCTGTTGCAGACGCCTTTGTATTTCGGTCGCATGAGTTGCGGTGCGGTGCGGTACGTTGCGCAAGCAGATGTTGTTGCCGCCATCATCATGATGCTACACTCGCATCATCAAATAGATAAGGCGGAGACGTGAGCATGGCAAAAAAGGGTATTCTTTTCAAGATCCTCGGCGTGGTCGCCGGTATTGCATTCATGGCGGCGGGTTTCTCTGAGCGCTCATCCATCGCGCACATGAAATCCATAGGCAAACCCGCTGTCGTTGACCCCATCAGCAATTACACCAAACGCAAATCGATCTACACTGCCGAATTTAGCTTCACCACAGAAAAAGGCGAAAAAATCACCGCCAAGCATTCCTTCCCTTCTGAACTGGTCGCCGATTTTGAAGCTGGCAGGCCGGTCAGTGTGTTGTATGACCCCAGTCATCCACATGAGTTTATCTTCGAAAAAGAAAAAGCATCCTGGTATATGGTGCTTGGTGGAATTGCCTTTGCTATTGCCGCGTTGTTGTTTGCCTGAGTGACGAAATTGCGCTTTTTAGAGGCGAAGAATCAGTTGGTCAAGCTGCAAGAAGCCTTGCCGGGACAAGTAAAGAAATTCATTTTTTCCAATGTTGCTGCAGCAAGCGTATCACTGCCAAATGCCTGTCTGTCAGCTCGGTATAGCATGATGCGATGTCTTCTGCTTCATCGCCTTCGGCCAGGCGACTCTTGATGAAATTAACGCTGACCTGGCTCCCTGAAAACATAGGATTGCCGTACTGGTTGATCGTTATCGCATCATCAAGGCTGTGCGGCCTTAACATATCTTGGTAATATTTTTCTTGCACATCGCTTTTAAGCTGCAAGACGGATGCTTGAATCTCAATCGGTGTCTGTACAGGTGCGGGTAACTCCTTGCCATTCAGCATGACAATTTTCTTTGCGACTTTGCCATTCTGCTTGGCTGATGATGCAGTCAATTGCAAATCTGCATAGCGCCTGGACAACAAGCTTAATAATTTCCTGGGCATGGCCAGCGATAGTTCAAAAATAATGTCTGTGCGCTCGTCCTCAATGACGATCACAGCGTCAGAAACATCTTCACTTATTCCCCAGTATTGTTTGCACCAGGTGCTGGCATGTCCATGTCCATAGTGGTCGAGGTTGGATTTGAACAATTCTCCAAGGGATAGCCTGGCCTCACCAAATTCACCCAGGGCCTTGACACAGTTCAGCACTTGTTCTTTTGTTGCAAGCGGAAACGGGTAGCCATAACTTGCCGCCGCTTCCTTGAACATCCAGCGGCCAGTCAGAGTATGCGAGTCCCCATATAAGGCAGCATAGCCATCGTCGACAAAATTATTGAACTCGAAATTCAGAGCAGCCGGCATGTGCACGATAGACGTGAATGAAAACCGATCTTCTGCCAGATGATTTTCAAAAAACAATTTCAACGATGGGGCTGGTCCTTCTACCCGCAAGTGCACGTCGTAAAAATCTATATATGCCATACAGGCTTCCCCTATTTTTTTGAGGCAATTGCAAGAATTAAAAACACCAACAATGTGCGTATAAAATCATCATGTCCGGGTGAGTAGAGCAGGCAGGGTATGTTTCTACAACTCACCCAGCGCACTACGTACTACGTACTTTACCTCTGCAGCACCAAGCTACATATTACTTACTACGGCCAGAAATATATAAAAGCGTTTTAAGGTCGTCTTCACTGGCGATGGTTCTTTTAAAAACACTGTCACTATCAATGACGCAGCTGGTATTCCTGTTGTAATAAAGCATCAGGCTGATCTCGCCTTGTGCCGGACATTCTGGTGCAGTGTCATATCTCCTGCCCAGCATGGATGATGTGCCTGCATGTCCCCAGGACCATTTCGCGCCAAATGCATGTGTCAACAGTGGATGGCCAACTTCATGTGCCGCAGTCATGGCATACGAGCGCTCAGGGTCAGGTCCGTCGTTTTCATCGTAATACAAAGTGCCAGTAAAAAACGGATATGGATTGCGGGAGCGTCTGCTCAGGTTGCCAAACAAAGGGCTTCCCGGGTTTGCCAGTGTCAGGGGCATGCCCTTTGTTGATCTTTCCGGCCTTACCCTGACATCCCATTCTTCACCCTTGAGCGTGATGGTTCTGCTCCAGTATTTAGCAATGCCTTCATCAGCCAGCTCCGCATATTTTTCAAACTGAGCATCACTGGGTTTTGTGGCCAGCCCTGCCATGCAGATAAAACCGGATGGCTTGCCATAGTTCATGCGCAAGCTGATGTGGATGATTTTATGCTCATCATCCATGCTCGCAGTGGCATAAGCCAGTGGGCGCTTGCTGCCCTTCAGTATCTCGTCATCATCTACTGCGCTGATAGGGTGTGGCCTGGCTCGATATGGGGCAGGCAGGGTAGCGCCAGGATAGTTGTTCTTGCCAGTGCGAGAATTATTTGCCATATCTTTGATTATCTACACTGGAATATCTGCCGTCAGCCGTCAAATAAACGCCAGCATTTTTGGATATGGAAGTCCCGATAGGGGAAGTGCGCTTAACAAATATTGCCTGTTCAGGGATGTTTGCCTGCTGGCTTTTTTTCATCGCTACATACGCGCTGAAAGCCTTCTTCATTGATTGCCATTCTATAAAAGATCATGCTTCGACCATTATTTTCCTGTAAAGGAGGCGTGCTGAGCCTGCTCAGGGGCACTTTTTTTCCACAAATCTTGATGGTAGTACCATATAACCAGCGGTAAAAATTGGAAACTTGTTCTCCGTTTGTGATGTACCCATTTTGGTAGGTATCTCCCGGGATTATTTTTTTGCATTCTGTCGGACTATGGTCGCATATCTCGACTGCCTGGGCAGTTGAGTTGACTACAGTGAAGAGGAGATCGAATTTTTGCTCCGAGGCTTGTGCTTCCGGCGTGTTGAACAGCAGATTACTTGCGACGGCTAGCAAAATGAATGAGTGTTTTAACGTCGTTTTCAATGGCGATACTCCTTATTCAAAGGGGCTTTCCTGTAGTCTGCTTGGTATTTCGGCATAGTTGCTGAGTGCTTTCTTCAGTGATGCTCATTCTGTAAAAGACAATAGCCCTATCATTTTTTTCCGACACCGGCGACGTGATCACCCTGCTCAGTGGCATACTTTTTCCACAGATCTTGATGACGGTACCATATAGCCAATAATAAAAATTGGGAATTTGTTTTCCGTTTGTAATTTGCCCATTTGTGTAGGTATCTCCCGGAGCGACAGCTCTGCAATCAGGTGGACGAGTGTCACAAAAATCGATGGCATATTTTGTCGAATTGAGTACCCTGAATTCGAGATCGAATTTCTGTTCCCAAGCTTGGGCTTTCGGCGTATTGAACAGCAGATTACTTGCGGCGGCCAGCAAGATGAATGAGTGTCTTAACGTCGTTTTCACTGGCGATACTCCTTGTTAAATATTGGTTCCGATTTACCTGTGGATTATCATTGTAGTACTGCATGAGATTGATTTCTCCCTCTATCGGATAGGGGCGTGCTTTTTCATAAGTATTACCATAGAAAGTTGATGTACCTTCATGTCCCCAGGAATAATCTTTATTGCGTGCATCTGTTAATACTGCATGCCCAAATTCATGTCCCGCAGTTCTCTTGAGCATGGCATCTGCATCAGTACGATAATCTGTATCGTAATACAATTTTCCTGACCCGGTTGGATATGGATTGCTCGAGCGCTCACTCAAATCCCCATATATCTTGCTACCAGGATTGGCCAGGGTGAAAGGCAAGCCATCTTTTGATCTTTCAGGCCTTACATTGACTGTCCAGTCTTCTCCATTAAGATTGATTTTCCTGCTCCAGTATTGCGCGATACCCTCATTCGCCAGTGTCGCATATTTTTCAAACTGTTCGTCAGTCACCTGTTTGCTCAAGCCAGTGAAACGACTGAATAAAGACGGTTTCTGATAGTCCATGAGAACTTTGACGTTGATGATTTTATTTTTTTCATCAATCTCTGCGTTGGAGTAGCTAACAGGTCTGTCTCTTCCCTTGAGTATTTGATGCCCATTATATGGCGTGATCGGATGTGCATTCCCACCAAATGGCAAAGTCCATGAGCCATCTGAATTCTGTACTTCTGGTATAGACGGATCATTACCCGGAATTTGTTCCATAGGATTGCGGAATCGGGCATCTTGTCCTTTGGCGCTAAATTCATTTCCCTCTTTTCTTGCATGGGTATCGGTAAAACGACTTAACAGACCTGTTTTCCTTGCCTGATTTTTCTCACCAGTTGATTGCTCGGAATAAGCACTGGTCTGATTGCCTTGACTTGCTGGCCCATCAATGCTGTCGTCTGGCGAATCTTCCAATCCCTCGCCGTCTTCTCTGTCAGAGAAGGTAAGGCCTTCATTGCCAACTTCCGGGGACTGTTCAGTATCATCACCTGCATCATCGCCAGCCGCCATGGCACGCAATAGCAAACCTCTGACCGGTGCGATCGCTTGCGTGTCCGGGTAAGGCGATAAACGGCTTGTTGAGAAATCCTGCATGGCAGACGGAAAATTGGGGCTGGCCCAGTCATTGGATTGTTCGCCGTCTTCTTCTTGTGTATCGATGAGGTAGGGCAGGCCGTCTGGGCCTATGATGCGTTTCATTGCCATAATGTTCCTGTGGTGATGTTTTTTTGGTTTATGTGTTGCCTGCGTCTATCAGGCTAAATGCCATGATGGGTATGGGCGTCAGGCTTCACCATACAGCGCGATCATCAGCGGATCTGTGCGGCGGATTTTTTCTGCGCTTGGCTTGATCTGGCGGGTGTAGATGGTGGGCGCAGGCTTGCCGCTGTGCCAGCCAAACTGCAGCTTGCTGCGGCCACGGTTATTGGGGATGGCGCGTTGTACGACGTGACCAGAAAAGCACAGGTCCGCAACCAGCTTGCGCGCATAGTTTTCTGAAGTGCGCAGCTCGCGCATGATGTCTTCAATGAAGAGGAATTTGTCACTCAGGATTTGCGCTACCTGGGCATAGCGTACGGCGATGTCGTTTCTCATGATGTGTCCTTTCGGCGGTTGTTTGGGTTGTTACTTCCTTCCCCTTGAAGGGAGAGATTGTCGGGGTTTCGCAAAGCATGCTTTGCGCCGGCCAACTCTAAGCAGCTTGCAGGCTGCCCAGTGGACGGCTTGGAATAGGGATGGATTCCGGTTGATTAATTCGTCATCAAATTGCATAAGAAACCCATCCCCACCCTGACCCTCCCCTTGAAGGGGAGGGAATTGCTACATTTTTATCTGTGCGGTCTTTACTGCTGATCAGAAAGGCAAATCATCATCCATGTTGTCCCAGGTTTCAGGCGCGCGGGCTGGCTGGCGGGGTCTTGCCGGTGCGCCATCCGGTCCATCTGCCTGGGACGCTGATCTGCTGTTCAACATCTGCATGGTGTCGCCGCGTACTTCGGTGATGAATTTTTCTGCGCCATCCTTGTCCTTGTATTTGCGTGTGCGCAGGCTGCCTTCGATATAGACGGATGCGCCTTTTTTGAGGTGCATGCCCACCACTTCTGCCAGGCGGCCAAAGAAGCTGATGCGGTGCCATTCAGTACGTTCTTTGCGCTCGCCCGTGGACTTGTCTTTCCAGCTGTCGGCGGTGGCAATGGTGATGCTGCTGATGGCTTCGCCACTGGGGGCATAACGGGTTTCAGGGTCGCGGCCCAGGTTGCCGACGAGGATAACTTTATTGACAGATGCCATGTGTGTTGTCGCCTTGCAGTAAGAAAAATCGTTCAGTGTTGCAGTGCTGTCTTGCATGCCGCCAGGCGGCTGTAACCTAAATTCCTGATCATGCGATAGACCGCACACATGATGCGCACACGCATGTGCAGGTGGTTGATGAGGGCGTGTGTATCGTTCATGTGCTGGTTTTCTCTAAAGATTGGCAAAGTAGACGCAGGGCTTGTGCTTCATCGGCGGCAAACCAGTGATTATCTTGTGGCAGCTTGGCAGCCAGGGCCTGTGCCTTGTCCAGCAGCTCTGGTGCCATCGCCCACAGGCGGGCGTTGGCAATGGCTTCGTCGGACGGTTGCAGGGCATCCGGGTTGCAGATATTGCCGCTGGCGTCGTAATGCGCTTCGGTCTGCCAGCCATAGGCAATCGCCATGCACTGACTGCTGCGCGCATCGAACAGGGCATTGCCGACGGCATGTAATTGGCGGCTATGTTTCATTGCACACTCGCGCCAAAGCCGGTCATGCGTTCTGCCTCTTGCACTAGTTGGTGCAGGGCGCTACGTTCAGTGTGCTGCTCTTTGATTTTTGTGGTGAGCTGTGAATTCACTGATGCACTCACCGAGGCATGCAGTGTTGCTGCAGCCTGGCTGGCAGGCGCTGCCTGTTGTTCAGGCTGGTCTGCGCCCGGCACTTTGTCTTCTTCATTATTGATGATGCTGAGCACAGCGCAGATGACGATATACGCCAGGGCAGTGACCAGCCAGTCTGTCAGGGATGTTTTCATACTAGTCCTCACAAAATTTTGGGCGAGCGCGTACACATGCTAAAAAACGCACTCGTTCTCGTGTTAAAAAATCGGTGTTAATTGTTGGATATAAATCTGCTGGGTAAAACTTGGGTGTAACGCTTTGGTGCAAATTCGTTGCTGCTTTAGCTGGCCATTGCGGCTGGCTGTTGTTGCTGATGTTGATGCTGAAAAAACTGGTGACAATGTGATGCGCTGGCCTTGCCCGCCGCGGGTGAACGCGGCAGCAGAAGATGCAAGGCCAGCGCAGACAAGGTGCCGGACGCTGACCCCGGCGAGCGTGAAATTGGCCGCGACCCGATTTCACCAGCGTATACTTTTGTGTTTTCTATGCGATCACATGCATAGTGTTGTGATTATTGAGATTACTGCTGCCAGTCCAGTAAAACCTTTGCCATCATCCGGCCAAAGTTTTCATACCGCCCCTGGTCCAGCATGCTGGCCATTTTCTCGCATTGTTCCATGCTGCATTCAGCAAAGGCGTCGATCAGGTTTTGCCCGTTCATCAGTACCGCAGAGGGTGTAGTGGCAGGCTGGGCATAGTAAGTTTTAGGCAATCCGAAATAAGTTTGCGTGCTCATTTGTCGCTTTCTTTGTTTGTCTGACCATGTATAGAACTATACGCTTCCGTATAATTCGTGTCAATACGAAATTGTATTAAAAAGTATGATTTCGTATGGAATTGTTGGTTATATGTAAACGTGGAAAGTGCTGGATTTGGTATAAGCGCGGTTTGCTCATTGCGGGTGATTCAAATCCGATTGAATTTGACGACACCTGGCTTTTATCAGCATTTTGGCTTCAATCACCCCATGCAGGATTCGCCTTTGTCGCTGTTCTTGCCGTTTGAAAGTGTGCGTGGCCTGATTTAAATAATACCTGGAATGATTTCTGCGAGCAGGGGGCGCACTGTGCCAGATATGGTACGTAGAGTTTTTTTTAAATCATTCCAGACATTGATTAAATCCGTGACGTAGGGCGCATTTTAATGCGCCGCATGGCAACGTCGTACACGGCAAAGGTAATTTATCTGCGGGCGCGAAGATCACATGCGGTGCATTGCAATGCACCCTACCTTATGGCTCCGTTGCAGAGCGTCGGTTTGCTGTGTTCTCCATCTCAAAAAACGATGCAGGCAGCCTGACATGATGCGTACAGCTTTTTAAATTCATTCCAGACATCGATTAAATCCGTGACGTAGGGCGCATTGTCATGCGCCGCATGTCAACATAGTCCACGGCAAAGGTAATTTATCTGCGGATGCGAAGATCACATGCGGTGCATTGCAATGCACCCTACCTCACGGCTCCGTTGCAGAGCGTCGGTTTGCTGTGTTCTCCATCTCAAAAAACGATGCAGGCAGCGAGCATGGCGCAGGCGCGGTGAGCAAGGCGCCGGGTACTCTCTAATTCCCCACGACTTCCACCGACAATCGATCAAGATTCTGTTCATTCGCCGGCACCACAATATGTTCAATCTGGCTGGCAATCTCCGCGTTCTCAAAAGCCTGTGACCACGATACCAGGGTGCCGGTGGCGGATGCTGCCAGGCTGATTGTCAGGCGAAACCTGGGTTCAGAAACATGTTGCACGACGACCTTGCCGGGCGCTTCTATCTCGGCAAACTGGCTTTCGTTAAGATAGTTTTTATCGTTAGGCCCGTGCATGACAAAAGACCACTGGCCACCAGGTTTGAACTCGAAAATGCTGAAGGTATTGGTGAAGCCTGCTGGCCCCCACCAGCGTGCCAGGCGTTGTGGGTCGCTGATGGCGGCGAAAATTTGTTCAGGGGTGGCGGGTATCTCGCGGGAGGTGGCGAAGGTGGTCATGTGCGTCTTCCTTGGTGTAGTGTGGCAAGGCTTGAAATGTAGTTTGCTAAGTGCCGTATCAAGGCTGCGGCATTCCTTTATCCAGCCTGGATGATTTTCTAAGCCACAGTTGAACAGGTGGATTGCTGTTGTGCCGAATACGCTGAATCTGCTGCCAAGCATACCCTGTTAACCAGTGATGATGTCAAGCAAGCGCGTTCGCCGCCTGCCATTCATCCCGCAGCAGGCCAAACATCCAGGTGTCCTTGATCTCACCCTTGAACTTCCAGCGCTGGCGCAGCAAGCCTTCCTGGGTAAAGCCCAGCTTCTTCAATAACTGGGCAGAAGCGGGGTTGCGCGGGTCGACTTCTGCTTCTATGCGGTTGATACCCATCTCGCCAAAAGCATGCTTGAGCAAGGTGCGCACGGCTTCTGCCATGTAACCGCCACCCCAGTGCGATTGGGCCAGGGCGTACCCGATTTCAGCCCGTTCACTGTCAGTATCAAAACGAAACAGCAGGCAAGAGCCGATGACCTGATTGCTCTCTTTCTCAACGATCACGCATTGCAAGGCGCTTGCCTGCGCCGCCATGTCCCTGGCGCGCTGATACCAGCTATGGGCAGCGAGTGTATCTTCCCAGGTGATATAGGGTAAAAAGCGGGTAACGGTATCGTCAGAGAACACCTTGAACAAATCAGGCAGGTCGCCTTCTTGTATGGTGCGCACGATCAGGCGCGGGGTGTGGAGTGCGTGAGAAAGCGTCGTTTGCATGAGTGTCGAGGAATCTGCGCAAAACTGCCCCAAGCTATTGTCTTCGGCGCTACGGTGTTTTGGGGTTTCAGACGACCTGTTGTCTGCCAACGAAACCAACCGTCCTTGCAAGGATGGTTTCCCAAAGCGATAGACTTGCCGGAGCAATTTTGCGTAAGTCCTATTTAGTGAGGAAACAAGCAGAGCTTAGCTTTAAATTACTTATCATGGCAAATGAATATGAAAAAAAATGGCTGACAGGGATTTGACATATATATAGTCAATTCCCCGCAGCACCTGATCAACCACCCTGCCTGTAAACAAAGCGCCCAATAATCTTCAGCAAGCCCACATTCTCAGGCGTGATGCGTTCATCAGGATAAGTGCGCTTGTCGGGGTTACGGCTTTCCAGTACCCAGGTGCCGTCGATTTCGCGGCGCAGTTGCTTGATGCGCAGGCCGTCGATTTTCTGCTCACGACCAAACGCGATCTGGCTCCGCGCTTGGTTCTCCTTATTGCGACACAAGCAGAAAGCGAACCGCCCATCGATTGATCGACGAATGGTCAGGCAACACGCCGCGCGCCTCCATCATTTCTTCCAGATGCCGGCAGCTCTGCAGGTAGGCCATGTATCAGCATATGCAGACCAGGATCGCATCGATCGGGATGCGCATCCCTTTGAGGTTGAGCATGTCGATTCGTCCAGCGTTCTGGCTCCGTAGTCTGCCTGATCGGGCATTGACGGTTTGCCATTGCGACAGAACCCGTTGCGAGGGGACGTGGCTGTCAATAGCGGGTCTGTTGACAGCGAGTCCAACGCAGTCAAGAACGCATTATCAGGGAAATCCTCCGGGAGTTGGCCGCATCTATTCTTTGTAGGTGCCTTGCCGCGCAAGCTTGTCACATCGCGCTGGCTAAGATACCTGCATTAGCTGCACAGGGTATGCAAATAGACTTGCACTGTATCCCTATTCGCATTACTCGCATTGCGCATTTAATCTTATTTTTAAATATGTTTTAATAACATTATTAATATATTTTATAAATATTACGTAATTAAAAACTGTCATAAGGAGGTAATGATTTGATTCTATGCTCGGCATCTTCGTTACTTTAGTCATCCCCATTCTCATGCAACTGACGATTGTCCCGCGCTTTCTTACTATCGACGATATCTCTACGTTATTGGAACTCGAATCCCTGCAATGGACATCAACCCAGGCTGCCAATGCCGATATGCTGCGCAAGCGCTTGCTTGATTATCCCGAATTATGTATGGGGGCTTTTTGTTCCCGTACTGGCAAAGCGCTTGCATCACTGTTCATGCGACCGATTTCGCAGCGGGAAATTGCGCACGCACGTCGCTGGGAAGACTGTGCAGTGACAACACACGATAGCATAGAAAAAAAGACCAACAGCCTGTTCGGTATCAGCCTGACGAGTGTGGAGCCACACGCAGCGGCAGCGCTGTTTTCATTTTTCTGGCCGCATGCATTGAAGAATGGGTGGCGTCAGGTTTATCTTGGCTCACCGATTCCGGGCTTCAAACGCGCGCTGGAAAATAATCCTTCGCTTGATGTCACCGCCTATGCACATACTCGTCGCGGCAAGCGGCCGCTTGATCCGCAATTGCGGTACTACCATGGCAAAGGATTTACCCGTATTGTTGCCGTGCTGCCAGATTATTTTCCCCACGATGCCTCGCTTGATCACGGTGTATTGATTCAAGGGACTGTGCCACTTTCGCTACTGTGTCCTGTGTGGCAGCGTCTGCCATTCAAGACCTTGCGAGTGATACTCGACTGTATCACGCGCGTCGAGGACATCTATGCAGAATATACCAGGCCACACCCTGGGCTGAGTGACATGCCAGCCAGTGAACAGGTGTAGCAATGATGAAAAAAAACCAGATGAAATTCCAGGCTGCTCCGCATCACTGTCGTGCACTGCAGTCGGCTCTTGCAACCCTACGTCTGGTCAGGAATTTCGTGTGATGAGCACATCCGCAAACCAGGCAGCAACAGAGCTGCCCACGCTTTGGTGGAATGACGGCGATGCGTTCCGTTCCCGTCTGTTCGACGCCATTTCGCTATTACTTCCCTGTGGTGAACATTTCGTCGTCATCGCTGTTAACGACTGGCTCAACACAAACTCGCACAATTCTTCCAACCCGCGACTGCAATACGAAGTACAGCGCCTGGTCAAGGAAGAGCAAAGCCATTCGCGCGCACATCGCCTGTATAACGAAAGAATGGCCGCCCATGCGCCAGCGCAGCGACTAGAGCAACGTATTGAGTCAGCCATGCAGCAAATGGCCGGATGGACACTACCGACCCGCATCGCTTTTGCTGTCGCGTTCGAACAGTTGACTGTGCTGCTGGCAGAGCAGGTGTTGCGGCCACACAATGCATGGCTGGGGCAGAACGACACGCAACAGACCAAGCTATGGCAATGGCATTGCAAGGAAGAGATCGAACATCGCTACGTCGTGCAAGAGGTGGCAGATGCGATGAAGATAGGGCAAACCTGTCGCGCATTGATATTTCTGGTAGCAGCATGTTATCTTTTTACGGACATCACCATTGCGCTTGCAAGCTTGCTGTGGGCCGACATACGCGCCCGACGTGTCGGGGCGGCACGCGTGAGCTTGCAAGCCGCCTCTTTCATCGTGCGTGCCACCCCCAGTTTGCTACGTATGGCTGGGGCTGGCCTGCGCCATGTCGTCATGATGAAAAGCTGACGTGGTGGGTGCACATTTTCAGGGGCTGGCACCGGCAGCGTTTCCGGGCATGCAGCGATTGCGCCATCGTGCAGGGCCATCCGTATTCAAAGGCTTGGCGGCGCATTGGCCAGCGGTACAACACTGGCGTTTTGGCAAACTCGCCAGGCTTGCCCCCGATATGCAAATAAAGCTGGTGGCAGGCAACCGCGAGCGGGGCCACACCTGTTTCATCGAGTCCACCTTAGGCTCTTATCTTGCATTGCTGGAAGAAGGCCATGAACAGGGGAATCAAGCGGATCAAGCCCTCTACCTGAAAGAATTTGACCTGCTTGACACCATTCCTGCATTGCGGCAAGACCTGCGACACGCCGATCTCTTTGTGCCGGGCAGCACATTTTCATTGCAAAGCTGGATAGGCCCGGCCCATGCACGTACCGGCTTACACTACGATTATCTCGACAACCTGGCAGTGCAAATCGTCGGCAGAAAACGCTTTTACCTGGTACGTGCGGGTACCGTAGAGCGTATGCATGCAGTGGCCAGCAAATACGATTCCTGGGCCAGATTGGCCTCCTGCACCGCGCAAGAGCTTGCTGCAAATGCCAACGCAAACGCGGAGGCGGAGGGCGATTTCTTTGTCGTCGATCTGGAGCCAGGCGATGTCTTGCATGTGCCAGCAGGCTGGTGGCATGAGGTGCTGAACCTGACTCCCAGCATCCTGTTTGGCGGATTCCATGGGCCACGCACACAAGTGTCAGCGCGCTGGGCCTGGGTACAATCACGCGATCTGCTGCACCGCCTTGGCTGGCTTGGCCACGGCAACTGCACTTGCCATCCAGCCCCTTGACACAGCCAGCATTGGCATCCATTGCCCGCCTCATCTCACCCTATTTATGAAATGAGCTCTAGGTAAATCAACATCAATTGAGGAGCAATTAAGTCAAAACAATTTACGAAAATTGCCTATTGAGCATCCTATTGTCAATGCTAATTTTCAACAGAAATCCTATATATATACCGTGCTTTCAACGTCATCTATTAACCACCTTGCCTGTAAACAAAGCGCCCAATGATCTTCAGCAAGCCCACATTCTCAGGCGTGATGCGTTCATCAGGATAAGTGCGCTTGTCGGGGTTACGGCTTTCCAGCACCCAGGTGCCGTCGATTTCGCGGCGCAGTTGCTTGATGCGCAGCCCGTCTGGATGCTGGATGGCAAAGATCTTGCCGCTTTGCGGTTCAGTCTTGGTCTGGTCGATGATGACCATGTCGCCATCGACGATAAAGTCTGCCATGGAGCTGCCGTCTGCATAGATCGCGGCCAGGTTTTCTGCCTTGACGCCATATTTCTTGAAGAAGCCGACTTCTTTAATCAGCTGGCCCTTGGGTTCGGCATCTTCATTATGCGCGCCGCCGCCGCATGAACCTTTGGCCGCATAGTAATTAATAGCAGCAATGCCAATATGCTCATCATTGGCAGCGGCGGGCTGGCTGGTTTCATAGCCGCGCAAATCCTTGCTGCGCAAGTCTGACAGGCTGACATTAAAGAACTTGGCAATCGGCGCCAGCGACGATGTGCGCGGGTCCTTGGTGATGCCCTCGACGATACGAAAGATCGTCGCCTGCGGCACCCTGACTTCATCAGGGAACATTTTTTCCAGGGCAGTTGCCAACGAAGTCGGGTTCATGCCCGACTTATCCATGAGGTATTTGATATTAGTTTTCGCGTCCATGACCGCATTATGCGTTATCGCATAAAAAATGCCAAGAACAATACGAAAAAAACTTGGATGGCAATACGAAAGTGTATATAATTGAGTTTGTGGGGATGAGCTCGTTTACTTTAATCAGGTATTCATCTGGTAATGAAAAGAGGCCTTCTACCCACATATCCTACAACCTTAAACATACTAGCCGTTCGCCTGCCTTGATCTATTACCGCGCGAATGCTGTTTAACCATCTACTTACCCGCCGGGATTCCCCGGCTGCCATCAGCCGCCTTTTGTTCTGGCGATCCGGCTGATTATTTTGTCGCGCTTTTAGCGACCGAAGCCCCGCATGCATGGGGCATAAATTTGACGATGAAGACCTCTCAGCGCAGAGGCACTAAGAAACAGAGAGACACGGAGAAAAGCGAAGTGTTGGAAAAACGAGAGTGTTGGCAAGTGCGTAGGTTGGGCTACGGGGTATCAGCCCAACACTCGACCTTTGTTAAACGAGTACGTTATTTCAAAGCCGAGTGTTGGGCTGGTAAAGCGTAGCCTAGCGAAGCCCGGCCCAACCTACAGAATCTGCCCTCTCGGCTTTTCTCTGTGCCCCTCTGCGTCTCTGTGGTGTAGCAGGGGTTTCGTGCGGCCCGCGTAGGGCGGCATGCCGCGCGCCTGTGAAACGAGCAGCTCTTGCAAGAGCTGCTTCCTTTCTCTGTGTTGAGAGGTCTTCCGGTTTTATACAACCGCACCATTAATAACGCTGCCCAGGCAGCCACACTACGACAACATGACAATACAAAAAGACATCCTGCGTCAGGTGTCCGCTTGCGCACGCCCTATGGAGCAAGCCTGCGGAACAGATCAAGTATCAATACACGTATTAACACAAACAAGGGCTTGCCCATGCTGAGTCAGTCACCCGCAACAACCGACTGGCAGCATCTGGACAACCGGGTGATTTCCCCCACCCACACCATCACGCCCCGTCGTTTATGCAAAGGCCCGCGCTGCCGTCACGGGCGTGGACAAATGCGGTCGATACGGCAGTTTTGCAATGCGCAGAATCAGCCTGTGTATACGTATTGCAAATTATGTCGTGGTGGGTAGTAAAAAAGACCTCTCACCACAGAGACACAGAGTCACAGAGAGAATCGATAGAGAGATAAAGAGATTAAAAAATTTTCTTACTAATGAACTCTCTTTGCATATCACTGTACCTCCGTATTGCCAAATCTAATAAGTACTAAAAAGGAATTTCTAAATGCCCCGCGCAAGAAATATCAAACCCGATTTTTTCAAGAATGATGAATTGAGCGAGATACCGCCACTTGGTCGCCTGCTATTCATTGGTCTGTGGACAATCGCAGATCGTTCAGGGCGTCTTGAAAATCGTCCTAAAAGAATCAAGGGCGATCTCTTCACTTATGAAGAGTGTGATGTCGTCAGCTTGCTGGCCGCACTGCATAAGCGGGGCTTTATCCAGTTGTACACCGTCGATCGCGTCAAGTATATCCAGATCTGCAAATTTAATGAGCACCAGAATCCACATATGAATGAAGGCGACAGCGAACTTCCGGCGCCACCTCCACGTCGTAAAAGTAAAAAAAACCTCAGCACCAGAGTCGCACCAGAGTGCTCTGATACTACTCCTGCTGATTCCTATAACCTGATTCCTGATTCCTTAAATACTATATCCCCTGCAAAAGCTGCGCCTTGCAGTGATAGCGATTTGAAGAAAACCACGGCCAGCAAATCAAAAAAATTAAGCAGCGCAGACGAGAAAAAAGAAGAATTCGAAACCGCCTGGCAAGCCTACCCACGTCGACCCGGTGCCAGCAAAAAAGAAGCCTGGCAAGCCTGGCTGGCACGACGGCGTGATGGTGTCGATGCAGCCCTCATGGTCGATGGTGTCAAGCGCTATGCCGCCTACATCATCGCCAGCGGGCAGGCACCCAAATTCGTCAAGCACGCCGCCACCTTCTTTGGCCCCTACGAGCACTACAAGGCCGACTGGAGCATGCCTGCCGATCACGCGCCACCTGCCAGCAGCAAGAACACGGGGTTTGCCAACACCAACTACGCACAAGGGATAGCCCAGGATGGTTCATTCTGAAACCAGCAGTTTTGTCCGCGTCGGCGGCATGCAGCTTAGCAGCCAGCAGCAACACTGCGCGCAGCACGGTGGCTACACCGCCTACTCGCACAAGCCCGGCATCTGGTCTGCCTGCGAGCAATGCCAGCAAGCCAGCGACGCACAGCAACGCCAGGCCAGCATCCGGCAACAGCGGCAAGCGCAACAAGCCGCACTGTGGCAAAAACGCCTGGGCCGTGCCGCCATACCGGCACGCTTTGCAGAACGCAGCCTGCAAAATTATCGCCCGACCTGTGCTGCCGCAGAGCAGGCATTGCGCACTTGCCAAAGCTATGCACAAGAGTTTGATGCGGTCTTGAAGACAGGTCGCAGCCTGATTTTTTGCGGTAGCGTAGGCACAGGCAAAACTCATCTCGCCGTGGGCATTGCCAGGCACATCATGGATGCAGGCAAACAGGCTGTGATGAGTTCCGTTTTAAAAGCAGTACGCCGCATCAAAGAAAGCTACCGCCGCGACAGCCCTCACACCGAGGCGGAACTGATACAGGAATTTGTCCAGCCAGATTTGCTGATACTCGACGAAGTCGGTGTCCAGTTTGGCAGCGAGACAGAAAAAATGCTGTTGTTCGACATCATCAACGGCCGCTACGAAGTCATGAAACCCAGCATCCTCATCAGCAACCTGGGTCTGGCAGAACTTGAACACTACATCGGCACTCGCGCCATGGACAGGCTACGCGAAGGCGGCGGCAAGGCCGTGGTGTTTGATTGGGAATCGTACCGGCGGGTGGTTTAGTTATTGAACAAAACCTCTCAACACAGAGGCACAGAGGCATAGAGGGTTCACAGAGAAAAGCAAAGAGGTTGAGAAAGTGAAGCGTTGGTAGATGCGTAGGTTGGGCCGGGCCTCGCTAGGCTACGTCTCACCAGCCCAACACTCGGCCTTTAATAAACGATTGCGTTGTTTTTAAGCCGAGTGTTGGGTACGGGCCCGGCCCAACCTACGCGTCCCAGCAGAATACGGTTTAGGCCTTTCTCTGTGCCCCTCTGTGACCCCTCTGTGTCTCTGTGTTGAGAGGTTTTAAAGTTTTAAAAATACGCAAGCAACACCTCTACAGCCCATGCACAACAAGGAGCAAGCATGAACGCACGTCAGAATTTTGCACACACAGTCACAAAAAACAATGACCCACAAAAGGAACAAAAAGACCTGCTGACCTATTGGCTGGACCAATGGGCCATGTGGATGAACAACAACCACGCAGAAATCGCCCGCGACACCGGCATCGGTGGCGGCATCATCGGCAAGAACGCCCTCAGCAATTATTGCGTTGCTGCCGACGATTGCCACGCCGTCTGGGATATGGAAAGAGAGAAAAAAGTCAAAGAGATAGACTGCCTCATCAACGACCTGCGCCTCGAACAACCCTGGACCTACTGGGCCATCTGCAAACACCTGGGGCTGATGAATTTCTGGAAGTATCCCAAGCTAGACCCGCAAGAAGCCTTCCTCAACGCGCTCGATGAACTGCAATACCTGGTGGAAGAACGCAAGCTGGTCTTGTAAGCCCGGCACAATAAACCACGCGCCCTACACATGGCCGTACTGTGCAGGGTGCGCCATGCGCATCGTTTTTCACGCATTATTTTGCAATTTCCCACATCAAAACCCGGTGCGCACGGCGCACCCTACAGGTTAACAAACATCGCCGTACACGGCGCACCTTACAAGTCAACAAACATTGCCGTATCAAGCTCGTGATGCAGAAGAGGAATTTCTGTAGGGGCGGCTTTAGCCGCGAATGCTTGTAAGGGCCGCAAGCTTCGCGGCTAAAGCCGCCCCTACAGGAAGCAATTGCCATAGCGCAAAGTGCATTGCCATGAGCAACATGGCGTTTTACCTGTGCTGCAGCAACAACTAAGCAACAACTAAGCAACAACTAAGCAACAACTAAGGCACAAGGCAACAAGCCTTCACCCCCATTCAAAAAACACATAAGGAGTAAACATGCCAAACAGAAGCAGCATACGCGGCCGCGACGGCCTGTACTACCGCGTCCCCGATCTTGACGAGCTTGACGGCTACGATAATTTCAATCCGCCGGCTTACGGTAAAGACCTGGCAGACGAACTGCAATTGTCCGACTTCGACCCCAATATCCGCCTCTTGCAATCCGACACTGCCAGGAGCAGAGGCAACTTCGATACAGACAGCGACAGGCCGCAAGTATCCGATGTCATGGGCGGCATGAGCACACGTTTCATACCAGCAGGGATGGACTTCAGATATGCTGCAGAAAATGGCAATTTTTCTGCAGCAATGGCTGACACCAGTGGTTACGCACCTGAAAATCTTCAAACAAGCACACCGGTACGAGGTTTGCTGTCGCGCGTCATGCCTGGTAATGATGAAGACGGAGGTGAAATATCTGTCACTCCACTGGCCCGTCGCTTTGAAAACGACGCTTACTATACTTCTGCTCCGGATGCCTATGGAAATGCGATTACTGAGGCAGAGAAAACCAAGCGAAGCACTCGTTCCGCGCCATCAGATTCATCCGGATCTGGCTGGGCCGCCCCGCAAACCAGCAGTGCCAGGCTGGCTGATTATGCCGCACAAACGTACGGGCGCGCAGCAGGCTGTTCGACCATTGACGAATGCAAGCGTTTCAGCGACCAGCTTCGCACACATGCAGACACCTATAACAGTGGATATTCGGCCCTCAAGGACAGCGATCAAAAAGCAGCGGCGGACGAGTATTTGCGCATGGCAACGATCGCTACGCGCGCAGCAGATTTGACAGAATCCAGGGCGACCTATTTAGCACGCCCACCAAAGAGTGTTGTACCCAGTGTATTCGATCCAGATACTCACCAGGGATCAAGTTATGGTTCCAGCGGCTATCCTGTCCTGGATGGATTTCGGCAATACAGAGATGGAGTTACCGGTGCAGGAGTCGCTTACATTTCACCCGCTGCAATCAGCCCATGGAGTAGCCCATTGATACAGGATGATCCGGGAACAAAAGATTATCTGGCAGGTGTCGATTACCGCACTTTGCGTTTTCTCTTTACCGGGGGCGCCCAGCTTGCAACTGACGGCGTATTAGGTGCTGCATTCAGTTCACTGCCTAGAACCGGATCTTATACAATGAGAGGTCCAAGGACGGCAGGTGAAAAATATTTCACTACCACTGAAAAATTGCCGCATGACTGGGTGAACAGGTTAGATGAAATTCGCGTATTGCCTAATCAAGAGAATGCAGAAAGTATGGCGGATAGCGCAGCGAAATATGCAGCAAAAGAACCTAAATATAAAGCCACAGAAGGAATGGCCGGAGTCAACATTGATAATGAGGGCAAAGTAACCATAAATTATAGCAAAAAGCCACATAAAAAATTAAATTTGCCGCCTGAAGAAAATCCATACGTGCGTTATCTCATCGAACAAAACAATGCAAATCCCGAGACCAGGGGATTTGGTGGGAGGTGTGCAGAACCAAAGATCTATGCAAATCTCTTGAATAATGGTGTACAGCCTGGAGGTTACATGGGGGCCGCACAAATCCACGATCCATTAGGTCGCATCAGAGCTGCTTGCCCAAATTGCGGCTCACTCAACAGATATTTCGGGGTAGGTTACAGGGACGGGGAATTGGGAGTAGTTCCCCCAAGAAAATCTCAGGATCCATTGAGGCTGATCAGAAACGTGTGCCCCAATTGTGGATCGTCTGACGGGAACTCCGGTACAACTGACAGAGACCAGTAACTGGAGAAATTTCCGTCAAGGGCAATAAAATTTTCTGTTCGCCATGATTGCTTTTGGTGCTCATCTATTTCGGATGTCGATATGCAAGCATTCCGACGTCCGGAAAAACTTATACAATATAGACAGCCAATTCAAAAAGCTGGGCAATGGCAGTGCAGTAAGCCCCACATTTCACTGACAAGGAGAAATAAATGAACAAAGATAATTCAGAATCACAAGACACTAGAGCAGGCTTGATAGATCACCCGCTTGTTGGTCAATACGTACAAAATATCAAATCCAATTCTTGGTTTGCCCAGACGCCTGTTGGCAATCACAACTATCCGATTGATATAGGCGCCCCTGGTAAAGCGCCGACAGCTGTGCAAATCGACAGCATGATCAAATTGCTTGCGCACCTCCCTGACATCATTGCTTCTTCCAACTTGCCTGAGGCACCAACCAATGAATGGATGATAAAGCACCCTGATTATCGGCTAGTCAACGCACGAATTTCTGTTTTGTATTTGTACGAAGATGGCAGCTTTTATGTCTGTCTTAATGCCTATCCTGAAGATGACTGGTCCCCTACATTTGAAATCTTTCCCGATTTCAAAGTTAAAGAAGCCGCGTGGGACGTATAAGCAAAAGAGATTGGCGTTATACCGGATTTGGTTCAAGGGAGCAGGAATTGAGAGTAGCCTGCGTAGATACAATTCAGTACTTTTGTAACGGCTCCCAGGAGAGGAGCTGCAACGCAGCTGGCGCGGTTTTGCGTAAGTCCTCATATACTATCCACACCCGCGAACCCTATCCTGTGAGCAGCTCTCGAACGGGAAATTGATGCCATCAAAAAAGAAGCACATGACTGTCCAAGGAATAAAACCCCTGATCGCGATGTTCGCATTGGCCATCTGTACAAACACAGCTGCAGCCGCGCCGCCGTTGCCGCTCCAGTCTGGACAATATACGTTCAAGCACAGATTTGCAGAACAACCCAACATGCCCAGCCTGGTGCTGACTGCCAAAATTCGCGGCCATCATATTGTCTTGATCAACCGGCGCGCATCGGAAGTTTTTCCCAAAGGGGTCATTGCCGAGGGCACGCTGATGTGGCATGCAGCATCGAAACAATGGATCATAGGCACCAGCAAGGCCGACCGCTATGCCAGGGATGTTGGTGGCTGTAGCGATGGCCCCGATGTTGTTGATTTGCGTAAAAGGATTTACTGGACCTGTTAAGCGGATAGCAAGGTGCGGCTATAGCACTCCATTTAGCACACCATTTTTGCAATGATGCTTCCACTAAAGATCGCAAAAAACCGGTGCGAACGGCGCACTCTTGGGTCTGGAGGTGCCGCCTTTCCCCAGCACCTGTAATAGTTTCAGACAGGTGCCTGGATGACGGCGGTGCTGTACAGTGAATGCAATTCCCAACCCAGGCTGGCATACAGTGCCCGGCCCTGGGGTGTCGCCACTAGTGCACCGTCCTTGATGCCGCGTTCTGTGGCGATGGCTTCCAGTTGTTTCATGAGCACACGTCCCAGGCCGCGTCGCTGGTGTGGCGCTTGCGTTTCTATGCTGTCATAGATGGCGAGCCCATCGACGAATACGATGCGCCCGGAGGCGGCCACTTCACCATCTGTCGTCAGCACCCGCACCATTGATATGGACTGCGCCAGTGTGATATCGAGTTGATATTCCGCTGGCAAATCCGGCGCTTCTGGCATGCTGGCCGCCAGCGTCATCATATAACCGGGGCGCTGTATGATCCAGTGGGCAGGCAGTATGGCCTGTAGTGCCGCAGCGGACGCGCAGATTTTCAAGAAAATCCAGGGTTCGCTGATGGTGTGGGCCAGCTCTGCGATGTCTGGCAACAAGCCAGGGAAGACATGACGCGCCTTTTGCTCAGGCCAGCCTACATCTACACGCCAGCCACCATGCGCAGCGACAGGCTGGGCGGTGTCTCGTGCCAGCGCCCAGCCCTTGAGCCAGCGCCCTACCAAATCAGGGTCTGCCTGCAGCAAAACTGCATGCTCATCTTCTGGATAATTTGCATACTGATTGCGCTGCTGTTGTGCATCGAGATGTGCGCTCATTGAAGTCGTCCCTGAGTGTGTGTTGGCTGCTTTATTATACCCAGCTTGCCTTGCTGATGTGGCGGCAAACCAGATGTGGCCTGGACATGAGGACGAGGGCGTAGTTTGATGCAGCGCCGGTGCGCCGCCTGTGATCATCGCATCCTTGGAAAAAAGAGACGCATTATCCACGTCTCTTATAAGCCGCCTGTCTTCCACGCTTGGTGCTCAGCTATAATGTTGAAAAAACCACTCAAGTACTCATTATGCGCCTCATCAATATCACCAGTATACTCATCTCATTGATCATTTTCGCCAGCGGCCCAGCATGGTCAGCAGAGTTTAGCAAAAAAGAAAAAGAAGCGTTGTTTGGCCCCAATAGCGAACTCATCACCACTTGTCAGCGTGAGATACAGGCATTGGAAAAAACCTTGTTTGCGCCTGACAAATTTCCGCCCCAGATGGCGCAATTATTGAAATGGACTTCCGGTATGATCGATCCATCTGAATATTGCACTTGTGTTGTTGATCGCGTCAGCACCAAACTGACCCCGGATATGCTAAAAAATATATCTCAAGAAGATGGCAGGGCTATGGGCAGACTTGCGGGACAGGAGTGTGTGCTGGCAAAAATGCAGTCACAGACATCCGGCTTTTGTGCTGCCCTCATGAGTGACGTCATATCGATCAGCCCACCAGGTGCATGGGATGAAAAAAAAATGCCCGAAGTCTGTAGCTGCATGCAAGACCGTTTTAATAAATTGACCCCGCCCACATTTGACAAATTCTTTAAGTTCACCCCCGTTGACTACAGCGCATACATCAACTCTGGATTATCGCCGGACACCGATACTCTCAATGGCAGCCTGATACAGTGCGGGTTTTTAAAAATGAAAAAACCTCAGTAAGCTGCCTGGTAGTGTTCCCACCAACTCTGTTTTGAAAGCTAATAAATTGAAATTCTTATACACACTGATTTTGTTCATGGCTTCGGGCTTTGCTTGCGCTGGTGACCTGGAAAAAATCACAGGTAAATATAATTATGAGCAATACCGGCTCACTATGGCCAACGGCAAGACTTTGTCCATGAGTGATATCGGTGCAAAGAGCATAACCATAGAAGTGAAGAAAGATTCGACCATCTCAATGAAGATGTTCATGATCGATGGAAGAATCATTGCATCGGATGCGCTCATCAAAGAAATCAAGGTCAGTGGTAATAAAGGGTACTGGATTGCACAGTGGCCAGAGATGAACTACCCAGTCAAAAAGGTTTTTTCATTCAATGGTAGCCAGCTTGAATACGACATCAAATTTGAAAACGCACAGGATCTGTCACGGTATGGCATGCATGAACATGCTGTTCTGAGAAAAGCAAATGCTTCCTGATGCTGCTTAATTGTTGTATCGAGCATATATCCATCTACGGTTGCTCTTGACTCACCCAATCCTTAACCTGGAATAAAAGGCACTTGCCATGGATGTACTGAACAGTGACAACAGCTCTTCGAAAAAATCACCTGTCCAGTTCGTATTGCTCGTGATTTCGATAGTTTGCCTGGGGTGGTCCTTGTATTATTCCTTTGAGTTTTCACCCTCAAGTGACCGGCCTTTTCGTTTAACTGCCTTTATACTGTTGTGGCTCAAGGAAATCATATTGCTGGCCCTCGGCTTGATCGTGCTTATTTTCTGGCTTGTAGACTTTGCCGTCAAACTCACCGGACTATCAAAAAAATGAACGCACAGGCGCTTTCAATCCGACCATGAAAATTGAATATTTCAGATATTGATAGCTAGTAGAGTGCGGCGTGCGCACCATTTTTCGCCAATATATTTCAGACGCTCATATCGGAAAAACCGGTGCGCACGGCGCACCCTACAGGCCAACAAATACTGGCAAATCATCGCCGTAACGTGAGACGCATTGCATTGTGCCGTATGTGATCACCGCATTCCTAGGTCAAATATTTTTGCCGTACACGACGTTGACATGCGGCGCAATATATTGCGCCCTACGTCACGGCTACGTTCAATGAGTACTGTTTGCTGTGATTGGAAGAGGTGTCTTCTCTAAAAACAAAACGACGCCATGCAGTTAGTGGGCTGTAACAGTGAAAAGCGAAGTGCTTGCCATGTGCGCGGCGGCCATGGCTGCGTTGCAAATACTCGCGATAGCCTCGCTATCGCTGTGTTTTGCGCCTTGCCCTGTCTCGCCGGGCACATGTCCTTCACTTACGCTTTTCACTGTTACAGCCCACTGCAGGCGTCGTTTTTTTATGTTCCTACGCGCGTAACGCACTGGACTGGCATCCGGTTGACAAGCTAAGCCCCGTTTAGAACAACAACACTAAGTCCCCTGTTCTGTGGTTTTTTGCGTCAACGCAATGTATCCGAGCGGCGTTTTTGGCTTACGTAGCGTGACTACTGAATGTAAAACGAAGCGCAAAACGAAATGCGAAACCAAGCAAGCAACCCAAACATAAAGAGGGAAATATCATGAACAAACTGATCACCGCCATCATCGCTTCTACAGTTGTTATGGGTAGCGCATTTGCACAGACACCAGCAAGCGCATCTGCTTCTGCCAGCACAGCAGCCAAGCCTGCAACAGCCGCAGCAGCAGCCAGCGTCGCCAAATCTGCACCGGCAACCAAGCATGTTGCAGCTTCTGCCTCTGCTGCTGCCTCAACTCCTGCATCTACTCCAGCTCCGGTAGCTGCAGCACCAGCGCCAGCAGCAGATAAAGCGGCCAAGCATGAAAAACATGACAAGCACGCCAGCAAAGATGCGAAAAAAATGGAATTGAAACCAGCATCTGCTTCCGCTGCTGCCAGCGCAGCATCGAAATAAGTTTCAGTTATCAGTATCAAGCAGCATTAAGTAGCATCAAGCAGCATCAAGAATTTGCGTCACCTATCCATACTGGCAGCATGCGCTGCCAGTAAAAAAACGAACAAGCACATCGCTCACATCATTTAAGGAATATCACCATGAACAAGCTCATTACCGCCCTGATCGCTTCCACAGTCTTGATGGGTAGCGCATTTGCAACCACGCCTACTGCACCGGCAAAAGCTGCATCTGCTTCTGCTCCAGTGGCCGTAGCATCTGCATCAGCCTCTGCAGTTACCAGCACTCCAGCACCGGTACCAGAAGTAAAAGCTGAGGCCAAGCCAGCGACAGAGAAAAAAGTCAAGCATGTGAAACATGCCAAGAAGGACAAGAAAGCGGACGATGCCAAGGCGGCAGCACCAGCCTCAGCCCCAGCAGCATCGAAGTAAGCCGCTAAGCCTGCACCCGGGTTGGCTGTAACAGCCACTTGGGATGCAACTGAAGAGATCGACGTGCCTTCCATCTGGATCGCACGTCGATTTTTTTGGGTTTTTTAGACTGAAAATAGCGTGCTTGCACGGTCTATTCCAGTGATTGCCCTCCGTAATCAGATGGATTCCTGCCTGCGCACACTGCTGTCCGGAATAATTATCTTGACTAGTTCGGAGCATCAAGTTCGAAAAGCGTCCAGGCGATTTTCTACGTCGAAGACTTAATTCTGCAATTGAATAATTTTGCCAGCGATCATGCTTGAAGCTCCTTCCCCTTCAAGGGGAAGGTTGGGATGGGGATGGGTTTCCGACGTAATTACATTTATCGTTAATCAACCGAAACCCATCCCCACCCTAACCCTCCCCTTGAAAGGGAGGGAATTTACTCGTTATTGTTTGTCCGGGACATTATTCCGGACAGCAGTGTGCCTGCGCAGGAATGACGGGTGTGAGGCGATCCGCTTTGCCGGAATTACCTGGTCATCATTGCAGACAGGGTCTCAGCAAAGTATTGCCCAGGGATAGCGCACGCGCCAGTCAGGCACACATGCCATCCAGTTGTTGATTTATCCCTTACTTGGCAGCACCTCAATAACGACCTCTTTGCTGGCAATGTAGTAAGGCACATGCTGGTGGTTGGCGAACATCAGGCGCAGTTTGTGTTTGCCGGGCGGCAGGTTGAGCACGGTCTCGGTTTCGCCTTTGCCAAAATGCTTGTAATGCTGATGCTGGAATTCTTCTGCACTATCAAAGGGAATAGGCTTCTTGATGTCTTGCGGCAGGTCCAGGTCAATCAGGATATGGTGATGACCCGTGCCATCGATATTGCCCGCCTGCACGGGCGCGACACCCATGCCAGAAACAGAAAATGCCACCCTGGAAGGAAATACATCTTATTCTACATCGTCCGGCTGCATGCAGTATTGCCTTGCCGGTTGATGAGCAGGGAGAGCCGATGTCCATTATCATCTCAGTAGTGAATGGGTAGTCGGTAGATACGATCAGTCGGTAGGTACGATTAGCGTAGCGTAATCGTACGCATGTCAATTACCGGTTATTACTTTTTAAAGCAAGCTTACCCAAAATTTGATGGTAAAAGCATCCTTCTTTTAGTGGGCAAAGACAAGGTAATTTCATGTGTTTCTGTTTTTTTCTGGCCAAGGCATATGTACGATTACGCTGCGCCAATCGCACCTACGGGACTATAAAAACGTAAGGACACTGGGCCAGAAAATTTTTCCCGACCCAAGGTACCCGATTACATCATTTACTGCAGGGACGGCAGACTAATTTCGTCTTTGCGCTCCTGTATCGCCTCTCCCAGCGACACCAGATCAAGTTTCGCTTTTTTTGCCTTGGGAAACATCTCTCCTTCTTCTTCCCGTACATGGTGCTCAATTTGTTCGGACAAGACTTTGACCTTGGCATCATAGAGATCATCTTCTGGTTCCATTGCCAAAATTTGCGCAATCAGTTCTTTGGCTGCGGCATGTTCGACAGTGGCTTCGTCCATCAAGTCCTTGACATCCTCACCAGCTTCGCGCATGGCGGTATAGAGAATCTCTTCTTCGGCTATGGTGTGCTTGGTCAGTTCCAGGCAGATCTGGTGGGCGATTTTTTTCTTGCTGACTAAAGCGGTATCGCCCAGGCTCTCAAATTTAGCAAATAATGCTTTTACATTTTTATGGTCTTGCTTGAGCAGGCTGATCGCATCTGGCGTTTTAGCACCTTTGGTTTTTTTAGGGAGAGCAACGGCAGGGATGTTTGCAGGTTTGGTTTTTGCCGCAGGGGTTGCAGTGCGCATGATGAGTCCTTTATGTCATTGATGAGAGAAGCTTCAATAAGTACCTGCCTATCGCCATCGCAGCCTGGAAATAACATCCAGCGGGCAGCCTTGCCTTGTTCTAAAACATACGCTGCAAACTCAGGCGAGCAGTAAGTTCATCATAAAACCTGCCTCTGCAAATACGGGTAAGCCTGTGCGCTGATGCCATGTAGGAGAAAAAGCAGAAATTCTTGCAAAAGCCTTGCAACGGCAATTAATGCTTTACTTTGATCAATCTGTTGATATACTCCATAAAACATCCAAATAACATCCATTTGCCATCCATATGGATGGTAATGTTAAAATAAAGGCATGATATGAATGTCACTGACATACGGGCCAAGGCTAGCGATACAGAAAAAATCACCATCAATCTTGGCCTTGTCGATCTTGGTCAGGTTGACTTGCTGGTGCAGGAAGGTTTCTACTCAAACCGTACCGACCTGATACGCACAGCGATACGTAACCAGTTGCTGACGCATGCTGAAGTCATACGCCAGACCGTGATACGCAAGAGCCTGGTGCTGGGTCTGCAGCATTACACGCGGGCTGATCTTGAAGCCGTGCGGGATGCAGGGCAGCGTTTGCAGATACAGGTCCTGGGTATGGCCAGCATAGCGGCTGATGTCAGCCCTGAGCTAGCGCTTGCCAGTATCGAATCTATTTCTGTCCTGGGTGCATTCCAGGCCAGTAGCGCGGTAAAAACTGCGCTGGCTGAACGAATTCTTTGAAGCATATTCAGTCTCAAATGCGCTCTCAAATTCAGTTTCAAGCGCACCAACAATGAAAGTACAACATGAATTTTAATCAAGACTGGCTGGCCCGCATGCGTATTGCAGGGCAATCCTGGCGCGATGCCCAGGCGTTTGCCGTGCCAGTGACTGGCAGTATTAATCCAGATCATTTGCAGAAATTGACAGCGGTCACAGAACTGATACAACGTACCCTGAACGATCATTTACCGGGGATGGCAAAAACAGCTACCCATGCAGACGCTGGTCACGCAAGACCAGGCGATGCGAGTCGGGAACAGGCTCTGCATGACATCAACCCGCCACCTGACAAGAAACGTGATGAGCAGGCACGGGGCCAGGTTCTGCATCAGGCAGATGTCATTGATGCTGAAACTGCGGTTGAAACTGCGACCGAAACCGTTGCAGAAACTCCAGAACCCAGCAAAGCGGATAAAAGCAATGCTGGCCGCTTCATTAGCGGCAGCTATGCCAATGCACATGGCAAGCGTGGCTATAAACTGTATATTCCCTCCAGCTATGCTGGTGATACTGGCATAGCCGGGCAGGCTTTGCCGCTGATCGTCATGCTGCATGGCTGTACCCAAGGGCCAGATGATTTTGCCACCGGCACAGGTATGAACCTGATCGCAGAGCAACAGCAATGCATCGTCGTCTATCCCGCTCAGGAGCAGGGTGCAAACACGTCGAAATGCTGGAACTGGTTCAAGGCTATGGATCAAAAACGCGACCAGGGCGAACCTTCGCTGATTGCTGGCATCACCCGTGAGATCATGGCTAGTTACCATATCGACGATAGCCGTGTGTTTATCGCTGGCATGTCTGCTGGTGGTGCAATGGCGGCCATCATGGCAGATGTCTATCCTGAGCTGTATGCCGCAGTTGGCATTCATTCAGGTTTGCCATTTGGTGCAGCGAACGATTTACCTTCGGCACTGGCGGCCATGCGTGGAGCGTCAAGCCAGATTAACACGCCCGCTACAGGTGCAGGTGCTGCGATACCCATCATCGTCTTCCATGGCGATCAGGATCACACAGTCAATAGCAAGAATGGCGACCGCATCATGACGCGTTATCTAGACCATAGCCAGTCAAAAACATTGAAGGCGGAAAAAGAAAGCGGCAGCGGAAAACTTGGCCGCCGCTACACCCGCACGCGCTTTGCTGAACATGCAACATCCCAGTCAGCCCGTGCAGAACAATGGCTTATACACGGCGCTGGTCACGCATGGTCTGGTGGAAATAGCCAGGGCAGTTACACCGATGCATCAGGGCCAGATGCCAGCCGCGAAATGTTGCGCTTCTTCCTCTCGCAAGTGAGCAACACCAGGCCTGGCTGATAAAATTATCAGCATGAGCAAAGTCCCTTACTCGATGAGACCAGAGGGGATAAGAAAAAGCCTTATGCACGGTGAGTTGCATAAGGCCTAATCCACTACATAGTATCTACCCCTTTAAAGCGGTGGACGCACAAATTTTTCACGAGTCCACAGGCGTGTTTTTGCTGCCGCTACAAAGTCTTTCAACTTACCAGTGGAGATGACCGCATCATCTTTATTAATGCCCGCAGCATTCAACAGTACTTCGCCGCCCGCATCATAAGCAATCGCTTTCAGGTGACTAAATGCATCCCTGACAAAGTCGCAGGCTGCCATGTCACCTTCCAGTTTTTTTGCCGATTCGTCAGTGAGAACAAGAACGATGGCATCAAATATCACCGACGGGCTTCCTGCCAGTTGACCATCGACCTTGGCTTCTGTGCCATCGGACAAATGTATGCCATTGATACGCGGTGCAATGATCTTGCACTTGGCACCGGCGCTGGCCACGGCAGCTTTTACTTTTTCCAGTGTCTTGGCATCTGAGCCTTCGGCAATGAGTACACCGACCACACGGCCTGCCAGGGTGTCCTTCATTTTATCGATCAAGCGCAAGGCTGGTGATACAGGCAAATCCTGCACTGTTACCATGGTGGCAGGTGCCGCGGGTAACTCCTTGATGCCCAGGCCATGGGCCAGGCGTTGCGCCAGCTTTTCGTCGATATGCCGCATATGACCGACCATCGCCAAACGTATATGCGGATGCTCGACTTTTGACAGTTCAAAGACCAGTGCCGCGACTATATGCGCTTGCTCGGTTTCGTTCTGACTGGCAAAAAATTGGCGTGCCTGGCTGTAATGATCGGCAAAACTTTCAGGACGTATCCTGCCTTTGTCACCAGCTACAGGCTCTGCCATGCTGTGAAAACCTGTTGCAGGCTGCTCGCGCGGCGCATCCTTTGCCAGGGTATTTGGCTCATACGCAACCCTGCCGGTAGGGCGCGCCATTTGCATGTGGCCATCACGCTGGTGATTGGCAAACGGGCACTTTGGTGCATTGACAGGAAGTTGATGAAAATTAGGTGAACCCAGCCTCGATAACTGCGTATCCAGATAAGAAAATAAACGCCCCTGCAACAAAGGATCATTCGAGAAATCAATACCGGGAACGAGATGCGATGGGCAAAACGCCACTTGCTCAGTCTCGGCAAAGAAGTTATCTGGCCACCTGTCCAGCACCATGCGCCCTATGACAGTCAGTGGCACCAGCTCTTCGGGGATGAGCTTGGTGGCATCCAGATGATCAAACGGGAATTGATCTGCTTCTTCCTGCGTAAACAACTGCACCGCCAGCTCCCATTCCGGGAAGTCGCCTGCAGTAATGGCTTCAAAAAAATCACGCCTGTGGAAGTCCGGGTCGGCACCGGCAATTTTTACTGTCTCATCCCAAATGGTCGATTGCAAACCTGCTTTTGGACGCCAGTGGAATTTCACAAAGGTGGCTTCACCTTTCTTATTGATCAGGCGGAAAGTATGCACGCCAAAGCCTTCTATCATGCGCAATGATCTTGGCAGCGTGCGGTCTGACATGATCCACATCACCATATTCATTGCTTCTGGCGTCAATGAAATAAAATCCCAGAAAGTATCATGTGCAGTTGCCGCTTGCGGGAAGCCACGATCAGGCTCCATTTTGACGGCATGTACAAGATCAGGAAATTTAATCGCATCCTGGATAAAGAAAACCGGAATGTTATTGCCAACCAGATCCCAGTTACCTTCAGACGTATATAATTTGACGGCAAAGCCACGCACATCGCGCGGTGTATCGACAGAGCCAGAACCACCGGCTACTGTGGAAATACGGGTAAATAGCGGTGTTTTCTGACCCACTTCAGTCAGGACTTTCGCGGTGGTATATTTCTCCAGCGAATGGGTCAGTTCAAAATACCCATGCGCACCAGTCCCACGCGCATGCACGATACGCTCAGGTATGCGTTCATGATCGAAATGGGTAATTTTCTCTCTTAAGATGAAGTCTTCCAGCAGAGTTGGTCCCTTGACGCTTGTCTTCAGGGAATTTTGATCATCTGCAATGACGACGCCCTGGTTCGTGGTCAGTTCCGGATGATTTTTTCCGGCAATCTGATGCAACTCACCGCCGTTTCCTACGGAAGTTGTGGTCAGATTTTTTGTTTCTTTGAGGTCGGCTTTGGCTTTGCTTGTATTGGTTTTAGGCATGATAGGCACTCTACTTAAGATCGATTTTGACGTCATGAAAATCAAGCATTATTCAAGTATTATTCAGATAGATGCTTGATCTTTGCTACGTTGACGATAGACCAAAATGCCGTAATTATTTGTACGGAAGCGCACATTAAATAGAGAATAAATTACCAGAAGACTTTCGCCGGTGAATGGACGTGGTCTTGAATTTGTAGTGACCTCGGGGCGGGTGATACATTTCGGCAAATTTTCGCTTATGACTACGCCCGCTGGCTCTGGATGGAAATTTAAAATGGAGTCTCAACGATTGGTCTGGAAAGATTTCTCGTTCCTGCTTTAAGGGCAATTGGTACTGTTATTCCCGTCAAACCAAATGCAAACTTGTATGCTTGCAATACAGGCATCGGTATACCAGGTGCACCGGCCATTCTTGATTCTTGAAGGCCCACATGTAATGAATGTTCACGTGGCAGGACTTGGGTGTTCATTTCAGGTGAAATCAAATTTGCTATAATTGCGCCTTTTTTTCCTTGGCTGGCACAGGGCTAACAGCATCATGCACAATACAACTTCCTCCTTCTCTATCATCGCTGCAAGCAGATACATGCTGGCAGTAGCGATAGCACTTATCTTGTCCGCCTGCGTGACTTTGCGTCCAGTACTCCCTCGTGGTGAAAGGCCAAACCCGGATACTGGATATCTTGCCGGTATCTTTCAAATCCAGGGTAAGGACGATTTCGCTTTTGGTATCACTAACGTCAACGGCGGTGAAGAGCTCATTTTTCCGTTTGCTAATCCAGCCGTTACCCAAATAGATAAAAAAACAGGTAGAGAAGTGCCGGAACAGGTCACCATGATTCATCTTCCTGCGGGCAAATATCGCCTGACCAGCTGGTTGGCATATGGCCCCGGGACAAAGAAACAAACCGCCAGAAAAGACCTGCCAGCCGACAACCAGAATCGTGAATTCGTGGTAACCAAGGGGAGGATGACTTACTTGGGTAAATTTTCCGCCTCCGGCTGGCGTTCTGCCTATAGAGGAGATTTTAGAATTTCCCCCCAAAGAACTAATCAGCAAGAACTGGAAAACCTGCTTAAGGTAGCATATCCTTTCTTCTCTATGGACATAGTCGATCCACTTCCAGGTTCACTGTATTGATGCCTTGGAGCGTAGGTAAGTTTAGCGTGGCGCTAATCGTATCTACGAGCGCCTGCTACCTAAGCTGCAGGATTAGCCGCCTCGTAATAGCGACGCATGCCAGGCAGATGAAACAGGCAGGCATAGATGCAGAGCGAAGTGAGCAAGGTTTGTACAGCCTGCTCCCCAACGTTCAGGCCTTCTTGCTCCATCCAAGTCGATGGATTTAAGGCCAACGTCAACAATAATGCAGGCTCCAAGAATACCAAAACCCAGCGTGCCCAGGGTTTGCGTGCAGCCAAACCCCATGAACCCGCCGCCCCCATCGCTAAAAAAAATGCAATCACTACACCTGTGCCGCTAGTCCAAAGCTCACGGTAAGTCATTTCCTGGCCATTCACCTCACAGTTAAACACGGGCAGTAGCACTAACAGTAGCATCAGCGGACACACCACCATCCCTCCATTACAAAAAACGCGTATCACGAATGGAAGTTCCATCATGTTCTTGATAAGGTGTGCAAGCTTGGATTTCATCAGTTTCGCAGGGCAGGGTAATTTAATTGATTGGCAAGCGCTATCATTCTATCTCAAGCTGCTTCAAAGCCAATGGTTCATTGATTGAACGAGTAGCTATTTGGGCTCGTGACAAGCAAATGCACCAAACAGAAATAATCAGCTCAATTTAAAAATTTGGTGACAACTGCAAAAAGAACAAAGAATAATCCCAGCAGCAGTAATACCTGCGCCACCAAAACCAAAAGGAATCCGACGCTAAAAAATAGGCAAAGCACTGCCAATATTGCGATGGTAATGTGAGTAATTTTGTCCTGATGTTCAGCTTCGTATGCGTTCCATTTTCTAAGGTGGAGGAAATCCTCTCTTCGCATAGTCTTGCGTCTGATACGCCATAAGGTCTTTGCATACATGCTGATGAAGATAAGCAGTATCACCAAGGCGGCCACTATGCTGATGATGAGCTGATGAACAGATATCCGCAGTGACATGAAATGAAAAGAAGCGCCCACGGCCAGGCTCAAAAAAAGAAATAGTAATCCTAGATAGAATGGTTTGAATTTTTTATACGCATCCTCATTGTGATGGATAAGATCCAGTTGCTGCAATTCAAGTGCGGCATCCTTGTCAAAATTGGGTGACATATTCTGCAGGTGTTTTCAGTATGTAGGTAAGCTTGGTTTTAACGTGAGGCAATGCTAAGGGCTGAGGGCGTAGGTAAGATTAGCGCAGCGTAATCGTACGCATGTCAGCCGTAAAATCTATTGTGATTTAAAATCATCGCAGCTTCAATGAAGATAAAAATGGTGTCGCATGCCAATTACTGTTTGCTATTTTCAAGCTCTGACTTGTTCAAGAAAATTCATCATAAAAATCAGATTCTTTCAGTTGTTCAAGGTACGGCAATTTCATGCGTCACTGACTATTGTCAGACACATCATGCGTACGATTACGCTGCGCTTGTATGGTTATAAGTGACGATTTCTGGGAAACTAGAAAGCGTCGGGGTGGAGGGACAACGCTGCGCATCTGCAGTTTTCACTGACAGACTCGATTAGAACTCTCCCACCCCACCTCTTCAACGTCGATGAGGAATCCAGCGGTCAATAGGCCTGCCAACCAATACCGCCG
>NZ_JBMPOZ010000026.1:0-74863 GCF_049340385.1 Undibacterium sp. Ji83W | reverse complement strand
CAGTCAGACTTAATTTGGTGACATCAATGGTATCGCCATTCACGATGTTGACGGCAGACACGGACAGGATGCCAGTCGCCGCATCGTAAGTCGAGCTTAAAATGCTAGGCACAGCATTGGAGACGGTGATGCCGTTGCCAGTCAGGTCCTGGATGTTGCCACCGGTGATGGCGCTGTTCCAGTCGTCGGCAGCAGCAAGATTATAGGTGGTGGAACTGCTGGCGGAGGATGTGCCGTTCTTATTGAGCAGGCTATCGACTGCGGCTATATCTGCGCCAGCCAGGGTGAAGGTGAAGCTGGTGTCTGACGTGATTTCGACATTGCCTGTGGTGCTCAATGTGCGTGTGGCACCACCTTCACCGGTAATCGTCAGTTTGGAAATAGTAATGTCGTTGGTGGCACCAATGGTTTGTACCAGGTTGGTACCTGTGATGACAAAGGCATGCGTTGTGCCGTTATAAGTCGCAGACGTGATGGTTGGGGCTGTAACGTTTGATACAGTGACGCCATTGCCGATCAGGTCAGCGGGGGCATTGACTGTGCTATCCCAACCAGTCGCGGCAGCGAGATTAAAGCTTGTAGTATCAACAGCAGTCGTACCATTCTTATTGAGTATGCCATTGACAGCGATTTTATCAGCGGCTCCGAGTGTTAGCGTGAAAGAGGTGGCACTACTAGCGGTAGGATTGGGAGTGGCAGCAGTCAGGGTGTAAGCGCCGCCCTCGCCTGTGAGTGATAGTTTGGACACATCAATCGCATCACCCGTCAGCATATTGGTGCCGGTGACGGACAATATGCCCGTGCTGGCGTCGTAAGTGGCCGATGTGATGGCAGGTGAAACCACATTCGATACGGTAATGCCATTGCCTGCCAGATCGGCGATGTTGAGCGTTGCATCTGCACCGTTGGCCCAATCATCCGCCGCAGCCAGATTGTAAGTCGTGCCGCCTGCTGACTGCGTACCATTATTATTGAGCAGGATGCGCAAGCCAGCTTTGTCGGTGGCGGACAGCACGAGAGTGAAGCTGGTGTCAGAAGTGATTTCTACGTTAGCCGTATCAGTCAGTGCATAGGTGCTGCCACCTTGTCCAGTCAGCGTAAACTTATTAGCGATAATATCGTTGGTAGCGCCTGCACGATGAGTAAATCCGGTACCGGTTACCACGAGTGTGCCAGTGCTGGCATCGTAAGTGGCTGAGGTGACAACAGGTGCCGTAATCGTGGCGGTGATGCCGTTGCCAGTCAGGTCGGCATCGACGACCGCAGCATCAGCACCTGCTGTCCAGTTTTCTGCTGCGGCCAGGTTATAGGTAGTGCCACCGGTGGAGCTGGCACCGTTTTTGTTGATGATCTGATTGACGCCTGAAATATCGGTAGCGCTCAGGACCAGAGTAAATTGTGTATTACTAGTGGAGGCGATATCGACATTGCTGGTGTCGGTCAGGGTATAAGTGCTACCGCCTTCACCAGTCAGCGTGAATTTATTCGCGACGATATCATTGTTTGCCCCAGTGAGCTGCAGGAAACCTGTGCCGGTGACAACCAGTGTCCCGGTAGTGCCATTATAGGTATAGGTAGCCGACGTGATAGTTGGTACAGGTACATTCGACACAGTCAGCGGGTTGGTGGCGTCAGAAATATCGCCATTCGTGATGCGGCTGTTCCAGTCGTCAAATGCGACCACATTATATGTTGATCCACTCGTCGACGTCGCGCCGTTTTTGTTGAGCAAACTATCAACAATAATCCTGTCATTGCCACTTAACTGAACAGAAAAAGTGGTGCCATCTGTAATCTCAACATTGCTGGAAATGACCAGTGTCCGTCCTGTTCCCCCTTCACCAACGATGCGAAGTTTATTGACTGTAATATCATTGGTCACGCCTATGGTTCTCACCAGGCCCGTGCCTGTGACAGACAGGATACCTGTTGCAGCGTCGTAGGAGGCAGAGGTGATCGTCGGTGCCGTAACGTTCGAGACGGTAATGCCGTTACCGGTAGTATCTGGGTCGGAATTGGCTGTGGCATCCCAGTTCGCAGCTCCTGACAGATTAAACGTAGTGGTATCTTCGGCAGAGGTACCATTTTTATTCAGTATGCCATTGACAGCGATCTTGTCGGCTGCGCCCAGTGTGACCGTGAAAGAGGTGGCACTGGTAGCGGTTGTATTACTGGTGGCGGCTGTCAAAGTGTAAGAACCAGCCTGGCCTGTCAGGCTCAGTTTGGTGACATCGATGGTGTCGCCAGTGGTCATGTCTGTGCCGGTGACGACCAGAACACCTGTGCTGGCATCGTAGGTGGCACTGGTAATGCTGGTTGGGATGGCTATTGAGGTAAACGCCCAAGTTGAATTTGCACTGATGCCGTTATAGGTATTGCTGCCACCATCCTGGAAGGCACCGCTGTCAATTAAGACGTAATAGCCAGTATTACCTGCAAACGTGGCGGTTGGGTTAATGGTGACCTTGCTGTTGGCACCACCTGTGCCAGCACTGAAGGTCACTTTGGCGCCATCATTTGCCGCGATGGTTTCAAGTACGGCATTGTCAGACTGACGGTAAATAATAATGTTCTTGGCCGCAACGGCTGTGACTGCAGTACCGAATTCAATCACGAGATTGTAATTCGATGGCACGTCAATGGCGCCAGTATTGGGCGATACTACACCAGCAAAATTGAAGGTGTTGTTATCACTGAATTCGTAAGCACCTATATCTACTGTACCGCCACGTCCGGCACCACGTGCATCAGTAGTGGGCGCACCTGTGGTTGTGCCAGCGCTGATTGCAGTGCTACCAGTTGCAATGGCTACGGTTTTAACTGCGCCACCGTTAAATGCCAGTGAACCTAAAGCGCTGCCCAATGTGGTGATTGTTCCCGTCAGAGAATTAGTTCCACTGGCGCCTATTGCAGTCAAAACAATATTGTTGCTGCCAGACAAGGTGGAGTTGGCTCCAATAAAAGCGTCAGTATCATTCGTCGAAGCATTCGTGCTCGTGTTATTGGCGATGATCGTGTTTTTTATCGTAACTGCGCCAGTGTTCGCTCTTACATAGACACCGCCTCCACCGCTGGTTGCAACATTTCCACCAGTAAATGAATTTCCAACTATAGTTGAATTTAATATTGTCGTGGTTCCAGCACCAGCGATTGAGATACCGCCCCCACCTGCAGCACCTGCATCTGCAGCTCTGCCTGTCGAGTTATTGGCGATGGTCACATTTGTTAATGTGGCGCTAGTGGATGACGCAACCGAAATCCCGCCACCGTACCTACCCAAGCTATTGCCAGAATTGCCACTAATAGTAGTGTTGCTGATAATGATTTGTTGACCTGAAACATAAGCCCCCCCACCATTTCCGCTAGAATCAGAAGCGCTTGATGTGTTATTTGAAATCGTGCTGTTACTGACCGTTAAAATACTGTTGGTGTCAGAGAAGAGAAGTCCAGCTCCTTGTCTTGTTGCTATGCTATTAGTAATGACTACGTGATCCAGAGTTAAAGAGCCTGAATTCTGAAACGTCAATGCACCGCCGCCATAACCTGAATCCGCATTGGTGCCCTTGCCATTAGTGAGTGTCATGCCAGAAAGTGTCAATGGCGAGGTATCGCCTCCTCCATAGGCGGCAAATATCCTTGAGTTATTGTTGCCACTGATTGTCAATAAATTTTCACCAGCGCCAATGATGGTTAAGGCGTCGGCATTGCTGGCTGAAGCAGCAACATTTATTTCGCCAGTAGTTAATGTCAAAGTTGCTGCGCCACTTGCGAATAATGCCGGATCAAAAACGATGGTATCGGCCGTGGCATTGCCCGTGGCAGATGCAATAGCAGCGCGCAAAGAACCAGCGCCACTATCGTTCAGATTGGTGACCTTGATGGTTGCCAGGTCGTATTGATATTGCTGAGCTGCGATGGTGGTGGTTTCTACCGCGCCACTATGGTATTCCAGTGCCCAGTCACCATGCACACCTGTGTCATTGGTCGATGCTGCCACATCTGCACCCGTTGCTTTTGCCAGTTGATTGACAAAGCTGGCACCTGCATCACCTTTGGCGACATCGCAGCCATACAGCAAAATATCTGCTCCAGGTGCCAATGCCTTATGTATGGTTGCCAGGCTGGCCTGATAATCAGTCATGTTAAATGAGGACAGCATGGTATTACCCATGACCAGATAACCCTCACCACCATGCGATACGATGTGAACAGCAGTAATATCGGCCTTGCCTTGCAGCGCATCGGCCATTTGCTGTACGCCGTTCTTCAGCGGATCAAGCGTAATCACTTCAGTGCCGGGTTTGAGATTGCCAACCAGGCTTTGCCAGTTTTGCAGCGTTGTATCAACAAACACTACCTCATGCGGGCCTACCTGGGCCGGTGCAGGTATAGGCGCAGGCGCAGCAGCCTGCATCACAGGGGGAAGCGGCGTCACCGGGGTGGCGACATGATCATTATCTTGTGCTTGATTAGTCAGTGTATTGGTAGTTGGGATCATGATCAATTTCCTGTCGCAGTCGGAACAAATTTGGCGGTGATTACATTGGCGCGGCTACCTGTCGTATCTTTCCAGAACGATAGCTGGCTATATTGCTGAAACAAATCGGGAGGGAGTATGGTATCGCGTTCCTGAAAGCTGACTTCTGGCCTGACCTTGTGCAGGCCACGCATGCCTAAGGGGGCGTCAAACTCAGGTGCGTCATACTGGATATTCTGGAAATCATGCTCAAAGGGTTCAGCGCCGATGAAGTCATAAATCAGCGGCAGCACTTTTTGTGGTGCCTGTGCCAGCAAGTCGTAATCGATGAGCAGCATGGAGCCAGCGTGTTCACTGTAAAAAGCACTCTTCAAGGCAGCCCAGGGATAACCCACCATGCGGTTACGCAGGGCCAGGGTTTCTACCCGGCTATAAACAGTAGCGCGCTCATTGTCGTCATTGAAGAGACGGGTTATTTCATATGGATCAGCCGCATATTTGCGCTCTATGCTATCCATGACCCAGGCGACATTACGCACACAGGCAATCACTTTGGAACCGGGGAACTGGTCCATCAGCATCGGCAGATGTGCCGTCCACATGCGGTTGGTATCAAACACCACGCTTTTATCAGTGTGTTCAGCATAATAAGAATCGAACAGGCCACGTACCAGACGCTTGCGCTCGGCCTTGGTAATCACTGGGCCAAATTCCGTGCCTGCGCCAAACTGATGCAACATGCTGGTATATAAAGTACCAACAGGACTGGTCATCCCGGCATGAAAACGCGGATTTTGCAGTAACAAAGCGGCCAATAAAGTAGAGCCAGAACGAGGCAAGCCAGAGATGAAATGGTAGGTAGCTTGTGCCATGCAGTGTTTATGCTTTCAGGAAAGAAAAGAGTCGTTGGATGGCAACTGCTAATTCGGTTTGGCTGGTATCGATCACGCATTCAGCCGCAGTAGGTGCTTCATAAGGCGCAGAGATACCAGTCAATTGCAAAGCGGGATTTTGTTTTGCTTTTGCATACCAGCCTTTGGGATCGCGTTGTTCGCAGATGTGTAAAGGTGTTGAGATATAGGCCTCTACGAATTTGTCGTGGCCAATGATGCCGCGCGCCAAAGCCCGTCCGCGCATGCTGGGAGAAACCAGAGCAACAATCGCAGAAATGCCGTTCAAATTGAGCAAGCGGGCGACTTCAGCCGTCCTGCGGCCTTGCTCTTCGCGGTCAGCCAGGCTAAAGCCCAGATCCTTTGATAAACCCTGCCTTATTTCATCGCCATCGAGTACGCATACCGGGATAGACAGTTCGCGCAGATGCATGGCGAGGTTTTGCGCAAGTGTCGTTTTCCCCGCGCCGGGCAGACCACTTAGCCACCAGGTTTTGACTTTGTTTGCAGCAAGTTCAGAACTGCTTTCTGTTTGATTACTTCCAGGCATCCGCACACCAACGATAAGCTAAAAAAATCGGGACTAAGCAGAAACCCGATACGAAACAGATCAGAAATCAGCCAGGGCTGTTTAATTGAGCGTTGTAGTCATTGTGACCATTGCAACAGACATCCATGCCGTCACTTATTTTGACATGCCAATATTTCCGATTTGCAATTTACCTTGATAAATCAAGAAGATAAATTATTAAATGTTAAAAAATTAACTGCGATATTAACATTGAAAACTTTTTTTGCGTGCAAATGTAACAAAAAAACTGCTAACTAATTAAGCAAAATAGATGAAAAATTTGAATGTCGTACAGACAACAAGAAAAATCTTGTTACCGCGGAAATTAATTGAAGAAAACCTGGTAGTAAACGCAAGTGCCACCGTCTTCATGCGGACGTTGATACTGCCCCTTGGCATGGTCTGCCAAGGTGGGCGCGATAGTCCAGACGTGCTTGCCCAGTGCAGGGTGTTCGATGAAATAATTATCTTGTGCAAGTGGCCGTGTAGAAGAGCCCGCAAAAATCAATAACAAAGGCGTGCGGAAAGATTCAGGCACGCCACGACGTGGTCGTTCCTCAGCTTCTACCAGTTCCAGATGAGTGATGCCATTCGAGGTTTCGAGTTGAAACTTGTTGCCGATGAGGGGCTGGACTTGTTCTAGGGTAATGGACATGATCTGAGCGATGAAAAGTTTCACTTGCAAGAAAACACAAGCATAGGCAGGATGACAAGCATGTTATTTTAACCAGCTTGGGAGTGCTTGTGTATAAATTACCTGCTGCACTGGCGTTGCGTAAAGTCAATGACGATGATCAGGCTTTCCTGGACGTCTTATACGCCAGCCGCCGTGAGGATTTGCAACAAATGCCCATGGACGCAGCTTTCATAGCGCAAATGATCAAAATGCAACAGCATGTGCAAATGGAGGGGATCAGGATGAACTATCCCGACGCCGGGCACTGGCTCATTGAAGATGCGGGCCAGCCAGTCGGGCGTGTCATTATCGACACAGGCAGCAATGATGTACGTCTGGTGGATATTGCGATTATTCCCGCTGCGCAACGCAGGGGTATCGCCAAAGCAATTTTGCTGGCGATGCAGGCTGATGCGCAAAGCCAGGGCAAGGGTGTCAGCCTGGCAGTTGAACAAACCAATTTTGCGGCGCGTGGATTGTATCTACAGTCAGGCTTTGTTGTGCATAGTGCCGATGCCTTGTTTGAGCAAATGTACTGGCGCGGCAATGCGACAGCAGAGTCAGATACATTGATAGACATATTGCCAGCCAGCACCTTGGTGAGCAGCATAACAAAACAAGGGCAGTTCGATGCCACTGCCTAGCCGCTACCTGAAGCTGCCATTTAGTTTTGACTTATCTCGCTTGCGTGCCGAACTGCAACAGCTCGAAGCTTCAGAATGGATCAGGCATTTCAATACCAATGCCTATGTCAACAACTGGACTTGCCTGCCCTTGCGTGCGGTTGATGGCCGTATCGATCACATCATGCCTGTGAACGAAGGTAATTTTCAGGATACGGCACTCATGCAAAGTTGCCCGTATTTGCGTGAAGTGGTGGACTCTTTTCAATGTGAAAAAACTTCTGTGCGGCTGATGTCGCTGGAAGGCGGGGGCATCATCAAAGAACACAGGGACGATGGTACTTCGCTGGAAGATGGTATTACCCGCCTGCATATCCCGATTACGACCACCCCTGATGTGCTGTTCAAAATTGATGGCGAGGAAGTGCATTTTTCGGCGGGAGATACCTGGTATCTGAATGCTGCCTGCTTGCATGGGGTGGTGAATCCGGGTACTCAGGCCAGGGTACATTTGATGATAGATTGCGTCAGCAATCCCTGGCTGGAACAGGTGTTTGTAGATGCGGGCTGGATCGCCAGGCCGAAGCCAAAATATGATGACCCGGCTATTCATGACGGCAATGTGCTGGAAATCATTGCCATGCTGCGTGCCAATGGACAAAGCGCGGGCTTGCAAATTGCCCGCCGCCTTGAGGCCATCCGACTGGGACAAGCACTGCCAAACTGAATACGGAAATGTATCGCATGGACATCAAACCCGGCTTCGCAGCCGAAGAAAGAGCTTTGTTGCGTGGCCAGCAGATTGATGCAGATCATTTGCCGGCTATGCTGGGCTGGTACCCGGTAGCAATCGATGCTGCAAGGGCTAGTCTATGCTGGCGTCATCTTGGAGAGGCCAGATTCCTGGAGTCTTTTTTTCTCGATACCCTGAACCAGCAAAGCCGCGAACAAAGGCAGCTTTGCCTGACCCCGCTGGCTAGTTTGCCTGAGCGACTTGGCAGCATGCCGCAAGTGCCACCAACTGCCTTTATCTTTCATGTGTCACGCTGTGGTTCTACCTTGCTGACGCAAATGCTGGCATCGTTGCCGCAATGCATAGTGATGTCGGAGCCACCAGTCATCGATGCTTTTTTTCGCTACTATCATGCACATCCTGAATTGCAAGACGCGACAAGTATTTTCCAGTATTTGATTTCAGCATTGGGGCAAAAACGCTTGCCAGAAGAAAGTCATTTTTTTGTCAAATTCGATAGCTGGCATTTGCCCTGGCTGACTTTTGTACGCGCGGCCTATCCAGATATTCCCATCATCTTTTTATACCGTGAACCGCAAGCTGTTTTGGCATCACACCAGCGCCAGCGCGGGCCGCAGATGATACCTGGCCTGCTCAATACCTCACGTCTGAAAGCAGCGGAGTCAGCGGATGAGCCAACTATTGCTGCAGCAGATTTTGATGCTTATGCGGCAAGCATGCTTTCAAGCATGTTTGCGGTCGGTCTTGAACATGCATTGACTGCTGATTTGATACTGTTGAATTACCTGCAATTGCCAGGCGTACTGTGGGAAGACTTGTTGAGCCTGTTCCAGCTTGATTGTGATGCACAGGCATTATCGAAGCTGAAAGCACGCTCAGGCCTGCATTCCAAGCACAGGAACATCAATTTTACTGGTGATCCCCAGCCTGAGCAGAAGCTGATAGCAAAGGCCAGTTTCGCTTTTTTACGGCTCTGCGAGGAAAAGTATAGTCAACTAGAGCATTTACGCGTGAAAGTTAAAATTTGTTAAGTGACATGATGATGAAAAATTTGCAGTGTATTTTTTGTACAAGGGTTGTAGAATTGGTTTGCTTTTTTTGAAATTGCTTGTTTGTTTGCATATGAAAGCCATTGATGAAAGCTCTGAATTCAGATCCCTTAATTAGGGTTGGAGACAGAAGAGACTAGATAGCACAATCCCTATTTAAACGATAACTTGAATTGGAGTATGCAATGGATGCATTTATGGGTACCGTATTGGCCGTAGGCTTTAATTATCCCCCACGTGGCTGGCTGTTCTGTAATGGGCAGACTATTTCTATTGCCCAGAACTCCGCCATGTTTGCCCTGCTGGGCACCATGTATGGTGGTGATGGACAAAACACATTTGGCATTCCCGACCTGCGCGGCCGCGTTGTTGTTGGCTCTCAAGGGGCAGGTCCTGGCATAGCGAATGTGCAGCAAGGTGAAAAAGCTGGTACTAACAATGTAACTGCCATTGGCACTGGCACTGGCAGTGTGACGTTGACAGAGGCGAATTTGCCTGCGCATACACATACAGCAACATTGAACTTGAGTGGCTTGTCGGCTACTACAACCGTGAATGTTGGTACAGGAACCAATGGTGGCGTTGCTGCTGTAGCAACCAATGGTGGTTTGACAAGCACGGCAACTGGCTCAGGTCTTGCCGCAGCTATTTACTTGCCTGCAGCTACAGCGCCAACCGCCCCGGTAGCTTTGGGTGGAGTTGCAACAGTAATAGCTGGCACAGGTACAGTGACGAATGCAAATACAGGTAGCGGTACAGCTACAGCATTCCCAGTGACCACGACATCAACCAACACCATCATGCAGCCTTACCTTGGTTTGAACTACATCATTGCGATGGAAGGCATATTCCCATCCAGGAACTAAGCTTTGCTTGCTTAAGAAAAATGGCGCAAGGATAAATTGCGCCATTTTTTTATGTCTGTATTGATGCTTGCTTCAGGTCTGCAATTACATTTTCGTCAGGAGTTTGCCGCCTGAAACTCTTTCTATCCCCGCCAGATCCCGCCAGCTTTGTACTTCGGCAAAATGATTTTTCATCAATACACCACGTACAGCTTCTGCCTGATCATAACCATGCTCCAGCAAGATCCAGCCATCTGATTGCAAGTGTAAATGTGCCTGGCCTATGATCTGACGATAGGCAGACAAGCCATCAGCATGGTCAGTCAGGGCATTGATGGGTTCAAAACGTAAGTCACCCTGTTGTAAATGAGCATCATTGACCACGATATAAGGCGGATTGCTGACGATGGTATGGAATTTTTTTTCTGCCAGAACGGCATACCAGTCGCTGCAGAAAAACTCGATTTTATTTGCAGGCAAATGGCGTCTGGCATTTTCTTGCGCGACTGCCAAAGCTGCAGGGCTGACATCCAGTGCTGTTACTTGCAAGTCTGGTCTTTGATGTGCGATGGCGACAGCAATCGCACCTGAACCCGTGCCCATGTCCAGCAAGCTTGAATTGGCGGGGGCATATTGCAAAGCCAGTTCCACCAGCAATTCAGTATCAGGACGGGGGATCAGCACATCCGGCGTGACATGGAAATTCAGGCCAAAGAACTCACGCTCTTGCACGATGTAGGCAATTGGTTCGCCCTGGATGCGACGGCTGAACAACTCGTCCATGATGGCGAGTTGTTCTGTATTGAGTACCAGTTCGGATTGCGTGATCAGTTGTATGCGCGTCAGGCCCAGGCCATGCATGAGCAGCAGGCGGGTGTCTATGCGTTCCAGCGGGCTGGCGTTTTCACAAGCAGCCAGGGTGATACCGGGCTGTAGCCAGTCCAGCATTAGCGTGATGGGCCGAACATGCCGCGCTTGGTTTTTTGGTTGCGTATCAGCAGCACCAGCAGCGTCAGGCTAAATAATATAAAGAATATCCCGGCCCATGCTGGCAGTGACAAGCCCAGGGTAGGTGGATAAGGTGTTTCACACAGGCCATCAGCCCTGAACATGGCTGGCCACCATTGCGCCAGGAAGAAACTGTTCAAGCCAGTTTCCAGCGGGTCTATGCCGCAAGACAGGGCAGGGTGTTCAAGTATCCAGAAATGCTTGCCTGCAGCACCCAGGCCAATCAAGGCAGATAACATAGCCATGCCCGTCGTGAGACGATGGATGATGCCATCGTTGGCAACTGCTATCAGGCAAAAAACCGCGACCAGGGCAAAGGCGTAGCGCTGGAATACGCAATACGGACAAGGCAGCATTTTTTCTACGATTTGCAGATACATGGCAGCCGCCAGCAAGCCTATGCAGGTAAGGGCAATCGACAGCAAAAGTTTTTTCGACAGATTCATGGTGAACGCGATGAAAGAATTGTTATTGGACGTAATCCTGGCGTTTTAGTTCTGTATCGCAGGATAGTGGCAGCGAGTATCCGACAGTTTCATGCAATTGCGCAATCAAATACTGTTGATTTTACGCGAAAGCTGGTTTTGCCTTATCGATATGCCTATTAGTCATACTTATTAGTCATCCCTTCAATCATCACCCAGCTCAGCCAGCAGCTCGGCCTGATGTTCTGCTACCAGCGCGGTCGTCAACTCTGTCAGCTCGCCATCCATGATGAAATCCAGTTTGTACAGGGTCAGGTTGATGCGGTGATCCGTCATGCGGCCCTGCGGATAATTGTAAGTGCGTATGCGCTCACTGCGGTCACCGGAGCCTATCAGGCTCTTGCGGGTTGCGGCTTCCTTGGCCTGCTTCTCGCGCAACTGGCCATCCATGATGCGGGTTGCCAGCACGCGCATGGCTTGTGCCTTGTTCTGATGCTGGCTGCGGCCATCCTGGCATTCCACCACGATGCCGGTAGGGATATGGGTCAGGCGCACGGCAGAATCGGTCTTGTTGATATGCTGGCCACCGGCACCACTGGCACGGAAGGTGTCTATGCGCAGGTCGGCATTATTGATGATCACGTCCGCCAGCTCGTCTGCCTCGGGCATGACGGCAACGGTACAGGCTGATGTATGGATGCGGCCCTGGGTTTCTGTTGCAGGCACACGTTGCACACGGTGGCCGCCAGATTCAAATTTGAGTTTGGAATATACGCCCTGGCCAGCCAGGCGGACGATGACCTCTTTATAGCCGCCCAGCTCGGATGCGGATTCGGACATGATCTCGGTCTGCCAGCGGTTGCGCTCAGCAAAACGCATATACATGCGCAGCAAGTCGCCAGCAAACAGGGCGGCTTCATCACCACCCGTGCCAGCACGGATTTCCATGAGGATATTGCGCTCGTCATTCGGGTCTTTGGGCAGCAGCATGGTTTGCAAATCACTTTCCAGTGTTTGCATGGTGTTCTTGGCGGCTTCGATTTCGTCCTGGGCAAAGGCTTTCATGTCCGGGTCGCTGAGCATGAGCTCGGCTTCGGCGATATCGGCCTGGGCTTGTTTGTAATTGTTGTACAGCGCGACCAGCGGGTCTAGTTCGGCATGCTCGCGATTCAGTTTGCGGTAGCTGTCCATGTCATTGGTGGCACCTTCCTGCATGAGCAGGTGGCCGACTTCGTCCAGGCGTTCGGCAAGCTGGTCGAGCTTGTGTAGCATTGATGGTTTCATGATGTACTCTTTTTGCTGTATAGCGATAGATGCGAATAAGGCTAATGGTGCTAATGGTGGGGCGGGTCAGTGTGACCCAGATGAAATGTGCCTGGATACTTAAGCGGACAGATAACCCGCGCTTAAGCGGACAGGCCAGCAGCGTAGCGAATCGCTAACGCTTGGTGCGGAATAATTGAGGTAACAGTGTTGCCAGGCGGGCGCGTTCATCGCCGCTGGCTTGATGCAAGGCCTGTTGCGGGCCATGCAGGAATTTGGCGGTGATGCCCTTGGACAGGGCTTCGAGCACGGCGTCTATATCGTCGCCACGTGCCAGCATCTTGCGTGCACGTTCCAGTTCTATCAGCCGTAATTGCTCACTGCTTTCATGCAAGTCCTGTATTACCGGTACTACAGCGCGGCCATCCACCCAGTGCATGAAGGATTGCACGCGGGTTTCTATGATGGCCTCAGCCTGCGCAACGGCGGCCTGGCGATTTTCCAGGCCGGTTTGCACGACAGTACCCAGGTCATCAACGGTATACAAAAACACGTCATCGAGCTTGGCGACTTCAGGTTCTATATCGCGTGGCACAGCCAGATCGACCATGAAGATAGGGCGGTGTTTACGCGCCTTGACCACACGTTCCACCAGACCCAGGCCGATGATGGGCAGGGAGGAGGCAGTGCAGGAAACGATGATATCGAATTGCGCCAGTTGTTGCGGCAAGTCTGCCAGCCGTATAGCCTTGCCGCTGAAGCGGTGGGCCAGTGCCTCGCCACGTTCCAGCGTGCGGTTGGCTATCGTCAGCGATTTTGGGTTTTGTGCAGCAAAATGGGTCGCGCACAACTCTATCATCTCGCCAGCACCAATGAACAGGACATGCTGCTCAGATATCTTGTCGAAAATACGTTGCGACAAACGCACCGCAGCCGCGGCCATGGAGACACTGTGCGCGCCTATCTCTGTGGTAGTGCGTACTTCCTTCGCGACAGCAAAGCTACGCTGGAACATCTGGTGCAGATAAGTGCCCAGACCACCGGCAGCTTCTGCCTGGCGTACTGCATCTTTCATTTGCCCCAGGATTTGCGGCTCGCCGATGACCATGGAATCCAGGCCAGAGGCAACGCGAAAGGCATGCCTTACCGCATTGTCTTGCGGCAGGGTATACAAATGCGGGCGTAAATCTGTGTAAGACAGCTTATGAAAATCCGCCAGGAAATGCGCGGTAGAATCAATGGCATTGGCACCAGCACAGGCTGCGTAGAGTTCTGTGCGGTTGCAGGTTGACAGGATTGCAGCCTCATTGCCATGCCTTGCCACATTGTCATCGCGGCCAAACCATGCACGCGCAGCCACTACCGCCTGAGATATTTGCTCAGGCGAGAAGGCGACCTTTTCGCGCAAGGACAGCGGCGCGGTCGTGTGGTTGAGGCCAACGGCAGACAGTTGCATGCAATTAATTGTGGCGGGATGTAAGCCTCCATTATAGCGCGTTGCATCAGCATTTTCCTGAGCGCTGGTGTTTGATGCATATCAAGGAAGGCTACAGCGTAAAAATATGCCTTTTTTACAACATTAAATATGTCAAAACTTATTTAATTGCTTACCACCAAGATAATTGGCTTAATCCAGATCGGCTGGGATGCGGACATTGAAAGTCGTGCCCTCATTCGGTACGCTGGTGAAATCTATCGTTGCCTGATGCCTGTCCAGCACAGCCTTGACGAAGACCATGCCCAGGCCTATGCCATCATTCTTGGGTTGCTCATTAGTCCTGAAGCGCTGGAAGCGCTGGAACAGCCTGGCCTGGTCGGCGTGGGTAATGCCATAACCCTGATCAGTGATGGAGCAGACAATGATGGAATCGGCCAGCCGCTGCTCACGTACCAGTGAACAAGTGATAGTGGTGTCCTTGGGGCTGTATTTGATGGCATTTGACAGCAAATTCGTGAGTACCCTGGTCATCAGCGAGTTGTCTACCAGCACAGGGAATTCTTCATCCTGTATCCTGGTTTGTATGAGGATATTCTTGCTGCGCGCCAGTGACCACATTTCTTCCGTCGCCACCAGCAAGATGTCCTGGAAGTCAGCTTCTTCATAGCGATAATTCTGCGACTCTGCCTGGGCCAGTTGTACAAAATTATCTGCCAGACCCAGGGTGGAACGTGAAGCTCTTTCTATGCGTGCCATGAATTCTTCGGCAGGCAGGGCGGTGCTGCTGTCTCTTTGCAATTCCAGCAAGGCCAGTATCGATGCCTGCGGGGCGCGCATATCATGAGAAATGAAATGCAGGGTTTCATCACGACTGCGCTCAGCCGCACGCACGCTGGTGATATCAATGAGACTGACTATCCAGCCCACCAGTTGTTTTTCGCCGTTATAACTTGGGGCGCTCTTGATCAGCAAATCCTTACCCTGCGGGTCGCGCACTTCTATGCCTTGCGACATGGTCCTGGTATGTTTGATGTCGAGCAAATCCCACCAGCTAAAGGCGGAATCCGGGCCAGATTCCCCATTTTGCGGGGGCGACATCTTGGCAAACAAATAAGGCACCAGCGCATCATTGACCTTGGGCATACCTATGCCAGCAAAATAATCGAGGGCAGGCTGATTCGTCAGCAAGACATTGCCATCCGTGGTGGTGACCATGGTTGCGTCGGGCAGGCTGGACAGACTGTCGCTGACAAACTGGCGCAAGTCGCGCACCCGGTCGACTGCTTCACGCATGGCATTGATGCTTTGTTCCAGGGTATCGGTCAGGGCGCGTGCCGGTTGCTCATCATCTTCATCGATAAACTCTGGCAAGAGATGCGGTTCCTTGTCGAGTATCCTGAATTCTTCTGCCAGGAAGCGTATCGCTGCTTCCAGCCGGCGCCAGCTCCACAAGGGGTAAGCGATGATCAAGCCTAATAGCGCGGCAGTCGGGGCCGCCCAATAACCAGCATAGCGCAGCATGGCCCAGCTACCCAGCATGGTGATCACAGCCACCACCGCAGTTGCCATCAGGGCTTTGCGCGGCGACAGCATTTGATATGCCGTCAGCGCGACTGCCACTGCCAGCAGATTGAGCAGGTACAGATATGCCTTGGGTGCCGCATGTATGCTGCGCTGATCCAGCAGGGCAGCGAGAATATTGGCATTGATCTCGACGCCGGAAATCATGCCCTCGTTGCCGGATACAGGGGTAGGGAATGAGTCGGCCATGGCACTGGCCGTGGGGCCGACCAGCACATACTTGTTCTTGAAAAAATCGGCAGGTACTTCGCCACGCAAGACACTGACATAAGGTACGGAACGGAAATGCCCACTGCTGCCAGCGAAAGGGATGTGCAAAAGGTAATCTCGCTGCCAGGTGCCAGGCTCAGGCGGCGCATTGCGCAAGGTGGCGGACAGGCGTTCGCCTGGCAAGTCAGTTTCAGTGCCGGGGGCAATCTTGCCCGCGACATCGGCCATTGCCAGCGCAAAATGCGGCCACCATTCACCATTCATGCCCTCGCGCAGGAATACGCTGCGCACCACGCCATCCTTGTCCAGCTCCAGATTGATATGCGCCAGTTGACGCGCAGCACTTGCCAGCAAGGGGATGGGGCGTACCGTTGTCAGGCCCTTGCCCGCATTTTCCGAGATCAGGGGCAAGACCACATTATTGCTGCGCACCATTGCCTCAGCCAGTTGCTGGTCGCCATTTTGTGCCTGGTCATTACGTTCTTCGGCCTCAGTGAAGACAAAGTCCATGCCTATGGCCACAGGCTGGGCAGCGCTGATTTGTTTGATCAGTTCAGCGTGGCGCAAGCGCGGCCATGGCCATTTGCCGAGTTCGCTGAGGCTGTGGCTGTCTATGCCAACAATGATGATGTCGTCCCGTGCCGGGCGGGAATTGAGCTGCATCAGCCTGTCGTACAAGACCAGGTCAGAGCGTTCCAGGGTCTTGTAGTACAGCAGGCCAGCAGTGAAGAAGAGGATGAGGATACTGAGAACCAGCCACTCCCGTAGTGCAATACGTTCTACCTGCAAGTGGCTGTTTTTCATATTGTGCTGCTATCTTTTTCTTAGCGTATCGTGATCTTTTCTTGATGTGATTGTATCAATAATTGGTGCCGACAGGGCCGTTGCCACTCTGTATGGCCGAGCCGTCACCACTGGTCCAGCGCTGTTGCAGCGTGATTTTCTGGGTAGACGAGAAGGGGCTGACATAGCCGTCCGGGTCACTGGAACGGACGCGGATGAAATAGGTACCCGCATCAGGCCGGTTGATTTTCAGTTCAGCCTTGTCGAGTTCCTTGCTCAAGAACAGCTTCTTGAATTCAGCATCCGTACTGATCTGTATCAGGAATTTTTGTCCCGGCTCAGACGCCCAGCTAAATGACAATTGATTGCCATTACCTTCGTCCGGTGGTGCCAGGCTGGTGACTGGCAAGACCAGAAATTTCTGCGCATCGCTGTATGGCCCATGATCTGGCTTGCCATCTTTTTGCGCTATCGTGGCGACATGCCAGAAATACTCACCCTCGGCAGGACGCTCGGCACTGAACTGCACATCTTTCAAGCCCGGCTTATCGACGAGCAGGTTTTTGAATTCTGCATCTTTGGCGACTTGCAAGTGATAAGTTTGGGCATTGCTGGCTTCCGTCCAGGCAAAATCCAGACGCTCGGCCCTAGTCTTGTTTTTAGGCTGTACCGTGAACGGTGGTTCCGGGCGCGCTTTTAAAGTCACGGCCTTCACCAGTGGCAGACCTTCCAAGCCCAGTTTGTCGATGGCGGTGATGCGTACAAAATAATTGCCATCAGCGAAGCCATCAAACTTGAAGCGGTTGTCCTTGTAGCGGTTTTCTGCCAGCACGTTGATGATGTCTTTGTCTTGCGCAATTTGCACACGATAACCTGCAGCTTCAGGGCTGGCTTCGACCTGGAATTGCAAGGTAGGGCGCTCTTGCAGCAAGTAGCTGTCATTCAATTTGGGTGGTGGCAGCAAATCCACGGCCTTGCCTATGCCTGATGCAGAAATGATATTACCCTTGCCAGCTGTCAGCACAAGTTCATCCGTCTTTTTGGCGACGGTGTTATTGACTGCTACGCCGCCTTCCAGCACCTCATTGGCGATACCGTCTTCATTGACACCAACGCGGAAATTGGTACCACGCACACCCGCGACTGCCAGATTGGTGCGCACTTCAAAGCGGCCCTTGTTGCTGACCAGCGACGATACACGTGACTCTACCTTGCCCTGCAATAAGGTCACCTCAGTACGCGGGCTGGCCGTGTACTTGGTCTTGCGTAGCTTGGAGAGGCTGACATTACTGTTCGATGGGATGGAAATGCGCGATTCATCCGGCAAGGCCATGGTCAGGAAACCATTTTTATCGGTACTGATCTGCGCGCCTTCTTTCAAGATGCTACCCAGTGCCAGCGTGCCAACTGTACCATCTGCCGCCTTATAGGCTGGGTTGCCGGTCATGGCAATCACCTTGGCTTCACTGGGCTCTTCAGGCAACAATTCCAGTGGTATCAGTATCGCTGTACCTATGGGGATAGCCCTGTCATTAGCTATCTTGTTACGCTTGCCCAATATGGGCCAGTTGGTGGTCTTGTCAGTGTAGCGTTTGGCTATTGATGTCAAAGTATCGCCTTGCAGGGCGAAATAAGTCATGTCTGGCGGGGTATTGATGAAACTGCCCGGTGTACCTGATGTACTTGCGTTGGCCGGTGCTGGATTGGCGAAAACACTCACAGGTGTTGCCAGCGCCAGGCTCAATAACATGCAGTATGGTATTTGTCGCAAGAGTGTGGGGGCGCTTAGTCTCATGCGGGACTCCTTGTTGGGAAAAGCTTTCCGGGGCAGCCTTGGCTGCCCCGGAGGTGTTTATTCTGGTGTCATTTGTTCCAGGCGGTAACCGTAACTATAGACGGGCGCCAGGCGGTAGCCGTTTTCCGGTCGCAATTCCAGCTTGCTACGCACTCTGGAGATATGCGTGTCCATGGTACGCGATGGGATATCCACATCACGTGACCATACTGCTTCCAGTATATAGGCGCGCGACAGCGGGCGACCAAGGTTGCGGAACAGCAGCAGGGCCAGGTCAAATTCTTTCTGCGTCATTTCCACAGGCACATCATTGACACTGACGCGACCTGCGCGGGTTTCAAATTTGTAGATGCCAAATTGCAGATGTTCAGACGCTGCCTGGGTAGGGTAGGCACGGCGCAACAAGGCCTGTACCCGCGCCACCATTTCACTGCGGCGTATCGGTTTGATCATGTAATCATCGGCACCAGCCGCCAGGCCAGCCACGATATCGTCTTCGCCAGAGCGGCTGGTCATGAACAGGACCGGCAGCGTAGGCGAGAGTTTCTCCCGCACCCAGTGCAAAATCTCGGTACCGCTCAGGTCTGGAACTTGCCAGTCGAGTATCAGCATGTCATAACTCTCCCTGCGCAGTTGATGCAGCATCTCTTTCCCACTAAGGAAAGGGTGAGTCGTATGACCGGCTGCATTCAATATGGTGCAGACCAATTCGAGCAAGTTATTGTCGTCGTCAAGTACAGCGATTCTCATGGGATGTTACCGTTGATGTTCGGCAAATAAAGTGGAATATCTTCCATTATATCGAAAGCAAGTGAAAAAATAAGTAATTGTGAAAAAATGTGAATAAAACACAAATTACTTCTTGTTACAAACTTCCGGTAATAGAAAGCGACAATTGCTGATTTTGTTAATTTTTTGATAAATTCACTGCCTACATCGCCTGTATCCGCAAGACCATGCAGTCTCTATACCTGCTATATCTATATAGACCTAACTGCGCAACTCAAGTTCCGGTAAAACAACATTCACGTCCAGCACTTCCAGATTACCCTGTTTATCCAGGGAAACTTTAATGTCTTCTGGATTGACTTTGGTGTATTTGGAAATCACGGCGATCAGTTCTTCGCGCAATGCCGGTAAGAAATCATAACCATCACGGCCCGAGCGTTCGCGTGCAATGATGATTTGCAGGCGTTCCTTCGCCATATTGGCGGTTTTGGGTTTGGTATTAAATAAAAATGAAAGCAGAGCCATATTATTTGCCTCCGAAAATGCGTTGCAGCAGCCCCGGTTTTTCGTAAGTGATGAAACGCAAGGGAACTTCTGTGCCCAGGAAGCGTGAAACTACGTCTTCATAAGCGTCCGACACGTCACTACCCTTCATGTGAATAGCCGGATTACCTTGATTGGAAGCATGTAACACCGCTTCCGATTCAGGAATAACACCAATCAACGGGATGCGCAAGATTTCTTGCACATCTACATAAGACAACATTTCGCCAGCTTCTACCCGTTTTGGTGAGTAACGGGTGATCAGCAGATGCTCCTTGACCGGCTCTCCGCCTGCCTGGGCACGCTTGGACTTGGCCTGGATGATCCCCAGGATACGGTCAGAATCCCTGACGGATGAGACTTCTGGATTGGTCACGACGATGGCTTCATCGGCAAAAGTCAGCGCCATGACGGCACCGCGCTCAATACCGGCAGGCGAATCGCAGACGATAAATTCAAAATCCATCTTGATCAGGTCATTCAGTACGCGCTCTACACCTTCTTCAGTCAGGGCGTCTTTGTCGCGGGTTTGTGAGGCGGGCAAAATATACAAATTATCGCAGTGCTTGTCCTTGATCAGGGCCTGGTTCAGCGTCGCTTCACCGCTGATGACATTCACCAGGTCATACACGACACGGCGTTCACAGCCCATGATGAGGTCAAGATTACGCAAACCCACGTCAAAATCCAGCACGGCGGTTTTATGCCCACGCATGGCCAGGCCAGAAGAAAAACTGGCACTGGAAGTGGTCTTGCCTACGCCGCCCTTACCGGATGTCACAACGATGATTCTTGCCACAAATAACTCCTTTTATCTATCCGAAGATACTGAAAATTGAGGGCGTCAGCCTGCTGATTTCACTGATGATACTTCAATACTGTCACCATTCAGTTTAACTTGAACTGCATGGTGAGGCTGTAACGGTGGGAAACCGTTCTCAAAGGTACGGTAAATCCCGGCGATGGAAACTAGTTCAGGTTCCATGGTCAGGGCAAAAATCCTGGCCTGGGTGTTACCAGTCGCCCCGGCCAGGGCACGGCCACGCAAAGGCGCATAAATATGGATGCTGCCATCGGCAATCACTTCAGCCCCGTTATTTACCGAGGCGGTAATGATCAGGTCAGCTCCGCGTGCATAGATACGCTGGCCAGCACGCACGGGAGTGTCGATCACCATGGCGGGCATATTGCGGATGATGACTTGTGGTTCAACTGCAACGGGTGCCGGGGCCGGCACCACCTCTACAGGTGCTGGCTGCTGTTCAACTGGAGTTTCAAGCTTAAGTTCAGGCTCTGCCCTGGGTTTGCTGACCACATCTATACTCAGACCGTGCGAGCGTATGGTGGCATGATCCTCTTCACGCGCATGGCGCACGGCAACCGGGTTCAGGCCATGCGACTTGAACAGTGGGATCAGCGCATTCCAGTCCAGCGCCTGTTCAGTAATGGCTTCCACATCAATGACAGCAAATTCATCATCAAAAAAGTCAGGCGAACCCGCAGTCATTTCCTTCAATGCTGCTTCCAGCACAGGAAAAGCGGAGTCATGCAGCAAAATTGCAACAGCAACAACAGTAGAAATCTTGATTTCGATAGGCTTGCGCGTCAGGCTGTTTTGCATGGCATCCAAAAAAAAATAGTGGTAAATCTGCTTAAAACCTATTTCCGATCTTACTGCGCGAGCGTGATCGGGGCTCATGTGCTGCTCAAAATGCTCATGTACTAGAGTACATTCCGCTTTTTGCGCTGCTCTTCACCCCGCTGACGCACGCTCGCTACAGATCGCAAACAGGTTCTTATTACCCAAATACTTGCACAGGAGGAATAATTACATTCTCCTATGTCAGCATTATATTCATGTACCAATTGTGGCAAGCATGAAAAGGACTAATCCTACCAATAGGCGGGCAGGATTGCAAAATTATGCACTTTTTATTTTACAAAGCTACAAAAACTGATATCGCTACACTTCAATCCACTTAAAAAGCATGTGCTTCGTGCAAGCTTTCCAGGATATTAATTTTCATCGCTGACAAAGCCGTATGCGACCGCTTGCGTGGCCTTTCCTGCAATACTGCAAATTCTTGCCTGATGCTCGCTGTCTGGTGATTCGTATGTTGATTCGTTTGTTGCTCCATGAGTACGACACGATCACTCAGATACAGGGCTTCATCAATATCATGGCTTACCAGGATGATGGTCAGTCCATGTTTGCTGGCGATATTGATCAGCAAATCCTGCAACTTCATGCGGGTGAAGGCATCTACTGCAGAAAAAGGTTCATCCAGTAACAGGATTTTTGGGCTGGAGAATAAGCCACGGGCAATTGCCACCCGCTGTGCCTGGCCGCCCGATAATTGCTTGGGCAGGGCATTCTCATAGCCATGCATGCCAACCTCCGCCAATAGCCTGGCAACTTTAGGCTGGTCGCGGCTGGCGTCTTCGCTGTCGAAAGCAATATTCTGCGCCACCGTCAGCCAGGGGAACAAGCGTGGTTCCTGGAAGATAAAACCTATGTCGCGGCTGACGCCCTGCAGCTTGTTACCATCCAGGCTGATTTGTCCTTCAAAATTGCCATCCAGCCCTGCAATGATGGACAGCAGGGTGCTCTTGCCACAGCCACTGGCACCGATCAGGCTGAGGATTTCACCTTGTTGCACGCTCAGTTGCAGATTTTTAAGTATCTGACGTGTGCCATAGGATTTTTTGGTTACCTGGATTTGCAATAAAGGTGCAAAGAATTTAGACATTTCAGGCCCCATTTCCTGGCTGGTAAGTATCACGCCAGGCCAGCAAATGCGTTTCCAGCTTTTGCATGAGCCAGTCGCTGCTTTTGCCGAGTACCGCGAGTATGGCAATCGCCGCCAGCACGATATCGGCACGGCTGGTTTCACGACCATCTGTCAATAGATAACCCAGGCCCTGACTGGCAGCAATCAGCTCTGCCGCCACCATGAACATCCAGGCCAGGCTGAGGCCATTGCGCAAGCCGGTGATAATGGCTGGCAAGGCGGCAGGCAAGAGTATGCGCCTGATCGTGTCGGCGGTAGACAAGTGGTACAACTTGCCCACTTCTATGAGACGCCGGTCCACTCCGCGTATGCCCGATACCACACCCATATACACAGGGAAGAAAGCACCGATGGCGATCAAGACCAGTTTGGGCGCTTCATCTATGCCCAGCCACAGCAAGAGCAAAGGTACCCAGGCCAGGGAAGGTATCGCACGCAAAGCCTGGAAACTGGGGTCAAGTATCGCCTCCAGACGACTACTCAAACCCACCAGTGAACCGGTGACGATGGCCAGGCCAGCGCCAGCGATAAAACCTGCCGCCACTCTTGCGCTGCTTATGCCTATATGTGCCAGCAAGCCTTGCTGCGCGAGGTGAACAATGGTGTTGAAAATCTCGCTGGGAGCAGGCAAGTGATTGGCCGCGATCCAGCCACGGCTGACACTGATTTCTGCCAGCAGGATCAAGGCGAAGGGCAGTATCAAGCCCAACAAGAAACGTGGCATGACAGGGCGCTGCCTGCTGGTCGTGATAGTCTTGGCAGGCGTATTCGCAGTAATGGTGGCGCTGGTCGATGGCATGATACTGGTTCGCTAGCCTGGATTACACCGTGATCAGCTTCTGGGCAAAGCGGGTATCAATGAGGTCGAGTATGGTACGGTTCAGATCAATGCCCGGTTTCACCAGACCTTCATCCTGCAAAATAGGCGCGGCTACCTGCAAGGCCTGTATATGTTCATTCGATGGCAGTGCATTGCTGAAGTCACTGCGCAATTTGATTTGCAACAAGGCCACCGGCAAACTGACCTTGGCTTCTTCAGACAGGATTTTTGCCGCTTCAGTCGGGTTAGTACGTATCCATGCCCTGGCTTTTTCGTAAGCACGCAATACACGTGTCACTTCTGGACCATGATTATTGAGGAATTCTTCACGCACATTCAAAAAACCATAAGTATTGAAAGCGACGTTGCGATAAATCAGGCGCGAGTTGGCCTCCAGTTCACTGGCTGCCATATGCGGGTCAAGCCCGGCCCAGGCATCTACCTTGCCTTGTTCCAGCGCAGCCCGGCCATCGGCATGTTGCAGGCTGACATGTTCAATGTCTGAACGTTTCAGGCCCGCAGTCTTCAAGGCGCGCAGCAAGAACAGATAAGGATCAGTGCCCTTGGTAGCGGCGACTTTCTTTCCTTTTAAATCGGCTAAAGTGCGTATCGCAGAATCCTTGCGCACTACCAATGCTGTCCATTCAGGACGTGAAAAAATATACGGTGTCTTGATCGGGTTGCCATTGGCCTTGGCCAGCAAAGCTGCCAGACCAGCCGTGGAACCTATATCCAGGCTATTGGCATTCAGGTATTCCAATGCGCGGTTACTGCCCGCACTGAGCACCCATTTGATATTTGTGCCGTCTGCTTTGAACTCTTCTTCCAGCCAGCCAAAGCGGCGCAACACCAGGCTGGTCGGTGAGTAATAGGCATAGTCCAGTCGCAATTCTTTGAGCGGTGATGCAGCATGAACGAGTGATGGCAAGCTCGCAATGCCAGTAGTTGCAGCGACAGTAGATAGTTGTAGAAAGTGGCGGCGTTTCATGACGTTTCCCGATAATGTTATTGTGTTTTTTTGGATGCGATTTTTTAGGCTGCATCAGCCAGCGGATTGTGGATATGCGTATTCCTGCCTATATGATTTTCTGGCAGACGTGAGCCGCGCTGGAATAACTGCTGGCGCAAAGTGCCATCGCTATAGTTGGTCTTGTAACGGCCACGCGCCTGCAATTCCGGTACGATGAATTTCACCACATCCCTGATGGTTTCATGCGCCAGGGCGAAAGTCAGGTTAAAGCCATCAATGCCGGTTTCATCCAGCCATGCTTCGAGTTGATCAGCCACTTCCCTTGCATCACCAACAATCACCGGCCCACGGCCACCGAGGGCGATAAATTCTGCGGCTTCGCGCACTGTCCATTTCTTGCCAGGATCTGCAGAGCTGAATGAGGCCAGCGCAGAGCGGCCCGCTTCAGACTCTATGTAGTCGATAGTCGCATCCAGCGGCAACCTCGAGAAATCCACACCTGTCCAGCCAGACAATAAAGCCAGTGAAGCATCAATATCGATGTACTGGCGATAGTCCTGATATTTTGCTTTTGCAGCTTCGCTGTTTTCTGCAGTGATGATCAGTGCCTGTGCATAGATATACACATCGCCAGCTTCACGCCCGGCAGTTTTCAATGCCGCACGTGTGTCATCAACATAGCGTTTAACTACCTGCTTGCTGGGGCCGCTGACGAAAGTGCATTCTGCATGCTGCGCCGCAAAGGCTGTGCCGCGCGCGGAATTACCCGCCTGGAACAACAGAGGGGTTCTTTGCGGTGAAGGCTCAGACAAATGTATGCCGGGCACGCTGTAATATTTTCCATGATGATGTATGGCATGCACGTGCGCCGGGTCGGTATAGATGCCACGTTCCTTGTCGCGCACCACAGCCTGTTCATCCCAGCTTTTTTCCCATAACTTATAAACCACTTCCATGTACTCATCCGCCAGGTCATAACGCTCGTCATGGCTCAGTTGTTTTTGCAGGCCCAGGTTACGGGCAGCACTATCCAGATAGCCGGTTACGATATTCCAGCCTATGCGCCCCTGTGTCAGATGATCCAGCGTAGAGATGCGTCGTGCAAAGGTATAAGGGTGTTCATAGGTCAGTGCGCAAGTCACGCCAAAACCCAGATGCCTGGTGACGCTGGCCATCATTGGCACCAGTGCCAATGGATCATTCAGCGGCACCTGTATTGCGTGGCGCAATGCTGCATCAGTATCCCCTGCATAGACGTCATATACACCCAGCACATCTGCCAGAAAAATTGCATCAAACAAGCCTTCTTCCAGCAGGCGTGCCAACTCTGTCCAATGCTCGGCACTGGTGTAGCGATGGCTATTATCTCTGGGATGACGCCACATGCCGGGCGATTGATGCCCGACAGTGTTCATCTGAAAAGCATTGAAGCGGATAAGTTTTTTACTCATACTAAATATCTACTTGGCTGCGACTTCAAGTGCCTGTTGATAATCTGGTTTGGAGAAACCGGCGAAATGCTTATTCGTCACTTCCAGAAATTCTTTGGAACGGTAAGCTGCTTCCAGGTCTTTTACCCAGGGCTTGCTCTTGTCATCAGTGCGTATGGCAACCAGGTTTTGATAATTGGCAGAGATTTTTTCACGCGCCAGCGCATCATTTAGTTTGAGGCCAGACGCCAGTGCGAAATTGCCATTCACGAAAGAGAAATCTGTATCTTCGAGAGAGCGTGGCAGTTGTGCTGCTTCCAGCGGTATCAGTTTGATTTTCTTGAGGTTATCCGCCACATCTTTTTCAGATGCACGGATAGGGTCGATATTTGCCTTCAGCTTGATCCAGCCCAGTTGATCCAGCAAGACCAGCGCACGCGCCTGGTTGGTCGGATCATTGGGCAAGGCGACTGTCGTTCCCTCTTTGACTTCGTTCAGGGACTTGTGCTTTTTACTGTAGATGGCAATCGGTGCAGTTGGCACCTTGATCAATTCCGACAGTGCCAGTTTATTGTCGGTCGAGAATTTCTTCAGATAGATGATGTGCTGGAAGGCATTTGCATCCAGTGAGCCTTCTGCCAGTGCAAAATTAGGCTGGATGTAATCATTGAATTCAACGACCTTGACCTTGTAACCCTGTTTTTCCAGTATGGGTTTGATACCCAGTTTGACCTGGTCAGCATAAGGGCCAGCACTGGTGCCTATCACCAGTTCTTTCGGGTCTTTGGCAAATGCTGAAGTAGTCAGGGTAGTGGCAAGTGCAAGAGTCAGTGCACCGAGGAGGAATGGGCGACGATACATGATGATGTCCTTTTGAAAAATTAAAGAATTAGCGTTTATCGATATGGCGGGCAATGCGGTTTCCCGTGAACTGTATGATCTGTACCAGTGCGATCAGCAGGGCAACCGTGATGAACATGACGTCGGTCTGGAAACGGTAGTAACCATAGCGTATCGCCAGGTCACCTATGCCACCGCCTCCAACCACGCCTGCTACAGCAGAGTAAGACAGGAAACTGATCGCTAATACCGTCAGTGCCAGCACCAGGCCACTGCGTGCTTCCACCAGCAAGACACGGACAATGATTTGCAACTCAGACGCGCCCATGGCATGCGCAGCTTCAATCACGCCGCGTGGTACTTCACGAAAACTCTGCTCTACCAAGCGGGCGAAATAGGGGATGGCCGCAATCGACAAGGGCACGGCTGCTGCCAGCGGGCCTATTGAGGTGCCGACTATAAAACGTGTGAAAGGCACGAGCGCCACCAGCAAAATAATGAAGGGGAATGAGCGTATGGTATTCACCAGCCAGCCCAGGAAAACTGCCAATGGACGGTTTTGCAGCGACTGACCGTCACCCACCAGGAAAAGCAAGACACCCAGCGGGCCGCCTATCAGCACCGCTGCGCTCAGGCCTATGGCCAGCATGGTGAAAGTCTGTAATGCGGCGGTACCCAGTTCAGGCAATAATGAAATCAGGTTTTCAAACATGGCTTAATTCCTTCCACTGTGCATTGCTGCCATTCTCCTGACCATGGAAAGCCAGCTCACGACCGAGCGCAGTCTTGCGCAGGATACCCGTGTCAGCCAATGAAAAACTCTCGGCAATTTCACCGTCTTCGATAACGGCTACCTTATTGCAGATGGTACTGAGCACAGATAGTTCGTGGCTGACGATGACGATAGTGACGCCCAGGCGCTGGTTGATATCACGCAGGGTATCGAGCACTTCGCGTGTAGTTTCTGCATCCAGTGCCGAGGTAGGTTCATCGCACAAGACCACATTGGGTTTGCTGGCCAGCGCACGGGCAATTGCCACGCGCTGTTTTTGTCCGCCGGATAATTGAGCTGGATAGCTGTTCGTCTTGTTGGCGAGGCCGACGATGTCCAGGCATTCAGCAACACGCTCAGCAATTTCATGCCTGCTTTGCTTCGTGTGTATTCTCAATGGGAAGGCCACGTTCTCAAACACACTGGCGTTTTGTAGCAGATTGAATTGCTGGAATATCATGCCTATGTTTTGCCTGGCGACCCGCAACTCTTTTTTACCGAGTCTGGTCAGTTCCTGCCCGGCGACTATGACTGCACCGCTATCCGGACGTTCAAGCAAATTGATCAAACGCAGCAGCGTTGATTTACCAGCGCCACTCTTGCCTATCAGGCCAAAGATATCGCCCTGTTCAATGTCGAGGCTGACAGATTTGACTGCATGAAAAGTCTTGCCATCCGGTAGAGGGAAAGCCTTGCTGACAGACTGTATTTGTATAAGAGGTGTACTCACGTTTATTGCCGATCAAGAATATGCAGTAGGTTCAGGAAGGCTGCCATTCAATACATAGCGGCCCAGATCGCGCAATTTGTAATCGATGGGATCATGCAGGGTATGTACCCTGACATTGCGCCAGAACCTGTCATAGCCATAGCGTGCCGAGGTGGAACGGGCACCAGTCAGTTCAAACATTTGCGAGCTGACTTCTATGCCAGCGCGGTGCGCCAGGCATTTTGCTTCTGCCACGGCAATCGCCAGTTCACCCCTGGTTTCTGCCGTGACCAGTGGTCCCTGGCGAAAAGCCTTTTCCAGACTCGCTGCAGCCTGGTCTGCCAGCGCAACTGCCGGGCGCAATAGCAACCACAGTTCGCCATAGCGATGTTGTATGAAAGGGTCGTCCGTGGCTTTATCCACACCCGCAGCAAACCATGCCTTGGCCTGCTCTTTTGTATATTGGCGTGCTGCATCAAAGGCACCCAGTCCTATGCCCAGGTACAGATTCGTCATGATGAGTTGGGCAACTTGCGAGCGCAGAGTGGCCTGTGCGGTTGGCAATGTTGCTGGCGCTTGCAACACCAGATCGGCAGGCAGGAAGACATTTTCAAAATGCACATTGCCACTATCCGTCTGCTTTTGACCAAAGGCGTCCCAGTCGGCTTGTACCGAGATTCCTTTTTGATTGGTCGGAACAGCGGCAATCAGGGCACTTTGGGTGGCATCATCCCAGGCAGAGATCGTCAGCCATTCTGCACCCACAGAGCCAGATGAAAAACTCTTGATGCCATTCAGGATAAAACCACCATCCGTCCTTGTTGCCGTAGTGCGCTTGTCCAGAGGGTTAAGAGCATTGCCCCAGAAAAATCTTTGTTCTACCGTGGCTGCCAGCAAGCGGCGCTGTTGCTGTGCATTGCCATACAGCTGTATACCAGCGAGTTGCAAGTGATGGAAAGCGAACACATGAGCCAGCGCGCTGTCGGCCTTGGCCAGCAGGCGTATGACCTGGAACACCAGCGACCAGTCCGCACCCTGACCACCAAATTCTACCGGGATGGAAAGTGTCAGCAAGCCCGAGGCGCGTATCCATTCGCGCTCTTGCTGCGCATGCCCGCCTGCGCGGTCACGTTCAATGGCGGTGCTGGCCAGTTGACCAGCCAAAGCAGTGGCAATAGCCAGTGCGTCTTCTTGCTGGTCTGAAGTAGCGGTAGGTAGGGCGCGGCTGTGCAGGGCAAAAGGCATGATGGCAAACCTGATATTTCTAAATGATCTGAAAAATCAGTATTACATTGCTCCTTATGCGCGTACACGAACAAATCCAGCTTACCTTATGCGTTATTGACCTATGAAGAAAACCAAGATTGGATAGTTGAAATGCGCATGATGACTTTGCTTATGATGTCGATGAGTTTTGTGCCTGTAGCAAATAATCGATGAAGACCCTGATCTTCAGGGCCAGATGTTTACCGGGTGTGTAAACAGCATAAATTTTGCCCGTATAAGGTGCGCAAAACTCCCAATCCGGTAAAACAATTTCCACCTGTTTCGCGGCGATGGCAGCACGTGCCGTAAAGTCCGGGACCAGGCCTATGCCACCACCAGCCAGAGTGGCAGCGAGTATGGCGGAACTATTGTTGATGGTCAGTCGTGCCGGGATTTGCACATTGCATTGTTGCTTGCCCTTTTGCATGGTCCAGTGATCATCAAAACTGCCATAGCCCAGATAAATACAGCGATGTGCTGTCAATTCATTTGGCTCTGCAGGATAGCCAGACTGTTGCAGATAATCTGGGGTAGCCACCAGTACGTAGCGCATCTTGCCCAGTGGCCGGGCCGCCAGTCCAGGTGCAAGTTCTCGCGAAATGCGTATCGCCAGATCTACCCCTTCATCGATGAGGTCCAGGGTATGGTCTACCAGCGTGAGGCGCACAGACACATCGGGATAGGCTTCCAGAAAGCCCGGCAGTAAAGGGGCCAACCAGACTTCGCCAAGCACGACAGGGGCAGTCACACGTATCACGCCGCTGGGATGCTGGCTGTAAGTACCCGCCAGCGCATGGGTTTCACGCGCTGCCTGCAAGATGCGCATGCTGCCGGTCAGCACTTCCTGCCCCAGTTCGGTCAGGGCAAATGAGCGCGTGGTTCTTTGCAATAGCCTGCCACCCATATGCGCTTCCAGCCGGGTGATATGGCGACTGATGGCCGAGGTATTCACCCCCAGTTGCCGGGCCGCCGCAGAAAAACTGCCGCTTTCCACTACCTGGGCAAAGATCGCCATTTCATTGAGCATTTCCATCAAGCATGTCCTTTTATTTTTGCCTGTGAGGCAATAATCATTTGTATTTTATGCTTATTGTTGAAGAGTGTCAGTTTGTCGATAATGGAAGTTACTTAAATCAGAAGCAGGCGGATACGATGAATAGCAACTCTGGTAATTCCGGGAATTCTGGAAAATGGCAAATGGTAGTGGCAATGACATTGTCCGGCACCATAGGCCTGTTCGTGCTGGCCAGCGGCCAGCCAGCCATGACGGTGGTTTTATTGCGCTGCCTGATCGGCGGCCTCAGCCTGCTGGCCTTGCTGTACTGGCAAGGTGTTTGGCAGAACTTGAATGTCCGGCAAGTGAAATGGCTCACGCTGGGGGCCGCTGCCCTCATCGTCAACTGGCTATGTCTGTTTTCTGCTTACAGGCTCAGCAGCATTTCGATTGCCACGGTGGTCTATCATGTACAACCCTTCTTTTTACTGATCTTGCTGGCCATGACGCGAAGAGATGGGCAGATCTGGCGCAAGCTGCCTTTTTTGCTACTGGCTTTTGCTGGGGTTGTGCTCAGCTCGGGTCTGGATATCCAGCAAGACTTCCTGCGCAATGCTGACGGGCATTTTAGCCAGGCCTTGGCAGGAGCCGGGCTGGCCTTGCTGGCCGCATTGCTGTATGCATTCGCTACCCTGGCGACCCGGAAGCTGCAAGGTATAGCCCCGGCGCAGATCGCCGGTTTGCAACTGCTCACGGGTGCCGTGGTATTGGCGCCGATGGCAGATTTATCAAACTGGAGCTGGCACTGGCAAAGCTGGGGCAGTTTATTGCTGCTGGGCTTTGTACATACAGGACTGATGTATAAACTCATGTACGATGCTTTTCAAAAGCTACCAGTGGTAAGTATCGCTACGCTGTCCTTTATTTATCCACTGGTGGCTTTGCTTGTCGATGTGTGGTTTTTTTCTACGGTCTTGAGTGCTCTGCAATTGCTGGGCATGGCGATGATCTTGATAGCCGTGCTGGCAAATCAGCGTGACTGGAATCTGCTTATGTTGATGCGTACTTTGAATTTTAAAAATGGAATCAAATGATGAAAACTCGTGAACTGGGACAACAAGGTTTGCTCGTATCTGAGCTTGGGCTGGGATGCATGGGCATGAGTACAGCCTATGGCGCTGCCGATGAAAATGAAAGCATAGCCACCATCCACAGGGCGCTTGAACTGGGGTTGAATTTTTTTGATACGGCAGAACAATACGGCCCTTATGCCAACGAAGCTTTGCTAGGCAAAGCCTTGCAAGGCAGGCGCAGTGAGGTCGTGATCGCCACGAAATTCGGTTTCAAGATCGAGAATAATCAAATAACTGGCCTGGACAGCCATCCCAAACATATACGTCTTGCGGTTGAAGGTTCTTTGCAAAGGCTGGGTACCGATTATATTGATCTTTTGTATCAGCACAGGGTAGATCCCGCTATCCCGATCGAAGAAGTCGTAGGCTGCATGGCTGATTTGGTACAACAAGGCAAAGTGCGGTTTTTGGGCTTGTCAGAAGCGGGTGTCAATACCATACGGCGCGCGCATGCGACCCACCCCATCAGTGCATTGCAAAGCGAATATTCCTTATGGGAGCGCAATCTGGAAGACCAGATTTTGCCGCTTTTGCGAGAACTGGGTATAGGCCTGGTACCGTTCAGCCCTCTGGGCCGTGGATTTCTCAGCGGTAGCGCACTGCGCGCTGAAGCTTATCCTGCGACCGATTTTCGCCATCTTGATCCGCGTTTGCAGGGTGAGAATTTTGATCGCAATATGCAGGCAGCCGACCAGGTCACGGCAATTGCCAGAACTAAAAATATCAGCCCCGCTCAACTGGCGCTGGCCTGGGTCATGCATCAGGGGCAGGATATTGTCGCCATCCCAGGTACCAAGCGAGTGAAGTATCTGGAAGAAAATCTGCATGCCGGCGATGTCGTACTGGACAATGCAGATATGCAAGCCCTGGGCCTGGCAATGCAAACTGTGGCAGGCGAACGTTATAGTAAAGAGAGAATGGCCATGGTGGACAGATGATCTGCACCAATGCTGATTCATTGAGAACCCAGATCTGCTGATGAAAACCGTACTTTAATCGCCCGGTTGTTGCTTGTTCATACACACATGCATCCTGAACCCGGCCTGCATGTGTGCTTGACGTCCTGCCGTTCTGAGACAGATTGCAAATGTGGTGCCAGGGCGTGGAAAACAAATGTGAGAGTGTCTTTGCACGATTTGTGGTGCTAATATCTACGTTTTTAGTGTAACTCCTGTGTACCACGCATGAGATTTTCATGGGCAAGGGCCGCTGGGTACAGCATAATTGTAGATTGCTCTGCTATCAATAATAAAGGACGCACATGACACTCACCTGGATAAGGCAACCTCCTGCCTCTTATCGCCTGCAACGCTTGTCAGGTATGTCATTGTTCGCCACCCTTAGTCCCCGCGAATTAAAGATTATCGATGGCATGCTGCACGACAGGCAGTATCTTGCCAATGAAATCATCTTTGATGAAGGTGAGGAAGGACAGGCACTGTATATCATCCTGTCTGGCATAGTGAGTATTAACCGCAGGCGTGAGCATGGTGATGAATTCATTGCCAACCTGACCGAAGGCAATTTTTTTGGTGACGTGGCTTTGCTGGATAACTCTCCTCGCAGCGCCCAGGCCAAGGCGGCAGAGAATTGTGAGGTGGCGGTATTTTTTCGCGCCGACTTCAGCTCTTTACTGGAAACCAATGCCGTCATCGGTTACAAAATTTCGCTGGAACTGGCTCGCCTGAACAGTCGCCGCCTGCGTGATTCCCTCGACGATGTTTCACGCAGTGAGGTCTTGTGAACCAGCGTCAATCTGGCCCCATCGTATGGCTGTGTGTACTGGCCTCGACTTGCCTGCTGCTATTTTTACTGCCCAAGGTGTTGTGGCTGCTGATACCGTTCATGTTTGCAATGATACTGTATTACATACTCGTGCCTGCAGTGGCGCGCCTGAGCCTGCTGGGTTTGCCGCGTGAATTGGCCGCGACTCTGGTCGGTGGTGTTTTTTTCATAGTGCTGGCTCTGGTGCTGACCTATATCATTAATAAATTCACTTTGCGAGCGGGGTCTTTGCAAGAGATGTTCACGCATTATGTGGATGGCGGTATACGTTTTGTGCGCAATTCCATGCAGTCCATGGAGGAAAATTTTTCCATACTGCGCAAGGCTCATGCCAGTGAATCGGTGAATGCATGGATGGCGAGTAACACCGATAATTTTGCGCAGCAATATGTTGCCAACATTTTGGTTTCCATGGCGGCGGTATTGCCAGCGGTATTTTTGACACCTTTCCTGACTTTCTTTTTCTTGCGCGATGGTCGCAAGTTCAAGCAATTTTTGGCTCGGGCTGTGCCGAATGCTTTTTTTGAAGAAACCCTGTTCCTCATGCATGAAATTGGGCAGACTGCGCGTCGCTATTTCCAGGGTTTGCTGAAGCTGACGCTGATAGACACTGTTATTCTGGCACTGGGTTTGTGGTCCATAGGCATATCTGCCCCGTTCACACTGGCCTTGATATCGGCCATCCTGGCGTGGGTGCCTTTTGTCGGTTCGGTGATCGGTTGCATCATGGTCGTCCTGGTGGCTTCTACCGATGCGCCAGACACCCCCCTGCTGGCTTACGGAGCCATCACGGTATTCATCGTGGTTCGTTTGCTGGATGATTTTATCTTCATGCCAATGACACTGGGACGCAGCTTGCACATGCATCCCCTGATTTCGGTGTTGATGATTTTTATAGGTGGTGAGCTGGCCGGTATCCCTGGCCTGATGCTGGCACTGCCGATACTGGGTGTTGCCATGGTGGTAGGTGAGACTCTGGGGCGCGTTATTACCAATCCCCGCCTGCGGGCAAGATACCGGCACGCCAAACTCATCAGGGAAAAGCAGGCCAGCGCAGATTTGCAATAGCTGGCCTGCATTTATCCGGTGCGGCGTGCCCGATAATCTACACAGCTCAGGCGTGATAAGCCTGGTAATCTATACCGTTTTGTATTGAACCTATGACCTGCGCCTGATTTTCCTGGCTCTCTGAAAAACTGGCCAATACACCCGCTGAAGTGATGTGGCCGCTGGAGAGCTCGGCACGCCAATAATCCAGCCCTGCCTGATCTGGTGTCCTGTGTAACACATTGGCATACAGCAGGGTAATCAGGGCATCCGTGCCAGGGTTGATGCCATATAAGGACTGAAATTCCTTGGACTGGAAAAAGCCTGCTGCAACAGTAGTGAGGCTACTGCCCTTATCCATGTCTGCAATCCAATATCCAAGACCTGCCAGATCAGGTTTGCGGGCGAATGCCGCCTGGTAAATACGGTATGCCTGCCCTGCAATGCCACTGACATCAAGCGCGACTGAAGTATCCGAAAAATTCAGGCGTTCCACATTCACCACACTGTCTGTACCATTGACGCCGCTTGAATCTTTGACGGTAAAACCGTTGCCATTTTTGCTGATGACATAATTTGATCGGGCACTTTCATATAAGCCAGTATCAAAGCCCGCACCACCGTCAAGACTGTCATTGCCTTTGCCACCGACCAGGGTATCGTTACCTATGCCACCCAGTAAAGTGTCATAGCCACCCATGCCATACAACAAGCTACCCTTGGCATTTGCGATGAGCATATCGTCACCATCACCGCCATAGGCATTCTGGATAATGGTGTCTTTGGCGATCGTCAAGGCACCGCCATTCAAACTGGAAGCAGTGAGGCCACTTAGATCAATGCGGTTATTGGAACCCAGCGCGCCTGCATTGATGGTATCGACACCGCCATTTGGGTCACTCAAAATACCACGGCTTGCATCTGCCTTGACCAGGTCCGGAAACGCACTGGTGTATACGAAGGTATGATTGTTGCTGCTGGTGTGGCCGATCAGATCTATGCTCCAGCTATCAAATGTGCCGGTTGAGCCGTTAGCCAGATCACGTACATTCAGGGTCCAGTTGCCGCTCGCCGCTTCTCCCATATCCAGCACGGTATCAAAAGTGAAATGGATATTGTCCTGGCTTGATCCAAAGGCGCTGAGACTGCCTTTGGACGGGCGGTACATCAGATAACTCGCCGTACCGGTAGGCGAGAACAGGATAATTTCCAGGTCACCGATAAATGTATGGGTAATATTGACGGTCACATCAACCCGCTCTACCACCAGGTTACTGGAAACTTGGATAGTGCTGTTAACCCCGGTTCTATCGTTGTCTGGAATAGCCAGGTTGGCGGTCTTGCTGGCGATAAATTCTTTTGTATTGGCGACTGTTTGTGCTGGCGTGTTCCAGGTTTCGGCCAATCGTACAGCGGCAAGCGCATCAACCTGGCCAAAGCCAGATGATTGCGTGACAGCTTCAAATTTCAAACCGCCACCATTCCAGTCTTTTGCACCATTGCTGATCCAGGAACTGGCATCGCCAGTCTGGGTAGCGGTATAGGCAAGGATTTGCTGTACGTCACGGTAGCCGAGCTGGGGATTGACCTCCAGCATTAAAGCAATAATGCCCGATACCAGAGGGGCAGAAAATGAAGTGCCATCAGACAATGCAAAATCAAAAATGTTCTCACCCGCAGTACCACTGCGGTCAGTCGTAAAGATACTGTTGTAGTCCCGGTAGCCAGCACCACCCGGAGCAGATACCAGTATCGATGCGCCAGTCGTGCTGAAACCAGAATCATTGCCAAAATAATCTGTTGAACCAACAGTGATGATGTAACGGCTATTCTGAAAATTATGCAAATTCGTGTCGTCACCAACGCTGTATGAATTACCGGCAGACTGGACCACGATCGTGCCAAGACCATTGCGGCCAGTTGTCACCAAGTCTTGCAGGGCTTTAAAGGCGGGAGCAAAGTCGGGAGAATTGGCATTGTCGAGAAAAGCCCAATTGGTGCTCTGTGCCAGCAGGTTACCGTAACCCCAGGAATTATTCAGTATGTCAAATGACTTCGCATAGGTGAAGGCATTTTTGATTTCGATCAAATATTTTTGACCGTAGGCAGATGATGTGTAGATAGGGATCAATTGTGCATTGTAGGCAGCACCGACTATCCCTTTTCCATCACGCGCAGCACCAATGACGCCTGCAACCAGCGTGCCGTGGTTGTCGCTGGCGAGTACGGGGGAACCGCCTGACGACAAGTCATAGGCCTTGACGCCAGGCCTGGTATTGCTGGTCAGATCAGTATTGGTGGCATCAATACCCTGGTCAAAAACGGCGATCTTGATGCCTTTGCCGGTAGCATGACTCCAGGCCAGTTCGGTCCTGGTTGTAAATAAATACCATTGATACGGGAAGTAACCATCACTAGGCAGATAGCCGCTTGGCCCATAGTCTGAACCAAAAATCACACCCCATGCATCTGCCTGCCGTGAGTTTTGCAAAGTGCCTGTCGCGTCATAGTAATTGGGTTTGATTGTGGCACCAACAGCATTGCTGAGGTTGAGCTCAAATGCCACCGCAGGTAGTAAGCTGCTGTTACCATAAATGGGTACTTTGACTGTGGCGGTTGTGCTGTTTGCTGCAAAAGTGACGGTCTGATTAACCAATTGATAATCAATCCCCGGCTGGGCAGTTTCACCCAGGCTCTTCACGAGCACAGTGACAGGGGAGGAAGAGGCTGCAGATAACTTGAGCGTGAACACCATTTCGCTGGTTCCGCTGCTCGTGCGATTAATTGCCTGAGTAGCTACCTGTATCGTTGGTAGCTGTGCAGCCTGGACATCCGTTACCTTTAGTTGATAGCTACCTGTTCCTCTAAAGGAGTTTGAGCTGATATCCACATAATAATTGCCACTGACCGTAGGTGTGAATGTCAATGAACCAGAGGCAGAATAAGCTAGATTGCTGGCGTCTTCCTTTGAAAAAATTCGCAGGAATGGATCAGTCAACGTGCCGCCAACATCGGAGATGGTATAGGTGTGGCCTGCCTGAAGGTTGACCATATGCCAGTCTGCATCTGACCATACTTCCAGCGCCCCGGTTTTTACCTGGCCCAATGTCAATACACTACTGGTTTGAGTATTTTCTGTATAGTCATCGGCACTGCTGCTGACCACACTGATGGAATAATTTCCTGTGGCTCCGGTACCTTCTACTGACCAGTAGTAAGTACCGCCTATCGCTGGTGTGTTAAAAATGCCAGCGTTGCTATTGGCTGAAACAGGTACGGTGTACAACAATTTGCCATTGTTGTCGCGCAAAACCAGGTTCAGATTCATGCCTGTCGTCAGAGAGTTAAGCGTCACCGTATATTTCACGCCGGCCTGCATCTCCATGAAATACCAGTCAGTATCCAGTTTGCTATCTATACGGCCGTATACAGTACCGCTCACGGCAAGATAGGCAAAAGTATCAGTATTGCCAGGTATGTCTTGGTATTGTTCAAAGGACGGCATGCGACTCTCTAATTGTAAGCAAATGTTAGAGCAATTTTAACCGATAGTCCTTAAAGTTAACTACTTTCTCTGCGGGCATTTGCAGTATTCAAATCAGATCGCTATTTTTTGTGCAAATTCTTAAAAATAAACAGGCCAGTCACAATGTTGGTATCAAAATCAGTCCGACCTGTTTTTAGTTCATGTTTTGGCTTATTTACGGTTTCAATATGACTTTATTTTTTGCATGGGCTTCCACCTTGCCAGGCGCAAACCACCAGGGTCTGCGCTCATCTTTTGCCCATAGTTTGGCCATGTCATTTTGATGAGGCTGGAAATGCCTTTCGCTGACACCACCCGCCATGGCAGCTTCGATTTTTTCATTATCACCAAAGTCCATGATGACTTGCATGGACGCGAAGAAATTCGATTCATACGGTTTCTGGAAATCATAGACACCACGGCTGACAGTCTCGCCACTGCCAGAGCGTTCAACAGTAAAACCACCCAGCAATTCCTGACCTGCGCCATTGCGGCGCAAGGGGCTGACAAAGCGTACGGTATGCGACTTGCCCCAGCGCCACTGCGATGTATCTTTACCTTGCAGGGCTTCGATTTCTGCACGGGCGCGCGGTGCTGCCGCGCGTATCACATCGGCCAGGGTTTCGCGTTTGTCCTTGGTGCGCACATCATCAAACCAGATCGAGTCTGGCTTGGCCAGCAGGGTATCAAAACGCTGCTGCCAGAAATACCAGGTAGACAGCATGTCCTTCGCAACATCGTCGCCGAGTTCATCACTGAAAGTGCCTATCACGACTTCTCTGTAGAGTGCCTGGTACACCAACGGTGCAGCGAGGGCCGCATCATCCCTGCCATCCCAATTTTTTAGTATGCTTGCGAGTTCTTTTTGTGCAGGATCATTTTCCAGCGCAGCGATAAGGGCAGGGCGCAAGGCATCTGATTGCAGGTTACGACTGTCATGCATGAGTTTCCAGTGATCTTCCACCGTCATTTTTTGTGCAGCACCGAGTACCTGTCCTATGCGGGTATAACGATAATTCGGTGAGACATAATTGGTGTAATACCAGGGGAAATCTTCAGGACGGGTATCATGATTGGCGGTGCCCACCCAGGCACGTGCCGGATTAATCATGCCCGGCATCTTGTCCTTGGGAATAAAGCCTGTCCAGTCATCACTGCCGTCTGCTGGTGGCAGGCGCGGGAAGCCGCCGTCAGCACCAGAGCGTATCGGAACCGCACCAGTGGCACGGTGAGCGATAGTTCCCTGATCATCACCAAAGACAAAATTGAACATCATCAAATCTATCTTTTGTACTTGCTTGTCAAAGTCAGCGGCATTGGCGGCAGTCAGCATGCCTTCTATGCCGATTTGCGGCGTCAGTACTTCGGCATCAGTTGAACGTAAGACCAGCAACTTGTCGCCCTTGGGGCCAAGGCCGGGATGGTCGGTGATCACTGGCCCGCGCTTGGTGAAACGGATGATCAGGGGCTGATCCCGGTAGCCGCTTGCTGCACTCTTGTCCTTGATGCGTATAGTTTCATTGATGACCGCGAAAGGCACGCTGCGGCCACCATCCATGTAATGATCTTTATTGGCCGGGTCCAGGCTTTCTACATACAAATCCTGCACATCGCCATAGGCATTCGTGACACCAAAAGCCACATGTTTGTTGCGTCCCACCATAATGCCAGGCATGCCGGGTATGGCCGCACCCACGGCCTGTATCTCGGGTGTGAACAGACCTACGGGATGCCAGGTGCCCGGCAAGATGCGGTTATCCAGATGCGGGTCATTCGCCACCATGGCTTTGCCTGATTGCGAGCGCGATGGGCCAATAGCCCAGTTGTTCGAACCCAGCCCTTGATGATTCAAAGTCTCTGGTGCGATATTCAAATCACTCCATGCCAGGTTCAATTGTGCAGACTGTGCCTGCTGGTTTGCTGCTTGCGTGATGGCTGTCGTGGGTACAGTCTTCCAGTCAGGATTGACAGTCAGCGGGAAAATCTCGCGTGCTTTTTCCATGCCCAGATGATCAATGAGTTTTTGCGCAATGACTTCCGCCTTGAAATTGGTTGAGTGGGTGTAATGGATGTAGTGCACCAGCGCCACCAGGTCAGCCACCGTCCAGGCTTGCGGTACCAGGCCTATGGCCTTGAGTTCTATGGGATGTTCACCGGGATAAGATTTGATATAGGCATTGATGCCGTCGACATAATGTTGAAAGAATGCTCGTGATTCAGGGCTGAGTTTTTCTGCATGGCGCTCACCGTTGCGGCGTATGCCGAGCACCCGCATGCGTATATCGCTGGGCACAGTCTCTGCACCCAGGATGGCTGACAATTCGCCACGCCAGGTTGCGCGGAATAATTCCATCTGCATCAAGCGGTTTTGCGCAGTGACAAAACCTTGTGCCCGCAACAGGTCAGGGGTATTGCTGGCAAAAATATAGGGTATCCCCAACTCATCGCGCAAGACTTTGACTGGTGCAGTCAAACCAGCCAACTGCATCTCACCATCGATTTGTGGATGACCGGAACTGCGCAGTTTCAGATACCCAGCAGTACCACCCAGTGCCAATAAGACCATCAGGCCTATGGCAGTACGTTTAACAAATTTACTCATGTAGTCTCCTTCGATTGATCAATGACTGACCACCGATTATTTTTTATTCAGCTCCCATATCATTTAGCATGCGTGTAAAACCGTCAAGCGTTAATAGCACTTGTCGTCAGCCTAAAGCCTGGACTAAACTCCATAGTCAAGAAAGATTTCAATCTGGAGCAGCCTATGAATATCAGCCAGTTTGCGAATGCCTGCGAAGTATCGACCGACACAGTGCGCTACTATGAAAAGCAGGGCATCATCAAGCCTGCCGCGCGCCAGGATAATGGTTACCGCAAGTATGGCGATGCAGACATACAAACATTGCGTTTTGTACGTGGCGCGCAGTCTTTGGGATTTTCCCTGTCAGAAATTCTGGCCATTATGCCCCGCCTGGCAGAAGGCAAGTTCGCCCGTGCTGACATTGAACAACAATTATTGAACAAGATGGCCCAGATAGACGCGCACATGCGTCAGTTGAAAACCCTTAAAAAAGAATTGCAAGCGACCTTTGCCTTGCTGACTTGCAAACCAGAGTTGCCAGTAACAAGCGCACAAAGCACCGCCACCGATAGCGGCAGCGGTGCTGGTGTGGCAATGGCAAAGAAGGCTTTCAAGAAGCCTGTCGCAAAAAGGCTTTAAGCTTTTTGTTCCTTGAAATCCATGCCTGCAAACACTCGTTTGGCATTTCCCCTTTCTGTATCGTGATGTTGCATACGTCTTTCAGCCTTGCTGTCACGTTCTTTTGCCGCATGCAATTCAGCCAGTTTGCTACTCAGTAATTGCGCAGCCAGGCGTTTGTTGGCATGCTGGCTGCGTTCAGTCTGTACCTTGACTGAAATGCCGGTGGCGATATGCGTGGCGCGGATAGCACTGTCAGTCTTGTTGACATGCTGGCCGCCAGGACCGGATGCGCGTGTGGCTTCATAACGTATTTCACTTTCAGGCATAGTGCTGCCAGCCTGAAATACTTTGCAGCCCAAAAACCAGTTCTTGCGTTTATGGCCCAGACGATAGGGACTATTGCAGATCCATAGCAGGCTACCTTCCCATGCCTGTGCCAGTTCCAGTACTGCATCCTCACTTTTATCACTGGTCAATTCCAGCAAGGCAGAACGCAGGCTGCCAGCATACGGGCCATCCAGTTGCTCGATGATGCGCGCAGTAATGCCCGCTTTTGTCGCCTCTTTATTGAATAACTGCAAAGCCTTGGCAACAGCCAGGCAACATTCTGCCGGGCCAGTATTCGCGGTGATTTGTAGATATAGCATCAGCAGCACTCCCCACGTGTTTTGTAGGTCAGCAGTGGCTTGCTGCGAGATATGACAGTCACCAGGTCTGCACCCAGCAAGCAGTCGAGCACACTGTCCAGATTTTTATAGACTTGCGGTGCTTCTTCATAGATCAGGGCACGGTCTGCACATATCACGCGGCTGCCAAATTCTGTGCGGCTCAGTTGATCTGGTGTCGCCAGTTTGAACAACCTTTCCTTGCAATCAGTACGCTGCCATTTTCGGCCAGCACCATGCGCCAGTGAATACAAACTGGCTGCGCCATTCTCTGTTTTTGGTTGCAGCAAATAGCTATAGTCACCACGCGAACCCGGCAACATCACCAGACCCTGATCACTGGGGCTGGCACCTTTACGATGCAACCACAAACTCTTGCCATCCGCTTTTACAGGGGTGACGAGATTGTGATGCACATCGAGTATCAATTCGCCATTGCAACGCAGGCGACGCAAGATGCGTGCTGCGATCATGGCGCGGTTTAGTGCCGCATATGCCAGCGCTGCATCATGCTTGCGCAAGTAATCTGTCGCTGCTTTGCTATCACTTACCAGGCCAGCGTGACTATGTGCATCCACATGCTGACGCAAGATGAATTGCCCGAGACCACGCGAGCCGCTGTGCACCAGTAATTGCACGCGTTTGGCATGCAGGTTTACTGCGTCATAGCTGCTTGCATCATCGACTCTGTCAGTGATTTGCAGTTCGGCAAAATGATTGCCGCCACCGATAGTGCCCAGTGAGCGCATTTGCAGTAAATCCAGTCCTGCCGCCAGCAAGCCATCTGCGACTGCCTGTTTTTTAACTGCCAGGTCAGGATCAAGGCTGAGCAATTGCTGCCACTCATCTTCATCGACAGGCTCATCCAGATTACCGATTTGCTTGTCGAGTTTATCCAGTTTGACCTTGTTGATCGCCAGGTCAGTTTGATACAGGCTCATGCCGCAGCCTATGTCATTGCCAACCAGTGCAGGGTAGAAATGGTCTTGCGATAAAAATGCTGCGCCCACGGGGTAGCCACGACCCGGGTGTAAATCAGGCAAGCCAACTACGCCTACCATATGTGTTAATTGTGCTGTGGTCTTGAGTTGCTGTATTGCGCTGTCTTCAAGCCACAAGCGGTCAGAGGCGATCACGGATACGCGCTCAGACAATTGCTGAATAAAATTGCCCATAGAGGAATTCCAAATAATATCTTTTAAGGAATTGGGCGCTGGTATAGACGTATCAAATCACCAGCAGATGCTGACAAGATGAAGACTAAGATGAAATGCTTGCAGACGTGTACGCTGTATTAACAGCGCGATGAAATACGCACGCTGAAATACAAATTAATGCAGGCAGCAAAAAACCAGACCCAATGAAGGAGAGAGGTTTTGTAGTAGTCGCATGTGTATCTCCTTTCAGATGAATTGGTTGAGGTGAGAGTTTGATAGTAGCCGATGCTTTTTGGTTTTGGCAAGAAATTTTTCATGTTTGCCACACAATAAAATTGATGCAGCGATATTAAAGCCTGCTATATCAACGGCGTAACATATTGCAACTTCGTTTATTCTTTCTGCATCAAGCGTCTAGAATCAAAAACTGAAGTATGTATTTTTCAATTTCTTTGTCGTGATCAGGAATAAAAATGAGTCAGCCGAATCAAGAAAATAAATTAAGTGAAGATGATCTGCATGAGTTGGAACTGGACAAGAAGTTTGCAGAACATATCAAAAAACTCAACGAGACTGAGACCATCAGTTATGTCGATGAGCAAGGTTATCTGGTCAGGCGTACTCCTGATGGAATCATTACGCGCGTGCATGATGTACCTGTAGAAAAGTCGAAACATGAGTGAGCGTCCCATCGCCCTGTTTTATGGTGGCACGAATGGCTCTGGCAAATCCACTTTGCGCGACATCGACTCCGGCAGCAAGATTAGCAAACATATAGACCCCGACGCCATCGCCCGCGTCATGAATCCACAAGACCCACGCGCTGTTGATGTCGCAGCAGGCCGGGAAGCAATACACCAGTTCAAACAAGCCCTTGTAGCAAAAACCTCATTTACGATGGAAACCACGCTGACCGGTAATGGCATACTCAGGCGTATGGATGAAGCCAAAGCTGCCGGGTTCCAGGTGCAATTGCGCTACGTCGGGCTAAACAGTGCGGATGTCAATGTAGAGCGGGTAGCCAATCGTGTAGCTAAAGGCGGCCACCATATTGATGAAGATGTCATCAGAAGACGATATGCAGAAAGCCAGGAAAACCTGGTCAAGGCCGTCGCGATTTGTGACAAGACCTTGATACGTGACAATTCTGGTGCAACCCCTGTCACTTACCTGAAGATTGAAAATAATCAGATCACTCATCTCACGGATAAAGAGTCACCAAACTGGATTAAAGCGATAGAGACAAAAATTGTGGCGGGTATGCAAACCAGCCAGTCTCAATCAAAATTAGCAGAAAAAGCGAACGAAATTACTGCAACTCCTTTGAAGGAAACGCAAAAGTCGGAAAAATCGACCGCAATTGACAATGCCAGTACCAATGCATTATCAGGGCAAGATAGCCCTTCGAATCGACTGATTGCCACTGTCAACGAATCGACCAGGTTGGATAAACCAAAGCCATGAGGTGATGGCATTGCAATAAGAGTGCGATCACTCCGCTTATCTCTTCTTGATTTTTGTCATCCGATTCCGCTCTTTGCCGTTATAGCTAGATGCGGCAAATGTATTTGGCTGTTTGTACGCGCTTGCGCGTAGTTTTAAGCTCTTGCTTCAATGTAATGTGATCATGCATATCTGGTCAGATCGCTGTCAACATGAAGAATTGCCACATACATACGTGCCATATTTGCTGGCCAGCCACACCTCAGAAATAATGGAAAAGAATATGAAATTCTATTTATTAAAACACACATCACCAGGCGCAATGCTCAGTCTTGCAGCCTGCCTGATGATAACTGCATGCGGCGGCGGTTCTTCGTCCAGCCCGGTGACTACGCCCGTTGTCACCACCCCGGATGTCGCCAATCCTCCTGGCCCTGGCCATTTTGAGGCTGCCACCTTTATCAAAACCATCAGTGCTGCTGAAGTGACGGCTGCCTTGCCAAAAGAAGTGACGGCAGTAGTCAAGCCTCTGTACGCAGTTGATACTTACAAGATCACTTACACCACGACTGATACCAGTGGCCGCAGCGTGATTGCCTCAGGCCTTGCAGCCATCCCGCGCAAGACTGGCAGCCTGGCCAGCCCGGTACTCGGTTACCAGCATGCAACCATCAAAACCAATGCCGAGGCACCGAGCAACCATGCTACAGCAGATGAGCCGGCAGTGCTGTTTGCCTCCATGGGTTATCTGGTCAGTGCCACTGATTATGTAGGTTATGGTACTACCAAGGGCTTGCCACATCCGTATTTGCTTGCGACGCCGACTGCGCTTTCGGTAGCAGACTTTATGACGGCCAATTCACGCTGGCGGCAAATGAAATCTATTGCTGAGAATGGTCAGGTGTTTTTAACTGGCTATTCTGAAGGTGCCTATGCGACCATGGCGACTTTGCGCTACCTGACACAAAACCGGACTGGCGCTTTGCCCGTCAGCACCTTCATTGGTGCCGGGCCTTACGATGTGGTGTTGACACTGAACGCGATGCTGGATGCTGTACGCAAAGAGAACCCGATTGTCGGTGCGCTTATCAGCCCCGGCTTCTTGAAAAAACTGGGTGCAAATGACAGGGCCAATGTGCGCAATTTGTTATTGTCGTCCGCACTGGGCAACAATAGCGATATCAGCTTTGACCCTACCTTCCTCGACAACTTCCTCAACGATGATGATGCCGCTATCACGGCACAAAGCAATGTCAATGATTGGACACCGCAATCGCCGATCTCATTCTTTCATGGTCGTGATGATACGACTGTACCTTATGGAAATACTGACTCAGCCTTCCAGGCCATGACCAGGCGCGGTGCCGGGACTTTGATAGACCGCATGGATTGCCCGGTCAAACCGGCAGAGCATATCCCTTGCGTACCGGCTTTCCTGATCAATGATATTACCCGTCTGGGTACATTGGCCAAAGGCTTGTAGTGCAGCAGCTCAGGCACGAAGTGAAAGCACTCCGGGCCTGAGCTTGTCATGCACTGATCAGGAAGATCAACGGCCAGTTTCTTTCAAATAATCTGCACGTGCAGCCAGTGCGGTGTCGGCAAAGTCAGAGAACATGCCGTCAATACCAAGACGGAAGAATTGCAGGTATTCTGCCTTTGGGTCACCATTGTAGTTGGCTGCAAGGCGGCGCTTTTCATTACGGAAAGTGTAAGGGTGCACCAGTAAGCCAGCCTTGTGCGCATCGCTGATCAGGCTGGTGGGGGCCAGAGTAGTCGCATCGGTTTCATTGATCTTGCCATCGCCATTCACATCCACCAGTTTGCCATCGGCACCCACTGTACCCTTGACGCTGACAATGTAACGCTTCCACGGACCTATGCCATCAGCATAGGTCTTGATTTCGGCCAGACCGGCAGGTGTCACCATGTCGCTGAACAGGCGCTTGTCACCAGCCAGTGCCCAATCATAAGGTCTGTCGTAAGGTGCTGCAAAGGTCAGTGCACCGGTTTTTAAATCCACGTCATCTGCATCAATCAATTGCACCAGCTTGACGTTTAAGCCTTTCTTGCGCAATTCTTTCAAGCTGCCCGGTTCAAATGACTGCACAAAGACAGGGGCAGTTTTATCATTCCAGCCCGCCTTGGTGATAAGGTCGATGAGCTTGTCTTCCAGTGGCAAACCAAGGGCGCGGTGGTAGCTGGGGTTTTTGGTTTCCGGGTAGACTGCAATGGTGCGTCCAGTCTCTTTTGTCTTGGCTTTGACCAGGTCAATGATCTCCTGGAAGCTGACGATTTTATACAGGCCGTTGAATTGTTGTGGGCGCTCGGCATCCGTGGATATGCCACCCAGTGTCTTGATTTCTGCAAACGTAAAATCGCTGGCAAACCAGCCGATTTGCGTTTCGCCATCAACATCGATGGTTTTTTTTCTGGATGCAAATTCAGGGTGTTTGTCTACATCTGTGCTGTACGCCAGATTAGGATCATGACGCGCAATCAGCACGCCATCTTTGGTCGAAATCAGATCTGGTTCTATCGCATCTGCACCCAGGTCAATCGCTTTTACGTAGGCTTCATAAGTCTCTTCGGGCAAATAGCCAGAGGCACCGCGGTGGGCAACGACCAAAGGTTTTTCGCCATTCAGCGTAGGTAGAGGCTGCAGGCTATTGCCACCGCAGGCGCTGAGCAAAACCAACAGGGATGATGCCAATAAATATTCTGGAGTGCGTGTAGCTTGCATGAGCGTCTCTCGGTAAAAAAGAGCGACGATATAAGTTATGTATGACGATGTAATGACAGAGTTACAATTGTTACACTTGTCTTAAAAATATTTTTCGCCTGGTTTTGCGATGCTATGATGAATGCCAATGTGGCAATTCACACATTTTTTTTCTAGTACGCGTTGATTCATCCGCATTCCATTCAGCGGTGCTGTAGTTCCTTGTATCTTCACTTTCAAAGGAGTAATCATGCATCACGGCAAAGTATCCGCAGAAGTTGCAGCAGGCTTGCTGGTGTTGAAAAAGAGTCTGGATGAAGCAAAGATTCCCTCGTCCAAACTGGATGAAACTATCAACATCGCCACCTGGAATATCCGAGAGTTTGGCAAGGTGCCGCGTAATGATGCCTCGATACATTACATCGCAGAAATTCTGGGCCAATTTGACCTGATAGCCATCGTTGAATTGCGCAATAATCTCGAAGACCTCGGCAAGGTCATGACTTATCTGGGTGATTCATGGCGCGCGGTGTATTCAGACTGGTCTGATGACCGTGGTGGCAATGATGAACGCACTGCCTTTCTATACGACAGGAGGGCAGTAACGCATACAGGGCTGGCTGCAGAAGTGGATGCACAACGAGTAAAGGAAGGGACTGAATGGGTCACCAAGGAATCTTTCTGGCGTGCGCCTTACCTGTGTTCATTCAGGGCAGGCAACTTTGATTTCCTGGCGCTGGCTTTGCATGCCAGATGGGGTGACAGCAATGACGCACGGCGCGATGAATTGCAGCGCTTCAGCAACTGGATCAAGCGTCGCTTTGCCAGCAAATATGTCGAGGACCACGACTTGCTCGTCTTTGGCGATTTCAATACCCCCACCATCAAGGATGAGATTTTCGCAGCTCTGGTTGACTGCGGTTTGCAGATACCCAAACCACTGGTGCAGTTAAAAGCTGGCAAGCGCACCATTGGTGGTTCTAATCTGAAGGGCAATGCACGCTATGACCAGATATTGCATTTGCCGACAGTGCCTGAGAATTTTACCAATGCTGGTGGTGTCGTCGATTTCTTTGCCGATGGCGCCAATATCGCCGCGCTATACCCGGGTAAAAATTACACAGTGCAGCAATTCAGCTTCCAGATGTCTGATCATTTTCCGGTCTGGATACAAGTCAAAACTGATATTGAAGGTTTTCGCCTGAATCAAATTATTCAGGCAAAGTCGAAGTGAGTTGATGCACGCTTTGCTGTTGCTCAGTAAAGTTGGTTTTCCCAGTCTACATCCCAGACCGCCCACCAGTTTTGCTGGGCATCGGCGGCGGGTTGCTTTCTGGATGGCAGATAAGTCGTCTGCTCCAGACTGATATTGACTTCGGCAGGCACTTTGTCACGTAGAACTTGATAAGCAGTCTCGTGCGTCAATTTTTCAAGCATGTCTGCGACGCCTGTGATTGACCAGCAGTGATAAGACCATGTGTCTTCCGGCAAAATACCGGTGGCAACATCCATGTCGAACTTGTAGCACAGGCGCAGCCGCAAACGCAGGGCAGGCTGTGGCTCTGTGCTTGCCTTATCAGAAGGCAAGCAAAACAGACGCACTATACCTATTTCAAAACGCGTACCGCGCCCGCGATTGGTAATGTCGTCATACACCACCAGGCCGTCACCTTCAGCGGGGATGACATCGTAGTCACGCACATCCTGGTAATAAGTGCTCATCAGGCTCAAAGCCTGTGGCAACATCATGCCCTTGAGCGTTTGTTTATTCGCCCTGAGCAGGGCGCGCAAATCTTTATCGGCCTGGGCCGGATGTCTGTTCATGTTGATGTTTTTCTCTTCAAGTTGCGGACATCACACTGTGCTTACTATGTCCGGGTATGTTGCAGGTAATTTTACAGCGAAACAAATTGCCATTGAGAAAAAACGTCCAGGCCAGATATTTGAATCCAGGGTCGATTTATTTAAAAAATAATGAATCCGATCGGGCATCTGGTACGTATCTGACATATTGGTCTCAAAGACTGATACCTCAACCACTACTCAGGAGCCTTACATGAACGCCTTCACTTTGACTACCGCATCCCGCGCCGCTGGCATCTCCACCGTGCTGGCAAGCGCAATATTGGCAGGCTGTACTTCCATGAGCCCCATGGCAGCCACCTACTCGCAAGACAGCTTGCCAGATGCAGTCAAGGTTCCAGCAGGCAATAAGGTCGCCATGCAAACCGTTGGTGCAGGGCTGATCACCTATGAATGCCGCGCCAAGAAAGACATGGCTGGGCAGTTTGAATGGGCTTTCGTCGGCCCGGACGCTACACTGACTGACCGCAGCGGCAGCAAGGTCGGCAAATACTATGGCCCACCCGCGACATGGGAAAACCTGGACGGCTCCAAAGTTACCGCTACCCAGGTAGCAGTTGCACCCGCAAGCGCAGGTAATATCCCTTATCAGTTGGTCAAAGCCAATCCAGCGACAGGCAGCGGCGCAATGACAGGTGTTACGTACATCCAGCGCGTAGCAACCAAAGGTGGGGTAGCACCATCAAGCACATGTGATACAGGCAGCGTGGGTAGCAAACAAACGGTGAATTACCAGGCGGATTATATTTTTTGGAAATGATCTGCCTGTAAAGTAGTTGTTACCTGATTATTGGCCGGTGCAGCAAATTCTTGCTGCACCGTCTTTTTTTGCGATTACATTTCGTGACTTTCTGAACAGTGCCTGTATCAAGCGTAGGAATAGCATTTCAGATCCAATAGATGTCCTACATCTTTCTCAGAGTTTTCCTATAGTTCATCTCCCTTATCTGCAGCAAACTCCTTACTTACAAACAAAACCTTGATAAGGGGCAGCCATGCCTGAAGGCCCATCCATCCGTATTTTGCAGGAAGCAGCCAACGGCTTTTCAGGCAAAACCGTGAAGAAAGCACATGGCAACGCGAAAATGGATATGTCACGCATGGCAAATCAAAAGATCAAGGCCGTGCGCACCTGGGGCAAGCACTTCCTGATCGTCTTTGACGATTTCACGGTACGCATACATCTCCTGATGTTTGGCAGTTACCGTATCAATGAACAAAAAGACGCAGTTCCGCGTCTGTCTCTGTCATTTCAGGACGGTGAAGAACTCAATTTTTATACCTGCTCAATCAAATATCTCGAAGGTGATATCAATACCCATTATGACTGGACCGCCGATGTCATGTCAGACAACTGGGATGCCGCAGCCGCGCGCAAGAAATTACGCGACCATGCTTCTATGTATGTTTGTGACGCCTTGCTGGAACAGGATATTTTTTCTGGCGTTGGTAATATCATCAAGAATGAAGTCCTGTTCAGAATCCGCCTGCATCCTCTTTCGCTAGTCGGCAGTTTATCAAGTGCAAAATTGTCGGAAATGGTGACGCAGGCAAGGCAATATAGTTTTGAATTTCTCGAATGGAAAAAAGCCTTTGTTTTGAAACAGCACTGGCTTGCACATACCAAAAAAATTTGCCCGCGATGCCATATCCCATTCCTGAAAACACATCTCGGGTATAAAAAGCGCCGGGCTTTTTATTGTGAGAAGTGTCAGAAGAAATATGCTTAGAAAGAGACTATTATTGAAGATGACATACGGTGACAAGATTTTTCTTGTCGCCCAGATGAGTGCACCATATGAATTGCAAGTTATTGAGCAAAGGATAATGCCATGAGCACCTCAAATGTTCCTGATTATGAGCTGTACTATTGGTCGGTACCGTTCCGTGGTCAGTTTGTACGGGCGATCCTGGCATGCGCCGGGAAAACCTGGGTAGAGGCCGACGATGCGTCTACCCTGAAGCTCATGAGCGGGCCGATAGAGGATATGCCAGTACCCTTCATGGGGCCACCAATACTCGTCGACAAAAAAACAAGATTCGCCATCGCCGAAATGCCAGCCATCGTGCTGTATCTTGGCGAAACACTAGACCTCATGCCAGCAACACCGGAACTACGCGCCATGACAATGAAAATAGTCAATGATGCCAATGACGTCATCGACGAAATCACTCTGGATGGCGGGCGCCAGATGTGGACCGAAAAACGTTGGACGGAATTCATTCCAAGATTGCAAAAGTGGATGTCGCTATGGGAAGAGACAGGTAGACGATACGGCATGCAAACAAACAGCGGCTTTCTATTAGGCGGCGAGGCGCCTGGCATTGCTGATATCGTGACAGCCACTTTGTGGTCGACTTTAGACGGGCACTTTCCCAAAATCAAAAAACTACTTGAGAAGACAGCGCCCATGACGGCAAACCTGTCACGACGCGTCAGCGCGCTACCTCCCCTGGTCAAGCTCGCAGCTAAAGCAAGCGAAGATTACGGTGATGCCTATTGTGGTGGCAAGATCGGCGCATCGATGAAAAAAGTAATAGGTGTTTAGATAAATTAGTGTAATGAAAGAGTGAAATTTCATCCTCGCAAGAACACTCTTTTAACCTCGAAGGCTTTATAGCATCGGACAGTGTTGCGAGAGATGTCCAGTTGTTTTGCGATCCACTGGAATGGAATATTGTCATGAATGTACCAACGTCGGATAATGAAACCTTAATCAATCCTACTAATCAAGAAAGTAAAATTGTATTCGAAACATTGGCAATAATGGATGCAAATTATCCAGAAGGCTAGTTAGAGTACAAATCTATAAGTTTGTGATCTAAGACAAAATAAATCTAACAGCTTGCGATCATTTAATTTGAGCATTGCATTGCATATTTGCTATTATATGCTACAAAAATACATCTAAAGCTGGATCATAATGTTAATACGTATGGGAGTGAGCAAGTGAAAATATTGTCTTTTGAGGTATTTGGGCTTCTTGGCAAGGAGTTGCCAGTAAAGCTTACTTTCAACTCAGACTTAAACATTATTACGGGGCGCAACGGATCCGGGAAGACGAGTGTACTGAAACTTCTCTGGTACACCATGAGTGGAAACATACTCTTGGCACTTAAAGAAGTGGAGTTTAAAAAAGCAGTTCTAAGCACGGATTTATATGAATGCGTTATTTATAGAGTTTCATCTAATAGATGTCGAATACAACTGACAATTGGTGATGAAGAGACCTTTCACGAGGATTATATTGATGATGAGGGAGATATAGTAATAAATGCCGAAGACGAAGTGGATCGACAGCTTCTCAAACTTGGATCCTCTGTTTTTCTCCCAACGTTTCGGCGAATCGAAGGCGGGTTTACACTAAGTGACAAAGTGAATCCATTGTCAAAGGCGAAGAATGATATTGAGGAATCTCTTATCGCGCTGTCAAAAAAACTTTCAAATGGAAATCATGTTTTTGTTGCTTCATTAAGTACGGTTGATATAGTTTCTCTGCTCGTTCGTCAGTACACGGACCTATCTGAGAAATACAATCAACTTCAACAGCAAACATCTCAAGACATTATTCAAAAAATTAAAACTTATGGAGTTGCCCAACAAGGGCTTAATAACGATGTTCAGCTTGGTGGACTTAATAACGATGTTCTGCTTGGCGTAGCTACAAATACTCTAGTCGAGATACGCCGACAAATCGAAAGTATGGAAGCGTCCCGAGAAACAATTATGAAACCGTTAGAGGCAGTCAAAACCCTCGCAATGAAATTGCTTAAACACTCTGGCATAAAACTAAGTAGAACACTCAGTTTTGGTGATGCGGCGAACGCAGTTAATTCAGAGGCACTATCTGCCGGTGAAAAGCAAATGTTAAGTTTCATTGCGTATAACGCATTTTATCAAAACTCACTCATTTTTATTGATGAGCCGGAACTAAGTCTCCATGTGGATTGGCAAAGGCAACTTTTTCCAACATTGATGGCGCAACAGGGGTCGAACCAGTTCGTAATTGCCACACATTCTCCTTTTATTTACAGCAAGTATCCTGACAAAGAAATTCAAATTGATCTCGATCGCGGTGATGAAGAGGAATAGCAGCTATGGTGAAGAATAGAAGAAAAAATGAAATTTCTGTAGAGGAAATATTAGCGTTCCTTAAGAATACAGGCCTCCCTACAATCATAGTTGAAGGAACAGGCGACATCATTGTCTACCGTAGATTTGAAAGAATGCTTGAGCATGTCGGGGTAGACGTGTTTTCAGCAGGTGGGCGAGAAAAGGTTTTAAAAATATTTGAGAGGCGTAATGAAATTCCTGCGTCTGTACGAGTGATTTTTATTGTCGACAAAGATATATGGGTAAATACTGGTATTCCGCTAGCATTCGAGAATGCTAGTTTGCTTTTTACAGATGGTTATTCGATTGAGAATGACGTTTATCGGGACGGTCAGTTCTGGGAGCTTTTGAGTGGTACTGAATTTTCGAAGTATGAACAACAGATCGAAGAATTTATTGAGTGGTACGCATTGGCTTTGGCTAGACATCTGCATGATCAAAGTTGTCCAATTAAGTTGCATCCGAAGCATGTGCTTGATCCAAAACAGAGACCTTCATTGTTAGCTTTGGCGGAGGATGAGGAGTATCCTTCTGAACTAAGAGGAACTATTTCTGCTGACTATAAACGGTTGATGCGCGGTAAATCGCTATTTAATTTACTAATTGAGAATACAAATAGCCGAAGAGGTGGTGTTCATCACACAAGCGATGCGTTATTTGAAAGCGTAGCAGCACGTCCCGGATCATTTCTACTTAAATTATGCATGCAGGTGGAGAATCGAATTAATGAATTAAGTGCAGGTTAGTGCGCATTATTGAGCGATGTCATTTTATTCGAGCGCAAATGAAATGTTCAGATCAATTAATATCGTTGAAATTTAAGCCATCGGTACCATTTACCAAATGTGGGGATAAAGTATTTTTTGTAGAGCAGGTAAGAATCTTGCAGATTCGGGATTTGAGATGGAAGAAGAGCTTACGTCGTCGTAACCTTTTACCAAATATCCCTTGGTGACCTTTGGCAGAATCGAAACAGCAACGCAAGCACTTTCAGTAATTGTCTTGAGACCCGGCCAGTATTTGACACGATTGCATTTGGCTCAAGCTGCACTTCCTACGTGCGCTGCCTGATGCGCCACTTGCTTGTATAAGGCAAGGCGAACATATATAAACCTGAAAATAGCATCAGAAACAGCGGAGGCAGCGGCGCATATGTTATCCACGGCGACGGCTCACCTGGACTAATTGCCCTTGCCGCAAAATTGGCGATGACTGTCAGTGTGAAAACGATGGACAGCCAGCGGTGACTTTGTCGTATCCATTCGCTCAAGTTCATGATGATTTCCCCGCTTGTGGCTTGGTCGCGGCCTCTATCATTTTCCATCCATTGCCAGAAGGGTCGCGAAAACCAGCATCCACTGTGCCATAACGGTCCACGGGTTCCTGTGTGAACTCAACGCCGCACTTGCTCAAACGGTCGTAGGCAGCGCGGCAGTTATCTACCAATAGCACGTTTGGTGGCATGGCCCCTTTCGCCACCATCTCATGCAAGGTCTGCGCGGTTGCTGCGTCATGCAGTGGTGCTCCGGGCACAGACAAACCGAGCTGGAAAGAGGGCTGGTCTGGATGCTGGACCGTCAGCCAGCGATAACTACCGTTACGAACATCGGTGTGGACAAGGAACCCCAACTTGCCGACGTAGAATGCCAGCGCTTCATCCTGATCATGCACATACAGACCTGCCACATTGACACCTTGAGTCATATATCCTCCTGATTTAATTGAGGCTCCAGTTTGCCAGCGGCTTCGATTCGCCGCTTCTCCAAAACTGCTGTATTGAGGTCAGGACGCGCCGCATTGCGCATGACGCACTCGGGGATATGCACGCCCGCATGCGGAAGTGTGCGTTCGCGCTCCCTGAGCTCTCCCGGGCTTTCGCCAGTAATATCACGAAAGATGCGCCCAAAGGTGCCAAGACTGCTCCAGCCAGTCTGGAGTGCGATCTCGGTAACGGGCAGATCAGTGTCGCGCAACAGGGTTTTAGCCCGCTCGATGCGGCGTGTGAGCAGGTAACGATGGGGAGGCAGGCCGAAAGCCTTCTTGAACTCGCGCGCGAAGTGTGCCGCCGATACTGCGCTCACTTGCGCCAACTTGTGGATAGGCCAGTCCTCATGGGCTGCACCATCCATCCGGTCTTTAGCTCGCAGCAAACGTCGTAATAGCTGGGGACTCTGAGGCATCTTATCCTCGCGCAAATAAAAACGCCGACCTGAGAGGGTGGCGCTGATGATGAAACGGATTCTTGGTAAACCGGGGCGGAATCGAACCACCGACACAAGAAATTTCAAGCTTTGCCATTTTTAGTGAAAATCGAAGACACACAAAAAGTTTGTTCTACAAAAGCTGTATGAATGATATCAGCAAAGCCTATACCAAGGATAACGGCACAGATGGCTCGTACATACAGATGCTGTTTCAGAACAATAGTCGCAAAAGGGGAGTGGTTTCATCAGGGCAGGGATTTTTTATCGTTCTTGATACTCTGCTCCAGCATGTCAAACAGGGTTTGTGCTGCGGGTGGCATGATGCGTCCACGTTTACTGATCAGGCCCAGCGTCCGGCGGATGGGCGGGTTCACCAAAGGCACACCGACCAGCGTAGCCTGGATGTGTGGAGGCAGGGATAATCGCGGTACTGCCGCTACGCCCATGCCTGCTTCAACCAGTGCCAGAATGCCGGATACATGATTGACTTCATAAAAGATGGCTGGATGTTTTTCTACACCCGCCAGGGCATTGTCGATCAGACTGCGGTTGCCACTGGATTTGGAAACGGAAATATAGCGCTCGTTGGCGGTTTCCTTCCATGACAGTTTCTTGCGCTTGGCCAGTGGATGGTCATGGCGCATGGCCAGCACATAACTCTCTTTGTAGATGGGCTTGAAGTCGATTTCAGGATCTTCGGCACCGGCAAAATTGATACCGAAATCGGCTTCGCCAGCCAGGATCAGGTTTAGCACGTCTTGCGCGCTTTCATCATGGATGCGTACGCGTATCTTGGGAAAACGTTCGGTAAAGTTTTTCAGCACCGCCGGTAAAAAATAATGCACGGCAGATGGCACGCAGGCCAAGGTGACAATGCCGGTGCGGTGTGCGGCCAGGTCAGATACACCCAGTATCGCGCCTTCCAGCTCATCCAGCGCGGTACGCACATTGGTCAGAAACCCGCGGCCTATATTCGTCAGTTGTACGCGTCGTGTAGTGCGTTCAAATAATTTAACGCCCAGCGTGTCTTCCAGCTTTTCTATGCGGCGGCTCAGTGCTGGTTGCGACAAGAACAGGTCTTCGGCAGCCTGCTTGAAGCTGCTGCGTTCTGCCACGGCCACGAAAGCCTGTAGTTCCTGTAAATCGAAATTGATGCGTCCCATGCATTAATCTTAAGAAATATTGCAATTCACAAATTATGCCACGTGAAGGATGATGCAGGCCAAAGAAAGAGCAGGCAGTGGCATTTGCGTCGACCAGTTTCATTGCCAGTTCACCGCATAGCAATATTGCAAACAAAATGCCTCATCAAGAAGGCAAAAAACTTTGGAGACAACATGTTCAAACCTTCTTACCTCGTCGTCCTGCTGGGTGCCAGCGGCAACGCCTTTGCACAATCCTCCGTCACGCCGTATGGCATAGCCGATCTGGGCGTGCATTATGGTACGGGCATCAATGCCAGCAATGCTCCAGTTGCATCCGGTTCCACGATGGCCTTAAGCAGCGGCATCAATAATACCAGCCGCTGGGGTATCAAAGGGCAAGAGGCCCTGGGCGATGGCATGGAAGCTGTATTCCAGCTCGAAGGTGGCTTGAATATTGATACCGGTGCCTCAGCCAAATCAGACAAACTGTTTGACCGCCTGGCCTTTGTCGGCATCAAATCCGGCTACGGCAGCCTGACTGCCGGTCGCCAGGCGACTATCCTGTCCGACGCTATTTCGCCAGTAGACCCGCTGGGCATGCGTTATGCGAGCTTCAACCCTAACATTAATGTCACCGCACTCAGCAATACCGCTTTTGGCACGCATGCATTTGGCGTGCAATATGGTACCAGCGGCTATGCTGACAATTATTATCGTCTGGATAATATGCTGAAATACACAGGCGACTTTGGTCCGCTGGTGGCGCGTGTTTCGTATTCATTTGGTGAAGTGGCGGGCAATAGCAGTGCCTTGTCTACCATGGGTGTCGGTCTGGCTTATCAGCAGGATGGCTTGAGTGTTTCTGGCGCTTACATGAAATTCAAAAACAGTGCCGATTTTGGCCTGCAAGCCTATACCCTGGGTGCGGCCTGCCAATTCGGTAGCGTTCAATTGAAGGCCAATGTTGGCAGTAATCGCGCCGACACCAGCAGCACCAGACAAACCCGTCAGCGCATCGCTTCTGTTGGTGCCGCATTTGCTGTAGTTCCCGACCTGACCCTGACCACGGCGTATTACCGCGTACGCCGCGAAGCCAGTGGTTTTGTCGATGACGGCTTTGACCGCAGTTTCGCTTACCTTGAAAAAGCCCTGTCTAAACGCAGCACTGTGTATATCGAAACCGATTACACCAACTGGAGAGGCAATGCCGCCGGTATCACCGGCAGCCAGACCAACAGCAGCAATGGCTTTGGCCTGACGCTGGGCCTGATGCACAAGTTCTGACCGATGAAAGGAATCGTCATGTCCAGATTTATCTCCCGCTTTAATATCAATATTAAAATCACGCTGCTTACCCTGGCCGCTGCCAACTTGCTTGCAGGCGGCCAGGCGGTGGCTGCCGACATCAGGGTGATCAGTTCGGGCGGTTTTGCCCAGGCCTACAAAAACCTGGCACCAGCGTATGAGCAGGCCAGCGGTGACAAGCTGGTGTCCGGCTGGGGACCATCCATGGGCACGACCACCAATGCCATCCCGGTGCGCATGGCACGCGGCGAAGAAATTGATGTCGTTATTATGGTAGGCGATTCGCTCGACACCCTGATGAAAGAAGGCAAGCTGGTAGCTGGCAGCAAGGTGGTGCTGGCAAATTCACCGATCGCCTGCGCAGTAAAAAAAGGCAATGCCAAACCAGACATCAGTACCGTTGATGGTTTGAAGAATGCTTTTCTGAAGGCCCGCAAGGTGGCTTATTCCGATAGCGCCAGTGGTGAATATATCAAACACCAGTTGATGAAAAAACTGGAGATCACCGAACAGATGCAGGGCAAAGCGGCACAAATTCCGGCTACGCCAGTCGGTGAAATCATCGCCCATGGCGAAGCCGATTTTGGATGCCAGCAGCGCAGTGAATTATTGCCGGTAGAGGGCATAGACATCGTAGGCCTGTTGCCGCAAGAAGTACAATTGACGACGACTTTCTCTGCCGCCATTGTCACTGGCAGCAAAGTGCAGCCTCAGGCACAGGCGTTGTTGAACTTTTTGTCGTCAGAAAAAAATGCCGGTACGATTGCAGAGACTGGTCTTGAGCCAGTAGCAGGCAAGAAATAATTTGTTCCGCTTTCTTTCGTTTTGTCTCGTTTTATCCTGTTATCCCGTTTCAATTATCCCGTTTCAATTTTCACAGACCCGGCTGACTGAAAAATCAGCCACCGACTACAAAGGTCGAATAGCATGTCTAGCGCAACCACCATAGCTCCCCACAGCGTTGATCAGGGAAGCAGTGCACCAGCACCACGCCAATCGAAATTTTCTACCGTGATCCGTGTCACGAGCGGCAATTTCATTGAAATGTATGACTTTTTCCTGTTCGGATTTTATGCCACCTATATCGCCAAGGCATTCTTTCCGGCTACCAGTGAATATGCCGCCCTGATGATGACCTTTGCTACTTTCGGCGCAGGTTTCTTCATGCGACCGCTGGGGGCAATCATCCTTGGCAGTTATATCGACCGCATCGGTCGTCGCAAGGGCCTGGTGCTGACCTTGGGTATTATGGCGTCTGGTACTGCCATGATCGCCTTCATTCCCGGTTATGCCACCATAGGTTTGCTGGCGCCTTTCCTGGTGCTGGTCGGCCGCTTGTTGCAGGGCTTTTCCGCCGGGGTGGAACTGGGTGGTGTATCGGTCTATCTGTCCGAAATGGCGACGCCGGGTCACAAGGGTTTTTATGTCAGTTGGCAATCAGCCAGCCAGCAGGTGGCCATCATCTTTTCGGCAGGCCTGGGTTACTTCTTGAATGAAACCCTGAGCAAGGAATTCATTGCCGATTGGGGCTGGCGCATTCCTTTCTTCATTGGCTGTTCCATTATCCCGGTGGTGTTTTACATTCGCCGCTCACTGCAAGAGACTGAAGAATACCTGGCGCAAAAAACGCATCCCAGCTTCAAGGAAATGCTGAAAACCATTTCCCTTAACTGGCCGCTGGTGGTCACTGGCACCATGCTGATCGTGATGACCACGGTGTCGTTTTACCTGATCACCGTCTACACGCCGACCTTTGGCAAGACCGTGTTGAAACTGACGACGGTGGAAAGTCTGCTGGTGACATTGTGCGTGGGGGTATCCAATTTTATCTGGCTGCCGGTCATGGGTGCGCTGTCTGACCGCATCGGCAGATGGCCCATCATGGCGTTGTTCTCTGGCCTGACGGCAGTGACGGCTTACCCTTTGCTGTCATGGCTGATCGCCAACCCCAGTTTTCAACACATGCTGATCGTTGAGCTGTGGCTGTCCTTCCTGTATGGCAGTTATAACGGTGCGACGATTGTTGCGCTGACCGAGATTATTCCTGTGCGCATCCGTACCACCGGCTTTTCACTGGCATACAGCCTGGCCACAGCCTTGTTTGGTGGGCTGACGCCACTGGTTTCTACCTGGCTGATAGAAACCACCGGCGACAAGGCATCGCCAGGTTACTGGATGGCGATGGCCGGCAGCTTTGGCTTGCTCGCGACTTTCCTGATTTATCGTGGGATAGTAAAAGAACGTTAATCTATTTTAAAGACGACTGCTGTTGCATACAGCATGGCAGATGGCGTGGTAACGACCAGGCCATCTGCCGCTTTTCACTGATGCGGCGCATCCTGACGACCCCGCTGGCTGACTGGTTTACCCTGCAGGTTTTCTGCACTACCCGTGAACTTATCTTGATCTCGGCACGGGCGGTCGGTACTGCCATGCTGTCAGCGACTAAAAAATGAGGGACAAAATAAAAATGGCTACATGCCGAAGCGTGTAACCATTTTTATTTTACTGCTCATTCTTGGTGGCCCGGGGCGGAATCGAACCACCGACACAAGGATTTTCAATCCTCTGCTCTACCGACTGAGCTACCAGGCCAAGACCAAGAATTATAGACATGTTGGGTGTGGTTTGCAAGCTTTTTCTGAAAAAACCTGTGTTTCCCTCTATGGCGGGGCTTTGATCTGGCGCATCGGGCAGGTGGGTGGGCTTCCCGTATAATGGGGCATTATCTGGTTTTTAATGGGGGACTGATGTCTGCTCAGGTGCGGGATTGCGATATTTGTATCGTTGGTAATGGGGCGGTTGGCAAGGCGGCTGCTTTGGGCTTTGCCCAGGCGGGTTTGCGTGTGAGTTTGTTGTGCGCGCCGGGTTCTGGTGTGCCTGCAATTGTTCCAGGTTCGGCTCCCGGTTCGGTTCCCGGTTCTGCATCTGCTTCGGCTGACTGGGATGTGCGGGTGTATGCGCTGAACCATGTGGCGCATGATTTGTTGTCTTCGCTAAAAGTCTGGGATGCGCTGGACCAGGCACGGGTAGCACCTGTGTCGGCCATGCAGGTGCAGGGAGGTGGCGTCGATGCGGGCAAGCTGGGCTTTGATGCCTATGGCGCGCATGTGAATGAGCTGGCCTGGATCGTTGAAGACAAGAATCTGAACCAATCGCTGGATACTGCCTTGCGGTTCGCGCAAAACCTGACGCTGGTGCAGGGGCGGGCGCAAGCTTTGGAAGTTGGTGCTGATGCTGCACAAGTGGTGCTGGATGATGGCAGCAGCATACGTGCATCTTTGGTTGTTGGAGCTGATGGTGCGCAGTCCTGGGTGCGCGGTGCTTGCGATATCGGTCTGGATTATCGTTCTTATGACCAGCATGGTGTTGTGACCAATTTTGAATGCGCTAAACCGCATCATGGTGTTGCTCATCAGTGGTTTGTGCAAGATCAAGGTATTATTGCTTTATTGCCTTTGCCGGGTAATCGCGTGTCGCTGGTATGGTCGGCACCGGATGCGCTGGCAGAGACTTTATTGCGCGAGCCACTTTCTGCATTGGTCGAGCGCTTGATGCCATATTGTGGAGAGGTGCTCGGGCCTTTGCAGCCGGTCTTGCCGGAGGCGATCAAGGCATTTCCCTTGCGCTTGATGCGGCCACATAGCATGATCGCGCCACGGGTTGCATTGGTGGGGGATGCGGCGCATGCAGTGCATCCGCTGGCTGGGCATGGCATGAACCTGGGGTTTGCCGATGTGGTTGATTTGCTGAAAGTGATTAAAGAAAAAGAGGCGCATCGTGATTGTGGTGATGCCCGTTTGCTGGGCCGTTACCAGCGCGCACGCAAGGAAGAAGTGATGCTGATGCTGGCGACCACGGATGGTCTGGCGCGCCTGTTTGCATCTGATTTGACGCCTTTGCGTACAATACGTGATCTGGGATTGAACTTGCTGGACCGGTTACCAGTCATAAAGAACAAATTAATCGCCCACGCCATGGGGAAATAAACCTGGCGCGGTGTGCTGGTGTCCATATGTAAGATTGCTGCGATGAGCACGACCAAGTACCAGGACATGGTGCTGGCGATTGTGCGTAAGCCTGATGAAAAATGAAAGAAGACTGAAGATGAAAAAAACACTGCAAGGCTTGATGATCATGACGCTGGCTTTAGCTGGCAATGTATTCGCAGCTGAGACGGCACAAGAAGCCAGTGTGCGCAAGCTGATACAGCCAACCTTTCGAGAAGGTGTGAAAGTTGATTCTGTGACCAAGACGCCATACTCTGGATTGTTTGAAGTACGCATAGGTTCAGACATTTTATACACCGATGAGAAAGCGCAATTCCTGTTCTCGGGTGAAGTCATAGATGCAAAAAATGGCACCAATTACACCAAGGCCAGGGTAGATGATTTGAGCAAGGTGAAGTTTTCTGATCTGCCGCTGGAATCTGCCCTGAAGATGGTCAAGGGTGATGGCAAGCGTGTCATTGCAGTATTTGAAGACCCGAACTGTGGCTATTGCAAACAGTTCCGCAAGACCTTGACGAGTATGGATAACATCACTGTTTACACTTTCATGTATAACATTCTGGCGGATGATTCCAAGACCAAGTCAAAAAACATCTGGTGTTCTGCTGACCGTAACAAGGCTTGGGATGACTGGATGTTGCATGGCAAGGTAGCGCCAGAAGCGCCGGCCAATTGCAATACGCCGAATGACAAGATTTTTGCCCTCGGTCAAAAGATGCGTGTGACCGGCACACCATCAGTCATCTTCACTGATGGCAGCCGTGCACCTGGTATGCTGGATGTGAAAATGCTGGAAAGCAGGATCGCTGCGGCAGCCAGCGGCAATAAAGCCAACTAAAAAGCCAGCTAAAACTTTTTTCTATGACTTCGACACCGCGCTGGACAGGCATTTTGCTGGCAGCGGGGCGAGGTCGCCGTTTTGATGCCAGCGGCCAGCGCGACAAGCTTTTGCAAAAATTGGCCGACAGCAAATCCGTAGCGCAGCATAGTGCACAGAATTTGCTAGCGGCCATGCCGCAAGTTGTCGCGGTACTCAGGCCAGATAATGCTGCGTTATCGGATCAATTGCAGGCAATGGGCGTTGAGTGCCTGGTCTGTCATGATGCCGATGCAGGCATGGCCAATTCCCTCAAGCATGCCTTGCGTACCACGGCTGACAGTGCCGGTTGGCTGATCGCCCTGGCAGATATGCCCGCAGTAAAACCTTCCACCATGACACTACTCTTTAATGCCCTGCAAGCGGGGGCAGAGATCGTGGTGCCTGTGTATCAGAGGCGGCGCGGCAACCCAGTCGGGTTTGCGCATCAATATTTGCCGCAATTACTGGATTTGCAGGGCGATGTCGGTGCCCGCAGTCTTTTGCAAAGCAATCCGGTAACGCAAGTGGAGGTGGATGACCCAGGTATTCATCAGGACATCGATACCCAGGATGCCTTGCTCAATCATCTGCATCCTGATGGGAAAGCAAATGCTTGAAATGCTGAGATCAATGATTTTGTGACGAAAACCCTGCAAATAAGACATGTTTTAGCAGATGATAGCCCTTATATATAAGAGTTTTCTACAATTTTTCACCTTCCTCGCCAGTTTTGTTACTTCTAAATAGCTTGTGGATATATCTATACAACTAAAATAACCATAGAATAGCGGTTTTCTTCCACCTGATTTAAGACGTGGCGGTATTGGTGCTGCCAAAATCTATGAATAATCTCAATCAAAAACTGGCGATACGAATTGGTTTTGCTGGCCTTGCGCCATTTGTCTTCTTGACGCTGGCTTGCTGGATCGTGCATCCAGACTGGTTGGGAGCGCTCATCAAAGCGCAGCTGCATTATGGCATTGTGATTCTTTCTTTCCTTGGCGGCTTGCACTGGGGAGTGGTCCTCATGGCAGGCGGCGCTAATGAGAAAGAGACAAAAAAGGCACTCATCTGGGCGGTGGTCCCAATTATTATTGCCTGGTTGTTTATGAGTCAAATGCTGATTGGCTTTGTGGTGCAGGTAGCTGGTTTTATCATGACCTATAAGATAGACAAGCGGCTGTACCAAAGTTATGGCGTGCCAGAATGGTTTATCAATTTACGTTTGCAACTGACCCGCGTGGTCGTGGGCGCGCAGATTTTTACCTTTATCGCCGCTAATGTGCGCACCTATCCCTCAGCTTAGTATGCAATTTCATATGCAGCCTTGGCATATAGCCTGGATCAGCAGACTAATTAATAAATAAAGAAACAGAAAGATCGTTCAGCATGAAAAAAACGATAACAACAAAGAGACCTGGTGCGGCTGTATCTGCGCATGCGCTGGCGTATACCATCGTTCCCAAAGACCTGGCTGGACATATGTATCTGGTTACGCTGGACATCGCGGCACCTGATGCTGAAGGCCAGATTGTCAGCTTGCCAGCCTGGATACCAGGCAGTTATATGGTGCGTGAATTTGCCCGCAACATCGTGCAGATCAAGGCCAGCTCTGAAGGTAAAAAAGTCGCACTGAAAAAGCTGGACAAACACACCTGGCAAGCTGCGTCTTGCAAAGGTGCTTTGCGTATCACTTATGAAGTATATGCCTGGGATTTGTCAGTTCGTGCAGCGCACCTGGATCAAAGCCATGGCTTCTTCAATGGCACCAGCGTGTTCCTGAGCGTGCATGGACAGGAGATGAACCCGCATGTGGTCGACATTCAACGTGCTGATGACGCTGCCTGCAAAACCTGGCGCGTTGCCACGTCCTTGCCTGAGTTGAAAGCCAAACGCTATGGCTTTGGTACTTATGTAGCTGCCAATTATGATGAGTTGATTGATCACCCGGTTGAGATGGGTGATTTCGCTATGGCGACATTTGATGCGCACGGCATCTCCCATGATTTTGTCGTGACTGGTAAAGTACCAAACATGGACATGGAGCGCATGGTCGCTGATGTCAAAAAAATCTGCGAAACCCAGATCGCCTTTTTTGAGCCGCGTACCAAGAAAGCACCGATGGACCGTTATGTCTTCATGACCATGGTGGTCGGTGAAGGTTATGGCGGCCTGGAACATCGTGCTTCTACCGCATTGATTTGCAACCGCACTGATTTGCCAGTCAAACACCATGCAGAAATGAGTGATGGCTATCGTGGCTTTTTGGGCCTGTGCAGCCATGAATATTTCCACACCTGGAACGTCAAGCGTATCAAGCCTGCGGCCTTTGCCAGCTATGATTTGCGTCACGAAAACTACACAAGCCTGTTGTGGGTATTTGAAGGTTTCACCAGTTATTATGATGACCTGATGCTGGTACGCTCAGGCGTGATTGATGAAGCTGCTTACTTCAAGTTGCTGGCCAAGACCATCAATATGGTGACACGCGGTAGCGGTCGTACAAAGCAAAGCGTGGCTGAATCCAGCTTCGATGCCTGGACCAAATATTATCGCCAGGATGAAAATTCACCGAATGCGATAGTCAGCTATTACACCAAGGGTTCTCTGGTGGCACTGGGCCTGGATTTGACGATACGTGCAGAAACTGCAGGTAAAAAATCCCTTGATGACGTCATGCGTGCGATGTGGCAAAAATTTGGCCGCGACTTTTATGAGCGCACTCTGTCAGGCAAGCAGCAAGGCCTGGGCGAGACTGAGTTTGAAAGCCTGGTGGAACAAGTCACTGGCGTGAACGTACGCCGCTTCATCGATAAATATGTGCGCGGGACTGAAGACGTGCCGCTGGCAGATTTGTATGCAGACTTCGCCTTGCAGGTAAACGACGGCAGTGCAAGTAAAAAAGCTAGCCTCGGTGTGCGTGTGGTGCGTGACGGTAATGACTGCAAGATCGCCAATGCACATGAAGGTCGTGCAGCGCATGTCGCTGGTTTGTCGCCAAACGATGTCATCGTCGCCGTCAATGGTTTGCGTGTAACTGCTGCAGATGCTGCCGATAGTTTGGCTACGGCGCTGGGTCGTTATCGTGTTGCTGAAACTGTACAGATTCACGCCTTCCGTCGTGATGAATTGCTGACAGTGCAGGCTAAATTGCAGGCGGATGATGTACCAGCCGTCACTCTGACAGTGCAGGCAGCGGGCAAGTCTGCCAGTTTAGTGAGACCAAGCTTTCAGAAGCCTGGCAAGAAGTAAGTTATAAACTGCATCTGATCTGATATCTGATAACACGCCGTACAGTGATTTGCTGTACGGCGTTTTTTTATGCCTGATATTTCTGCTGCGCAGGCGCTGAACTTTCTGTTGTATGATTTTGTCATAACAAATTATTACCTCACCTGGGCCTGCATGACTGTATCGACTTCTTACTCACAGCAAGCGCTTTGGCAAAAGTCTCTTAACTGGGCAGGGATCATTCTATTGCATCTGATCTTGTTGCTGAGTTTGCGGCAGATACATGGGCGGTATGTAAATAAGCAGGATGGCTTGACGTATCTGGATGTCAGTATGGTGCAGTCTGTGTCAAAGTCTCTTCCCAAAGCCAAGCCCGAAGCGCAGCCTGAAGTTGTTCGGGCAACCAAGGTAGTCACGCCGGGATTGCCATCTGTTCGTGAAAAGAGCAGGCCAACTTCTGCAGACTCATCGCCTGAACCCCAGACCTTTCCTATAATTGAGCTGTCAGATACTCAGCCTGCAGCAGAGAGTAAATCAGTCTCGCTGGATCTCGGAGCCTTGCGGCGCGGTGCTGTCGCGAATGACAAGAAGCAGCGTTTGAAAGAGCCTGTATTGGCTTTTAGTCAGCCTGTCACTGAATTGAGAATGGAAGAAAAATTTGGCAGGGATGTCGCGGATGCCAAACGAAAAAACTGCATGAATGCGTATTCGCAAGGGGCGAGGGTAGGCAATGTCGCTATATCCGGTTTGCTTGTCGCTGGGGTGATCGTGGCGGATACGGTAAGTGGGAAGGGGTGTAAATGGTGAGTGTGTGTTCTGTCGGATGCAATACCTAGCTTCCTTTAACCAGACAAAAAGAGGGAGTTTTTTGTTCAGACGTTAAAAACGTCTCCGACAATCGACGAACGCCGCTGGGCTCCTGCCTGCGCAGGAGCGACGAAATTACCAGTAAACGTAGGATTGAGTGACGGAGCTAAATTTGCACGTTTGTCGCAAACTATCCAAACACTTTAGCCAGTTCTGCCCCCGGATTCTCAGCCCGCATAAAAGCCTCGCCCACCAAAAAGCCATGCACATTAGCTTCCCGCATACGTGTGACATCCGCTGCTGACATGATGCCGGATTCGGTAATCACCAGTTTGTCTGGCGTAATCCTTGGCAGCAAATCTATTGTCGTATCCAGCGACACTTCAAAAGTACGCAGGTTGCGGTTGTTGATACCCAGCATGGCCGTCTTGAGTTTCAGGGCGGCTTCCAGTTCTTCAGCATCATGTACTTCAACCAGGACACCCATGCCCAATTCATGTGCGCAGGCTTCCAGATCAGCCATCAGGCCGTGATCAAGTGCAGAGACGATGAGCAGGATGCAATCTGCACCCCAATGCCTGGCCTGATAAATCTGATAAGGATCGATCATGAAATCCTTGCGCAGTGCTGGTAGGCTGCACGCTGCACGCGCCTGTTGCAGATATTCAGGCGCGCCCTGGAAGAACTGCACATCGGTCAGTACTGACAAACAGGCCGCACCATGTTCTGCATAGCTTCGGGCAATCTCGGCTGGATGAAAGTCAGGGCGCAACACACCTTTTGAAGGTGAAGCCTTTTTGATTTCAGCAATCACCGCCGCCTTGCCAGCCGCAATCTTGCCACGCAAGCTGCCTTCAAAACTGCGCAGATCAGCTTGTGCTTCCTTGTTTGATTCAACTTCTGCACGCAGGCTGGCAAAGGATTGATATTTCTTGGCTGCTGCCACTTCATCCGCTTTGACTGCCAGGATTTTATTTAAAATGTCAGACATGGGCTTACTTCCCTAATTGCTGGGTGACTTCAATAAACTGTTCCAGCTTGGTTTTGGCTGCGCCGGATGCGATAGCTGTCTGGGCCAGCTTGACACCGTCCGCGATTGACGTGGCGATACCTGCACCATACAAGGCCGCACCCGCATTCAGGGCAACGATATCGGTAGCCCCACCAGGCACATTATTCATCACTTCAAGTATCTTGGCTTTTGACTCATCGGCACCAGATACACGCAGGTTGCGATTGGATACCATCTGCAAGCCAAAGTCTTCCGGGTGTATATCATATTCTCTGATTTCGCCATTCACCAGCTCACCCACCATGGTAGGTGCACCAAGTGAAACTTCGTCCATATTGTCACGCCCCCACACCACCAGTGCATGTTGTGCCCCCAGCCTTTGCAAGACGCGGATTTGTATGCCCACCAGATCAGGGTGGAACACGCCCATCAAAATATTCGGAGCGCCTGCTGGATTGGTCAATGGCCCGAGGATATTGAAAATGGTACGTACACCAAGTTCGCGGCGCACTGGCGCAGCATGCTTCATCGCGGCATGGTGATTCGGTGCAAACATGAAACCTATGCCGGTTTGTGCTATCGACTGGGCGATCTGCTCAGGCTTGAGATTGATATTCGCGCCCAAGGATTCGAGCACATCAGCACTGCCAGATGAGGAGGACACACTGCGGCCGCCATGCTTGGCAACACGCGCGCCTGCAGCAGCCGTGACAAACATGGATGCAGTAGAGATATTGAAAGTATGCGCGCCATCACCACCAGTACCGACGATGTCGATCATGTTGTCCGTATTTGCCAGTGGCACCTTGGTCGAGAATTCACGCATGACCTGGGCGGCGGCAGTGATCTCGCCTATGCTTTCTTTCTTGACGCGCAAGCCCATGGTCAGTGCGGTAATCATGACTGGCGACATTTCGCCACCCATCAGTTTGCGGAACAGGAACAGCATTTCATCGTGAAAAATTTCACGGTGTTCTATCAGGCGTGTCAGTGCTTCTTGTTGAGATATGGTCATGATGCTGTTCCAGTCAAAAAGTTTTTCAGCAGGGCGTGGCCGTGCTCGGACAATATGGATTCGGGGTGGAATTGCACGCCTTCGAGATTGAATTCCTTATGGCGCACACCCATGATTTCGCCGTCATCTGTCCATGCGGTCACTTCCAGGCAATCCGGCAGGCTGGCACGTTCTATTGCCAGAGAGTGGTAACGGGTAATCGTGTAAGGGCTGGGCAAATTCCTGAAGACGCCAACGCCAGTATGGGCAATGGCAGAAGTCTTGCCATGCATGACTTGCTTGGCGCGGATAACCTTGCCACCAAATGCCGCACCTATGGCCTGGTGACCAAGGCAGACGCCGAGGATGGGTGTCTTGCCAGCGAAGCGTTCTATGACGGCGATGGAAACACCTGCTTCTGCCGGTGTACAAGGGCCAGGTGAAATACAGATGTGATCAGGCTTCAGTGCTTCAATTTCTTCTATCGTAATTTCATCATTACGGTAGGTACGCACATCCTCACCCAGCTCGGCAAAATATTGCACCAGGTTGTAGGTGAAGGAATCGTAGTTGTCTATCATCAGTAACATAAGTAAGACCTCTCAACACAGAGTCACGGAGACACAGAGTTTCACAGAGAAACCCTTTTGATCCCGCTTTTTAATACGGGCACCATGAAATTAATAAGTAATCCAGTTTTATAACCAGTCAGGCGTAAGTAGGTAAGTAGTTGTGCGGTATGAACAGGGAGCAGTGACTCTATCGCTTTCAGTTCCAGTACCAGACTATCTTCTACTACTAAATCGAGTCGATAAGCAGACTCAACTTGTATACCTTTGTATGCAATGTCCAGACTAACTTGGCGTTTAAAACTCAGTTTGCGCAAATACAATTCATGGCACAGGCAGTTTTCATACGCACTCTCCAAAAGACCTGGACCCAGATGCTTGTGCACTTCTATTGCTGCACCTATGACCTGTTCACTTAACAAGTCATACTTCGCTTTTCTCTGTGTCTCGGTGTCTCTGTGGTGAGCAGTTTGGTCTGGCATTTTTTTAAATTTCCCCATCCAGGCCATCTTGCACTTGTTCTGCTGCACGCAATACTGCGCGTGCCTTGTTTTCGGTTTCCTGCCATTCCATTTCTGGAACTGAATCAGCCACTACACCGGCGGCTGCCTGCACATACAGCATGCCGTCTTTCAAGACACCGGTGCGTATCGCGATCGCCAGGTCCATTTCGCCACCGAAGGACAGGTAACCACAGGCACCGCCATAAATGCCGCGTTTGACAGGTTCCAGTTCATCGATAAGTTCCATTGCCCTGACTTTCGGCGCGCCAGACAATGTGCCTGCCGGGAAGGTGGCTTTCAATACATCAAGGTTGGACAAGTCAGCTTGCAAGACACCTTCTACATTCGAGACGATGTGTTGTACATGCGAATATTTTTCTATGACCATCTGATCAGTGACCTTGACGCTGCCGGTCTGGGCGATGCGGCCTATATCATTGCGGGCCAGGTCTATCAGCATCACGTGTTCGGCGATTTCTTTCGGGTCAGCCAGCAATTCTTTGGCCAGTTCCGCATCGCGTTCTGGTGTTGTCCCGCGTGGGCGGGTGCCAGCCAGTGGGCGTATGGTGACTTTCTTGCTGCCATCATTCAGGCTTTCATTGCGCACGAGAATTTCTGGCGATGCACCGATGATTTGCATGTCGCCAAAATTATAGAAATACATATAGGGTGATGGGTTCAGCGAACGCAGGGCGCGGTACAGTGACAACGGTGAATCAACATAGGGCTTCTTGATGCGCTGGCCTACCTGCACTTGCATGAGGTCACCGGCCATGATGTATTCCTTGGCTTTTTCTACAGCCTTCAGATAATCTTCCTTGGCAAACTCGCGTATCGATTCTGTACGGACAGACGCCGATGTGACAGGGGCATCAACACTACGGCGCAGCATGGCGCGCAAGTCTTTCAGGCGCTGGCGAGCTTTGGACCAGGCTTCTGGCTGGGTAGGGTCGGCATACACGATGAGATAGAGTTTGCCGGATACATTGTCGATGACGGCCAGTTCTTCGGTCAGCAATAACTGTATCTCTGGCAAGCCCAGATCATCTTTTGGTGCCTTGCCAGACAGGCGTTTTTCTACATGGCGCACGGCGTCGTAGCCAAAGTAGCCAGCCAGGCCACCGCAGAAGCGCGGCAGGCCAGGACGCAGCGCAACCTTGAAACGTGCCTGGAATTCAGCAATGAAATCCAACGGGTTCATTTCGCGGCTTTCTATGACCTGGCCGTTTTTCAGGACTTCGACTTTTTCACCAAAGCTGCGCACCAGGGTATTGGCGGGCAAGCCTATGAAGGAATAGCGGCCAAAGCGTTCGCCACCCATGACGGATTCAAGCAAGAAGGTATTCTTGCCACCGTTTTGGGTCTGTGCGAGTTTTAAATATAAGGTGAGCGGGGTTTCCAGATCGGCGAAGGCTTCCGCAATCATGGGGATACGGTTGTAGCCTTGCGCGGCCAACGATTTGAATTCGAGTTCGGTCATGGTTTTCTTTCAACCGCCTGCCTGTTCCTGAAGCTTATGCACGCGTCTACAGCAGCAGCGCACGCAAATTCGCTCAAGAGAGTATGGACGGGTAAAACAGATTGATATAACAAGCAAGAAGATGTGCTGGGGATGTGCACAGCCACTCGCGGCATTCGTGTATTAACAGAATTGCCAGCGTCGCCATAGCCAGGCCTCAAAAGTGCCTGGAGTGATCATGGAACGTTTGTTATCGAGGAACATTCGTTATGTGAATGGTTTGAAAGTCAATGAGAGTTTTTCGCTGACAGCAGTTGTGCTGCTACCAACAGGGTTTCGACTATACCATCACTTTGAATATTTTGTACAGCTTCACCGTGGTTGTATCCATACGGCACTGTCAAGACCGGGCAACCGGCAGCGCGAGCAGCAATCGCATCATTGCTGGAATCGCCTATGGCCAGCACTTGTGATGGTGGCAAGTCCAGAGCCTTGCAGGCTTCCAGCATGGGCAGGGGGTCAGGTTTCTTTTTTGCAAAGCTGTCACCGCCATAGACTTGCTCAAAATAATGAAGTATTTCTTTCTTTTGCATCAATGGCAGGGCAAACGCCAGTGGTTTGTTGGTGACGCATACCAAACGTAGACCCAGGTCGCGCATGGCTTGCAAGCCTTCATGTACCTGCAGGTAAAGCTGGCTGTGGTCGCCATTGATGACCAGGTAATGACGCTGGTAAGCTGCCAGCGCATCATCAAAGCGGGCTGCTACACCAGTGGCATCAAAATCCAGGGACAAGACTTGCTGGATCAGATTTTCAGAACCCTTGCCCACCTTAGTCTTGATGACATCCAGCGTCAGCGGTGCCAGCGCAAAGTCCTCGCGCATGCGGTTGATGGCGACCAGAAAGTCTGGTGCGGTATCGATCATGGTGCCATCGAGATCGATGATGGCGGCTTTGATTTTGCTGAGCATGGCGGGGGCGATCAGAGGTAGACTTTCCGCCTGGTGTGGCGAAAAGCCTGAATATGAAATTGAGGGTTAAACCTTGGACAACTCAAGGCGCATGGCATCGATGATGGCTTTGTAGTCGGGTTTGCCAAATATGGCAGAACCGGCAACAAAGGTATCTGCACCAGCACGGGCTATCTCTGCGATGTTCTCGATTTTGACGCCGCCATCCACTTCCAGCATGATGTCGCGGCCAGATTCATCAATGATCTTGCGGGCTTGCGCGATTTTCTTCAGTGTATGCGGGATAAAAGTCTGACCGCCAAAGCCAGGGTTGATCGACATGATCAAAACGATATCGACTTTGTCGATGACATTTTCCAGTACATGCAGCGGTGTTGCAGGGTTGAATACCAGGCCAGCCTTGCAGCCATGGTCACGTATGATTTGCAGGCTGCGGTCTATATGTTCCGACGCCTCCGGGTGGAAGGTGATGATATTCGCGCCTGCCTTGGCAAAGTCGGGGATGATGCGATCGACAGGTTTGACCATCAGATGCACATCGATAGGCACTTGCACATGCGGGCGTATCGCTTCGCACACCATGGGGCCTATGGTCAGGTTGGGCACATAATGATTGTCCATGACATCAAAATGGATCATGTCAGCGCCAGCGGCGACAACATTGCGGACTTCTTCTCCCAGACGGGCGAAATCGGCGGACAATATACTGGGAGCAATGCGGAAAGTAGTCATGATGGAATCGTGCTTGAAAAAGATATGCTATTTTACCTTGTGAGGGCAAGCGGCTGTTGTCTTCGTCTGGCACAATGAACATAGTTCATCATGAAAGAAAATTATGGCAGCGTATGAAATAAATGTATCGGTGGCGACGCAATACCTCAAAGACCAGTCCGATCCTGAGCAAAACAATTTCGTTTTTGCCTACACCATCACCATCAAGAATACCGGTACCGTGGCGGCGCAAGTCATTTCCCGCCATTGGATCATTACCGACAGCACCAACCATGTAGAAGAAGTCAAGGGTCTGGGAGTAGTTGGCCATCAACCCTTCCTGGCTCCAGGACAAAGCTTTGAATACACCAGCGGCAGTTCATTGAGAACCCCGCAGGGCAGCATGAAGGGCACTTATTTCTGCGTGGCAGAAGATGCCCATCGCTTTGAGGCAGAGATACCCGAATTCGTTTTGTCTTTGCCGCGTACCCTGCATTGATACTTACATAGTCCAGGCTTATTGCGGATTTTCAATATCCTGGCTTTGCTTGCTTTGCTCTATCGGCTTTTTATCTTCTTTGGGTTGTGTTTCTGGTCTTTCTGGCGCGCGGCCATGAAACATCGTCCACCAGACGATAAAAATCAGCATGAACATCGCTACGCCTGCTTCCAGCGCTAATAACCACATCGCATTCACCTCGCTCAATAAATTAAGCGCATTGTACCTGCTAATTTGTGCGCTTATTTGCGCACCTAATTACAGGTGCTGGTCCGGCGCATTACAATAGGCATACCGGCATTCATGCTGCATACCCCTACTCAATAAAATCAGGAGCGTCTATGACATACGAATGTATTTTGACTGAAACCCGCGACAAAGTCGGCTTGATCACCTTGAACCGTCCCAAGGCCATGAATGCGCTGAACGATCAGCTCATGGATGAACTGGGTCTGGCACTGAAAGCTTTCGACAAGGATGAAAACATCCATTGCATTATCCTGACTGGCAGTGAAAAAGCCTTCGCCGCCGGTGCCGACATTGCCGCCATGGTGGGCTATAGCTTCATGGATGCCTATAAGGACGACTACATTACCCGTAACTGGGAAACCATGCGCCAGATCCGCAAGCCAGTCATCGCTGCTGTCGCCGGTTATGCCCTGGGCGGTGGTTGCGAAGTCGCCATGATGTGCGACTTCATTATCGCTGCAGAAAATGCCAAGTTCGGCCAGCCAGAAATCAAGCTCGGCACCTTGCCTGGTGCTGGAGGCACCCAACGTTTGCCACGTGCGATATCCAAATCCAAAGCCATGGACATGTGCCTGACTGCGCGCATGATGGATGTGGTCGAAGCAGAACGCGCAGGCCTGGTATCCCGCGTCGTGCCGCTGGATAAGCTGATGGAAGAAGCATTTGCTGCAGCGAATGTGATCGCTTCCATGTCCTTGCCCATCATCATGATGGCCAAGGAATCCGTCAACCGTGCTTATGAAACTACGCTGTCAGAAGGTATACAGTACGAGCGTCGCCTGTTCCAGGCGAGTTTTGGTACGGAAGATCAGAAAGAAGGTATGCAGGCATTCCTGGAGAAACGCCCGGCTGTATTCAAGAATAAGTAATTTGTCTCTAGTTTCTAGTTATATAGAGGCTATGTAAAGGCGCGTCATATATGACGCGCCTCTATAAATTAAATCGCATCTATACAGCTCTAAAAAATACATCTCATTCACGAAGCAATGCCAGCATGTCGCAAAGCCGTAAAACTCCTTCCCCTTCAAGGGGAAGGCAGGGATGGGGATGGGTTTCGGTCGATAGGCGAAATGAGCGCTATATAGATAGCCCCCGACCCGTCGCTCCTGCGCAGGCAGGAGCCTAGCGTCGTCCGTCAATGAACGGCGAAGCAGGCAACCAGGACAGACGCCAAATACCGGGGCTGTAGGGTGCGCCGTGCGCACCGTTCCCGCACCTTATATGTACAGCGGATAGTTTTGCACCTATAAGTAGTAAAGAAGCAGTACACGGCCCACCAAAGAGCGGTGCGCCGTGCGCACCCTACAAAATTAACCGTCGTCGCCCCCAGATAAGCCTCCCCCAAGAATTCCCTAAATAATTTACGCCAGGGTCTTGCAAAGTAGGGAGATAGTTTGCTATAGTTCGCATCCCGCTGAAGAG
>NZ_JBMPOZ010000025.1:0-88341 GCF_049340385.1 Undibacterium sp. Ji83W | reverse complement strand
CAGTCGTGATCAATGTGGATGTGGATTTTGATGGTACCGTGTCCTGGAATGGGACTGCAGTAGATCCCAAGCAACTGGAAGCAAAACTGGCGGAAGCCGCTTCAGTGGCAAACCAGCCTGAGATCCACCTGCGTCCAGTCGCTGTCGTGCCTTACAAGTCTGTGGCTGCGGTCATGGCGGCGGCACAGCGTCTGGGTGTGACCAAGATTGGTATGGTTGGGAACGAGCAGTTCTTGAAGTAAAAATAGTCACTACAGGCGCTAATACAAGTTGTCTTGGCGCTTGTAGTGGATGGGCCAAGTAGCAAGCCTGTTTCATTGTGCTGGATGGCAATAGTGTGGTGGAAACAAAAGAGGAAAAATTAAATTTAACGATACCACTTAAATACCTATTGACATCCACTAGTAAAAAAACTTACAGTGAGGCTTAAAATAGTAGCAGAAGTACAGATTCTGATCCGGCCTGATAAAACTTACCATCATTTACTTATCAATGAACAAACAAGCAGAACATCTTTCTACATCTGATTTGTCAGCGACTGCAGCACAGTCCTCAGCAAAACCTGCTTGTACATATTTGATTGGTGCCGATGGTGGCGGTACTGGCACGCGAGTGGTGTTGGCTGATGCCAGTGGCAAAGAATTGGGGCGTGGCAGTGCAGGTCCTTCCGGTCTGGCGCATGGACGTGATAAAGCCTGGCAGTCTATCTTGCTGGCGGCCCAGCAAGCTTTTGCAGCAGCAAACCTGGATATGCCAGCCCTGGTTGATATTGCAGTCGGCTGCGGTCTCGCTGGTGTTCACAATATTCACTGGGCGAGAGAGTTTGTTGCACTCAATCCAGGTTTTGGCGCGGTGCGTGCTGAAACTGATGGCTATACTACTTTGCTGGGTGCACTTGATGGCAAGCCAGGCTCTATCATCGCTTTAGGAACTGGTAGTGTCGGTGAAGTTTTGTTACCAGATGGTCAGCGTCGTGAGGTGGGTGCCTGGGGGTTCCCCGTCAGTGATGAAGCCAGTGGTGCTTGGCTGGGTATGCGAGCCGTCAATCATTTGCAACGTGTGCTTGATGGTCGCGCTGTCAGCAATCCATTTGCCAGCGCGGTGCTGGTACATTGCGGCGGCGACAAAGATGCTGTCTTCGCCTGGCTCGCACAAGCCAATCAAACCCGTTATGCTGAACTGGCACCCCTGGTGATACGCTTTGCACCCGAGGTAGAAGTCGCCCGTGCGATCATGCTGGATGCCGGTAAAGAAGTGGCAATCATGGCGCATGCCCTGGACCCGGAATCTGCATTGCCGATTGCCTTGTGTGGCGGTCTGGCAGCACCGGTAGCCAGCTATTTGCCAGCAGATTTAAAAGAGAGAATACAAATGCCCAAAGCCGATTCCGCAGTTGGGGCTCTCATCCTGATACAACAGCATTTGCAAGCCCAATAAATACATAAAAAGAGAGAAAGACATGCTGGCACAATTGATAGACTTTAAACCTGATGCAGAAAGTTCTACCCCCTTGTATCTACAATTAGCGAACAAGCTCGCGAACGGCATACATAGCGGATTGTGGCAGCCGGACGAAGCCTTGCCATCTGAGCGCATGTTATCTGACACTCTGGAAATCTCACGCGTCACAGCACGCAAGGCCATAGACATGCTGTGCGAACGTGGCATGCTGACCCGCAAACATGGCTCTGGCACTTACATCACGCCCAAGCTTGAACAACCGCTGTCGCGCCTGACCAACTTCAGTGAAGAATTGCGCAACCGTGGTTTTGTTCCAGGGTCACGCTGGTTGTCACGTGAAACGGGCATCGCTTCGCCAGAAGAGATTTTGTCTTTGGGCCTGTCGCCCAACACCGTGGTGTCGCGTTTGAAGCGTTTGCGTACTGCCGACAATGTCGTGATGGCGATAGAAAGTTCGACCATTCCGGCAATCTACATGCCAAATCCAAAACTGGTGAGTGACAGCCTGTACGGTTATCTGGAGTCACATAACCTGTCACCGACACGCGCCTTGCAGCATATACGCGCCGTGAATGCGACTGCCGAACAAGCGCGTCTGGCAGATATCAAGCAGGGTGCTGCCATGTTGTTCATTACCCGTGTTGCCTATCTCCCTAACGGTGCAGCGATAGAACTGTCGCATTCTCATTGCCGTAGCGATTACTATGACTTTGTGGCGGAGTTGTTCAGATGAGCTTGCAACAACAAGTGCAGGGACAAATACTGACGCCCCAAGGCTGGGTGCGCGGCTTTCTGGTGTTCGATGAAAGAGTGCAGACCATCACTGCAGATGCTGATGTAGAAAGCACCGCCGATGCAGAATCCCTGCATTACATTTTGCCCGGTTTTGTTGATTTGCATGTGCATGGCGCCGGTGGCAAAGACACCATGGAAGCTGGTGACGCCGTCGAAATCATCGCCCGCAAACATGCCAAACACGGCACCACCAGCATGCTGGCCACCACCATGACAGCACCGCTGTCTGACCTGGAAATGGCCTTGAAGGCGATCAGGCCATTGGTGGATAAACGCAGCAGTGGTTCTGCCCGCATATTGGGTGTGCATCTGGAAGGGCCGTATATCAATCCCGGCAAGCTGGGGGCACAGCCAGACTTTGCCCACACAGGTTCGCTGGAGCAGGTGCGCCATCTTGATGCGATCGCGCCAATCCGCCTGATCACCGTGGCACCAGAAATGGATGGGCATTTGCAGCTGGTGCGCGAGCTGACAGCCATAGGCATGCAGGTACAGATAGGCCATACTCTCGGCACTTACGAAGAGGGCAAGGCAGCACTGGAAAACGGTGCCACCGGTTTTACCCACTTGTATAACGCCATGTCGCGCCTGGATCATCGTGCACCCGGCATGGTCGGCGCTGCGCTGGCGCATGCGCAGTTTTCTGAAATTATTCCCGACTTGTTGCATGTCCACCCTGGCGCGATCAAAGCCGCCATGCGTGCGATTCCGCATCTGTATTGTGTCACTGATTCCACCGCAGCTTCCGGCATGCCGGATGGTCAATATATGCTGGGCCGCCAGGTCGTGCATAAATGCCTGGGCGGTGTGCGTCTTGAAGATGGCACACTGGCAGGCAGCACACTGACCATGGATCAGGCCTTGCGCAATTTGGTCAGCATAGGCCTGGACCTGGAAGATGCATCGAAGCGTGTTTCTACCTACGCAGCCGATTATCTGGGATTGAATGAGCGTGGCCGCCTGCAGGCTGGCAGTTACGCAGACCTGGTTGTACTGGATCGCCAGCTCAACCTCATCGCTGTTTATGTAGAAGGAGAAAAGATTGACCTCGCAGATGCTTAAGGAAGCCAGCTCTTCCGCTGATTTTGTAGCCGAACAACTCAAACATGAAGGTGAGCGCTATGCCGAACTTGGCGCACACTTGCGCGCCAAACCGCCAACATCGGTTGTCACCGTGGCCCGCGGCAGTTCAGACCATGCCGCCAATTATGCAGCTTACCTGATCATGGCCAGGGTAGGGCGCATCGTCGCTTCGTTGCCCATGTCTTTGGTGACTTTGAACAAGGCACCGCTGGCAGCAAAAGACGCTCTGGCGATTGCGATTTCACAGTCTGGCCAAAGCCCTGACGTGGTTGAGCCTATCCGTTATTTCCGCGAAGGCGGTGCGACGACAGTGGCCCTCGTCAACGACGCAGCATCGCCTCTGGCGCAAAGCGCAGAATGGACCATGCCACTTCACGCAGGCCCGGAACTGAGCGTGGCTGCGACCAAGAGCTTCATCACTTCCCTGGTTGCGGGCGCACGCCTGGCAGGCCACTGGCAAAACGATGCAGAATTTTTGGCGGCGATAGAACAGTTGCCAGAATCCCTGCACGCTGCCACCAAGCTCGACTGGTCACCTGCAATAGAAGTCTTGCAACCCGCATCACGCATCATGGTAGTGGGTCGTGGCATCAGCTTCCCGGTTGCGCTGGAGTCCGCACTTAAATTCAAAGAGACTTCCGTCATCCAGGCAGAAGCCTTCAGCGGTGCAGAAATCAAACATGGCCCCATGGCCCTGATACATGATGGTTATCCATTATTGATATTCGCAACCCGTGGCCCTGCACAAGCTGGCCTGATAGCCCTGGCAGAAGAAATGCGTGGCCGTGGCGCGAATGTCTTGCTGGCAGCACCAGAAGATGTCAAAGAACGTAACCTGACTTTGCCAGTTGCGGCAACGCCTGATCTTGATCCGGTGGTTGCAATACAAGCCTTCTACATGATGGCAGCAAACCTGTCGATTGCCCGTGGCCTGGACCCGGATAAGCCAAGGCACTTGAGCAAAGTCACCAAGACAAATTGACATAGCTAAAGCAGCAGGCTATTTTTTAAAAACTTAAAAAATAGATACTGCCCCCAGTATTTTTATTAATAGCAAGATTGGTATGACTAAAATGCGAGATTGCTTAAAAATATTGGGGAGTATATGTAAAAGAGTGATTTTGGTAACAAAATTACGCGTGTTCTTGAGCGTACTGCTATTGAGTTTTGGCTTGCACGGCAATGCCTTTGCCGTCCAGAAAATTGAATTCTGGACCATGAGCCTGAAGCCAAAATTCATTCCCTATTTCCAGGAACTCGTCAAAAATTACGAAGCCCAGCACCCTGGCATCAAGCTCGAATGGGTGGACTTTCCCTGGGACATTCTGCAATTAAAACTGATCACCGCGATCGCTGCCGGTACACCGCCAGCACTGGTGAATTTGAGCGTACCCTGGGCAGAAGAAATGGCGCGTGATGGTTTGCTTGAACCTGTTGATGCATTGCTGGCAGCGCCAGGTGCAGCCAATGACTACACCGATGCCGCATTGGCCGACCTGCGTTTCAATGGCAAGGTCTATGGTTTCCCGCATTACAGCAACGTTAATGTCATTGCCTATAACCGCAAGATACTGGCAGCGGCAGGCATCTTCCAGGCACCACGCAGCATGGATGAATTGCTGACCCAGGCAGTCATGATCTCCCTCAAAACCGGCAAACCTGGCTACGCACCAGCACTCGGCAAGATCGATGGTTTTTTCATGCAGCAGGGGCTGGATTTAATTCGTGATGGCAAGGCAGTCTTCAATTCGCCAGCCCATGTGACCCTGGTCAAAAAATTGGCTGCCACTTACAAGGCGGGCGGTTTTTTAAAAGATAAATTATTTGCAGAAGACAATTTCCCTGCAGTGGTAGATGCCTATCTCGGTGGTCGCCTTGGCGTCATGGTCAGCGCACCCACTGCCATCAAACGCATACAAACTGATGCTCCAGAAATCTATGCGCAAACCGGTATCTTCCCTGTGCCGCCAGGCCCGACGGGCATCAATGACGGTGGCTGGATGTTTCATTTCGCCATACCCAAAGGCGTAAAGAAAAAAGATATACCTGAAGTTGCCGCCTTCGCCCGATACCTGACCAGCGATGCCAATCAACTGGCTTTTGCCAGCATGGCCGGTGTCATGCCGACGACCAAACAGGCATTGACAAATTCCTACTTCAAGAAAATATTACCCAATGCAGGTGCATCAGAACAAGCGTTGGCAGTGGCGGCAAATTCCATGAATTCTGCCCGCAGCCTGTACGTCAGCGGCATAGATGATTATGATGAATTGCGCCGCTTCCTGGTCAAGGCCGTCGAAGCTGGCGTCACTGGCCGCCGTGATATACAAGAAGCCTTGGATGAGGCCGTAGCTATCTGGAACCGCAAGTTGCAAGGAGTGAAGCTGCCATGAGTATGCCTGGCTCTTTGTCAGCAACGAACAAGCGACGTAATCTGTTGGCCTATGCCTTCCTGGCTCCAGCCTTGTTGTTGCTGCTGATGTTTTCTTTCTGGCCCGTCATGTATGGCTCTTACCTGAGTTTTACTGATTTCAGCCTGATACGCGAAGTGCATTGGGTGGGCTTCGCCAATTATCGTGCCCTGTTTGCGAATGACATGTTTTTGACCGGGCTTAAAAATTCGTTGCTGTTTTTGCTGGTCGTACCCTTCACGCAATTGGGGGCGATATCGCTGGCTGTGCTCGTGAATAATCAATTGCCCGGCATACGCTGGTTTCGCGCCGCCTATTATGTGCCTGTGGTGACGACAGTATCAGTGGTCGGCATCATGTGGGGCTTCATGTTTCATGATCAGGGCACACTCAATTATGTGCTGCTGCAATTGCATCTGATCGCTGCGCCACTGGGCTGGTTGTCGGATGATGCACTTGCCTTGTTTGCCGTGATGTTTGTCTCTTTCTGGCGTGGCCTGGGCTGGTATATGGTGATGTACCTGGCGGCCTTGCAGTCACTGCCCGCCGAGATGCAGGAAGCAGCCATACTGGATGGTGCCAATCGCTGGCAACGCTTCTGGCGCATCACCGTGCCCATGCTGAAACCGACAATACTGGTCTGCAGCATCATGTCAGTACTGGCAGCTTTGAAGGCTTATCAGGAAGTCGATGTGCTGACGCAGGGTGGCCCCATGAATTCCACCTTCACGGCCCTGTATTACGCCTATGACCAGGGCTTGAAACACTTGAAGCTGCCGCGTGGCCTGGCTGCAAGTTTTGTGGTGTCTTTGTGTTGTATGGTGATTGCCTTTGTCTGTTTGCGCTGGCTTAAACCAGGGCACAGGGAATGAGCATGAATATCAAAAAAATCCTGCGCACGGCTTCACAATATGGCTTGTTGAGCCTGATTGCCATCATCTGCATTTTCCCGTTCTGGTGGACACTGGTGGTGGCGATGTCTACTGAAGGCAATCTGTTTGAATTCCCGCCCACCTTCTGGCCGCGTGGCATTTCACTAGATAATTTTATAGAGGCTTTCCGCGTTATCCCCATCATCGCTTTCTACAAGAATTCATTACTGATTACTTTGACCACAGTGCTGGGTAAGCTGGTCGTGTGCTCACTTGCCGCTTACCCTTTATCGCGCATGCAGTTCAGCGGCAGCAAGCTCATCATGGGTGTGATACTGGCAACCATGATCTTGCCGTCTGAAGTCAATTTCCTGGTCAATTTCATTACCATGACCAAGATATCCCTGGTCAATACTTATACCGCCGTAGTCTTGCCCAATATCGTCACAGCAGTCTCTATACTCTTGCTGAAGCAGGCTTTTGATGAAGTACCGCAAGACTTGCTTGATGCTGCCCGTGTTGATGGTGCCAGTGAATGGATTATTTTTTATCGCATCGTTTTGCCATTGATTACGCCATGGCTGGCAACGGTGGGCATCTTGACTGCGGTGGAGGCATGGAATGAATACATCTGGCCATCCATCGTCATCAGCAAGCCAGAAGATTTTCCTTTGTCTGCCGGTGTGTTGTATTTGCGCGGCACTTATGGCAGCAGCACCCGTGTGATTGCGGCAGGAACCATTTTGACAGTTGCACCTATATTGGTCGCTTTTTTATTTACCCAGCGCTTTTTTATGCGCGGCATGGATGGAGCAGTGAAATGATGCAAGACAATAAGCAAGACAATAAGCAAGACAAAAATGCGCAACAAACCCTGACACGCGAAGAAGCACGCCGCCTGGCCGGGCAACTGGTGATGATACGCATGCCCATCACCAGCCTGGATGAGACATCGGCACAATTTTTAAAAGACAATCATATCCGTGGTATTTGCCTGTTCAGGCAAAACATGGTCGACGAAATCCAGCTGAAAAAACTGACGGCTGATCTGCGCCTTATCTTGGGGGAGGGGGCGCTGATCGGCATCGATCAGGAAGGGGGCGCAGTCGTGCGCTCCACCTGGGTACCGCAGCCCCCGGCGGCAATGTCGCTGGGGGCCAGCGATGATACTGAGCTATGTCGTCAGGTAGGCGCTGCTGTGGCGCGTGGCGTCAAGGCCCTGGGCTTCAACTGGAACTTTGCGCCTGTGCTGGACCTGAATAACAATGTTGATAATCCCGTCATCTCTGAACGCTCGTTTGGCTCTGATCCCAAGCGTGCCAGTGAACTGGCGCTGGCCTGGATGGACGGTAGCCTGGCTGAAGGCGTGGCTTGCTGCGTCAAGCATTTTCCTGGCCATGGCGACACCAATGTTGATTCCCACCGTGACTTGCCGACCGTGAACAAAAGCCTGGAGGAATTGCAGGCGTTGGAACTGGCACCTTTCCAGATCGCTGTCAGCCGCAATGCGCCAGCGATGATGACAGCGCATATCGTCTACCCCGCGCTTGATGCAGAAAACCCGGCCACCATGTCCAAACCGATATTGACAGGCCTGCTGCGCGATCAATGGAATTACCAGGGCGTCGTCATCACCGACGGCATGGACATGCATGCAATTGCAGGCCGCTATGGAGTAGGCAATGCCGCAGTACGTGCCTTGCTGGCCGGTGCCGACATGGTCATGGCATTGGGCACCACAGAGACACAGCTGGAAACCCTGAATGCCCTGACAGAAGTAATTTTGTCTGGTCAGATTTCTCTCGCAGAAGTACAGCAAAAACTGCAGCGCATGGCCGACCTGACCAAGACCTATCCCTGCATAGATACGGCCTACCAGACCGACATGGCAGACCGCATCCTGATGTCCAGCGCCTGGAAGCGTGGCCTGACTACCCAGGGCAATGCACAACCGCCTGCGAAGGGCAGCAAGCTGCGCCTCGTCATCAGTGCCGATGTGGTCAGCGATGGCGTGTCAGAAGCGGGCATACCCGCAGCAAAAGTCAGCGCCATGCTGGCCAGTTTGTATGATGTAGATACCGTCACCTTTGACAATGCCAACAGCTTTGACTGGAGCGCTTTGCCAGATGATGGCCGCTTTGTCGTACTGGCATCCACCGTGCGCATACGCTATAGCAAACAGGTACGCGACACCTGGAAGCCTGACTTGCACCTGGTCTTGTGGAACCCGTTTCAAATGCTGGACATACAGGCACCTGCACTCATCACTTACGGCTTTGCACCACCTGCTATTGATGCAGCACGTGCGTGGTTTGCTGCAGAAGTGGTCGCCAGCGGCCAGATACCGGTTGCCGGTTTCTCCACTGCCGCAGTGGTCCAGGCTTAAGGAATATCAGGAATGGCCGAAGTCAGACTGCAGCAGATCAGCAAATCCTATGGCAATAACCAGGTTTTGCAAGGCATAGACCTGCACGTGCGCAATGGTGAATTCATGGTCTTTGTCGGCCCCTCAGGCTGTGGCAAATCCACGCTCTTGCGCATGATTGCCGGTCTTGAGGATATCAGTGCCGGTGAACTGCATATAGACAATCAACTGGCTAACGACATCCCGCCCGCCAAACGCGGTCTGGCCATGGTGTTCCAGTCATATGCCTTGTACCCGCATATGACCGTGTATGAAAACATGGCCTTCAGCCTCAGCCTCACCAGCATGAGCAAGGTCGAGATAGACACAGCCGTGCAACACGCCGCCAGCATCCTGCAAATGACCCACCTGCTGCAACGCAAGCCGCGTGACCTGTCCGGCGGCCAGCGCCAGCGCGTCGCCATAGGCCGCGCCATCGTGCGCAAGCCCGGCCTGTTCCTGTTTGATGAACCACTATCGAATCTCGACGCCAGCCTGCGCGTACAAATGCGCATAGAACTCAGCAAGCTGCATAGAGAACTCGCCGCCACCATGATCTACGTCACGCACGACCAGGTAGAAGCCATGACCCTGGGTCAGCGCATTGCCGTATTCAATGGCGGCAAGATAGAACAAATAGGCGCACCGCTGGAACTCTACGACAAACCCGCCAACCTCTTTGTAGCAGGTTTCCTCGGTTCACCTAAAATGAACATCGTCAAAGCCAGGGTATTGCGCAATCTCGGCAACGAGGTCGAACTGCAGCTGGCAGCAGGCACTCATATCAACGTTCAGCTTGCCAGCAGCAGTCTGCAAGCAGGCGACGAAGTCAGCCTCGGCATCAGGGCCGAGCATATCCTGCTGGCATCACAAACCACAGAGCACAGCAACCAGCTCGAAGTCTGCATCAGCTTCGTCGAACATCTGGGCGATGCTGCAATCGTCTATGCGACGCTGGCAGGTGAAGAAAACCTGTTTGCCATCAAGCTGCCAGCGGATACTTCAGACTTGTATCCGGGGGCTGATCTTTGCATACAACTGCCGGGGCATAGGTGTCATGTGTTTGATCAGCGTGGGAATGCAGTGCGGGATTAGAGAATGACGCTTTAATCTATTCTTTGACAGTAGCTTTAAAGCTTTTATAAGCGGTCCATTCCGGATCACGTGAGCTTTGAAATTCTAAGGATAAGTCTGAGAATTCTTTAAGCACCAAATCCAATGCATGCTTGAAAGAATCGCCTGATCTTGCATAGTATTTCCATTCACGCACATTATTACCTGTAGATACTATCGTGAGCGTGGCCAAATTATTTTTGTCAAGTAGGGGTTGGAGAGTATCTTCAAGTTTGTCCATTTTCACCCGCTCATCTTTAGATGGCATGCCCTTGTTTCCAAAATATGTCCATGTAAGAATCACACGGTCTGGATATTGCGTAACATCGTAGCCATTTTTAAATTCTTTGAGATAGCGAAATACGATAACACGATCATCTGTTCGATGCTTTGAAGTTGCCGTCGCCCAAACCTGAGCAGACGCATTCGGGATAATTGTGAGTACACTCAAGCAAATCAGAATTTTTTGCAGGAAGAGTTTGATATTGAATTTCGAGTGAGTGGGCATTGAATGATTCGTTGAAATATTGATTAAATTTTTTTTAAAGTTGGTTTTATGTGAATATTTAATTTGGCTATTCAGCTTGAAACTCTTTCCTTCCACGCTAAATAACTGGATAGAAGATATCCGCAATAACCAATTCCTATGACGAACATATCTATTGGTGAAATTAAATGCTCAAAATTCCGTACGGCAAGTAATTCTAAATAACCAGTAAGAGCAGCCACAAGCATCAGCAAGGATGCTCCTGCCACTGCGGCCATGCTGGATTCCGATTTGTGCGGATTCAAGATAACTCCACCGTAACTAAGCGTGCCTAAGATGAATATTTCGTAATAGGTCGAAGGGAAGTCAAATCCCGTTATCCACCTGCACCAGAATACCGAGAACCACATGCAAAGCAAACCGGAAAACTGAAACTTGTTGATTGTTTTTCTTGCGAAAAGCAAAAACATGCCAACTGGCCCTAACAGAGATGTCACTATCAATACAGTTATATTGTCTTTACTTTGCGTTACGAGCAGTTCTTTGATTTGCTTGTTCATGGGCTTCCTGCATAGTCATTGGTATTCAATGTGGAAATGAAGAAATTTTCACTATAAACATAATGTCCTTGCACATATTTATTTGAAAGCTAATTTGAAAGCGCCAAACTATTTCTTGTCAGCAGCCAGAGCATAAGCAACGATTGCATTGGCGTGTCCATGCCCCATCTCATGTTCAGCCTTGAGCCAATTCACAATTTCCATGTGTTTCAAGCTTTTGTTCTGCTGAACCAGATCCAGCCAGTGCTGGATGGGTTTGCCATACTTCTTTTCTATCGACGGGAAATATGAAGCAGGGCCTTTGACTTTTTCTTCTTCAGACATAGGGTATTTTCTTTCTCAAGTATGTTTTGACGGAAACTGAAACCTCGAGGGTGGACGGGCATCAGCGCGTAAATTTCTTAAATTTGAATTTACATGATGGCACGACTAAGGTTAATCTTATCGCAACTTCAAATGGTTCGGGTGTTTTGAAGGAATTGTTTTTACATTCACTATGGGCGAACTTGCGGATGATAATGGCTCGCATCATTAAAATACTCTTAAACTATTATTTTTCATGCCGGAGATGAGTTTGAAAAAATACCCGGCCACATGGTATGAGCGTGTCCCCGCAGAGGTGTTCGCCTGCTTGATACCTGGCGAACTCCAGCTCCTTTTATACCCGGGCATTGGCTTGGCAAATGGTGGAGCGCGTCGTGATGTGCCGATGGATATTGTAGCTCCGGAATTGCGCATGCCTAACACCGCGCTTTGGGTAAAGCTTGATGAAGACATGTGCATAGTCAAAGTGTGGAAACGTGATTTGTTGGAGTAATTTACTCAACATAAAGAAGGATTCTTGACTGATGGATTAAGTGTCAATCATCGCAAACCTCCCCGCTAAAAAACCCACCAAGGCCAGTACCCGGTTCAGTATAAAATGCCCACTGGGCAGCAGTGCATGCAACGGATAAGCCTCAGTCTCCCAATCTGTCAGCAGCGCCACCAGGCCGCCATGTTCAAGCACCTGCCTGCCATCGATCAATGATTTGAAGATGACACCAGTACCACTTATCGTCCGCATGGGAGCCAGTGAGGTGTCATCGACGCTACGGTCGCCTTTGACGCGAACTTCTTCCATTTATTTTTTTGCCCAAAGCGCCAAGTCTTATGCCGGTGGCTATTGGGTTCAAAAATCAGACAATTGTGTTGAGTGAGGGCTTGCCGAGGGAGGACTGTGGCGTGCAAGGCAAGATAGTGTGGCGCAAAAAACCACTTGTCCATAGCTCATTGTCAACAAAGAAAACAAGTCTATCGACAGATCTGTGTTGAAATCAGCAGCAAATGAAAGTTGCTCTTGTGATATTCGCTCATTTGGAGAATACTACATTGAGGCACCTTCAATGTAGTATCGGCTAGTCAGGATAGTAACAGTCTGAAAGTAGAAACCCATGTTCGCTGCTACACACATTTCCCTGTATCACCTCAGGTGTATGACTGTGTGGAGCAGGTGTCTGAATAAAGCCATGTCTGGACTGCTGCAAGCCATGCAGGCATCCTGTTTTTGCATGCTGCTTTGTGCCAGTTCGCATTCGTTCGCAAACGCTGTCGCAGGCCAAGCTGGTCTGAAGTCCAGTCTGAAATATTTTCCGGTTGGGCCTATCTATGAATACCGTTGGAAGTTACTTGAACTGGCCCTTGCGCATACCCGGGATGAGGCCAATGTCAGGCTGGAGCCTTTTGCTGAAGAGGTGACCCAGAATCGTGGCATCTCTTTATTACAGTCGGGCGCGATTGATGTCATAGCCCTGGGTACCAATGCTGAGCGTGAGGCGCAGATGTTACCCGTTAAAATCGATATCTTGCGTGGCATTATCGGTTATCGTGTTCTGGTGATCCGCAAAACTGACCAGGCTGGAATTGCCATGATGGATGAACAGGCATTGCGCCAGCAACTCACGTTCGGCCTGAATAGCCAATGGGCCGATTTGCCGATTTTGCGTGCCAATGGATTTACGGTCGTGACTTCGACCAACTATGAAAACCTGTTTGGCATGCTGGCGGCTGGACGCTTTGATGCATTTACGCGCGGCCTGAATGAAGCTTACCTGGAAATCGAAAAACATAAAGAGCAATTTCCCCAGTTGACGGCAGAAAAAAGCAAGGCACTGTATTTCCCTTACCCGGTTTATTTTTGGGTTAACAAAGACAATCAACTACTCGCATCGAGAATAGAGCGCGGATTAAAACTTGCTTTGGCAGATGGTTCATTTCGCCAGTTATTCGAGTCTTATCATGCAAAAGAAATAAAGCAATTGGCAAGCGAGAAGCGCCAGTTGATCAGGCTGAGCAATCCTGTCTTGCCAGCAGGTACAGTGGAACCCGATACCCGTTGGTGGTGGCACTAACGTGTAATGTAAACCCTTGAAGGAAAAAGATGTTCCTGGCGCAGACGCTTTCCCGACGCTTGTTGTACACGATGTTGCCATGGTATCTGTTGGTTGCCATCAGCATGACGGTGGCACAATTGCTGATCCAGTATGTCAGCGTCAGTCGCGATATAGATGGCGATCTGGCTTCGCTGGGACAGACGATTGCTCCGCATGTGAGTAATGCTGTGTGGGAACTTGACCGTCCGCAATTGATGAGCATAGTACAAAGCACCGCCAAAAATGCCATTGTCACCGGTGTGCAGATAGAAACTGCTGCGGGAGAAATGTTGCTGGAAATGGGAAGTGTGCCAGCCGCAAATCAGCAGCCAACCGGGCTTTTTACCAGACAGATCAAACGTACTGTCATCCCGCTTTTTTATCATGCTCCGCGTGGTGACAGTCGCCTGCTTGGTCAATTGAAAATGTATTCTGGTCACGACGTCATCTGGGATCGCGTCAAATACGGTTTCCTGATCGTGCTACTCAATTCCATTATTGTCACCAGCGCCTTATGGCTGATTTTTTTATGGACCATACGCTATCGTTTATCGAATTCTGTGACTACGGTTGCCACGGCAGTAGCGAACTGGCGTTTTCGTTCCAGCGATATGCCCATGGAAGATATTACTTACCCGTATCGTGATGAACTTGGTGAGTTGGTCAAGGCCTTCAATGAGGGCAGGCAGCAATTATTTTTATCCTTGCAGGAGCTTGATGAACTGAATCGCAATCTGGAAAAAAACGTCACTGAGCGCACCCAGGAATTGCAAACCGCCAAGGAGCAGGCTGAGTCTGCCAATCTTGCCAAAGGCCAGTTCCTGGCGAATATGAGCCATGAAATTCGCACACCCATGAATGCAGTGCTGGGCATGCTGTATCTCGCGCTTAAAGGTGATCTGAGCCCCGTACAGCGCAATTATTTGAGCAAGGCGCAAGGGGCAGCCCGTTCACTGCTGGGTATCATCAATGACATACTTGATTTTTCAAAGATAGCAGCAGGCAAGCTGGAGATGGAGCAAATTGAGTTTTCGCTGGAAGCCGTGCTTGAGCAGTTGAGCGATGCCATCAGTTATCAGGCGGAACACAAGGGTATAGAGTTCCTGATTCGTTATGATGCCGCTATCCCACCTGTGCTGCTCGGCGATCCTTTGCGGCTCGGTCAGGTCTTGCTGAATTTGTGTGGCAATGCTGTCAAATTCACAGAGCATGGTGAGGTAGAGCTCGGTTTTCAATGCCTGTCATTGACGGATACAGATGTCAAACTGCAAGTGTATGTGCGCGATTCCGGGATAGGTATTGCAGCAGATATCCGGGATGAATTGTTCACCAAATTTACCCAGGCTGATCAATCAACCACGCGTCGTTTTGGTGGTACTGGCCTGGGTCTGGCAATCAGTAAAAACCTGGTTGAGTTAATGGGCGGGCAAATCTGGATAGAGGATACCCAGATTGCCAAGGGCACCACCATTTGCTTTACCGTACAACTGAAAATAGCGACCAGGTCGCAAACTGCTGCCAATACCCTGAAAGGGCAAACCGGACGCTTGCTTGAGGATTTGCGCATACTGGTGGTCGATGACAATCAGGTGTCACGTGAAATTCTGACAGAAATGCTCAGCTATTTTCATGTTGATGTAAACACCGCAGAAGATGGAGGCAGAGCACTGGAGATGCTCAGAAATGCGGGTGATAAAGCCTATGACCTGGTCCTGATAGACTGGCGCATGCCAGGCATGAATGGGGATGAGGTGACCAAACGCATACATGCTGATACTGCCATCAAGCCACAACCCAAGATCATCATGGTGACTGCTTATGGCCGCGAAGACGTCATACATTTTGCCGAACTGGCCGGCGTGGATGGCTTTCTCATCAAGCCGGTATCGCCTTCCACATTATTGGATGGCATATTGACAGTACTTGGCCGCGCACGCATTTTGGGTTCTGGTGACAGGTTGCGCATAACAACGCCTGACCTGGCGGTGAGCGGTCAACTGGCTGGTGCCAGTATCTTGCTGGTGGAAGACAATGATATCAACCGCGAATTTGTCACTGAATTGCTGCGCAGCGAAGGAATTGATGTCGATCAGGCAGTCAATGGCCAGGAAGCAATCGAGCAAGTGCAAAGACGTGATTATGATGCTGTGTTGATGGATATACAGATGCCTGTCATGGATGGTCTGGAAGCCACACGGCAAATACGGGCGCTGACCAATACTGATGGCAGTATACGTTTTGCGCAGCTTCCCATTATTGCGACGACCGCACTGGCGATGGCGCTTGATGCAGAAAAGACACAAGCTGCAGGCATGAATGATCATGTTACCAAACCCATCGCGCCAGATAAGCTGGTGGCAATATTGGCGAAATGGATACATGTTGCAAAGCCCAGGCCAGGTCTGCACGTGGCGATGCGGGCAGCGCCAGAAATCCCGCCCGAACTGTTGGCAATGAGCAGTGTGAATGCGCGCGAGGGTATCCGCCGCATAGGAGGAAAGATTTCTGCGTATGTAAAACAGTTGCACCGCTTCAGAGGGAATTATGCGGATATATCAAACAGTCTGCAACACTTGCTGGAGCAAAAAGATATGCAACAGGCAGAAGAGTATTGCCATATGCTCAAAGGGGTAACAGGCAATATTGCTGCCGTTGCATTGCATGACAAAATATCCGATATTGACGCCCTGCTTAAGCAGGGGGAAGTGGTGGGGCAGGCACAACTGGATGAACTGCATATCCTGGCGCAAGACTTGTTTGCTGATATCGATCGTATGGCCAGCAAGACAGAAGTTGCTACTACCCCTGAGCCAGCAATCCTGGACGTCAAACAAGTCTATGTGTTATTACAACAACTAGGGAAGGCATTGGAGTATGATTTAGGCAGTGTCGAGTCGGTACTGGGTGAACTTCGGGCCGGTGTCATGGGGACTCCTCTGCAAGCGGATCTCGAGGCTATTGCAGCCAGGGTCGATGTGTTTGATATTGATGCCGCAATCGCCCTGCTCAATGATCTGAAAAAACACGTAAGTCCAACTACTGAGTGACAGTATCATGACCGACATTGCCAACAGCCGCCAGCGCATACTCATCGTCGATGACGTGATAGAAAATCTGCATGGTTTGATGAACATGCTGCGTGACGAGTATGCCATCATCGCTGCCAGCACGGGCGAAAAAGCTTTGGAACTGGCGCAACGGCTGCCACATCCCGATCTGATATTGCTGGACATTAAAATGCCGGGGATGGATGGTTACTCTGTCCTGGTACATTTGAAAGCCAATCCTGCGACGGCAGACATTCCAGTGATTTTTGTGACTGCTATTTCAGATGCCGGTGACGAGGCACGCGGCCTGACCCTGGGTGTGGCTGATTACATTACCAAGCCCGTCAATCCAGATCTCTTGCTGCTGCGCGTACGCATACAACTCGAATTGCAGCGGTATCGCCGCTACCCCATCAATTTTGATATTACCCGCCATACTGATCCGGCACACCCGCCTACCTTGCTGGTGGTGGATGATGTACCGGAAAATATTCATGAATTGCTGGAAGCACTAAAAGACAGCTATCGCATAATGGTAGCTAATTCCGGTCTCAAGGCAATTGAAATGGTAGCTGGGGCAACGCCGCCGGACCTGGTCTTGCTGGATATCATGATGCCGGGCATGGATGGCTATGAAGTTTGCCGGCGCATCAAGGCCACCGCTGCAGGCAATCGCATCCCTGTTATCTTTGTCACCATCTTTGATACCACGCAACAAAAACTCAAGGGCTTTGATGTCGGTGGTGCAGATTACATCACCAAACCCTTTGACATAGATGAGGTACATGCGCGTGTGCGCATACATCTGGAACTGGCCAGGCTCAGGCATTTTCTGGAACAACTGGTGGCGCAGCGTACGGCCTTGCTGATCAAGAGTGAAGAAAAATACCGCATCCTGGCTGATTATTCGCCTAACTGGGAATACTGGATGGCACCCGATGGCAGCTATCTCTATGTATCCCCGGCTTGCATGGAAGATTCGGGCTATACCCCGGAAGAGTTTTTTGCCGATGCCGGGTTGATAGAAAAGATCATTCACCCTGATGATCTGGATCAGTGGAAATTGCATGGGCCAAAATCAAACGATGCAAATGACACAAATGGTGCGGCACTGATTTTTCGCATAAAAGCCAAGGATGGGACAGAACGCTGGATAGAGCATGTGTGCAAGACGGTATACGATGCCAGCGGTAAATATCTGGGCTTGCGCGGCTCGCACCGTGATATTTCGCAACGTCGTTATGCTGAAGAAAAACTGGATTTTTTTATTAATCGTGATCCACTTACTGGCTTGCCCAACCGTGCGCTGTTTCATGAGTTATTGAATCATGCCTTGCAATACGCTGAACGGGAGCAGACGCAATTTGCCTTGCTATTCATTGACCTCGATAATTTTAAAACCATCAATGAAAGCCTGGGCCATAGTCTGGGCGACCAATTACTGATAGAGTCAGCAAAACGCCTGAAGAACTTGCTCCCCGATATTGATGCTATTGCGCGCATCAGCGGTGACGAGTTCAATATCATCCTGCAACCAGGGGATGGCAAGCCGTGGGTGGACTTGCTGGCACAGCGCGTGATAGAAGAGATGGCCAGGCCTTTTCAACTCGGAGGCCATAGCGTGTACGTCGGTGCCAGCATAGGTATTGCTTTGTACCCCAATGACGGTAGTGATACCGAATCCCTGCAAAGCAATGCTGATGCCGCGCTACATCAGGCCAAGATGCAGGGGCGCGGGATCTTGCGTTTCTTTTCTTCTGATATGAGCCGTCGTGCCAAAGAGCGCTTGACACTGGAAGCAGACTTGCGTCGTAGCATAGAGCGCGATGAATTGCGCTTGCACTATCAACCTCAGGTGGATTTGATCAGCGGTCAGATTGTGGGGTTGGAGGCACTGGTGCGCTGGCAACATCCTGTGCGCGGCTTGATACCACCGAACAGTTTTATCCCCTTGGCTGAAGAGAGTGGTTTTATCGTGCAATTGGGGGCCTGGGTCTTGCGCGAGGCTTGCCGGCAGATACGGCAGTGGTCAGATCAGGGCCTGCGTTTGCGCCAGGTTGCTGTCAATGTATCTGCGCTGCAGTTGAGTCGCGGCCATCTATTGGAAACCGTACGATCATCTTTGCAAGAAACCGGTATCGCAGCGGACCAGCTGGAGCTGGAAATCACCGAGAGCAGCATCATGCTGGACCAGGAACAGTCTTTCAAATCCCTGGCGGATTTAAAAGAGCTAGGCGTACGTTTGTCTATAGATGATTTTGGCACCGGTTATTCTTCGCTCGCCTATTTGCAACAACTTGAGGTACATAAACTCAAGGTGGACATGGCTTTTGTGCGTGACATGACGAGCAATAGCAGCAATGCTTCTATCGTCAAGGCTATCATTGCCATGGGCCATAGCCTGGGCCTGGAAGTGATTGCGGAGGGGGTGGAAAGCATAGGCCAGGCACGTTATCTGCGCGCCCTGCAATGCGATGTCATGCAAGGGTATTTGATCAGCAAACCGCTACCCGGTGTTGAGATGACGAATTTCCTGGGTGCCTATATTGCGCAGGAAATCCAGGCAGAAGAAGGGCGGCTGGCACTATTGCTGGTGGATGACGAGGCGAGTATCCTGTCTTCGCTGTCACGCTTATTTCGCCGTGAAAATTATCATATACTCGTTGCCAGCAGTGCTGAAGAAGCCCTGGCATTGCTTGCGCTGCATCCCGTGGGCGTGATCTTGACTGACCAGAGAATGCCTGGCATGACAGGGACAGAATTATTGGCCCGTACCCGCAAACTGTATCCCAAGACCATACGCATGGTCTTGTCCGGCTATACCGGTCTCGATAGCTTGACTGAGGCTATCAATCGCGGTGAAATTTATAAATTCCTGACCAAGCCCTGGGAAGACAAGGATTTAATCGAGGCAGTACGCGATGGTTTCCGGCGCTACGCAGAATTGAATGACAACGGAACACAGCGTTGAGCCTGTTTCCTCATAAAGTCGTATGCTGAAGTCAAACTAAGAACCTGTTCAAGAGCCTGGTATTCAATACGGGTGGGCAACGCTAAATGAATGAGCTGCGAACTGAAGTTGAGATAGAGTAAATTTTTTTCGCTCTAACACTATATTTTCAACGAAAACTTCTCTCCTAAAAAATCTACCAGTGCCCGCACGCGATTTGGTATGAATCTCCCACTGGGCAGCAATGCATGCAATGGATAAGGATCAGTCTCCCAATCTGTCAACAGTGCCACCAGAGTGCCGTCTTCCAGTTCTTGCCTGACATCGATCATTGATTTGAAAATAATACCAGCGCCAGCAATTGCCCACATGCGTGCGAGAGATGCGTCGTCGGCGCTGCGGTCACCTTTGACACGGACTTCTTTCCATTTACCGTTTTGCCCAAAGCGCCAGGTTTTATGCAGGCGGCTGCTGCGCTCGAAGATCAGGCAATTATGTTGCGCCAGGTCTTGCGGTGTTTGCGGGGCAGGGTGGCGTGCCAGGTAGCTGGGGGCTGCGCAGAGTATGGGGCGGCTTTGTGCCAGTACCCTGGCGACCAGGCGTGAATCTGTCAGGGTGCCGTACCTTATTGCCACATCCACTTCATCGCGCACTACGTCCAGCGGCCTGTCGCCGACATTCAGGGCCAGTTGCACGCCGGGATGCAGGGCCAGGAATTCATCCAGCCAGGGTAGCAGGGTGGTGCGGGTCAGGTCAGACGGGGCTGCTACGCGTATTGTGCCGACCAGGGCGGTGCGGGCTTCTGATACCTGGGACTCACCTTCATCGAGTAAATCAAATGCCCTTTGCGCATAGTCGAGCAGGATTTGGCCCTGGGCGGTGATGCGCAGGGCGCGGGTAGATCGCTCGAACAGGCGAGTGCCCAACTGGGTTTCCAGGCGCTTGAGGGTGGCGCTGGCGGCTGCTGGGGTCATGCCCAATACGCTAGCTGCACCTGAGAGTGAACCGCAACGTGCGGTTTGCACGAGTACATGCAAGTCGCTGAGATTTTCAATTTTCATTTGAAAGTGATAGTTATTTATCGGTCTTATCAATTCATGCTTCAGATTCTACAATGCCTGCACTGATCTGGAAATGTTTCTGGACACCGATTATCAAGACTGAATACACTCAAGGACTCAATATGAAAGCCATCGCTTACCGCCATTCTTTACCTATCGACAACACTGCATCGCTGGAAGATGTGGAATTGCCAACGCCAGCGCTGGAAGCGCGTGACCTGCTGGTGCGCGTAAATGCCATTTCAGTCAACCCTGTGGATAGCAAGGTCAGGCTGGGTCGTGCACCTGCTGAGGGCCAGTTGAATGTGCTGGGCTGGGATGCAGTTGGCATTGTTGAAGCAGTTGGCACCGCAGTCAGCAATTTCAAAGCGGGTGACCGTGTCTACTATGCTGGTGCGATTGATCGACCTGGTGCAAACAGTGAGTTGCATGCGGTTGATGAACGCATCGTCGCCAAGGCACCCACTACACTGGATGATGCGCAAGCCGCAGCCTTGCCATTGACGACTATCACTGCCTACGAATTGTTGTTTGAACGTCTGGGCGTTGCCAAAAACGGCGGTGCAGGCCAGACCTTGCTGGTGATAGGTGGTGCTGGTGGTGTGGGTTCCATCCTCATACAACTGGCGCGCCAGTTGACGCAATTACGCGTTATCGCTACAGCTTCACGTGCTGAGACACGTCAGTGGTGCCTGGATCTTGGTGCGCATGCGGTGATTGATCATTCCAAACCGCTGAGTGCTGAATTGAAAGCCATAGGCATCAATGAAGTCGATATCGTCGCCGGACTGACGCAGACAGCCCAGCACTATGCAGAAATCATCACCAGCCTGAAGCCACAAGGCAAGCTGGCCGTGATTGATGACATGGTGGCGCTGGACTTGATGCAGTTGAAAGGTAAATCCATTTCCCTGCACTGGGAAATGATGTTCACCCGTTCCATGTTCAAGACTGTCGACATGGATGAACAAGGCAAGTTGCTGGCAGAAGTGGCTGCACTGGTGGATGCAGGCAAGGTGCACACGACGGTGAATGCGAATTTTGGCAAGATCAATGCAGCCAATTTGCGCAAGGCACACGCCTTGATAGAAAGCGGCAAGGCGCAGGGCAAAGTTGTGTTGCAAGGCTTCTAATTTCAAGTTCACGAGAAAATTTTTATGCAAACTACAAACATGAGTAAATCATTCCCGGCTGCCAGCATCACCCGCGATGCGGCAAATGCCCTGATCACCGCTGCCAGCGCTGCCGCCCGCGATATCGGTATCGATGTCACGATAGCTGTCACCGACAATGCCGGTCACCTGAAAGCATTTGAACGTGCAGACAGCGCTGCATTTTTGACGGTGGATGTGGCAATCGACAAGGCCTGGACGGCAGCCTCGTTTGGCCTGCCTACCCATACCTGGACAACAATCATTAGTAATGACGTGGTGGCGCAGCTTGCCCACAGGCCGCGCCTGGTGGCAGTTGGTGGTGGTTGCCCCATCATGGAGAATGGCAAAGTCATAGGCGGCATCGGCATATCAGGCGGTAATGCACTGCAAGACCAGCAAGCGGCAGAAATTGCATTGGCTGCACTGGGCTTTGAAGTGAAGTCATAAGCTCAAGCCATTTGTTGAGAGTGCATGCGTGTCATGCACTCTTTTTCTATAGAGATCAAACAACATGACAACTATCATTACACGCTCATTTATCAGCATTTTGACTACGGTTTTATTCACCTTGAGCATGTCCGTTGCCCGGGCAGAAAATACCAGCGGAGCAGACACAGTAAAAGCAGCATCAGTCGATTTCTTCAACAGCGTCAGCCAGCGTAATTTAGCAACAGTTGCCAGTTATCTTGACACTGAAGGTTTTACTGAATTCGTCGCTGAATCAGACAAGCTCTTGCAACTGGATGCGAATGCATTTGCCGGACTATTCAAGTCAGGCGCGAAAATCGATTTGCGTCTTGTTGATGTGCAGGTCAAGGCCACAGATGATGCAGCGATAGTCACAGGCACCCGTGTTGGTGCCATTACCAAGCCGGGTGCGACAGTTGTTGAAGGTAAATCGCTGATCACGATGGTGTGGTTTAAAAAGGATAATACCTGGCTATTGAAGCATATTCACTTGTCACCCATGATCAGCTCTAAATGATTAATGATTAGAGACGCGGCAACCACATGCCCATAAATGCCACAAAGATACCCATGCCGCTGGCCGCACTGAGCACCAGCAGTGTGCCAGCCATGCTGAGGTGAGCGGCCTTGTTTTTGCTGTCTTGTGCGCGTAAATATAATTCACAGGCTATCAGCGGTATCAGTGAATTGGCAAAGGACATGAAACTCAGGAAGGGCCCCTCAAAAGTTTTTGGATTAAAACCAGCCGGGCCATGATTGATGGCTATCCATAACATCAAACCTATGCGGAAAAACCAGACACCATTCGCCACAAGAAACAGGCGTAATGCCCAGCGACGGTGCAGGGCGAACTGGCGTGCCAATGCATGACGCAAGGCCATGCCGGCGCAGGCGAGTATTAACACTGCGTTCAGGCTGACACCCAGGTGCTGGGTGAAATCACCCACGCCGTTACGGAACCAGACCATATACAAACCAGTCGTGGCAGCAACAACCAGACTGGACAGATAGATACGCCCGTTCCAGCGATGGAATTTCGGTGCGCGTGAACGGATTTGTGGGATCATCTGCAGTATGCCCGCCAGGGTAATGCTGGCCGCCAAAAAGATATGGGTGATGATGGCAAAATTGCCTGCATTGTCACCCTTGATATAGCCGTGTGGCAGTACATCACTCCATGCAGCCAGATTGCCTTTCATCGCAGACAGGACGTAGAAACCCAGGATGTAATAGACGAATAAAAGCTGGCCTATGATGGCGACTGAGAACCACAATGCTGCGGCATATTTCAGGCTGGTACTTGAAAGTTTTTCTGTTCCATATTTTTTCAATGGTGGTGCAGCCTGTGCAGAATATAAGTCACTCGTTTCGAAAACGGTATCTTGCGTCATTTGAAAACTCCTTTTTGCTAATGTAAATTAGACGTGTCTGACCCTGCCGTACAGGCGTGAATGTACCTGCAAAGCGTGCCTGCAAAGGCGGGTTTGCTTTTATGGTTTGTTGCTGGAGAAAATCAGTGCGGCGCTACATTTGCCTGAAAAGATGCAGGTAACTGCGGCTGACTGGCAATACATCGGGGCGGCCGCGTATATGCAGTTCGGCAGTTTCATTCATGCCACGTGTGACTTCGCTGACATAGTGCAGATTGACGATGACAGAGCGGTGGGTTTGTGCAAAGCGCTCCGGGTCCAGCTCGTCGCTGAGTTCGCGTATGCTTTTGCGTATCAGCGCGTCGCCACCGTCCCAGGCAACCAAAGTATATTTTTCATCTGAACGCAGGAAAGCTACTTGTTCTACCGGGATCAGGCGTACGCTATTGCCTACTGATGCTTTTATCCACTGAAGATAATTGCGTTGCGGACTGCGCTGGCGCATATCGCTGGCCATGCGGTCTAGCAGGGCATCATAACTGGTGCCGGTGTCATTTGCTTGCTTCATCCTCTGCTGCAGACGTGTGATGGTATCGGCGAGACGCGCTTCTATGATGGGTTTGACGAGGTAATCAATAGCGCCTTGTTCAAATGCTTGCACTGCATATTGTTCATAGGCGGTAAAGAATACGATATGCGCCCTGCGTGCAATAGATCTCGCAGCTTCTATGCCATTCAAGCCAGGCATGTGTACATCCAGGAAAACGATGTCGGGTTGATGGATGTCAAACATTTCCACTGCTTCGCGGCCATTGCGGGCCTCATCGACGATATGCAACTCTGGCCACAGGCGTGCCAGGTTGGCACGCAGATGCTCTCTTAGCAAAGGCTCGTCATCGGCGATCAGCGCGGTGATCTGCTTGGTAAGCGGCTTCATGCTTTGGCCCCAGGATGGAAAATTAATTCAACACGCAAACCTTGCTGAGACTGCTCATGCAAGTCGACGCGGGCATCTTTGCCAAAGCAGGCTTGCAGCCTCGCCTTCACATTTGCCAGGCCCGTTCCAGGTACGGCAGTTTCTGCCATGCCTATGCCAGTATCTGCTACCCACAGTGTCACAATCCCAGTGCTGGCATCCTGCTTGCCGCCGACTTCTATGCGGCCACCTTCCGTGCTGGGGTCTATGCCATGGCGTACGGCATTTTCTACCAGGGTCAGCAAGGCCATGGCAGGAAAGCGCGAGCCTTTTAATTCTGGCGCCAGTCTTAACTCAAACTGCAAGCGGTCTGGCATGCGCATGTGCATGATTTCAAGATAGGCACTGACTAACTGCATTTCGTTTTCCAGTGTTGCGTCTGCATCGCCCAGGCGTGGCATGGCGGCGCGCAGATAGGCAATCAGGTGCCGCAAGACCGGCGCTGCATTCTCTGAGCCAGCTTCAACCAGGGCCTGCACATTCGCCAGAGTATTGAACAGGAAATGTGGTTCTATCTGTGCTTGCAAAAGACGCAAGCGTGCATCCAGCACTTCGCGTTCCAGCTCATTCTTCTCCAGTTCCAGTTGCAGGCGGTCTGCACGTTCACGTTGCTTGTCTTCACGCTTGATGGCCGCGACTGCGACAAGGGGCCCAAAAAACAGCGCAAAAATCGTGCTGGTGGCAAAACCGGACAAAAGATTATTCGCCTTGATGAAGTTCATGAAACTACCGGCTATCGCCACATAGGCAGCCAGGCTGGCAAAGGGTGCCAGCAGGCACACAGTAGCCACTCGTACCAGCCAGTGCGGTATCCAGCGCGGCAGCCACTGCAAACGCCAGGTGCCGGAGACTGTGAACGCCAGCAGCATGACCATGGCGATGAAGGTCGTGCGCCTGAGCACCAGCCAGAAAGGTGACTGGAAGATCGGTGTGGTCACCCAGGCGATCAGCAGGCTGATGATAAGCACTACGACAATTTGTCGCAGTCCTGGCAGTGCAGGCCAGCGTGGGATAGTTGTAGAGGCGGTTTTCATGGAGCTAAGATAGCTGCAACTGATATTTTCGACAAGCAGGCTAGCGGCTATATGCGACTAATGACGGTTTTCGGGGCTTGAATGACGGAAGTGCTGGTAAATGCCACTGGCCCGGCTTAACCATAATTTGCAAATATGAACCACTTCCAGAAAGTATCCGTCCCTTTTTAACGTAAACTGAGTGGTATCAGCGATAGAGTGATCTGGCCGCCCTAAACTAATTCAGGAACGAGAATGCGATGATGAGGAGATGGATGTTTGCAGCGACGGTGCTAGTTGCATCGCCAGCAATGGCAGACACTTTTCGCATCGCATATAACGAGGGTGGAGATGCACCCTTTGTCTTGCTGGACAAGCGCGGCCCCAGAGGTATATTCCCGGATTTGATGTCAGCTGTCGTCAAACTGAGTGGCGATAAGCTGGAGCAGCGCTACCTGCCCATGCGCCGCCTGCTCAAATCATTTGAGGATGGGCAACTCGATATAGAAGTTGGCGCAAACCCCAAATGGCGCACTAGCTCTCGAGTGCCAGGTGTGTACAGCATAGCCTTTGGCTTACCCCGGGCTGTCCTGTGTTTTCGCCCAGGCGAAACACCCAGAGCGCAGGCCGTCACAGATTTTTATGGTCAGAAAGTCGGCGTGATTTCTGGCTATTCCTATCCTGAATTTGAAGCTGCCTTTGCCAGCGGAAAGATACAAAGGGAAGACATTTTCAATTCCCCCAATCTCTTGCTGACTTTGCGAGCAAAGCGCTTTGACCAGATCATCATCAGCAATTATGTCAGGCAATACTGGACCAAGGTCGATGCACAGCGCTATGCCTGCGATGAAGGCCGCATGATAGATGAAAGCGAAATGATGCTGAGAGTGCATCCCTCCAAAGCCGATGCCTTGCCACGCCTGAATGCTGCGATCGCCACCCTGAAAAAGAGTGGCGAGCTGGATGCCATTTTCAGACGCTATACGGATTGATGCGCTTGGTCCGATTGACTGACCGAATCAAGGCGCTGGTGGCGATGCTGGTGAGGCCACTGGCTGGCCTTTTTCGACGACATATACACCAACCAGTTTAACGGGGTCTTTGCCATGGTTTTTTGCACTATGGACGACGCCAGCAGGTATGACAAATCCTTCACCCGGTTTTATTTTACGTGGTGCTTGATTGGCGAGCAGTAATTCCAATTCGCCATGCATGACATAGCTGATTTCATCACCAGGATGGGTATGCCAGTCGACCTTGCCCCCTCCAGCTATATCAATACGAAAGATGTAATCTTCCTTGCCTGGAATCGACGAATCGGCTTGTATCACGGGGGTGCGGGTAACACCTGAACTTTGTGCCAGCAGGTTAGTGCTGATCAGCAATAAGCTGACGGCAGTTAATTGGCGCAAGATGTTGGTTTTGGTCGAATGCAAGATAGATCTCCTGGTTGGATAGTCATGCGCTGTTGTACATGTTTGCGCATGGTTATAATTACAATCCTTTTTGACAAGAGAGTAAAGGGGAAATGAAATTGTCTTCGAAGGATGTTGTTTCCCGGGTGTTTGCAACCGTTTTGGAATGATGCGAACCCTGGTCCGCACCATTTGCAGAGGGATTATCAGGCGTCAGCAGTTTTTGCCATGCCTTCAGGCGCACCGCTGCTGCTGTCTTCTTTGCCATATGTGGCGCTGTCACCAAAAGAGACGAAGCGTGTCATCACCAATACGGGGATGGCACTGAGCAAGACCCAGATGAAAAAATTCTTATAGCCGAGTGCCAACTGTATGTCACCGCTGATGGTCTTGAACAATACAAAGCCTAGCTGCATGACCCCGGTGCCCAATGCATAGTGGGCAGTCTGGTACTTGCCGACAGCAACAACTTGCATGATGAACAGGATCAAGCCAACGAAGCCAAAGCCGTAACCAAACATTTCCAGTGCCAGAGCCGTAGTGATGATACTGATATTGTCAGGTAGTGTCGTACTGAGGAAAAAGAACACCAGGTTAGGCATATTCATTGCCAGTATCAGCCAGGGCAGGGCGCGTTTGAGCCCCAGCCAGGATGCAAAATACCCGCCCAGTACGCTACCACCCAAAAAGGCGATGGTGCCAGCGGTGCCATAAGCAAGGCCGACTTGCTCGGTTGTCATGCCCAGACCACCCAGGTTTTTAGCTTCACGCAAAAACAAAGGGCCTATGGTCTGTATCTGCCCTTCGGCGGCGCGGAACAGAATGATGAAGGTGATGGCCAGCCAGATGCCAGGCTTTTTGAAAAAATCAATAATCACATCTTGCAGCGTCAGGAAAACGCTACGCATGGATGCTTCGGTGTTGGTATTTTTTGTGCCTGGCAAGGCCCAACTGTGATACAGCCCAAGCACCACGAGCATGACACCCATGATGGCGAAAATGACGGTCCAGGCCTGCGCCGGATCCAGGCGTTTTTCAAGATAGCCAGCCAGGTAAACCAGTCCACCCAGAGTGATGAACTTGGCCGCATTGTAGAAAGCACCTTGCCAGCCAGCGTATTCAGCCTGTTGCTTGTTGCTGAGACTGGCGATATACAGGCCATCGGCTGCAATATCGTGGGTGGCTGAGGCAATTGCCACGACTCCAAGCAAGGCAATACTGATAGCGAAATACATGGGCAATTGCAGCGACACGGCCACCAGGCCCAGCGATACGCCGCCTATCAGTTGAAATGCCACGACCACCGCCTTTTTGCTGCTGGCAGCTTCGAGGAAGGGACTCCATAGAGGTTTAAAGACCCAGGCCAGGCCTATCAATCCTGTCCAGCGAGCGATATTGTCATTCGCTACCCCCATGCTTTTATACATGAGGCTGGCAACCAGGGCTACTGCATAAAATGGCAGCCCTTCGGCAAGATACAAGGTGGGTACCCAGCGCATGGGGTGGGGAGTCTTGGTTTTTTCTATGCTCATGGACTTGTCTCTAGTGTTTGATTTTCTTAAAAACCTGGTGTGTTTGCGCTATGTATTTTTTATGTTTTATTGCCAGCACTGCAAACATACTAGTCACAAAATTGTCGGTCAACTGGTTTTGTGTTTGCAATGCCACTTAAGTGCCAGTAAGATATGGCGTACTTTATTTTGATCGTGAATAATACTTTGCAAATCAAAAAAATCTGCGTTTTTATCTATGAAGTAAGGTTTATTTGTCTTGTTTTAATAGGTGAGGCCAGATTCAATACCACTTTGTCAGATTTTAACACTGGTATTACCCCGCATGTTGATCGACGATGTGCTTTTTATGAAGATGCGGTCCGATGACCAGCAGGGATTGGTATTTCTACACTGGTCTCAGTACGCTATGGAGTTTGATATGTCTACAGTAAAACGTTACGCAGCGCTGGATGCCATGCGCGGCCTGACTGTTGCCGCCATGCTTTTTGTGAATAATGCCGGTGACTGGTCGCATGTGTACCCCTGGCTGGAACATGCAGCTTGGCATGGCTGTACGCCTGCGGATTTTATCTTCCCATTTTTTCTGTTCATACTCGGCGCTTCTATCGCCATGTCTGTAGATGCACAACTCAGCAAGGGCATGGATGTAGTTGACGTACGCAAGAAAATACTCTGGCGCGGCCTGCGCTTGTTCATGCTGGGCATAGCTTTGCATCTCGTGGCCTGGGCATTGATCGATGGCCGTAATTTCAGATTGCCTGGTGTCTTGCAGCGCATAGGCATTTGCTATGCAGTGATTGCCTGCCTGATTACCTATGTGCGCCAATTGTCCAGGCAGGTTTTACTATGTCTGGTTGCCATGCTGGCGTATTGGGCTTTGCTAGGCTGGGGCGGTTCGTATGAGCCGCATCTGAATCTGGTCGATAAAGTAGATACTGCCGTGCTGGGTAAACTGGCGTATAGCTTTGATGTACAAACTGGTCTCGCACAAGACCCGGAAGGTTTGCTTTCTACGGTAATGGCAATGATGAGTGTTTTGACTGGCGTTTGGGCGGGCAGAGCCATGCGCGATGGCCAGTTGATGCAGATGCTGGCCGGTGCGGCAGGCTTGATATTGCTGGCGCTGATCTGGTCAGCATATCTGCCTTTCAATAAACAACTCTGGACATCATCCTTTGTTTGCTGGACCAGTGCCTGGGCGATCGTGCTCTTGCTGGGTATGCATCAACTGATAGACAAGCAAGGCTGGCCATCAATCGGTAAAAGCTTTGGTGTAAATGCAATAGCCGTTTACGCCGGTGCCTGGGTGGCAACTTGTGTTTTGGCATGGACAGGATGGGCCAGTACAATCTATCAGCAAATATTTGTACCTGCGCTGGCAAAGCAAACAGGCGAAGAATTTTCATCCTTCGCCTATGCAGCTTGTTTTACTTTGGTATTTGCAGCCCTGGCATTTGTCATGAACAAAAAGGGCTGGCGGATTGTGATCTGAGGCTTTGTTTCTTGATTACATCATCAGAGCAGTGGCCAGCGTATCGATCTGCTCTTCCTGCTCTTCCATGATGATCTGGAAATTGCTGTCTTCAGTATCAAAATTCAGGCGACGGGCAAATTTCTTATTGTATTCCCTGTCAGCGTCATGCAAAGGCGACAGTACTGGTGCGATGTCATTGGCCAAAATCAGGGTATCACCCAGGGACTCTGGCGGGAAGGCGCATACGCCATGCCACATGGCTTCCACAGCCTGCATCACACTGTCAGGTATGCCCAGTTGGCGCATGATGCCACGGCCTATCATGCGTTCGCCATATTCGATCCAGATTTCTGGTTCGCCATCCAGCAAGCCAGGAAATTCTTCCGCACGGGAGATCAGGTAAAACCCACCGATTTCATGGACGATACCAGCAAACATGGCAGTTTCAGGATCAACCCTGGTGACTTGCTTGGCAATGACCTGCGCCAGTGAAGATACATGGGCAGAATGTTCCCACAATCTGTCTGCCTTATGCTTCAAAACCGGGTCTGTGACCTTGCTATTGAGTTGGCGCACGATGACGGCGGCCAGCATGGCTTTCAGAGTGCGAAAGCCGAGGCGGTTGACTGCCAGCCTGACGTGCGTGATTTCATTCGTCGAGCGGCGATAGGCTGCCGAATTAGCGATGGCGACCGTGCGCGCAGACAGCAAGGGGTCTGCCATGATGAGCTTGGCTGCCGTGTCTATATGGCAATCAGGATCGTCCAGGGTACGTTGTAGTCTTAGCGAAGCTTCCACATTGGTAGGGAAGACGATGTCCCCACGATTGACTTCTGCGGCTATGCTTTTGAAAATTTCCAACCTGTCCATGACTTTCTCCCTATAAACATCTGGCGATTCCTCCACTCAATGGCCTGTTGCTACATGAACTTGCATGTTGCGGCTTGTGCAGAATATTAAAAGTTGCCTTGAGGAATGATCGACTGTCTGTATGATAGTCAATAAATTCTCAAAAGCAACTTCTAATTTAACTTTATTTTGCAATCATCCAGAGTATGTCGATAGCATACGCGCTCAGGGGAATCATGCAAGTTTTAATCAGGGGGGTAATTTACCAAAATATCGACTATTAAGTATATAGACGGAAAGTCATCTCTCTGCACTTTGACGTGATAAGTGCCGATTTTTGTTGGCGCTACGTAACTACCTGACAAGTTAATGCTGCCGCCGTCAGCTTCAATGACACTCCAGGTCACGGGTTGGCGTATGTAGTTGATATTTGGCGGATAATTAATACTTGCCTGCAAGTTTATGGTGGCACCCGGCATGACATTTACCACGTGCCGATCGACGCTCAAAGTTGGCACAAAGTCAGGTGTGCTGTTATCAACCACCACCAGGGCCGTAACGCTCAATAAAGGATAGTCTTCGCGTCCTGCCTTGACATGATAAGTGCCTGGCTTGCTGGGAGCAGTGTATTCACCAAAGTTATTGATAGCTCCGCCATCAGCTTCCACTACCTGCCAGGTGACTGGATCGCGCATGTAATCGACAAATGGCGAATAATTCAATAATGCAGCAAATACGCGTTTGCTACCAGGTGTCATGATCAGTGCACCAGGGGTAATGTCAATGCGGGGAGCATTTTCCCAAAGGTTGGGACCACTGCATGAGATGAACTGCTTGTCAGCCAACTGTATCAGGCAACCAGCGCGGCCAAATACCGGGAGACTGGCAGGTGGATTTGTCTTCGCCAGCATAGTGAGTAGCGGATCATATAAGTTTGCCGCCAATGCCAGATTCAGGGTGTCCAGTATTTTGTCCTGTGCGTCACCACTGGCCGGGTTGGCGCTGGTAGCTGCTTTCAGCGGCGTGCTGTAAAAGTCACTTAAGGTACTGGTATCCAGCAAGCCGCTGAGTACATTGCGAATTTCAGTTTGCGCTGCCGTGACATTCGCGCTGGTAAAGGTTTTTGTTACCGCATCCAGATCAGGATTGGTAAAAAACGCCGCCATATCTGTACGCATGAGGCGGGTGGAAAGCATCTCGGTCAAAGGCGTCAGATTAATTACACCAGTATTGACTGCAAGCGCATGCAGCTTTTTGCCATTCGCAGGATTTGAAGTTTCCAGTATGCAGGGCAGTGCACTGCCTGCCGGCAAGTTGATTTCAAACGAGCCATCTGCCGCCGTCCTGGTTGCCCCTGTGCCTGTGCGGCATTTGTAATTGACAGCCGAATCAGCGATGGCCTTGCCTGTTGCCGCCGTGCCTCTCAAGCTAAGGCCGGCGACCTGTGGGGTCACCACCGGGTTGCTGGCAGTCGAGCTGCCGCCACCGCAGGCTGCCAGCAAACTGGTCATCAGGCACAAGCTGCCTGTCAGGAATATATGTCGAGCTTTCAATTTGCTGCCTCATTGTCTATTTTGTCGTTCTATTATGATAGACGCTGAGGCTAAGCATACTTCTTGAAAAGTGTCGACAAATTGTCATGAATTTGTACCGCGCCTGATGATGTTTCAGTCATGGTAACAATCAAAAATCACTCAAGCTTGAAAGCCTTGGCAATCGCAGACCAGGGGATGTACTTGAAGTTTTGCGTACCATCTGGCAGGCGCTTGTAACCGTCTTGCACGACCAGCATGCCGAGTGCAAACTCGCCACCAAAATTGACAGAACTGACCTCTATCCCATCTGTTTCTGAAGTGCCATCAATACCCTTGGCCAGATTCATGCCTATGCGAAACTTGCCGCGCAGACGATAGGGAGCTTGCGCTTCCAGTACCAGATAACTGCTGTCCCCCTGGCTTGATACCAGCAGGTAATTTGCCCGTTCACCAAAATACATGGCCAGGCCCTCAACATCGGCCACCAGTTGTTTGCCAACCGGCATCACCATTTGCAAATCCGCAGGCTGATCTGCCTTGGCAGACGTGACCCAGATGCCGCGCTTTTCTTCTCCCATGAACAGGCGGTCAGTCTTGTCATCAGCCACACAGCCTTCTGGCTGGCTGGCCAGTTTGAAACTGCGCACCAGGCTGCTGCTGAAACCTTGTTCATTGTGGACAATGCGAAACTGCTGGTAAGTGCCATCCTTGTCATTCACAAATGCTTCCAGCCCGCCTGTGCTTGGCTGGTACAGGCAAAAACCGTAAATCTTGTCCAGTTTGGTAGCGAAGCGCGCAGCCTCCGCCACTTGCCCCTGATCATTGATGACATATAACACCAGGCTGTTTTCATCACGCTGGGTCGCCATGGCGATATCAAAACTTTGCTGACCCCATTTAATATTTTGACGCACATCCACATTATTCAGGCGTCCGCTTTCCAGCAACTGGGTTTGCTTGCCCTGCATGTCATACACCAGCAAACCCTGTTTCTTGTTGGTGCCCAGAACGCGGGAAAGCCTGGCATCCTTTGGATGTACCCAGATAGCAGGATCATCAGCAGCGTCGCCATGGCGAGCGACGGTATCGGTTTGCACCGTGGGTTCGATGACGACTATTTCGGATACTGCTGACTGCTTCCAGGCGGCGCTGCTGGCGCGCCAGGTTTTTGCCTGTTCATCCTGCAGCAGGAAATCCAGTTTATTGCTGTTATTGCTGGATGCCTGCGCATGGACATTCGTTGCACTGTACGGCAGGTTCACGATTTGCTCAGGCTGGAAATGTTGACCATCCTTATGGCGATACAGATGCAGTTTCTTGCCGCTGGCATCCAGCACCGCCACTCCACCTGGCAGCGCACTGATGGCTGTAGCACCACCTTGCAATTTGCCAAACGGCGCGGCCATGGCGACAGGCTTCAGTTTGGCTGCAGTTTCTGCTTCAGCCGTAAATGCCCAGACGCCGGTCTCTGGTACGCTCAGGTACAAGGTTTGGCTCTGGTCATCGACACGGCAATGCTTGCTGTGTGGTGGCAGTGCCAGCTTGCGTACCAGTTGCGCGCTGCCCTTATGCATGACCCATTGCTCGCTCAGTCCTTCCTTGCCAATCAGGAACACATGATCCAGTTGTTGCGCATCGCGATACAGGCACATGCTTTCCAGTGAAAAATCCGGTGACGCCATGCTGGCCTGCAAACGCAATTGCCCGGTTTTCTGATCTGCCACATAGACATAGGTTTTTTGCGTATCGGCATCAGTGAATACCGCCAGCATGCCATCTGCATGGGGGCGGGCATCAAGGTGCTTCGCCCGCAGGCTGACTTTGCTGCGCTCCTTGCCTTGTGCATCCAGAAGACGTACACCTTGTTTGTCCAGCGTGAGCCAGCCACCATCTGGCAGGGCGATTATTTCCTGGGCTTTGCCAACAACTGCCGGGGGAGCGCCTGCTGCTGAAGCGCAGGAAAAGACCAGTATTAATGCCAGGCTGGATATCAGATATTTTGTTTTCATCGTTTTCATGCTCATCAAAATACGCTGGCTTTCAGGCTGATCTTGTACGTGCGGCCATATTGCTCATATTGCGAGTTATATTGATGCGCACCCTGATACACATAGTATTTTTCATTGTTCAGGTTTGCCGCTTCAAAGACCAGCTGGAAACGCTTGCTGAGTTGATAGGCCAGCGAAAAGTCGAGCTGTTTTTGGGTATCAACAATACGGTCCTGGTCTGCGCGCAAGATATCCGTGCCCAGTTCCAGCAGGTAAGGAGATTTGTAGTTGAGCGCAAGGCGGGTGCTGATGCGGCCATGTTCATAACCCAGCATCAGGTTCATGACACGGTCAGACTGGCCGGGCAGACTGATGGAACGGCTGCGGGATTTACCCGTTGTGGTATCAAAGCGGGCAATGTCGGCACTGGAGCGTGTCAAGCTGGCATTCGCACCGACGATCAGGTATTTCCACGGTGCTGGCAACATGCGCAAAGGCTGTGAGTAAGACAGTTCTATGCCTTTCACATTAGCGGTATCACCATTCGCATAAGAAACTGCGCTGGTATAGCCTTGCCATGCGCCAGACCCGGCCAGGTTGGTCGTATAAGTAAAATTCTTGATGTCCTTGTTGAACAGATAGGCTGATACGCTGCCATCATGGCTCAATATTTTTTCTACACCCAGATCAAGATTGCTGGCTTTCAGTGGTTTCAAATCCGGGTTGCCAATCACTGCCTCGGTAGTGCTGGTGAGGTTGATGCCGGGTGCCAGTTGGCTGAAGTTGGCACGCACGATGGCATTGGTCCATGCTGCACGTACACTGGTCTTCTGGTCCAGGTCATAGCGCAGATGCAGGGATGGCAGCCAGTCAGAATAACTGCGCTGGCGACTGATGGCTTGCAGACTGGTGCCACCAGTTACTTGTGTGCCGGCAGCATCAAACTGCGTGCGCTCCATACGGGCACCGGCCAGTATGTGCAAGGCATCCATGTCAAAGCTGTTTTGCAGGTAGGCGGCATCAATGTTTTCATTGATTTTGTAATCATTGATGGCAGATTCCAGCACCAGGCGGGCGGCATTCCTATCCAGGCCTGCCACGCGGGCGCGTATCAGGTCAGCACTGATGGCAGTGCCGATATTACCCAATGGATAGTCAATCGCCTGGTTTTGTACAAAGGCGCTCATGGAGGTGGAACCCGGTCCCCAGTAATTGCCACTGCTGGTTTTGTTGCTGTTGTAAGTCCATTGATTGGTGTCATTAGTCTTTTCACGACGGCTGGTTTTTGCGCCAAATTTCAGATTCGATTCAAACTGCTCGAAGTGGAATTTGCGTGTCAGATCAAATTTGAGATGCTGCTCAGTATCCTTGGAAAAACGCTGTTGCAGACTGATGGCATTCAGGCTGTAGTTTGCCGGATCATACAGGCTGGCGGGGCCGATGATTTTGGGCACTTCACCATCAACAAAACCAACCCCAGCGAAATTGGCATTGCCACGGAAGCGGCCATCGTTCAGGGCTTCTGGCGTATCTTCGCTGGCGCGGCTGGAGCCTGCTGCCAGATCCAGTTTCCAATCCTGGAATTTTTGTTCCGTGCCCAGTACAACAGAGCTGATGGTCTGGGTGTACTTGCGCTGGCGTATGCGGCGTTCTGCTCTCGCAGTAGTCGTTGCACCTTCGGCCAGGGTACCGCTGGCAAAGCTGCCTATGGTGATGCGGTCACGCACTTCATCATCGCTGAAGTCACTCAAAAAGCCGTGCATAAAGTAAGTCTGCGACGTAGTCGGTTTGTAATCCAGGTTCAGGGCATAGGCATGGCGCTCACGTACCGGCAGGTAATCACGTAATTCAAATCCACCCAGTTTGCCATTGTCCCAGGCACCACCGGTTTCCACATTGTCAGAACCAAAGCTGCGTTTCTCAGCGCTGATACCAGCGGCGATACCCAGCTTGCCACCGGCAAAACGGTCAGCCCACAAGAGGCTGGCATTCGGGCTCGTTTTACCTGTCACCTGGTCATAGCTGGCACCGGTATTCAATGTCAGTATCTTGCCGGGCAAATCAAAGGCAGTCAGGCTCTTGACTTCGACTGCGCCGCCAAGTGAACTGGCATCCTGTTCAGGGCGCAGGGTCTTGGTGACTTCCAGAGAACGTATCATCCCGGCAGGCAAAACATCCAGCGCCACCGCACGGCGGCTGGCTTCTGGCGATGGTACAAGAGCGCCGTTGATAGTCACACCATTCAGGTCAGCCCCCAGACCACGCACAACGATGTAGCGGCCTTCGCCCTGATCACGCTGGACTGAGATGCCGGGCAGGCGTGCCAATGCTTCTGCTGCATTTTTATCCGGCAGGCCACCGATGTCATCGCTGCTGACCACGCTGACGATATTATCGGCTTTTTCCTGCATCTCCAGTGCCTTGCGCATACTGGCGCGCTGGCCGCTGATGACAACGCTGCTGGCATCACTGACAGTTACGTTCGGCCCCTGGGCATGGGCGTTCAGCATGGCCGAGATGCCCAGCATGATGATGGATAGTTGAGGCACAGGTTTTTTCTTCAGGGTTTTCATGGACAGGGTTTCCGCAGATAGTGAATGGCAAAAGAGTGGGCGGATTCTAGGGAAGGTATATGTCGGTTCTGTGACAGATGGGCGCCAGATTTGCCGTTGCGGGGAAATCGCAATGTAAACCGCGAAGATGTGAGCTGAATTGACTTTTGCGTTTGGCGATACTCAACTGATAACGGGTCCATTTTGAAAAACAGACCAAAAAGCTCACCACAGAGTCACAGAGGCACAGAGGAAGAAAGAAGAGAATACTCAAATCGAGTCTATCCATTTTGGCAAAGAGATTTTTTCCTCTTGTTTTTCTCTGTGTCTCTGTGTCTCTGTGTCTCTGTGTCTCTGTGCCTCTGTGGTGAAAGGTCTTTCAGGCAACGAACCCGTGAAAATGGAAAAGAACTGAGCCGTTTGCACCCCCGTTGTTTTTCATCCATAGGCCATATCAAAAAACATGCATGTCATCGTCCTGTCACGCATCTCATTTACCCTCGCGCGACTTGACCTTTGGATGTGAACGCAATGCTTAAAAATTCCATGCTGCGCCTGCATAGAAATTTCATCATCACTGCCTGTGTGGCATTGATCGCCTTTATTTTTCTGTATGCCTATATGGGCACACCCAAACCCTTCATCAAATGGAAGTGGATGGACATCGTCGGCGAGGGTGGCACGTCGCTCATGTCTGGCCTGTGGTTGCTGATCATGCTCAGCAGCCGTCCCAAGGGTCTGGTGACGCGGCTGTTTGCATTTGGTCTCGCGGCCATCATGCTGGGCTCATGGGCAGATTGCCTGGATGAGTTTTTTGCGATACCCAAGGAAGATGTCTGGGATAACTGGCTGGAATCCATGCTGGTCTTTGTCGGCATGCTGGTAGTCACTGCCGGCATGTATTACTGGCGCGAAGAGCAGTTTACGCTGAATGAACATTTGCAAAAACGCGAACGACTGTTCCGCGATCATCGCGCGTTTGATCGCGTGACCCAACTTAGCAATGCTGATTATTTGCGTCTGCAAATCAAGCTGGAGCTGGACAGCCATCCTGGCGTACCCTGTGCGCTGGTATTGCTGGATATAGACCAGTTCCATCTCATCAACCGTCAGCATGGACAGCATGAGGGCGACCGTGTCTTACAGGCTGTCAGCCACATGCTCTTGCTGAACCTGCGTAATGAGGATGTGTTATGTCGTTATGCGGGCGACAGGTTTGCCCTGGTCTTGCATGACACTAGTCTGGAGGAGGCGCAGGCATTGGCCGTGCATCTGTGCAAGATGGTCAGGCAGATGCGTTATTGTGCCAGAGAGGCGACGCTAGAAATCAGTATGCGCCATGCCTGCACTATGGCAGACGATACACCGGACACTTTGCTGAGCAGGCTCAGTCGCGCAGTAGAAGCCAGTGCACTTGCCTCTACTGAGCCGCAGTTGGCAACGAGGGGCGTGTAATGCATTTCCATCAGGCTGCAGATGCCTGCCTGCCAGCCGGATACCATGCGGCGCAGATATTGGCCTATACGCGTAGCCGCGAAGTCGATGATGAGCTCATCTTGCGTAGTGTAGGCCTTGATGCTGCACGGATCACGCAAGGGCAATGCAATATCAGTCCACAGCAATATCTGCAATTGCTGGCAAATGCCTTGCAAGCCCTGCGTAGTGCCGACAGCAGTTTCATGCTGGGGCAACAAATGCTGCCGGGGCATTTTGGCAGTTTCAGCCATGCCTTGTTGCAGGCACAAAGCCTGCGGCAGGCGCTGGAGATTTTGTGCGCGCATTCCACCCGTTTGTGCCCTTTGCTCAGGCCCAGGTTCAGTGAAGGGAAAGATGTGGCTGTCTTGTACTGGATGGATAGCTATGGTGCCCCCAGTCTGCGCCCGGCAATAGTCGAGATGCACATGACAGCCGTGGTTGCGATGTGCCGCTGGCTAAGCGGTATGCGCCTGCCATGGCGCTTCTGTTTCAATCGCAGCGCTGCCCGTCACACTGAGCAGCATGAAGTGCACCTCGGTAGTGAGCTGCGTTTTAATTGCCATCTGGATGCCATGCTGATCGCCACAGAATATCTGGACTCGCCCTGGCCACGAGGTAGTGCGCTGGCAGCCAGCCTGGCCTTGCAACAGGCACAGCAAGAAGCCTTGCTCAGCGATGAAACGCCGAGTCTGTTAAATGCGATCTATGATTATCTGCTGACCCATATACGCAGGAACCCTAGCCTGGAGCAACTGGCGCTCGCATTTGCGGTCAGCCCGGCCAGCATGAAACGCTATCTGGCCAAAGAGGGCACGCATTTCCAGGCCGAGCTGGATCAGGTACGCACCCATGTCGCCCTGTATTTATTCCAGAGCCGTCATTACGATAATGAGGCTGTCGCCATGCACCTGGGTTTTCATGATGCGAATAATTTCCGGCGTTCTTTCAAACGCTGGACAGGGCTGACGCCCAGCAGCCTGAAAGAAAATTTGACTCAGGATTTTCCTGGGCTGAATTTCAGTGTTGGGATTTGATGGTGGGATAGTAGTCGGGCCGTTTCTGCAACCATTCAATCAATGTATATCCTTGATCCGTCGTTCATACGGCACGCTTGAATCTTTCCCGCGGTTTTGCCGCACGCTCATGGAAATGATTTTCAATAATATCCTGATGAGTACAAAGGCAATAAACAAGGTAATGATCAGCGGAATAATGGTGATCAATAGTGCGATAGCAAGCACGACGACCAGGATTTTTGGCAAGGGTGTACGCAGCAGGCGTTCTCCGACCTTTTGTCCTATCTGACGAAATTCTTGCGCTGCCTGTCGGCAGACAGAGTACAGGTATTGGCTGATGTTATTTTTCATGGGTAACTCCTGAAATTGGTGCTTGCCTGATCTGAAAATCAGGCGATGGGGGCATTATCAGCATGCTTGCGTAAATAATCTACGGTAATTTTAATGCGAAATTGCCGTTCCCTGTTTTTCAGGGCCAATTCTGCAGTGTAATCCCTTGATAAAAGCAAAAAGAGCGACCAGCATGGTCGCTCTTTTATTCAAGTTACTAAGGCTAATTCATTGCTTACTTAGCCTTACCCAAATGCTGCAGGAAGAAAGCTTCATATTTTTTATGCAGAGCCTTGGGTTTGACTGTGCCACCCAGACCATGTTCACCATCTGGATCAAGGAAGAGATCAACCAGGGATTCCTTGCCGTTTTCTAGCAGTGCACGATACACATTCACTGTGTCCTGATACAAGACATTTGGATCCTGCATGCCGTGTACCAGCATCAGCGGTTTTTTCAGGCCAGCAGTCAGGGGCAGCAGTGAATATTTACGCAAGTTAGGTTTGCTGCGTTCTGTCTTGCCGATGGTGCGGCCACTGTACCAGCTATTGTAGTTTTCCCATTCTGTCGGGCCAGCACCGGCGATACCGGCGGCAAAAGTGTCAGGGCTGGTGTACATGGTGTATTGGGTCTGGAAGCCGCCAAAGCTCCAGCCTGTGAGGCCTATGCGCTTGCCATCTACGCCGAGGTTCTTTTGCATGTATTTGGTCAGGTCTTCCAGGTCTTCAGCCTGCGGTTTGCCCACCTGTTCCCAGTTGGCATCGCTGAACTTGCGGCCATAATTGGAGTGGCCGCGTGGATCTACTGCCACAGTCACATAACCATGCTTGGCTGCCATATACATACCAAACATATAGGCCGTTTGCTGGAAGCTGTCAGTCTCGACGATATGCCTGTCATTCAGCGGGCCACCGTAGGTATAAACAATCGCAGGGCGGTGATCAGATGAACTCAGGCCGGCTGGCTTGAACACATACGCCTGTATCTTGTCGCCATGGCGATTGGTATAGCTGAAGCGCTCAGGGCGTTGCAGGTCTATCGCATTCCACTGCGGGTCATGGCTTTGCGTCAGCGTGGTGGATTTGGCTTTGCTGATATCCACCAGTTTCAATTCAGGGCGACTGGCCCATTGGCCTGCCATGCTGGCCAGCTTGTCGCCGCTTTCTGTGACTGTGCTATTGCGATAGAAGTCGCCAGCCTGCCCCAAGGCTTTCATGTCACCAGTTGCGAGATCGACCTTGTAGGCATTCATGGCTGCAAAATCATCCTTGTTGGCGAGTACGAACATGGATTTATTGTCGTCGCTAAAGCCGATGATGTTGTGCGCTTCAAAGTCGCCTTTCAGCAAGGGTTTCACGCTGCCGTTGCTGACATCAATGACATAGGGCTGGCGATAACCTTGCTCATCAAGGACGGCAACCAGTTGCTGGCTGTCGGCAGTGAAGCGAGGTGCCAGTACATTGACGACTTCATGGCCAACGTTGCCGCGTCTTTCCAGAACCATTTGTGGCTTGACGCCTTCTTCTGCCTTGCCGACATAGATGCGCAACAAGTCTTTTTCACGCTCCCAGGTAGAGAAAGTGTAACGGCTGCCATCCTTGGCCCAGGCAACCGGGCTCATTTCAAACCAGACATCGCCACCATCATTGGTGAAGACGGGTTGTGGCTGGCGTGCAAAGGCATCGCCAACGCGGCGTATATACAGGGCCGTAGCGGGTATCTTGCGTTTGTCATCGGACACTTCACGTGGCACTTTTTTTGCCGTAGCAAAGCGTTCGCTGTAGTTCATGATCTCGACCTGGCGTTCAGCAGGTGGAGGCGGTTTGCCATTTTCTGGCTTGACATCCGGTGCCTCGGCAGAAATCGCCATCCATTGCTTGTCTTCACTCAGTACAGTATTGGCGATGCGGTATTTTTTATCGGCGTCGTCAGGGTGTATCAGTTCACGGTTCAACTGGCGTATTGCGCTGCTGCTAAAGCTGGCGTTGAACAGGCGTTTTTCATCCATGTAGATATAGCCATTATCATCTGCCTGGTAAGCGACGATGCGTTCGACTTTGTCGGTTTGCGTCAGGCGTTCTATCTTGCCATCTGCTGCATTCAGGCGGAACAGGTCACCGCGGTACTGGAAGATCAGCTCATTCTTTTTATTCGCCCAGACCAGGCCATCTACACCTGGGTAGAGGTCACTGGGTTTGAGTTTTTCTTTTTCGAGTTTCTTTTTCAACTCGTCGCGCAGTTCCCAAATTTCCTTGGCTTTGTTATCGTCTTTTGCATCCTTCTTTTCGTCTTTTTTGTCGCCATCGTTTTTAGCTACGCTGGCTGTGCCGGTTTTTGCGGCAGCAGCGGCTTTTTCCCTCGCAGCTTCAGCATCGGTTTCAGCTTTCTTGGCAGCGTCCTTGGCCTTTTTCTCGGCCAGTTCACGTTTCACTTCTTCCAGCGCGGCTTCTTCCCACTGCATCAGGTTGACTTTTTCACCGCGCAGGTAGGCGGCCTGGGCTTCTGCCTTGGCCTGGCGCTCGGCTTCTTCTTTTTCTTTTTGTTTGGCTTTTTTATCGAAGCGTTCCCAGTCCTCTGGCGCATCGTAGGTTTTCATCAGGGCTGGTGAAGTAATGCGTTTGGTTTCTCCAGTCTGGGTGTCATGCACATATAAATCAAAACCATTTTCACCGAACGGGTTCCAGGTGTAAGCCAGATAGCGGCCATCCTTGCTGAATTGTATATGGCGTGCGGCTTGGCCTGCATAGCCTTTGGCGCGGTATACCTGTTCCAGCGTCAGGTCGGCTGGCTTGATTTTGGCGACATTGTTAATTGCTGGTGCGGCCTGTGCGGTTTCTTGAGGAAATAGCAAGCTGGCTGCTCCGCTGAAAGCGAGCGCAATACTGACGGTGAGAATTTTCGGAGACATAGTGAAAACCTTGTTTATAATTTAATTTTAGTGATATTCTGATAAGGTAAGGGATTGCTGACATCAAGCAAGACTGATTAGAGTTAGCTTAATTGGCATAGACAGATGGTTTATCGAAACAGTTCCTTTAGATGAAACTTTTAAGAGAATTTGTTTTAAATAGCATTCAACTTTTGATGTGGTTATCACTAGTATTGATTCAAATTAAGAAACGTTTCTAAACTAGTTCTAGTTTCTTCGACGACTTTTTAAAATGCCATGAGGTTTTTGGATTTAATTTGCGACTGACCAGTGTGTTTATAAAATTTAATCTGTAATAGGTACAATGACGACATATCTAAGATCAAGTACTTGAGATAATATATTTACTTTATTGCCTAATTGATTGATGTTAAATGGTTAATAAAATTTCAGAAACTTTCATTCCAATATAAATCGTTTTGTCATGATGCAAGTTAGATTGCATACCGGAAGTATCAAAAACATCTATGTCAATTAAAAAAATTAAATATACAGAGTCTGACGAATTGCCGAATGAATGGACATTAGGCGAAACAGATTTTCGAGAAGTGAATTTAATTGTTGGTAAAAATTCAACTGGGAAAAGCCGGCTTCTAAATTTGATCAGTGGCTATGCTAATTTGATTAATGGAAAACAAAATACTCCCTATACAAATGCTACGTATGATGGCGAGATTCTAGTAGGTGAAGATGAGTATAGATACGTTATTGAATTTAAAAATAATTGCGTGAAGTCTGAGTATTTGACGGTAAATGGAGTAGAAAAACTATCTCGTAATTCAAAAGGAGAAGGGAAAATATTCTATGAGGCTGAGAACAGGAACATTTCATTTAAGCTTGAAGTAAGTTCAATTGCTGTTCAGCAATATCGAGATACATTACAGCACCCGTACTTAATTAGCCTCAATAAATGGGCCAAGTCTGTAGTGATATATCAATTCGGTAGCGAATTTGGAAGAAATAGTGCTATTACTCTTAAAGATGCAACTCAACCAATAGAAGATCAAGAAAAACAGCAAGAAGATGATCCTGCGAATGTGATGCGCACCTATGTGATTGCATACGAGAAGTTTGGTGACGATTTTGATCATGCAATTCTTAATGATATGCGCGAAATCGGTTATAAATTGACGGATGTTGGCGTTGGCAATTTACCGATACCTGGAAGTAATCCATTAGGATTGGAATTGGTTGGACTGTTCACGACTGAAGAAGATTTGCAATTCCGTAACTATCAGATGGGAATGTCTGTTGGAATGTTTCGAGCGTTAGCATTAATTATTAATTTAAATTGGTCAATTTTTTCAAATCGTTCTGGAACTTTATTGTTAGATGATATTGGCGAAGGTTTGGACTTCGAAAGGTCAAGGTCTTTAATCGAGTTACTGATACATCGAATAGAAGGTACATCTATGCAATTACTGATGACAAGTAATGATCGGTTTGTGATGAACAGTGTACCTCTTAAATATTGGACAATTCTCAAACGTACAGGGCGGGATGTTCGTTCTTATTCTGAAAGAAATTCAATAAAACATTTCGAGGAATTCAAGTATATGGGGTTAAATAATTTCGATTTTTTCACCGCAGACGTTTTTGATTAAAAAAATGACAAAAAAAATCGCAATCTTTGTTGAAGGCTATACGGAGCAAGAGTTCACTATTCGACTTGTTACTGAAATTGCTGGACTACGAGGAGTGACGTTTGAATTACAAGAACAATTTCAAGGTATTCTTCAGGCAAAGGGAATGAAATCTCAAGATCCTAATAACGAATTTTATGTGTTAATCGTTAACTGTTGCACTGATAATCAGGTTAAATCGCAAATAAGGGATCAATACAACTCTCTCTCGACAAATGGATATTCCAAGATCATTGGACTTCGAGATGTTTTCCCGTTTACGCATACCGATCTTTCAAACCTCAGGGCAGTGCTGACTGCAGGCTTACCATGTGGTAGTACGCCAATCGATATTCATTTAGCTGAAATGGAAATAGAAGCTTGGTTTATAGATGAACGTACTCATTATGAACAAATTGATTCGACAATGACAGTTTCTGAAATTGTAAATAGAGGGTTTGATATTGTTGGCGTTCAAGGCCATCAATGGCCTAATCCTGCTCAGACATTGCATGCAATTTATAAGGCATGGGGGAAAAGCTATACAAAAAAAGCTAAGCATAGAGTGCGTACTATCGATGCAATTGACATGACTGAAATATATGTAAATGTAAGGCCTAATGCTCCAACATTGGATCAATTTATTAACAGTATTGAATTGTCTTTAATTTGATAAATATCGCTCTTTATAGTGAAAGCTTTCTATTAAGCAAAAATCTATCAAATAGCATTAGTTTTCGTCGGCGGCGTGAGAAACTTTTGTATCAGATTAAGTTGACAATTTCAAAATCTTAAATCTCACACTTCAATGCAAATCTTTCTGTATTTTATTGGGGTAATCAAAAAATTTTCTTTTAACACCGCCCCTAAATGCGACTGATGATTAAACCCGCACTCAGCCGCAATTGTGGCTAGCGACAAATTGCTATACTTCAATAGTTGCCTCGCCCTTTGCAGGCGGCGTTCGGTAATGTAGGCATGCGGTGTGGTGCCAGTAGCGTGGGCAAAGCTGCGTAAGAAACGCAGCAGTGGCATATTTGCCATTGTTGCCAGTTCTTCCAGATTCAATGTGGTGTCGAGTTGATCTTCTATGTAATCCAGTATGCGGCCATGCAAAACTTTGTCTTGTGCATATTGGCTGGATGTTATTGTCTTGCTTGATTTTTTATTGGCGAGTGCTAAGCCTCGTTGCAAAAACATGCCTGCTTTTTCTTGCAGAAGCAGTGCATCTTTATCTTTTTGTATGAGCAGGCTGCGCAGTTGCCAGGCCAGCATGACTGCCTGTTTGTCGCCATGGAATATCTGTCTCGGCGATGATGCACGCATGCCTGCCAACAGATCAGGATCGCTGATGTGCATGAGCAGGTATTCACCGCCATGCGCAGATTCTGAAAACATCGGCAAGCCAGCAGTACTAATGGCAAAGTCGCCTGGCCAGGCATCAAAGTCGTGACGGATATCACTGCCTATCGCATGCACTCCCGTCTGACGTGCAAATGCCAAGCCCAGGCTGGTATGGGACGATGCACCATTGATGGTATAGGGCGTGGCTGGTAATAATTCCAGTCTTGCCCACTTGATGTCGATGGTATCCATGCTCATAACAAAAGCTCTCTGCTGAAATTTCTTGATAGCCTGGAAAATGCTGTCCTCTTATTATAGAGGCAATCAATCACTTGGCTAGTGCACTGGCCTTTAATTCACAGACGGAGTTGCAATGAAAACCATAGGCCTGATAGGCGGCATGAGTTGGGAATCAACGATACCTTATTACAAGCAAATTAATGAAACCATCAAGGAAAAACTGGGTGGCTTGCATTCTGCAAAAATCATACTGTATAGCGTCGATTTTCATGAAGTAGAAAAACTGCAACGTGCCGGTAACTGGGATGCTGCTGGTGTCATCATGGCACAAGCAGCGCGCTCACTGGAGTTGGCGGGCGCAGATTTTCTGGTCCTGTGTACGAACACCATGCACAAGCTGGCACACGTCATTGAAGCTGCGGTAGCAATACCCATGTTTCATATCGCCGACCCTACTGCGCAAGCTATCAAGGATGCGGGTTATAGCAAGATAGGTTTGCTCGGTACGCGCTTTACCATGGAACAGGATTTTTACCGCGAGCGTTTGCACAGCAAACATGGTTTGCAAGTGTTGGTGCCCGAGCTGGCAGACCGCGACATTATTCATCAGGTTATTTATGAAGAACTTTGCCTGGGCAAGATCAACCCTGTATCACGCCAGCACTACCGCCGCATCATGGCCAGCCTGAAAGAGAGTGGGGCACAGGCAATAATTCTCGGTTGTACCGAGATCAGCCTGCTGGTAGGTCAGGATGATGCCGGTGTGCCCTTGTTTGATACTACAGCCATTCATGCGCGCAGTGCTGCGCTCCATGCTTTGTCGTGAGTGGCTAGTGGACTGTAACAGTGAAATCGAGAGTGAAGGACATGTGTCCGGAGCATCAGGGCAAGACGAAAAACGCAGCGATAGTGGGGCTATCGCGAGTATTTGCAACGCAGCCATGATCGTCGCGCACATGGCAGGCACTCCGATTTTCACTGTTACAGTTCACTAGTATCAATTGACTTTGCGCAGGGCTTCCCTCAAAGCGGGCAAGAGATTTTCCTTCAGGGCGGGTTCGGTGCTCTCCCTGACTGAAAAATATAACGGCAGTAAAAAAGCACTGACATTATGTCTTTGCGCCAACCTGGCCTGTGTATAAGGGCCAGGTTGTATGCTGTTGTCCATGAGTTTGTTGAACCACAGATCCCAGTCGCGCTTGTTGAAACTCGGTGTTCTTGCCAGGTAAAACACGGCTGTCATCAACCTGACTCCCTCGCCATATTGATAGAAATGCGTGGAAGGCGCGATCTGCGATGCGATGGCAGCCAGCATGGTTTCATGCTGGGGTTTATCTATGGCCGGGTTCATTGCCAGTTGCAGCATCAGGTCTGCACTATGGGCTATGCCGTGACGCCAGCCATCTTTAGCATCAAAGCCGCGATAGTCTCGCAGATTCGTCAGGTAATGGCTGCCTGCATTGACGATATCGATTCTCTCTTCTGTACTTAGATAAGGTTTTTTCCTGTCTACCCGCACCAGCTCAGCCAGCGTCAAAATCGCAAATGGCCGCAGGAAACTGCTTGTTTCTGCCGCCGGTGCCTGTACGGCATTCAGCATTTTTACGCGCAAATTTGTCAGCGTCGGTACGCTCAGTTTCTCGGCGCGCATCCAGGCAGACAGGCCCTCAAACGCCAGTTCATCTCGCAATTCTGTATCTGGCAACCCAAGGCAATCAGCCGCAGAGAGTGCCAGGCTTTGCCGCTTGCCATCATCGTCCAGCTTCCAGCCAGCAGATTTCACAGACTTTAATTCTTGTTTGGTAGGTTCATCACAATCGGCCAATGCCGCTGTAGTGGTAAACATGAAAGCGAGCAGGTAAAAAGAAGAGATCAGGCGATGCATGAGTGCTATCCGTACAGGAGAGGAAAGATTGACAAGTGTGCCATGCAGAATTTTTCTTGTCATGTACCGACAAAAAAACTTACACAAAGCATATTGAGTTAGTGTTATAGTTAACTACAACACTAATTTACTTGTGAGATGGCGCTGCAGAAGTATCAAGCTCGCTGTCCCAGGTATTCACAGGAAGGTGCAAGCATGAGTGTTAACTGGAATGATCAGACGCCGATTTACCGGCAATTGAAACAGCGGGTGCTTGGCATGATGCTGGATGGCTTGTTGAGGCCAGGGGATGCCTTGCCCTCGGTAAGGCAGGTGGCCGCAGAGTATCAGCTCAATCCGATTACCGTCTTAAAAGCCTATCAGGAATTGGTAGATGAAGAACTGGTCGAAAAACGAAGAGGGGTGGGCATGTATATGACCGAAGCAGCGCTCGATAAATTGCTGGCCAATGAGCGCCAGCGTTTCATTGAAGAAGAATGGCCAGCCATGCTGGAGCGCATACGCAGGCTGGGTTTGGATGTGGAGCAATTACCGGGCTTGTCAGTGAATTTGTTAAAGGGGGCACAGCAATGACAGTGATTATTTCTGCACGTGGTCTCAGCAAACGCTACGGTAAGCAAACTGTATTGGATTCATTGAATTTTGATATTCCTGCCGGACGTATTGTCGGCTTGATCGGGCCCAATGGATCGGGTAAAACCACGGCGCTCAAGGCGATACTGGGTTTGAATAATTTTGATGGCGAATTGACGGTATTTGGATTAGATCCGCGTACCCAACGCGATGCGCTCATGGCTGATGTCTGTTTTATCGCGGATGTAGCGATTTTGCCTAGATGGCTGAAAGTGAAAGAGGCAATTTCGTTTGTTGAGGGTGTACACCCCAAGTTTAATCGTGCCAAGGCTGAACATTATATTGCCAACACCAAGTTGAGTCCGGATATGAAAGTCAAGGCTATGTCGAAAGGTATGGTGGCGCAATTGCATTTAGCGCTCATCATGGCAATTGATGCCAAATTGCTGGTCCTGGATGAACCGACTTTGGGCCTTGATATTTTGTATCGCAAACAGTTTTATCAAAACTTGCTTGAAGATTATTTCGACGAAAACAAAACCATCATCATTACTACACACCAGGTAGAAGAAGTAGAGCACATCCTGAGTGACGTCATTTTTATTAATGAAGGACGGATCGTTCTGGAAACCAGCACGCAACAAATGATTGACCGATTTATTGAGGTCATGGTCAAGCCGGAAAATATGGAAGAAGCCAAATCTTTACATCCCATAGATCAACGAGCAGTTTTTGGACAAACGATCTTGACCTTTGATGGCGTTGACCGAGAGACATTAGCCTCGCTTGGCGAAACAAGAATTCCGGGATTGGCGGATCTGTTTGCCGCAAGTATGAAAGGAACTGCTAAATGAAAACCATGATTTACTTATTGCGACGAGAATTCTGGGAGCATAAAGGCATGTTCCTGTGGACGCCACTGGCATCGGCTTCAGCAATGTTACTTGTGTTTGTATTGCCAGTGATATTCGGGAAAACCTTGTTGAAGGAACGACATTTTGCGCGCATTGCGTCAATGAGAGACCATACTGCCTTAGTTGGTGATGTACTAGCACGTGTCTATATGATGTTTACCGGCCCGATATTGGCAGTGATGGCCTTTATTATTTTCTTTTACTGCTTGGGCTGCCTTTACGATGACAGGCGAGACCGCAGTATTCTTTTCTGGAAATCTTTACCAGTGTCGGATGTGGAAACTGTGTTGTCTAAATTGTTGACCGCCTGCGTAGTTGTGCCGGTTATTTTTCTGCTCATTGGTACGGCCATGTCTTTTATCATGATGGTGATAGTCAGCATTGGATTGGCAACACAAGACGTCTATTTGTTCAAGGATTTGCTATTGAATAAAACATTATATCTCTCACCCTTGCAAGTTTTTGGGATGTTACCTGTGTATGTATTATGGGCTTTACCTAGCTTAGGATGGCTATTGCTGGTTTCAAGTTGGGCACGCTCCAAGGTTTTCTTATGGGCAATCGGTGTACCTCTGATGTCGCTGCTCTTATTGACCATGGCGCAGACGATTCAATTCCAAAGTCTTGATGTATCGTGGTTTGCAGATCTCATTGTGGGACGGGGATTGGGGGGAATTGTGCCAGGATCCTGGGTACATTTTGAGCATATCCCATACGAAACAGCATTTCGGCCGGGTACGAACGGTGTGGACTTTGGTGCCGTTCTCTCCATCTCCTGGAATACGTTGTCTAGCCCGCAAATATGGTGGGGTGTGCTGGCGGCAACGCTTATGTTTTACATGACAATACGCTTGCGTCGATGGCGAGAGGCAGAATGATACATTGCTGATTGGAATTGAGGTAAAGGCGGCAATTCCAATCAATTCCATTTTTATCTTGCTGGCCTCACCACCAGCGCCACACCCGCCAGCGCAATCACCATGCCCAGTATGGCCGTCATCGTCAGCTTTTCACCAAACATCAGCCAGGCCATGGCCGCTGTGACTGCGGGTACCAGGTACATGTAGCTGGTGACCTTGGTCGCTTCACCATGCCGTATCATGATGAACAGCACCGAGATACCGACGCCAGACAAGACAAATACCGACCAGGCCATGGCAGCAAAAAACTGTGGTGTCCAGATAATGGTCTGGGTTTCCAGAGCCAGCGCAAATGGCAATGTCACCAGTAATGAAGCTACAAACTGTATGACTTGCCCTGTTCTGACATCAAAGCTGGGGCAGGTCTTTTTCTGGTATAGCGTGCCTATGGTCATGGCTGTCAATGCCATGACGGCCAGCGCCACGCTACTGACGGACAGGCCTATGACAGAGATTTTATTGGCGACCACCAGTGCCACACCGCAAATGCCCAATGCCAGTCCTGCCCATTGTTTGCCATAGATGCGTTCACCAATGATGGGGCCAAGAAATGCAGTAAAGATGGGTTGGGTGTTGGCGATCAATGCGGCGACGCCAGCTGGCATGCCCAGTTTGACCGCGCACCAGATACCGCCGAGGTACATGGCCTGCATCATGATGCCTGCGATGGCTATCGGCAGCCAGAAGCGGCGCTCAGGCCAGGGCGCACGCATGGTCAGCGCCAGTATCAGCATGAAGATGATCACGCCCAGATAACGCAGACATAAAAACGTCAGCGGTTCGGCATAAGGCAGGCCGTATTTAGCGACGACATAACCGGATGCCCAGATGAAAATGAAGATGGCGGGAAGAAAGCGTAATAGATGAGAGGCTTTGGTTTGCATGCTGTTCAAAGAGTAAGGCGATAGAGCATAGGGGAAAGTTCCTGGCGCTCGTTTGAGCCATGATCTTCGCATAAACAACTTGAATGATGGATGAAAAAAAACCTGCGGTGCTGATGCATGCGCAGGTTTTTTTTCATCTGTGATGTATATGTCATGATGCGGCTGGCATCACGACAAGCTGGCTCAGCCCAGGTTTGCTGTTACAAATTCCCAGTTGACCAGTGCCCAGAATGCTTCCAGGTATTTTGGACGTGCATTGCGGTAGTCGATGTAGTAAGCGTGTTCCCACAGATCGCAAGTCAGCAAAGCTGTGTCTGCTGTAGTCAGTGGAGTAGCTGCATTGGATGTGTTGACGATATCCAGTGTGCCGTCGGCTTTTTTGACCAGCCATGTCCAGGAAGAACCGAAATTGCCTACGCAAGATTTGGTGAAGGCTTCCTTGAATGCATCGAAAGAACCCCATTTGGCATTGATGGCATCTGCCAGTTTGCCGCTAGGTGCGCCGCCGCCATTAGGTTTCAGGCCATTCCAGTAGAAAGTGTGGTTCCAGATCTGTGCGGAGTTATTGAAAATGCCGCCAGAAGATTTCTTGACGATTTCTTCCAGTGTGGAGTTTTCAAATTCTGTACCCTTGATCAGGTTGTTCAGATTGGTCACATAGGTTTGATGATGCTTGCCATAGTGATATTCCAGAGTCTCCTGGGAGATATGTGGAGCCAAAGCATCCAGTGCATAAGGCAGTGCCGGTAAGGTATGTTCCATATCGCGTCCTTTTATCGTGAGTTTATCATTTCCGGCAATCCGGAAAAGCCAGACCAGCATTGTAAGCTTTTGTACAAAAGCTTGCACGCAGGCTTATACAAATTCACAGTAATTACATGTATATGCGCAAAATGATGACTGTAAGACGAAGTTGTTTTATTGAGAGTATGGATTAGTCGAGTTTGGTTTGCACACTGCTGATGCCAACTTCAGCGGTGCCTGATGCCAGCCTGACTTGCAACAGCGATTGTGGCTTGAGCTCAGCCGTGTTGCGCAAAGCCTTGCCTTTATGGTCGCTGAGGATGGCGTAGCCACGTTCCAGCGTACGTTGTGGGTTGAGCAGCTCCAGTTGGCTACGCAAGGCAGACAACTGTTGCTGTTGGCCTTCACGGCTGTGTCTGGCCGCTTGCTGCAGGCGTCTTTGCATATCCGTCAACAGCAGCCTGGGCCTGCCCAGGTCTGGCTTATGCGCCTGCCAGCTTTGTGTCAATTGGCTCAGCGCATGTCTGGCCTGGCGCAAAGGCAGGCTGGCACTGTGGCTGAGGTTACGGGCCAGGTTTGCCAGTTGCAGGCGTCTGGCTGTGATGGCGGTCTTGGGGCTGAGCAGGCGACGGCTTTGCCAGTCCAGGGTCTGGGCCTGGTCATCCAGTTGCCTGTGCATGCAACGGCTGAGTATCTGTGCCTGGCGCTGTAATAGCTGCACCCAGGCATCCCTGGGTGTGGCTGCCAGTTCTGCCGCTGCTGTCGGTGTGGCTGCGCGCAGGTCGGCGGCAAAATCGGCGATGGTAAAGTCAGTTTCATGGCCTATGCCGGCAATCACAGGCATGGGGCAATTGACGATGGTACGGGCCACGACTTCTTCATTGAAGGCCCACAGGTCTTCCATGCTGCCACCCCCACGGCAGACCAGCAAGACATCACATTCTTCGCGGGCAGCAGCAGAGGCGATGGCCTGGGCTATCTTCATACCTGCGCCTTCACCCTGTACCGGAGTCGGGTAGAGGATGACGTTGACGTGTGGCGCACGCCTGTGCAGGGCGATCAGAATGTCGCGCAGGGCGGCCGCCTGCGGGCTGGTGACTATGCCTATGGTTTTGACAAAGGCGGGCAGGGGGCGCTTGCGCTCAGGATCAAACAAGCCTTCCTGCGTCAATTGCGCCTTCAGCCGCAAGAATGCTTCATATAAATTGCCGACACCAGCGCGGCGTATGGCTTCTACACTTAACTGATAATCGCCGCGTGGCGCATACAAAGTGACCAGTGCCCGTACTTCTACCTTGTCGCCCTCTTTGGGCTGGAAGTCGGCATATTGGGCACGGCCGCGGAACATCACGGATCTGACTTGGGCACCACTATCTTTTAAAGTGAAATACCAATGTCCAGAAGCGGCGCGGGTAAAGTTGGAAATCTCGCCAGAAACCCATGTCAATGGCAGGTTGCGTTCCAAAAGTTGAGCAACGGCCTGATTGAGCGCCGTAACTGTCATCACGGACGGCGTGTTTACTGGCTTTGCGTAAGGCGATTCAGCATTCATAAAGCTTGGCAGGGGAAAATCTGTCCACAGAAGCGTGGTTTGGTCATCAGCATGTCATTTTGCCTCTGAGATGTCAAAAGAAATGAAAGTTTACTATCTAAGTCTTTGATTTTTAATAAAAATCAATCTGCAAAAGAATGAGGCAAAATGAAAATTCTCTTTCAAATCAAGGACATTGCAGTATATCAGGCAGCTTGTACACAAACTTATCCACAGAAATTGTGATTAAGCTGTTGAAAACTTTGTTTATGGTGAAGTATGCCAGTTTGCCTAAAATATTGGCACGATAGTAATCTTTATTAAAATCAAGTACTTATCTTCTTTCCCTGCGCTTTTACACAAGCTTGTCCACATATTTTGTGCAGAATAAGCGTTTATTCAGAGAATAAGTGATCAAAAAAGCAAAATTTGAAACTTGCTTGTGAATAAGCAGAGTTTGCCACTTTTTTAGGCGCGATTAAAATAAGTAATAAAATCAATTGCTTAGTTACAAGCCCCATAGTTTTTCACATAGTTGTCCACATATTTTGTGCAAAAGCCTGATTCGCGTAATTTTATCCTGGTGAAAACTTGTATTAAAGTTAATTATTGTGTTGGAATAGCATATTTTCTCATTAAAATGGCCGTTTGCCTGTTTTTCTGGCAGTCTTGCATATCGTATATAAATCAGTGACTTATGGTGTTTCTTTACAGTAATGCACAATCTTGTCCACATATTTTGTGTAAAACAACTGGCTTGTTCCTGGTTAAATTTTTTTGATTAAATATTGTGCAAAAATGGCTGAAATTACCGACTTGCCTAAAATATTGGCAGTGCAATAATTTGCTTTTAAATCAGTCACTTGTCATTATGTGCAAGACTTTTGCACATACTTGTCCACAAATTATGTGTAGAAAAGACGGGGCGAAAATGAGAAAAATGCTGTTTTATCCACAAAATGAATGTGCTTAAATCTTTGGCAGGGCTGAAAAAATGAAATAAATCATGGGCTTAGCAAGATTCAGTGGACTTATCCACAAGCTTGCACACAGATTTTGTGTAAAACAGTGGATATCCTGAATTGCTATGATTTATGCAAGCTTCGGGCAAACCCCGGGCAAACCTCGTGCAAACTTTGTGCTTTTGCTGAAAATGATGCTTTGAAACATTTTGTACCGAGTTTTTTGCGTTGCGCTCTTGCCCACAGGCAGACAACGCGCTACATTGCGGGCTTGGATTTAGGAACCTTCAAGGAGTTATTTTGTTCGCCATCATTCAAGCCGCAGGCTGGCCAATTTATTTGTTGCTGATTGCCTCAGTTATTGCGCTGACATTAATCATAGAACGCAGTCTTTCTTTGCGCCGTAGCCGTATCTTGCCACCTACCCTGGTTGACGAGGTCATACGTGTCTATCAGGCAGGCAAGGTCAAGCCAGAAGTCATAGAGCAACTGGCAGGTAATTCACCTTTGGGTAAAGTGCTGGCAGCGGGTTTGCGCAATGTGAATGCGCCGCGTGAAGTCATGAAAGAATCGATAGAAGAGGCAGGCAGTGCTGTTGCCCATGAGCTGGAGCGTTTCCTGACGACACTGGGCACGATCGCTTCACTGGCACCTTTGATGGGCTTGTTTGGTACTGTCGTCGGTATGATAGAAATTTTCGGTTCGCAAAATGCGACGGGTGCCAACCCTGCGCAACTGGCGCATGGTATTTCTGTTGCTTTGTATAACACTGGCTTTGGTTTGATGATTGCCATGCCTGCGATGGTGTTCTGGCGTCATTTCCGCGCTTTGGTAGATAGCATCGTCGTCGATATGGAGCAACAGGCAATCAAGTTTGTTGATGTTGTCCACAGCGCCAGGAAGTAGTCATGAATTTTCGTAAAGGAAGGGGCAGGGAAGAGCCAGAGATCAACCTGATCCCGTTTATCGACGTCTTGCTGGTGATCCTGATTTTCCTGATGGTGACGACGACGTATAGCCGTTTCACCGAATTGCAAATCACCTTGCCGACTGCAGATGCAGAAAAAGCCCAGGACAAGCCGAATCAGATAGATATCGGTATTGATGCCCAGGGCCGCTACAAGATCAATAGCCAGGCCGTGTCTTTCCTTGATACCCTGACGCTGGCTGAAGACTTGAAAAAAGCGGCAGCAGCGCTGGAAGCTGGCAAGACCGGTACCCAGCCTGACCCTGTGATCATCATCAATGCAGACCGTGCGACTAGTCACCAGTCTGTGATCGATGTGCTGGAAGCCGCACGTATTGCAGGCATGGCCAAGGTCACGTTTGCTGCCCAGGCTACTGCGAAGTAAGGATAGAAACTACCCCAGGTTTTAATAATAATTTCGGGGTAGCATATAAGCCGGGGAGTGCATAACTCCCCGGTTTCTTTTTTAGAGAACTGCAAGAAAACTAGAAGTGAGTGACATGCGGGCAGTACTGGAAAAAGTCTTGTTGAATACCTGGCAAAAGCGCGGGCTGCTGGCTTGTCTGTTGTGGCCTGTGTCAAAGCTATTCCAGCTCATCGTCACTTTCCGTTTTGGTTTGTTTGTGATGGGTTATAAAGCACAAACAAAATTGCCAGTGCCTGTGGTTGTGGTCGGCAATATTTTTATCGGCGGTACTGGCAAGACACCTCTGGTCATCTGGCTGGTGCAGCAATTAAAGCAGGCGGGCTGGCATCCAGCTGTCATCTCGCGTGGGTATGGCGTGCACGCCGAGAGCGTGATCCTGCTGGATGCTGCTTCGCAAGCGCAGCAGGTTGGTGATGAGCCAGTATTGATTGCTGCCAGGGCACAATGCCCGGTAGCTGTGGGACGTGATCGTGTCGCAGTGGCGCGTTGTGTGCTGGCAGCCAATCCGCAAGTGGATATTATTATTGCTGACGATGGTTTGCAGCATTACGCCTTGGGGCGTGATGTTGAACTGATTTTGTTTGACCAGCGCGGCGCTGGCAATGGCTGGCTCTTGCCAGCGGGGCCTTTGCGGGAACCTGTGGAAAGACGGCGTGACTTTACTATCTGTAATCTGCCAGGGCCGGATGGGGCATTGCCAGGCATGATGCCTGCGGATACCGTACGTATGCAGCTGCAAGCAGGTCAGGCGTATCGTTTAAATGATGATGGACAGCGCCGGTCATTCGTCGAATTCGCAGGGCAGCGCCTGTTGGCAGCCGCTGGCATAGGTAATCCACAACGATTTTTCAATATGCTGGCGATGCAGGGTTTGCAATGCCAGGCCAGGGCTTTTCCTGATCATCATGCCTTTGATGCGAAGAGTTTTGAGGGCACCGATGCTGATTGCATCCTGATTACTGAAAAGGATGCAGTAAAATGTAGGCAAATCCCGGCTTTACTGGACGATGCCCGCATCTGGGTGGTGCCAGTTGAGGCTCAACTTGATGCAGCATTTGCCGCATCCCTGATACAAATGATTTCGGAGAAAAAACATGGACGCACGTCTGCTTGATGTGTTGGTTTGCCCTTTGTGCAAAGGACAATTGGTCTATCAAAAAGCCAATCAGGAATTGATTTGCTATGGCGATAAACTGGCTTACCCGATACGCGATGATATCCCTATCATGTGGGCAGATCAGGCGCGCGCGTTGACCAATGAAGAAATTGACGCCAGACCCAAGGCTTGAGTTTTATGAGTTTTATCGCCATTATCCCGGCCCGGCTGGCCTCCAGCCGTTTGGCCAATAAACCGCTGGCAGACATAGGTGGCAAGCCTATGGTAGTGCGCACGGCTGAACAGGCATTGTTGTCTGGCGCCAGTGCCATTATGGTGGCCACCGATCATGCCGATATCGTCGCAGCTTGTAATGCACATGGCGTGCCGGTATGCATGACGCGGGCAGACCATCCATCAGGCACTGACCGCATAGCCGAAGTCGCCGCCAGCATGAACCTCGCTGATGACGCAGTTGTCGTCAATGTGCAGGGTGATGAACCATTGATAGATCCAGCGCTGATCGCAGCAACGGCAGCACTGGTGAATGCTGATGTGCCCATGGCGACGGCTGCCCATCCCATCCATGCGGTAGAAGATGGTTTTAACCCGAATGTCGTCAAGGTGGTATTGGACAAGCATGGCCGCGCCCTGTATTTTTCACGGGCTACCATACCCTGGCATAGGGATGGATTTGCTCTCAGTCGCGAGCAGTTTCCGCCCGCTTATGCACCTTTGCGTCATATCGGTTTGTATGCCTACCGCAACGATTTTTTAAAAAAATATCCGCAACTTGCTGTTTCTCCCTTGGAACAAATTGAGGCGCTGGAACAGTTGCGGGTATTGTGGAATGGCTATGCCATCGCGGTTCATGTGACCGATTCCAGCCCCGCGCCAGGGGTGGATACGGCAGAAGATCTGGAACGTGTCCGGCAGTTTTTTATGGATAAGAAATAAAAAAACGGGCAAAACCCCAAGTTTTCGTGGCAAAGCATCAAGAATTACGAAAATTGTGGTAAGTTTCGTGAAAAGAAACTGTGTTATCAAGCTAAATAAGAAAAGCAAAAAAAGAGCCGTGCCTGCCATGAAACCACTGGCTGTCATGTTTTGATAATACAAGCACAAAAAATTCAAACTCGTCTTAGGAAATTTAACATGCGTCTTATTTTGTTGGGAGCGCCGGGAGCCGGCAAGGGTACACAAGCCAATTACATCAAAGAAAAATACAATATCCCGCAAATCTCTACTGGTGATATGTTGCGTGCTGCAATTGCTGCTGGCACGTCTTTGGGTCTGGAAGCAAAAAAGGTCATGGACACTGGTGGACTGGTATCTGATGACATCATCATCGGTCTGGTCAAAGACCGGCTGACACAGCCTGATTGCGCTAATGGTTATCTGTTCGACGGTTTTCCACGCACCACGCCACAAGCAGATGCGATGAAAGATGCTGGCGTGACGATAGACTATGTACTGGAAATCAATGTACCTGACGAAGCGATCATTGACCGTATGAGTGGCCGCCGTGTTCACCCAGGTTCTGGCCGTACTTACCATGTCAAATTCAATCCGCCAAAAGTTGAAGGCAAGGATGATGTGACTGGTGAAGACCTGGTGCAACGCCCTGACGACAAGGAAGAAACCGTCAAGAAGCGTTTGTCCGTCTATCACGAGCAAACCGAAATCCTGTTGTCTTACTATGGTGATTGGGCAAAGTCTGGCAAACCAGGAGCGCCGAAATATCGCAAGATCGCTGGTGTCGGACCGGTAGAGTCCATCCGCGACAGCGCATTTGCGGCGCTGGCTGAATAAGTAAGAAAAAAAGCGGACTGCAATGTCCGCTTTTTTTATCGCTAAGTACGGCTAAGCCCCAGCCAGATTTCTCCAAAAATATGGGCTACGTAAAAGTTTCGCAGTGTGCAGGATTCATTTTTGTCATTTGGTACAAAGCAGTCTGGTACCAAAGTCTGGAAAATGAAGAATTGTCGTTGTTTCACTTTGTCGTTAAAAAAATGCATGCGCCCACAAGGCCAGCATGCCTATAACATTGGAGGAGTCAACATGGCAGCAAGTCTTTGGTTTGTCATCGCATGTGGCGTCATCGCCGTACTATATGGTTTGATATCGCGTAGCTGGATCTTGAAACAGGATGCCGGTAACGCACGTATGCAGGAAATAGCTACTGCTATTCAACAGGGCGCAGCCGCCTATCTGGCGCGACAATACCGCACCATCGCCATCGTCGGCGTGGTGTTGTTCATTGCCGTTGCCGCCATACCAGGCCTGGGCCTGATTACTGCTATCGGTTTCCTGATCGGTGCGGTTTTGTCGGGAGCTTGCGGCTTCATCGGTATGAATGTCTCGGTCAGGGCCAATGTCAGGACTGCACAGGCAGCAACCAAGGGCATGAATGAAGCACTTGATGTCGCTTTCCGTGGCGGTGCCATCACCGGCATGCTGGTGGTCGGCCTTGGTTTGCTGGGCGTGACTATCTTTTATTGGGTATTGGTGTGCAATGCCGCAGGCGGCACGCTGACACAGCATGATGTCATCAAGCCCCTCATAGGCCTTGCCTTTGGTGCCTCACTGATTTCCATCTTCGCGCGGCTTGGCGGCGGTATCTTTACCAAGGGTGCTGACGTTGGTGCCGATCTGGTCGGTAAGGTCGAAGCTGGTATCCCTGAAGATGACCCGCGTAACCCTGCCGTGATTGCTGATAATGTCGGCGACAATGTTGGCGATTGCGCTGGTATGGCCGCTGACTTGTTTGAAACCTATGTCGTGACCCTGATCGCCACCATGTTGCTGGGCGCGCTGGTAATTACCACCAATGTCACTGAAGCGATTGTTTATCCTTTATTGCTCGGTGCTGTTTCCATCCTGGCTTCCATCGTTGGCTGCTCCATGGTGAAGGCGAAGCCCGGCAAGAAAATCATGTCTGCCCTGTACACAGGTTTGTGGTGGGCTGCCGGTTTGTCATTGGTTGGTTTTGCCATCGTGACATGGCAAGTCTGGCCTGACGAAGCCATGCGCATGAAGATGATGGGCTCGTCATTGGTGGGTATCGTGCTCACTGGCCTGATGGTATACATCACTGAATATTACACAGGCACAGACTTTAAACCGGTACAGCATGTGGCTGAGGCATCGACTACTGGTCACGGTACCAATATCATTGCCGGCCTGGGTGTGTCGATGAAGTCGACTGCATGGCCAGTGCTGGCTGTGTGTGCTTCGATACTGGTTTCCTACAACCTTGCTGGTTTGTATGGCATCGCGATTGCAGCAACTTCCATGTTATCGATGGCGGGTATCATCGTGGCACTCGATGCCTATGGCCCAATTACTGACAATGCTGGCGGTATTGCAGAAATGTCTGAAATGCCAGCATCGGTGCGTGCGATTACTGATCCGCTGGATGCAGTTGGCAACACTACCAAGGCTGTCACCAAGGGTTATGCAATTGGCTCTGCCGGTCTGGCAGCACTGGTGCTGTTTGCCGATTACACCCACGCGCTTGATTCTGTCGGCAAGAGCACTTCGTTTGATTTGTCCAATCCGCAAGTCATCGTCGGTCTGTTTATTGGTGGTTTGATTCCTTACCTGTTTGGTGCCATGGCGATGGAAGCGGTTGGTCGTGCAGCTGGTGCCGTGGTGGTGGAAGTACGCCGCCAGTTCAAGGAAATCAAGGGCATCATGGATGGTACAGGCAAGCCTGAATACGACAAGGCTGTCGATATGCTGACAACATCAGCCATCAAGGAAATGATTATTCCTTCGCTGTTGCCTGTCATCGTGCCTATCCTGGTTGGCATGGTGCTGGGGCCAGCTGCGCTTGGTGGTTTGTTGATGGGGACTATCGTGACTGGTTTGTTCGTGGCGATTTCCATGACTACCGGTGGTGGTGCCTGGGACAATGCCAAGAAATATATAGAAGATGGTCACTTTGGTGGCAAGGGTTCGGAAGCGCACAAGGCTGCCGTGACAGGGGATACTGTTGGCGATCCATACAAGGATACTGCTGGCCCCGCTATTAACCCCCTGATCAAAATCATCAATATTGTCGCCTTGTTGCTCGTGCCTATCTTGCCTGCGGTTGGTACCAATGAAGCAGCCAAGCATGTCACACCAACGATGCCGGTAGTACAGTCGGCAGCACCGGCGGCATCTGCATCAGCGTCGGCGCCTGTATTGGCACCGGCATCGGCGTCTGCCTCTGCCCCAGTATCTGCCCCTATGGTAGTGCCAGAGCCACCAGCTATGCAAGAAGCAGTACCCGCCAGCAAATAAGCTTAAGCTTGCATTGGCTGGGTAGTGAAGAAGTGGTGGCGATATTTTCGCCACCACTTCTTTTATTTTTTGCCTGATGAAGATTATTCGCTACAATACGAGGATGTGACGTTTACGTAAACGTAATCGTAATCGTGGATGTAACTATTGGATGCAAATAAGTACCATCCCCACAATTCGATTAATGTGCTCATTGACAATAGCTTGGAGAGACAAACATGCAAATTCAAAATCATGTATTTATTATTACTGGTGGCGCTTCCGGTCTGGGCGCAGCTACGGCAAGAATGATCGTAGCTAATGGCGGCAAGGTCGTGCTGGCCGATGTGCAGGTAGAAGCTGGTGAAGTACTCGCTGCTGAGCTGGGTGGCAAGTTTGTCAAATGTGATGTGACTTCCGAAGCCGATGGCAAAGCCGTTGTCGAGGTCGCCGCTTCCCTGGGCACCTTGCGTGGTCTGGTAAATTGCGCCGGCGTTGCTCCTGCCATCAAGACAGTTGGCAAAGATGGCCCGCATCCGCTGGATGTGTTCCAGCGTGTGGTTAACATTAATCTCATCGGCACTTTCAATATGTGCCGCCTGGCAGCAGATGCCATGGGCAAGACTGAAGCAGCCGAGCATGGTGAGCGTGGCGTCATCATCAACACAGCATCGGTTGCTGCTTATGATGGTCAGATTGGCCAGGCAGCCTATGCTTCTTCCAAGGCAGCTGTAGTTGGCCTGACCCTGCCTATGGCACGCGATTTGTCACGCAGCGGCATACGCGTCATGACGATTGCACCTGGCATTTTTGAAACACCGATGTTGCTGGGCATGCCGCAAGAAGTGCAGGATGCTTTGGGTAAAATGGTGCCGTTTCCTCCGCGTCTTGGTAAGCCCGGTGAGTATGCGAATCTGGCCAAGGCGATTATTGAGAATGTGATGTTGAATGGGGAAACCATCCGCCTGGACGGGGCCATTCGCATGCAACCCAAGTGAAGTGTTGATAAAGCTACTGCGCGACGCAATTTTGAGCCTGCGATGCTCACCGTACTAAAGTACGGTTGCGCTTCTTAACTCAAACTTGCGCCGCTCGCTACGCTTTCTCAACGCTTCACACGACTTTAGTAATCTGACATAAGAAAGCTGCTGTGCTTCTGGAATTGCTGTTGTATTTGCAGAGCATGATTCTTTCACTGTGCCGTGCAGCATGACAAATTGCTAGGGGGCTACTACACTAGGGCAAATCTGGATTTGCCCTTTTTTTATGCCTACACAAACGAGTAATAATGCTGGAACAGGATTGATCTTGACGGGTGGTGGGGCGCGTGCGGCCTATCAGGTTGGGGTGCTTCATGAAATCTCGGCGATACTGGTGGAGTCTGGCTGGCATCCTGCCAGCAATCCTTTTGGCATTATCTGCGGCACTTCGGCGGGGGCGATTAACGCTACCTCGCTGGCGTGCGGGGCTGATAATTTTGCTGATGCAGTCGGGCGCATGCTGCATATTTGGGAAAATTTTGAAGCGGCGCAGGTGTACCGGGCCGATTCGCTGGGAGTCATGCGTAGTGGGGCGCGCTGGCTGACGTTGTGGTCGTTTGGCTGGTTGCTCAACAAATGGCGCAAGGCACCGCCAAATTCCCTGCTCGATAATTCTCCGCTGGAAGCGCTGCTGACGCGCATGCTGGATCTGAGCAGCCTGGATGCTGCATTCAACAATGGCAGTCTGCATGCGCTGGCGGTCACGGCATCTTCTTATACTGCGGGTCAGCATCTGACTTTTTACCAGACTCTGGCTGATATTGAGCCCTGGGTCAGGAGCCAGCGTCTGGCACAGCGTGATTTTATCGGCGTCCAGCATTTGCTGGCATCTGCTGCCATCCCTTTTATTTTTCCTGCCGTACCATTGAACTGGGGCGGGCGTATGGAATATTGCGGTGACGGCTCCATGCGTCAACTGGCACCGATATCGCCTGCCATCCATCTGGGTGCGCAAAAGGTCTTGATTGTCGGCGCGGGCCGTTTGACTGAGCCACCCAGTGTCAGTACTGAAACTGCACGTTACCCCAGCCTGGCGCAAATTGCCGGTCACGCCTTGTCCAGCATTTTTCTTGATAGCCTGGCAGTGGATATAGAAAGGCTGATGCGCATCAACAAGACCTTGTCGATGTTGCCGCCGGAATTGCTGGAAAAAACACCTTTGCGGCCAGTGGACCTGCTGGTTATCGCACCATCTGAGCGGCTCGATGAAATTGCCAGTCGTCATACCAACAGCCTGCCTTTGCCTGTACGCACCATGCTGGGCGGCATAGGCGCTACCGAGGCGCGTGGTTCTGCGCTGGCGTCTTATCTCTTGTTTGAGTCCACTTATACCAAGGAATTGATTGCGCTAGGGCGACGTGATACCCGCGCCAGGGTAGATGATGTCTTGCACTTCTTTGGGGTTGATACAACAGTACGGGCACCTGTGCGATCGGCCTGATTCCAGCACCATATTGCCGCAAAGTATTTTCGTCAAAAATGTGACAGGCGCATGAATTAATATATTGTAACATCTGCAACAATGGTTGATTCATCATCGACAAACCGTTACTCTATGCCCTGTTTAAGCATGTGCGGATAGACAAAATAATGATAAATCCAACATTTTTTAAAAAATGGCTGGTATTCCTGACGCTTGCTTTGCTGGCTGCAACCAGCTTCGCCAAAGACACCAATAGTCTTGGCCAGGTTACCGTTGCTGAATTACCCAAAGAAGCACAGACAACTCTGAAGCTCATCAAGCAGGGTGGCCCATTTCCATATGACAAGGATGGTGTCGTGTTCGGGAATTATGAATCCAGGCTACCCAAGCAAAAGCGTGGTTACTATCATGAATATACGGTGAAAACACCGCGTGCCCGTAATCGCGGCGTGCGTCGTATCATTGCCGGAGCAGACCCTCAGACTTCGGGTGAATACTATTACACAGAAGACCACTACGAGAGTTTTCGCAGAATTAAAGAGTAAATATGATCTCAGCAACCGAGGGAGAAATGGAATTGTTGGCAACGGTAGCGCCGAATGTGGTGCAATCCATACGTGCTTTCCGTGTTCCGGATTTACAGGCTGAAGCAGCCAAACTGGGGCAGCATTTCTTGTATGCCTATTGCCTGGAGGCTCTGACCAAGCAACAGGTGTTGGGGAAGATTGCCTTGTCTTTTGGCTTCCCCAAGCCCATGTGCCGTAATCTGGATGCCTTGTCAGATTGCCTGACTGACATGATTTACAAGGCCGGGCCGCAACCAGGTTTTTTGATCGTGCTTGAACAATTGCCAAATACGCAAAAATTTGACAAGGAAGCACGCGAGACGCTGTTGGACGTTTTCCGTGACGCCGCCGATTTTTGGGCTGACAGAAAAGTCGCTTTCCGCGTGTTTTACTCTTTTGAATAGTCATTTTATACCCTGTATAATAGGTGCCAGCAAGTAATCGCTGGCATTTTTATTTGGGGCTAAGCCCCTGTCAGCGGTACAATGCCGCCATGAAAAAGATTGTTATCCTCATTTCTGGTCGTGGCAGCAATATGCAAGCCATCGTTGAAGCTGCTGCAAAGCAGCAATGGCCTGCGCAAATCGCCGCTGTTATCAGTAACCGCGCTGATGCGGGCGGTTTGGAATATGCAGCCAGCCGTGGCATACCGACTGCGGTAGTCGTCAGTAAGCAATTTGCAACGCGTGATGCATTTGATGCTGCTTTGCAGGCAAAAATAGATGAATTTTCCCCTGATCTGGTCGTTTTGGCTGGCTTCATGCGCATATTGACTGCCGGTTTTGTCGAACATTATGCGGGCAGGATGTTGAATATCCATCCATCCCTGTTACCTAGCTTTGTTGGTTTGGCAACGCATCAGCAGGCCATTGATGCGGGCGTTAAAGTGCATGGTGTGACCGTGCATTTTGTCACTGCTGAACTCGATCATGGCCCCATCGTCGCGCAAGCGGTTGTGCCTGTGCTTTACGACGATACCGAAGACACTCTGTCGCACAAGGTACTTGAGCAAGAGCACCAGATTTACCCACGCGCCGTATTGCAATTTGTCGAAGGCAAATTGCGCATAGACGGTAATCGTGTTCATATCAGTAATTAATAAATTAATTAGTGAACATCAGCAAGGCTGCTAGCGCGGTTTTGCGTGAACAATAGTCAACACAATAGTCAACACTACACAGTAATTTGGTCCGTCCGGACCACGTCAGCATATTAGAAGGAAGCAGCATGAGATTACCTCCAGCCATACTCGTCAATACCGAAGAAGTATTACGTGAGATTTTGCGTTTTACCGGCCCGGCAGATGGCACTTTATCGCGTTATTTCCGTGATCACCCACGTCTGGGTTCACGTGAACGTGGCGTGGTTGCGGAGGCTGTCTACGGCTTGCTGCGCAATAAATCGGTGTACACCAATTTTTCTGAGTCCGGCATAGGTTCACCTATGCGCCGTCTTAGTCTGCTGGGGCTGGCCGATGCAGTTGGCGTCGATGCACTTGGTGGTTTGACAGATGATGAAACCGCCTGGCTGCAGCGCGTCATGGAAATTGACCGCACGCACCTGCCTTTGATGATGAAAGCCAATCTGCCAGAATGGTTGTGGACAAAACTGGTGGAGCGCTTTGGTGAAGAAGACGCACTGGCGCTGGCCATGTCACTGAACACCCCGGCACCTCTGGATTTGCGTGTGAACACAATCAAGGGTGATCGCGATACTGTCATCACCACATTGGCGCAAGCACCTATCATCGCTGAACCTACACCATATTCCAGCACGGGTTTGCGAGTACGCAAAAAGCCATCCATCCAGAACTTGCCTTTATTTAAAGATGGCACGATAGAAGTACAGGATGAAGGCAGTCAGTTGCTGGCCCAACTGGTGGGAGCCAAACGCGGTGAAATGGTCGCTGATTTTTGCGCTGGTGCCGGTGGCAAGACTTTGGCACTGGGCGCATTGATGCGCAACACAGGCCGTTTGTATGCTTTCGACATTTCTGAAAAACGTTTGGCCAAACTGAAGCCACGCATGGCGCGTAGTGGTTTGTCGAATGTACATCCGGTCGTCATCGCGCATGAAAAAGATGCCAAGATCAAACGTCTGGCAGGCAAGCTTGATCGCGTATTGGTCGATGCGCCTTGTAGTGGCCTGGGCACCTTGCGCCGTAATCCCGATGTCAAATGGCGTCAGACTCTGGTTGGTGTTGCCGAATTGAATGTCAAGCAGGCCTCCATCCTGGCCAGTGCTGCACGCATGGTCAAACCGGGTGGCCGTTTGGTGTATGCAACCTGTAGTATTCTCGATGAAGAAAATGAAGGCATCGTCCAGGCTTTCCTGGCTGAACATGCTGACTATGTACTGGTACCTGCTTCACAGGTATTGGCCGAGCAAAAAGTGGATCTGGAAATGGGTGACTATCTGAAGCTCTACCCGCATCTGCATCAGACTGACGGTTTCTTTGCCGCGATAATGGAACGTAAAAAAGCGCCACCCAAAGTTGTGCCAGAAGAAGTCGCTTCAGAAGCAGTTGCTGCAGAAGCAGAAGAAGATTAATTCACGCGCTGACGTAGTTTAATTCAATCATCCACTTCATTGCCTCTGAGTACGCTCCATGAGTACGCCTTTACTTGCCAGTTTATTGTCTGACTTATCGAAGGATTTAGGCCAGTCTGATTTTTACTGGCAAATAGGGGTGGTCGCCCTGTGTTTCAGTCTGGCCTGGCTGCTGTCTCGCGCACTCAGGCGCAGCTTCCCTGCCAAGGACACTGATTCTGGTGTGGTGAAGCTGGGTGTGGAAAGTTTTACCCGCGTACTCTCGCCAGCCCTGGCGATGATTTTTATCCTGATTGCTAAAATGATTTTAGGCAAATGGCAGCATACGCATTTGCTGTCTTTACTATTCCCCATCATCGGTTCGCTGGCACTGATACGCTTTGCCTTTTATGTCGTGCGGCAAACCTTTGCCCGTGACGGTTCCATAGGCAGCTTCCTCGCGGTCTTTGAAAAACTGTTTGCCAGTCTGGTCTGGCTGGGTGTGGTCTTGCATTTTACCGGCCTGGGCCTGGAATTATTTACCACTTTGGATGAAATTTCCCTGCCTATAGGTAAGAACAAGGTATCGCTACTGACCATCTTGCAAGCGATAGCTTCAGTCGTGATTACTCTCGTCGTCGCCATGTGGGCGAGTGCCGCGCTAGAGACGCGCTTGATGAAGTTGCCGAATGCGCATACCTCTTTGAAAGTCGTCCTGTCACGTGTGGGCAGGGCGGTATTTATTCTGTTGGCCATACTCATCAGCCTGACCCTGGTTGGCATCGACCTGACCGTGTTGTCAGTATTTGGCGGTGCCCTGGGCGTGGGTCTGGGTTTTGGCTTGCAAAAAATTACCAGTAGCTATGTCTCCGGTTTCATCATCTTGCTGGACCGTAGTATGTCTATAGGCGATATGATTACAGTAGACAAATTCAGTGGGCGGGTAACCCAGATCAATACCCGCTATACGGTATTGCAAGGACAGGATGGTGGCGAAGCTGTTATTCCGAATGAAATGCTGGTGTCCACGCCTGTGCAAAATTACTCACTGAGCGACAGAACTGTGGCAATGTGGACGGACATGACAGTAGGTTATGAAACTGAACTCGACAAGATCATGCCCATACTTGGCCAGGCAGCAGCAACGGTAGAGCGTGTTTGCAAGGATCCTGCACCTACTGCCTATTTGCTGAAGTTTGGTGCTGACGGTTTTGAGCTGCGGGTAGGGTTCTGGATTGCCGACCCAGAAAATGGGCGCTCCAGCGTCATGTCAGCAGTAAACCTTGCTTTGTGGCAGGTTTTGCAAGAACATAAAGTGAATTTGCCCTACGGCCAAAGGGTTGTGACCATAATTAACAGTCCAGTCAAAGAAACTTGAAGCCAGGCAATAGTTTTAGTTCTAGAATTGGGGGAATTCCTCTAAAACGGCGTACAATGCCGTCCGATGTCTATAATGAATAAAGTTGATCGCGTTTTTGCGAAATCAACCAAGATGCCGTCAATAACAATGGAGTACATGTCATTTTGAGCACTTTTATCGATACAGTAGTTGATTTTCTGTCCAATGGACTGACCCGTGCAACGGGCTGGCAAGTATTTGTCTTCACCATGGTCGTGACACATATCACGATTGCCAGTGTGACGATATTCCTGCACCGCTGCCAGGCGCATCGCGCACTGGAATTGCATGCTATTCCTAGTCATTTCTTCCGTTTCTGGTTGTGGCTGACGACTGGCCAGGTCACCAAGGAATGGGCAGCGATTCACCGCAAGCACCATGCCAAATGCGAAACTGAAGAAGACCCGCATAGCCCGGTGACACGTGGTATCAAAAAAGTCTTGCTCGAAGGTGCTGAGCTGTATCGCACAGAATCCAAAAATCTGGAGACCCTGGAAAAATATGGTCACGGCACACCAGATGACTGGATGGAGCGCAATATCTATTCACGTTTTAGCTGGCAAGGCGTCGCCTTGATGCTGATTATCGACCTCATGCTGTTTGGCGTGATTGGTACGACAGTCTGGGCAGTGCAAATGTTGTGGATACCTGTGACTGCTGCTGGCATTATCAATGGTATTGGTCACTACTGGGGTTATCGCAATTATGATTGCACCGACGCCTCACGTAACATCGTGCCTTTCGGTATCCTGATTGGTGGCGAAGAACTGCATAACAACCACCATACATTTGGTACATCAGCAAAACTGTCGTCCAAATGGTATGAATTCGATATCGGCTGGTTGTATATCCGCTGCATGGAAATAGTTGGCTTGGCCAAGGTCAAGAAAGTCGCGCCTGAACCCAAGTTCAAAGAGATCAAGACTGTCGTCGATCTGGAAACCCTGCAAGCCGTTATTACGAATCGTTATGACGTCATGGCGAAATATACCAAGTCCTTGCGTCGTGCCTGGAGTGAAGAAGTAGCCAGCTTACGTGAGAAAGCCATGTTCGAAGCGCACATGCTGAAATCGACCAAGAAATTACTGCAGCGTGAGCCAACCAAGCTGGAAGCGCCTCAGCAACAGCAATTATCTGAAGTCCTGGCACATAGCCGTGCACTGAAAACCATGCATGATATGCGTGTGGAACTGGGCCTGATCTGGGAACGGTCTACCGTCAGTCGGGAGCAGCTGGTGCAGCAATTGCAGGATTGGTGCGTTCGTGCAGAAGCATCAGGTATTCAGACTTTGCGCGAGTTCTCACTGAGATTGCGGACTTACGCGTAAAAAGCTTATTTGCTTCTTCAAAAACGGTGCTGATGCGCCGTTTTTGTTTTTGCTGCCTGTTCATTGTCATCAAGGTTGCCTGGCGTCTGCTTAAGAGGGTATTGCATTGATCACTAAGCCTTATTCCAGGCATGGATGTGCAGGCTTGATTGGGAGCCTCGTGAGCTATTCACCTGAAGCAAGCCTGGAAGCAAGCCCATGTCAGAGGAAATTCGGGCAGGTCTGGAAGTTGAGTTCAGACAGATATATTGGAGGGGTGGCTTTGAAATATGCCATTCGCAATTAATGATGGTGGGAAAAGGCAGCGCAAATAAAAAAACCCTGCAGTGCAGGGTTTTTTTTCTACAGAACGGAAATCAGAATTACTTGATTTTGGTTTCTTTGTAGATGACGTGCTTACGTGCTTTAGGATCGAACTTCATGATTTCCATTTTTTCAGGCATAGTGCGCTTGTTTTTGGAGGTTGTATAGAAGTGACCTGTACCAGCAGTCGATTCCAGCTTGATTTTGTCGCGACCAGATTTAGCCATGATATTTTCCTAACAATAGTTTAGCTTAAACTTTTTCGCCGCGAGCACGCATGTCAGTCAAAACGGCATCGATGCCAATTTTGTCGATGACGCGCAGACCAGCATTGGACAAGCGCAGAGAAACCCAACGGTTTTCTGATTCTACGAAAAAGCGACGATTTTGCAGATTAGGCAAAAAGCGGCGTTTTGTTTTGTTGTTAGCGTGGGAAACGTTGTTGCCAACCATTGGCCCCTTCCCAGTCACTTGGCAGACACGTGCCATGTTTAACTCCTTAGACGATTCCGAAATTGGAAAAACGCAAGTATAAACAAAATCTCATGAAATATCAACGACTTGCGAAAAACAAGTGTGTCTTATTTAAAAAATTGATTTAACAATTCGATTTTCCTGGTTTTAGACCGAGTAAACAAGGATATCAACCGTGGTTTACGCTAGGCCAGATTCGCGTCAACATATTTGACACCTATGCAAAATGCCACAGGTGAGAGGGAAATAATCACATCAGGCCATGTTCTGCGAAAGAGTACACATTCGGATTGGCAACGATGAAATGATCCAGTATGCGCACATCTACGAGTGCCAAAGCTTGCTTTAGGGTTTGAGTGAGACTGATATCTGCCTGACTAGGTTCACATGAGCCAGAAGGGTGATTGTGGGCCAGGATGATGGCGGCAGCATTTTGATGCAAGGCTGATTTGACCACCTCACGCGGATAAACGCTCGCGTGGTTCAATGTGCCGCGAAACAACTCTTCAGCCTTGATCAGGCGGTTTTTGACATCCAGATAAAGAATGGCAAAAGATTCATGTGGTTTATTTCCTATCATCAGTTGCAGGTAATTTTTGACGGCCTGGGGAGACGAGAGTGAAGCATTCTCTTCCAATTGCTCGGAAATTGCCCGTTTGGCCAGTTCCAGCACGGCTTGTAATTGCGCATACTTGGCTGCACCCAGTCCGTGTATGGAAGAAAAATCCTTGATATTGGCAGCAAATAGGCCTGAGAGAGAGCCAAAGTGCTTGATCATGTCGCGCCCCAGGTCGACTGCGCTTTTGCCCTTGACACCGACCCGGAGAAAGACCGCCAGTAATTCAGCGTCCGATAAAGCGCTGGCTCCATGCTTGATCAGTCGTTCACGTGGGCGCTGGTCTTCCGGCCATTCCTTGATTGCCATCTAAGTTTTCTCCATAGAATGCGGTCCTTACCTCTTAATAAGTTAAAGCTGGCTTACAATATCAAATTCTCAGCCTATTACTTTTAGCTTCATACCATGTCTGCAAATGCTATCCCTACCGTGACACCCGACGCCTATCTGACCCTGCATTATCGCCTTGCGACGCTGGATGGTGAAGATATACTCAGTACCTTCAAAGAACGCCCTGCAACCCTGCAACTGGGCACCGGGCAACTGGCCCCTGAACTGGAGGCATCTTTGCTGGGTCTGGAAGAAGGCTCTCATACCACCCAGGAACTGGCACCAGAAAAAGCCTTTGGCCCGCGCAATCCCGATTTGATACAAAGAGTGTCGCTGGCTACACTAAAAGAAAACTCCGCTTTTGGCGAGCAATATGTGATTGGTGATCTGGTTGAATTTGCCGCACCTGCTGGTGGCAAGTTTGCCGGCATCTTGCGTGCACTGGATGACGAGGGTGCCTTGTTTGATTTTAATCATCCCCTTGCCGGGCAAACCGTGCTGTTTGAAACAAAAATTATCGGGATTCTTTAATCAAAGCTTATGGACAAAGAAATTTTATTAGCCCAACCACGCGGATTTTGTGCAGGCGTTGACCGTGCCATCGAAATCGTTGAGCGTGCATTGCAACAATTCGGTGCGCCGATTTATGTCAGGCATGAAATTGTGCATAACGCCTATGTCGTCAATGACCTGAAAAAGAAAGGTGCCATCTTCATTGAAGAGCTTGACGATGTCCCTGCCGGTAATACTCTGATATTTTCTGCGCATGGGGTTTCACAAAGCGTGCGTCAGGAAGCAGAGTCCAGAGGGCTGACCATTTTTGATGCAACTTGCCCATTGGTTACCAAGGTACACATAGAAGTCGCCAAGATGCGCAAGGAAGGGCGCGAGATCATCATGATAGGCCACCACGGTCACCCTGAAGTTGAGGGAACCATGGGTCAGTCTGAAGCGGGCATGTATTTGGTTGAAACTGTCGCAGATGTGGCCAATCTGCAAGTCAATAATAAAGAAATGCTGGCCTTTGTATCGCAAACGACTTTGTCTGTTGACGACACGGCAGAAATTATAGATGCTTTGAAAAAGCGCTTTCCCTTGATCAGTGAACCAAAAAAGGGCGACATTTGCTACGCCACTACCAATCGTCAGGAAGCTGTGAAGTTCATGGCACCGCAAGTGGACCTGGTATTGGTGGTCGGTAGCCCGAACAGTTCCAACTCAAACCGTTTGCGTGAAGTCGCAGAGAAGAAAGGTGTGACTGCCTATATGGTCGACAATGCCAGTCAGATCAAACCTGAATGGCTGGAAAATTGCCTGCGTATCGGCGTGACAGCTGGTGCTTCTGCACCAGAAGTACTGGTGCAGGAAGTGATCAGCAGTTTGCGCCAACTTGGCGCACGCAGTGTAAGGGCGCTCGATGGCGTGGAAGAGGCAGTGACTTTCCCCATGCCCAAAGGACTATCCGCAGCAAAGATATGATGCTTGTAACTCTCTTAAGTAAGTGAATTTGATTAAAAATTTGTTTTGGCTGTTGTTTTCGATATTTTATTTTGCAAATACGTGTTTAAGATTGCGGCACAATCAAGTTCGGTATTTGCCGGATTTGGCAAAACGTGTATGCTGGTATTCGGCACTTGTGGAAAGTACGTAGCTTGCGGTGGCTTTTTTACCACTGGAAGAAGAGACAAACTATGTATAATCCCGCCGACTTTACTGGGATAACCTTTAAGTCAAAATATATTACAAAAACTTTTACCAAAAGTTGCTGAGGAGAGTTCTACTATGTGTATCAATTACGCCATTACTGCTTCTACTTTGATGACGCGCCTGTTTGGCTAACGCGCGTTCGAATTCCGGCGGCACCCAGACAGGGTGCCGCTTTCCTTATCAGGAATGATTTTTGCTGAAACCTGCCTGTTGTTACCTGATTCTTTCCGGTGGCAAGATGGCAAGCAGTTCATCTCCTGGTTTTTTCAGAAATTCGTTTCGTTCTTAAAGTGAGAAGCAAAATATGGATACCTTTATCCAACAAATTATTAACGGTCTGGTGCTGGGCAGCATGTATGCTCTGGTCGCACTCGGTTACACCATGGTCTATGGTGTACTGAATCTGATTAACTTCGCGCATGGCGACGTACTGATGGTTGGTGCGATGGCAGGCCTGAGTATCATCAAAGTATTGCAAGTAGTTGCCCCTGATTTGCCAGGCATCGTCAAACTCATCATCGCGATTCTGGGAGCTATCCCGGTTTGTATCGCAGTGAATCTATTGATAGAACGCGTCGCTTACCGACGATTACGGAATGCACCACGCCTGGCCCCCTTGATCACCGCGATCGGTGTGTCCATCCTGGTGCAGACTTTCGCCATGATGCTCTGGGGTCGCAGTCCTATCTCTTTCCCTTCCGTGATGTCCTTCATCCCCGTGCAAATCGGCGGTGCGGTGATCTCCCAAACCCAGATCGTCTTGCTGGTATTGGCGACACTGGCGATGGTTGGCCTGGTCTTGCTGGTTGAAAAAACCAAAATGGGCAGGGCCATGCGTGCCACGGCGGAAAATCCACGTGTTGCCGGTTTGATGGGTGTCGATTCCAACAAAGTCATCGTCGCTACCTTTGCGATTGGCGCTGCACTGGCTGCGATTGCTGGTGTGATGTGGGCAGCCAACTATTCATCCGCACAGTTTGCCATGGGCTTTGTGCCTGGCCTGAAAGCTTTCTCGGCAGCGGTCCTGGGTGGTATTGGTAATATTTATGGTGCGATGGTAGGCGGTATCGTGCTGGGTCTGATTGAAAGTCTGGGTGCCGGTTATATCGGTGACCTGACTGGTGGTGTGTTAGGTAGTCACTATCAGGATATTTTTGCTTTCGTCGTTTTGATCATCGTACTGACCTTGCGTCCATCCGGCATCATGGGTGAGCGTGTTGCTGACCGTGCGTAAGGAGAAAATCAATGTCAACCATATTTGATGTAAAAGCTAATCCGACCAAAGCCTATGCCAGCTTTGCTGTGCTGGGCATAGTCATGGTCTTGTTCCCCTTCGTGGCTTCTAATTTCGGTAACTCCTGGGTCAGGATTATTGACTTCGCGCTGTTGTATATCATGCTGGCGCTGGGTCTGAATATCGTGGTCGGTTTTGCCGGTCTGCTGGATCTGGGTTATATCGCTTTCTATGCTGTCGGCGCTTATCTGGCCGCGATTTTTGGTTCGCAGCAGTTCGCGACTATCCTTGAATCTTTCGTCAATAATTATCCGGTAGTGGGTGATTTCCTGGTCGCCGTGTGCGGCCCTGAAATTACCAAGAACGGTATTCACTTGTCAGTCTGGATCATCGTGCCGTTTGCGGCAGCGGTGGCAGGCATGTTTGGTGCCTTGCTGGGCGCACCAACATTGAAACTGCGTGGCGATTATCTGGCGATTGTGACCCTGGGTTTTGGTGAAATTATCCGTATTTTCATGAACAACATGAATGCACCGATCAATTTCACGAACGGCCCTCAAGGGATCAACATGATCGATCCTATCCGCATCTTTGGTGTATCGCTGGGCGGTGAAGAAGGTTCGAATGCGACAGTACGTTTCCTAGGCATGAGCATGCCTTCGGTGAATGCATACTACTTCCTGTTCTTGTTCCTGTGTATCGCGATTGTCATCGTCTCGCTGCGTTTGCAAGATTCGCGTCTGGGCCGTGCCTGGGTAGCGATACGTGAAGATGAAATTGCAGCAAAGGCCATGGGTATCAATACTCGTAACGTCAAATTGCTGGCGTTTTCCATGGGGGCTTCTTTCGGTGGTGTTTCTGGTGCGATGTTTGCCAGTTTCCAGGGCTTTGTTTCTCCAGAATCTTTCTCGCTGATGGAATCCATTGTGATTCTGGCGATGGTGGTACTGGGCGGTATTGGTCATATCCCCGGGGTTATTCTGGGTGCTGTATTACTGGCTGCGTTGCCAGAAGTATTGCGTCACGTGGTTGAACCAGTACAAAACCTGATTTTCGGTAAAGTCTGGATCGAAGCTGAAGTATTGCGTCAGTTGTTGTACGGCTTCGCCATGGTTGCCATCATGCTTAATCGTCCTGCCGGCTTGTGGCCTGCACCGAAGCATGAAGATCGTATGGCCAAGACTAACGAAGCGGCAGCTTAAGGAAGATCAAGATGACTGAACAGACTATCTTAAAAATCGAAGGCGCCAATAAACGTTTTGGCGGCTTGCAGGCGCTGTCGAATGTCGGCATTAATATCAAGAAAGGCCAGATTTATGGCCTGATAGGCCCAAACGGCGCAGGTAAAACAACTTTTTTCAATGTCATTACCGGCTTGTACCAGCCTGACACTGGCACTTTTGAACTTGATGGCAAGCCTTATTCGCCGTCGGCACCGCATGAAGTAGCCAAGGCAGGTATCGCCAGGACTTTCCAGAACATCCGCCTGTTTGGCGAAATGACTGCGCTGGAAAACGTCATGGTGGGCCGCCATATCCGTACCCATCAGGGTGTGTTCGGCGCGGTATTTCGCCATCCTGCTGCACGTAAAGAAGAATTGGATATTCGCAAGCGCGCACAAGAGTTGCTGGATTTTGTCGGTATAGGCCAGTTTGCCAGCCGCACATCCAAGTTCTTGTCTTATGGCGATCAACGCCGTCTGGAAATTGCCCGCGCCCTGGCAACTGACCCTAAATTGCTGGCACTGGATGAACCTGCCGCTGGTATGAATGCGACTGAAAAACTTGCACTGCGTGAGTTGCTGGTCAAGATCAAGGCAGAAGGCAAGACGATTTTGTTGATTGAGCATGACGTCAAATTGATGATGGGATTATGTGACAGGATGACTGTTCTGGATTACGGCAAACCGATTGCAGAAGGTTTGCCAGCAGACATACAGAAAAATCCGGCAGTTATCGAAGCGTATTTGGGAGGTGGTCACTAATGGCTGAGAACGTATTAAAGATAAGCAATCTTAAAGTTGCTTACGGCGGCATCAAGGCCGTTAAAGGGATAGACCTGGAAGTCAACAAGGGTGAATTGATTACCCTGATTGGCGCCAACGGTGCGGGCAAAACTACGACGTTGAAAGCCATCACTGGCACGCTGCCAGCCAGCAAGGTCGAAGGCGAAATCGTCTACCTGGGTGCATCCATCCGTAACGTCAACTCTTTCGAGATGGTGAAAAATCATCTGGCCATGGTGCCAGAAGGCCGTGGTGTTTTCACCCGCATGACGATTCTGGAAAACCTGATGATGGGTGCCTATATCCGCAACGATAAAGCGGGTATCAATGCTGACGTTGAAAAATGGTTTTCAATTTTCCCGCGCCTGAAAGAGCGTTCGGCTCAATTGGCAGGTACCTTGTCCGGTGGTGAGCAGCAGATGCTGGCCATGGCACGTGCCTTGATGAGTCATCCTAACTTGTTGTTGCTGGATGAACCGTCCATGGGCTTGTCACCTATCATGGTGGAAAAGATTTTTGAAGTTGTGCGTAATGTGTCAGCCCAGGGTATTACCATCCTGCTGGTTGAGCAAAACGCCAAGCTGGCTTTGCAGGCAGCCCATCGTGGTTACGTCATGGATTCTGGCGCCATCACCATGAGTGGCGACGCCAAGGACATGCTGAATGATCCTAAAGTCCAGGCAGCTTATCTGGGTGAAGGCTGATACGATTTACGCGATTTACGAAGTAAGGTAAGCCCTCTGCTCAGTGTGACTGCGCCAGGGCATTTCAAATACCTGCAAGCGATTGCAGGTATTTTTTTGTCTATTTTTTTGCTCATCCATCATCATTCATCGATCTCGCAGCGACAGATGTCATTTACAATCAGGAAGGCAAGAGAAAATCAGATCGCAGCATGCATGATTCCAGCGAGGAGTAAGCAGATGTCAAATCAGCTCAAGCGCTTGTTCAGCTTAGGTTTGGGTTTATCTTATTCCCCATGCCTTGCCATTTTTAGTTGCCTGTTATTGTGTGGCTTATTATTGTCCTGCGCATCTGCTCCCAGACCTGATTTATCGCGCCTGTACCGACTCAGTGATCAGGCGTCAGATAACACACCTGTGATTCTTATCCCGGGATTGTTTGGCTCGAAGCTACGCAATCGCCATACGGGCAAAGAAGTCTGGCCCGGTTCCACTACAGATATATTGTTTGGCGACTATCGCCAACTGGCATTGAAATTTGACCCGCAAACTTTGCAAGTATTGCCTGATGACCTGGAAGCTTTTGATGTTGCTGACAAGGTGCTTGGTCAGGATATTTACGGCCCCATCATCAGCACCCTGGAGAAATTTGGTGGTTATGTAAAAGGAGTGCCAGGTACCCCAGTCCGCAAGGGTGAGCGCCGCTACTACCTGTTTCCCTATGACTTCAGGCAAGATAACAGTGGTCATGCCCTGGCCTTGGAAGCCTTGATCAATCAGGTGCGACGTGATTATGCCAATCCCCAATTGCGGGTTGATCTGGTTGCTCACAGTATGGGCGGACTGGTTGCGCGCTATTATCTGCGCTATGGCATCGCCGACGTACTCAGTGGCGAACATGAACAGGTGACATTGTATGGTACAACGCGGGTACGCAAGCTGGTGTTGCTTGGTACACCCAATCTGGGTTCGGCCTCGTCCTTGCATGCCTTTCTGAGTGGAGAGCCGATAGGCCTTGGACGTATCCCGCCGGAAGTGCTGGCGACCATGCCCAGTGGTTACCAATTATTCCCTCATCCCCTGGTGACATGGCTGATCGACGCGAACGGCAATATCCTTGGCGATAATCTGTTCGATATGGCGACCTGGCAACGTTATCGCTGGAGCCTTTTCAATCCTGAAATACAAGCACGCATCCAGGGGCAGGGAACGGCCATGGCAGGTATGCCTCAAAAAGATCTGGAGCGTTTCTTTGCTTACCGGCTGGAACGTGCCCGCCGCTTCATGTGGGCATTGTCTACGCCAGAACCAGAGACACCGATACGCTATGTCTTGTTTGGCGGCGACTGCAGTTTGACACCGGCCCGCCTGATGCTGGAAAAAGAAGGAGAGCAATTACTGACCAGACTGGACCCGGCACATATACGCAAACCAGTTGCCGGTGTGCGTTATGAAGAGCTGATGCTGGAGCCAGGCGATGGCCGGGTTACCAAACCATCTCTTCTGGCGAGGGAAACCCTGGACCCATCGGCTGAACAAAGCGAGGACAGTTTCATCCCGATTGCCTACTGGTTCTTCTTGTGTGAGAACCATGTGCAACTGACGAATAACATCAATTTTCAGGATAATCTCTTGAATGTCTTGCTGACGCGCTCACTACCCTGGGAAGCATCAGGCAAGCAATCTGCTCCTTGAAAGCCTGATCAATTGCTGGACTTTGATGATGGTGGCGCTTACAGGGGCTTACTGAAAAGTGTTTTTCTTGCCTGCCAGGAAGCATGCTTTTGTCAAAAAATTGCCGTGAATCTAAGTATCTCAATGTAATTGCCACACTATTTTTTGCAAGCACATGTTTTTTTACTTGATCTTGATATAGATCAAGATATATTTCATTCTGGTTTAATAGTTTATATAAAACAACAAAGGAATATATATATGGGGCTTGCGAATAAATTGCAGACGGCATTGAGTAAAGATGCCGCGATTGCTGCACCTGGCTATAGCCGCTGGCTGATGGCTGCTGCGGCATTACTGATACATTTTCCACTTGGCCAGGCGTATGGTTTTTCTGTATTCAATGGGCCGCTGGTCAAGGTACTGGGATCAAGTCTGACCAGTGTGGGTTGGATCTTTTCTGTTGCCATCATTTTTTTGGGTTTGTCAGCTGCGGTATTTGGTAAGTGGGTTGAACGTGTAGGGCCGCGTAAGGCCATGCTGGCATCGGCGCTATGTTTTTTTTCAGGCTTTCTGGTTTCTGCATTGGGCGTCGTTATTGGTTCTTTGCCCATCGTTATTCTTGGTTATGGCGTGATTGGTGGTACAGGCTTGGGTATAGGCTATATTTCACCAGTTTCCACCCTGATCAAATGGTTCCCTGACAAGCGTGGCATGGCTACTGGCTTGGCCATTATGGGGTTTGGCGGTGGTGCATTGGTGGGATCGCCATTAGCAGTGAATCTGATGAAATATTTCAGTGAGGGTTCACTATATGGCGGTATTCCGGCCACCTTTATTAGCATGGCGGTCTTGTATTTGTGCTTTCAGCTTGCGGCTGTCAGGATAGCCCGCTTGCCGTTTGCTGGCTATCAACCTGCCGGCTGGGTACCCAGCAAGACAGAAGCTGCGCATATTGCCGCGCAAGGTGCGGGTGATTTTTCTGTTGCACAAGCCATACGCAAACCACAGTTTTGGTTATTGTGGGGGATATTGTTGCTCAATGTCTCTGCAGGTATAGGCATACTCGGACAGGCTTCATTGATGGCGCAGAAGATGGTTGGTATTTCTGTCACAGCGGCAGCTGGCTTTGTCGGCTTGCTCTCGTTATGCAATATGGCCGGGCGTTTTATCTGGTCAAGTTTCTCCGACAAGATAGGGCGTAAATGGGCATATGCCATGTATTCTGGTATCGGTGCTCTTGCTTATTGGGCGATTCCTGGTGCGGCAGCCAGCGGTAATATGCTGTTGTTTGTTGCCCTGTTTGCCCTGGTAATGAGTTTCTACGGCGCTGGCTTCGCCACTATTCCCGCATACCTGGCTGATATGTTCGGCAAAAAAGAGGTCGGCGCAATTCATGGCCGTTTACTGACGGCGTGGTCCATGGCTGGTGTAATTGGTCCACTGGTAGTCAATGCAGGGCGCGATTACCTGGTGAAAAACCAGGGGTTGGCAGACGCTGCTGCCTATTCGACAGTTGTTTATGTGCTGGGTGGTTTGCTGGTCGCTGAATTTGCCTTGAACCTTTTTGTAAAGGCTCCAGTATCAAATTTCAATCCTGAAACCTCAGCGCAATTGGCAACTTAATAGACTATCAGAATAATTCAGATCAGGAGTAAGCATGGAAGATACGAACAAGCATATTGATCCCAGCATGACTGGAAAAGTGATTTTTTACTGGGCTCTGGCCTGCATCCCGCTGGGATGGGGGGTCTGGCAGACGGCGATGAAAGTCGTTGCCATGTTTGCATAAGCCGTATATGTAACAAAGCAAAAGCCCCGGTATGTTCCGGGGCTTTTGCTTACCAGCGCCTATTGCTGCAGGATGGGAGTGCCCTGCGGCAACTTACTTAACTTGGCTTAACTCTTGTTTACTTCTTTGCAGCTTTTGGTGTGGCAGCTTTAGTTGCAGTCGAGACCGCATTGTTCAGATTGGCTTCCAGCGCTTCAACAGCTTGCTTGGTTGTTTTGCTGATGTGATCGTAGCCAGCATTTGCATTATCTATCGATGTTTTGAAGAAGGAAACAAACTGCTCGGAACCAGCAGGAGCATTTTTAGATACTTCGTCGATCAAAGACAAAACTTTGCGATTGGTTTCTGCAATTTGTGCTTCAGCAGCATGCGTAAATTCTGCTTGTGTGCTGGAAGTGATATTGGCCAGGTGACGGCTGTAAGCCAATACTTTTTCAGCAGTAGGTTGTGCCTGGGCTGCGGACAGATTGAAAAATTCTTGCGGGTCTTTGGCAGCCAGCAATTGCTTGGTTGCAGCAGAGCTTTCTTCCAAAGAGGATTTGACGGCATTCAAATTCAGTTCGATGAATTTTTCTACGCCTTCAAACGCTTTGCCTGTCAATGTAGTGAACAGAGCAAGTTGTGCATCGAAATTGGCTTTAGTTGCTGCGGAAATTTGTTCTGGTGCAGTAAACATGGACATCTCCTAAGTAGGAAAGTGGAATACAAGAAACCTGGCGATTGCTAAGTGGAATGTTGCAGCGCTGCACTTAATTAATAAACCATGAAATTGTGCGATGCAATAAGCCATATTCTATTGATTCACAAAATGAAGTCAAGATAAATTTGTGCGCCGCAATATAATAATTATGCATTTCAAAATACTTTTTTACAAAAACGCAAACAGGAAAATAGAATTTATTGAAAACATTTTTCCTGCGGCAATTATGTATGGCAATTATGACCAGAAAATGAAGTGTGTTGCCTATGTTAGACTTTCGTGTTGAGACTTGCGCTCGGGCAATTCATTTTCTAATCATGGTAGGGTGGCAGACGATGGCGATACAAGCAAAAACCAGAAAAGATTTTAAGCATTTTCATGCGATTACCACTCGCTGGATGGACAACGATGCTTATGGGCATGTTAATAACGTCGTGTATTACAGTTGGTTCGATACGGTCGTGAACCAGTTTTTGATCACCAATGGGGTGCTGGACATAGAGAACAGCCCTGTCATTGGTCTGGTCATAGAAACTCAGTGTAATTATCTGGCTTCGGTGGCTTTTCCTGATGTGGTCGAGGCTGGCGTCACTGTCAGCAAGCTGGGTAATTCCAGCGTTCGCTATGAAGTAGGCATTTTCAAGAATGGTGAAGACAATGCGGCTGCCCAGGGGCATTTCGTTCACGTTTATGTAGACAGGGAAAATCGTCGTCCAACCACCATCCCGACGGCCATGCGCCAGCTTTTGCAAACCATAGAGGCATGATCCGCATGATCAATTCAACTGCACAGCAAGTGGTGGATGAAGCCATCACGTCACGTCGCTCCATACGCGCATTCTTGCCAACGCCGGTGGCCCGCGAAGATATTCAACAAATACTGGAAGTGGCGGCTCGTTCTCCTTCAGGCAGTAATACCCAGCCATGGAAGGTATATGTGCTGACAGGGGAGAAACTGCAAGCACTGTCACGTGCCATCCTGGCGGCGCATAACAGCGAGGGGCAGGGCGGACATGAGCAAGAATATAATTATTACCCGGTCAAATGGGTAACGCCTTATCTGGAGCGCCGCCGCAAAGTGGGATGGGACTTGTATGCGCTGCTAGGTCTGGGGCGCGAGAACAAGACGGGCATGCATGCACAGCATGGCCGCAATTACGCATTTTTTAATGCGCCTGTTGGTTTCATCTTCACGATAGACAGAGTGATGGAGCAAGGCTCCTGGCTGGACTACGGCATGTTTTTGCAAAGCATCATGGTCGCCGCACGTGGTCGTGGCCTTGATACATGTCCACAGGCAGCATTTACCCAGTATCACAAAATCATCTTCCAGCAATTACAACTACCGGAGGATGAAATGCTGGTGTGCGGTATGTCACTAGGTTATGCGGATCACAGCAAGATTGAAAATACCCTGGTGACTGAAAGGGCCAGCCTGGCAGACTTTGTTCGTTTTATCGATTAGAAAAGATAATTGAATATTTCTGGAAATTGAATTGTGAAATTTGTTTAAAAGTCAGAATGTTTTTGCAACTTAGTCTAATACACCTAATGAATAAGCTTCGCTAACTCCTTATTTTCCTTGCGGAATTTCCGAATTTTGCTACACTGCACTATCTTTTTGGCATATCTGATCTGGAGTCATTAATGGTGAAATTTGCCCGATGTGCAGTGGTTTTCTCATTAATCGCGCTCTTGCCCGTGGCTAGTGTGTTGGCTGCCACAAACTCACACAAAAATTCTTCCAAAAAACATGCGGCTCACGGCAAGACGCATGTGGCTACGCACAAAAAAATTGTTATTCATACTGCATCAGGCACACTGGTCAAGCGTACCGTCATGGTACATGGCAAGCGCAAGGTGATTACTGAACGTGTGGCACTGGTGCGTGAAGTGCCTGACAGGCCAAGTATGGGTGATAGTGCCGGCTTGAAAAATACGCAAGACCCTTTGGATCTGAAGTCGAATGTGGCCTACGTGGTTGATCAGGACAGCTCCAAGGTTTTGTTTGAAAAAAATTCCGAAGTCTCCCTGCCCATCGCCTCGATTACCAAACTGATGACCAGCCTGGTTGTGGTGGAAGCCCACCAGGACATGGATGAGCAGATAGAAGTGACGAATGACGACATCGACAAGGAAAAAAACACCAGTTCCCGTTTGAAGATAGGTGCCAAACTCTCACGCTCTGACATGTTGCACATCGCTTTGATGAGCTCAGAAAATCGTGCTGCTTCAGCACTGGGACGTAGTTATCCTGGCGGCTTGCCTGCGTTCGTCACGGCCATGAATACCAAAGCCAAGCAATTGGGCATGTCGGATACGCATTATGTTGATTCCAGCGGCCTCTCCAGCCAGAACCGCGCCAGTGCAAGAGATTTGGTCAAACTGGTGAATGCGGCTTATCAACATCCTGTGATCAGACAGTACTCCACCGATTCAAAATATGTCGTCGCACCTGGTGGAAAAAACCTGGAATACGGTACTTCCAACAAACTGGTCATCAACCCTGCATGGGAAATTGGTTTACAAAAAACTGGTTATATTGCCGAAGCTGGCCGCTGCCTGGTCATGCAAGCCATCATTGAAGGTCGCAATATCGTCATGGTTTTCCTTGACTCCAAGGGTAAATATTCACGTCTGGCTGATGCAGACCGCATGAAAAAATGGCTGGAGACGATCAAGCCTCATGTCTGATCTGGAACAACTACAAGCAGCAATTAAAGCTGGCTCGCTGAAGTAAAGATATACAATTTCTTGAAATACCCGTCTTAAAAGGCGGGTATTTTTTTGCCGTTTTTCCAATTTTGCTGTGCTATAACTCCGCTCCTTGCATTAGATATACGATTTTTTTTGAGGCTGAATTTCTGTTTTAAGGGAGTCTTTTTGCTCAAAACGAAAGAAGTGTCGGTAAATTTGATGCAGCAAGGAAATAAAAACTGAGTTTAACTATGTTTAACATTTTGCTTTTTGCTAAAAATAAATATTTACCGTCTTCTCAGGTATTGTTTTGCCTTTTGTCTATCTTTTCATCAAAGCGCACTTTGAAACTGTTAGCAGGGTGAGTGATTGAAAAGCAATTGAATGACATTTAGCGATGCATTTCTATCGTGTAGCCTCAATTCGATAGTTTGCTCTGTTTTAGAGAGAACTCCATCTACGTAGTTTTAGTTTTGCCTGCCATAAATAATGACAACACCCATCTACCATTTCATCTCTGGCCTGCCACGCTCAGGTTCTACTTTGCTGGCAGCTTTGTTACTGCAAAATCCGCGCTTTCATGCCGGAATGACCAGCCCCGTCGGTACTTTATATACCAGCATGTTGCATCAGTTTGGTGCTGGCACGGAATTTGGTCCGGTCATTACCAAGGCCGAGCGCAAGCGTCTGGTACGAGGTCTGTTCGATTCTTATTATGCTGAGCACACTGATAAAAGCGTGGTGTTTGATACCAACCGCATGTGGACGGCCCATCTGCCGATGTTGATGGACCAGTTTCCCGATTCCAAAGTGATTGCCTGTGTACGTAATGTCGCCTGGGTCATGGATAGCATAGAACGCAAATATGCGTCTGATCCTTATGAAATAACCCGTCTCTTCAATGACGACAATGAGCGTGCTACGGTCTATAGCAGGGTAGAGACTTTGGCGCAGCGCAACCGCATGGTGGGCTACCCTTGGGCTGCGCTGAAGAGCGCTTTCTATAGCGAACATGCTGGCTCCATGCTGCTCATTGATTACGACTTGCTGGCGCAAGCGCCGCAAAAAGTGCTGCCTTTGATTTATGACTTTATCGGTGCCGAACCGTTTGAGCATGATTTCCTGAATATCCAGTATGACGCGCCAGAATTTGATGCACCACTGGGCATGCGTGGCTTGCACAAGGTGAGGCCAGAAGTCAGCTTCCAGGCTCGCGACACCATACTGCCCCCTGATCTGTTTCAGCAATACAGCCAGCTATCGTTCTGGAAAGATACGACAGGTAGCCGCGCCAATGTAATTACCGCCAAATTTGTTCCAAATTCTACTGAAAACTGAAGATGACACCGACTAATCCCCTCAACACTGCCAATCCTGATGTAAATTCATCTTCCAGTTTTTCGTCCAGCCTGGCACCGGACGCTGTTTTGCATATACAGTCGTTACCCGCAATAACTGTTGCCCCTGCTCCGGTCGTTAGTGCTGCACATGAAGTAGTGTTTGTAGACACTACGCTGCAAAACTGGCAAAGCCTGATTGGTAACCTCAAACCAGGCACTGAAGTCATTACGCTTGATCCGCTCAAGAACGGTGTGCAGCAAATGGCTGATGCTTTGCAGGGTAAGGCGGATATCACTGCTGTTCATGTTGTTTCGCATGGTGGCGAAGGTTACCTGGTAGTCGGCAATACCATGCTGTCTTCTTATAATCTGACAGACTATCAGGCCAGTCTGGCGACCATAAAAAAGGCAATGGCACCTGGGGCGGATATTTTGCTGTATGGCTGCGATGTCGCCAAAGGTGATGCTGGTGCCCATTTTGTGAATGAATTGGCCAAAGCGACTGGCACAGATGTCGCCGCATCGACCAATGACACCGGGGCGCATGGTGACTGGGTACTGGAATACCATAGCGGTGCGGTAGAAACCACAGCAATCGCGGCCCAGCATTATCAGTATGATCTGGCAACCATCAAGGTTACCAACCTGAATGACAGTGGTGCGGGATCTTTGCGGGCTGCGGTAGCTGCGACTATAGGTGACGGTTCTGCTGACACTATTGTTTTTGATCCTGCCCTGTTTGCCAGTGGCGCGGCAACGCTGACACTGACTTCCGGCGCAATCAATGTAGATTCAACAAATAATGGTGATGCGCTGACCATCGTAGGCGCGGGTGAAAACCTGCTGACCATCAGCGGCAATAATAGCTCGCCAATTTTTACCTCTGTGGCCAGTTATGGCTCGCTCAATACTTCAGCACTTAGTATCTCTGGCATGACCTTGTCCAATGCAAGCGGCGGGTATGGCGCGATCGCCATGATGTACTCAGGCTCATTGACAATTGATCACGTGGCCATAAGGAATAACAATTCTACGAGCAAGGGTGCTGGATTGGTATTCTATGATTCAGGAGCAACTGTCAGTATCAGCAATACTACCATTGCCAATAATACGGCGACTGCCACGTACTCATCTGGTAACGGTGGTGGTGCCTATGTCAAGGCGGCGAATGTCACAATCTCTAATACTACTATCAGTGGCAATGTTGCCAGCAATGGTCGTTATGGCGGCGGCATTTCCGTTGCTGCCGGTACCGCAGCGACACTAACAAACCTGACTATTGCAGGTAACTCAGCCGGTAAGGCTGGCGACAATAGCGGCGGCGGCGGCGGGATCAGTCTCTCAGGTACAGGCGCAAAAACACTGACGAACTCGACTATCGTCGGCAACTCATTTGTTGGCGGGAATGGCGCGGCCATTGGTGGTGGTGGCCTTTATTTGACCCAAAATAGCGGTACGCTGACGGTTAAAAATTCTATCATCGCCAACAATAGCAGCACCAATAATCTTTCTGATGACGACGATGTTTTTATCGGGACATTGACCTCGCTGACAGGAAGCAATAACCTGATCATCAGCACGGTAGGAACTACTGGCAGCGGTAGCAATACCACGACGGGTACTATCACTACGCTCGGCAGTGCCCTGGGTACTCTGGCCAATAATGGTGGTGCAGTACAGACCATTGCCATCCTGGCGGGCAGCAATGCCATCAACGCCGGTACGTCAACTGGTGCACCGGTAACAGATGCCCGTGGTTTTGGCCGCGGCGGTTCGACCGACATTGGTGCTTTCGAATCCAGCGACAATGGCAGTTTCAATTTCAGCGGTATTATGTCACCCGCCAATGGCGTCGTTGATGTCCCTGTCAATTACGATCTGGTCATAGACTTTGGTGAGGCTGTTACTGCCGTTGCTGCCAAGAATATCGTTATCTACCGACAGTCTGATAACGCGATACTGGAAACCATTGCTGCGACAGACATTAGCAAGGTGACTTTCAGTAGCGGTACCGGTGGTGCCAACAGCAAGGTCACCATCAACCCCACAGCCAATTTTGCTGGTACCACAGGATATTATGTCCTGATTGACAGTGGTGCTTTTAAAGATGGCGCGAACAAGACTTTCAACGGTATTTCATCAACCTCGACCTGGACATTTACCTCTGCAGTGCCACCGGCATCTATCACCAGTGCTGTCTATGATGCCAGTACAGGTGCGCTGACCATTACCGGTGTGGATATCATCAATGGTGGTGCAGTTGATGTCACCAAACTGTCGCTCAATGGACAGGGCGGCTCTTATACGCTGACCACTACACCTGGCGTGACCGCCAGCAGCGCGACAACGATCAGTTTTACACTCAATGCTACTGACAAGCTTAATGTCAATGGCATTTTGAATAAGAATGGTGTTTCAGCTGTTGATGCTACTACCTTCAACCTGGCAGCAGCGACTAGCTGGATGACAAGTGCACCAGCCGACCTGACCGGCAATGCGGTCACCGTCTCCAATGTCGCCGCCCCAACGATCACGTCCGCAACATTTAATGGCGCTACCAATATGCTGACAGTCACCGGCACCAACCTGGTCAATACGCTCGGTGGTACCAATGACATTACCATCAGCAAACTGACGATTACAGGCGAAGGCGGTGCAACATATACTCTGTCGACGACGGCTAATGCCGAAATTGCCAGCGACACCAGTTTTATCATTACCCTGACTGGTGCCGACATTGCTGGTGTAAGTTCCTTGCTCAACAAGAATGGCACCTCATCGGCCAGCAGTGCTACCGTCTACAATGTTGCTGCAGCCGACGACTGGAACAGCGTCATCACTGGCGGCAATATTGCCGACCTGACTGGCAATGGCATTACTGTCTCCAATGCTGCACCTAGCATACTCAGTTCTACGTATGACGCCAGCACCGGTATTTTGTCAGTTTCTGTCGCCAACATCTTCGGTGGTGACACCATTGATGTCAGTAAATTGTCACTGACTGGAGAAGGCGGCTCCTACACGTTGGCTAATACAGGTAATGTCACCGCGACTGGCGCCACATCATTCACGGTCACACTAGATCCCGCAGACCGTATCCATATCAATGGCATATTGAACAAAAATGGCTCGACTGCCGCAGGCGGTACCGCCTTCAACCTCGCTGCTGCTGCCAACTGGGATCAAACCACCACCTCAGGTGCCGATCTGACAGGCAATGCCGTGACCGTCTCGAATATCGCAGCACCAACGATCACGTCAGCGACTTATAACGGCACCACCCATGCCTTCGTCGTGACTGGCACCAACCTGGTCAAGACCATCGGTGTCACCAATGACGTCACGATTTCTACACTGACGATTACCGGCGAAGGCGGTGCCACGCGTACGCTTTCGACCACCGGCAACG
>NZ_JBMPOZ010000024.1:0-93360 GCF_049340385.1 Undibacterium sp. Ji83W | reverse complement strand
AGAAGCTGTCGGCGATTTGACCCAGTGTCAGGCCTTGGGCCATCCAGTACGTCAGACCATTTGGGTCTGCAGGACGGTTGAAGTAGGCGATGTAAAGCTTTTGGATGTCTGCTGCTGTGTTGGCCATTTAAGTGTCCTGTTTGATTATTGTTAATATTAAAAAAATGTACTATCCAGTGATTTCAAGCATTAAATAGATTTGAAGATCTTATTAATTTGCGAACGCAGATTAGCATGTGACATTATTTTTCAATGTGATGCCAGTCACATTAACTCACAATGTTACAGATATTTACTTCATTTCTATCGAATTTCATGTTTTATTTGCACCTTTAATAATCACACTTTAATTTCCGTATACTTTTTCAAATATAAAAATTTCTCATAGATATATACTAAAATTAAACGACTATAAACGACTATAACTAAGCCAAATCACCGTCAATAGGGGGAGGAAGCATGCGTTTGAAATTAATGGCAGCCGCTGGCGTAGCAATACTATCTGCAAATACAAGCTGGGCTGCGAATAGCATACAAGATGTGCAATGGCTGCAAGGCTGCTGGCAAGCGGCAGGTGCAGAAGCAGGTTCGGAAGAACATTGGCTGGCACCGGCAGGTGGCTCCATGCTGGGCATGGGTCGTACAGTGCGCAAATCCAAAACCGTCGCATGGGAATTCATGCGTATACAAGAAAATGCAGATAGCCTGGTTTTTACTGCCCTCCCCTCGGGTAAACAAGAAGCCAGTTTTCAATTACTGTCACTAGATAAGCAAAGAGTGGTTTTTGAAAACCCCAGGCCTGAATTCCCTCAGCGTGTAATCTATCAACTCAATGCAGACGGCAGTTTGCTAGGACGCATAGAGGGCAAGATGAAAGATCAGGAAAAGGGGATTGATTTTCCCATGCAAAAGATTAGCTGCAATAAGTAATATTGAATTGCTTTTCCAGCGTTTAATAAACACCCAATAAAAAAACCGCGCGATGCGGTTTTTTTATTGGGTGTTTGTTTATTGGATACTGCGACCAGAATACTTTCATTACAGACCGGTATTTTTTGCGATATAGGCCTTCATCGCATTTACATCGGCAGTCATGACTTCAAATCGTTGCGGCAGCGATTCTATATTTTCAAAGCCAGCCGGGCGTTCAGCATCGCGATTCAATGCCTCTTTGATCGTTTCATTGAATTTGGCTGGCAAGGCTGTTTCCAGTACAACCATAGGCACACCCTCTTGCAGGTGCTCAAATGCGACTTTGACGCCATCTGCAGTATGCGTATCAATAGTGATGTTAAATTCTTTCTCTACCTGGCGTATGGTTTGCAAGCGGTCTGCATGGACGGATTTGCCTGACACAAAACCAAACTTGGCAATCTTGTTGAATTCATCGCCATCACTGCCTGGCTTACCTGACAAATCAAAGCCACCTTCGGTTTCAACTTTTTTGAACAAGGCAGCAACACGGGTAGAATCCCTATCCAGCAAGTCATAGATAAAACGTTCAAAATTCGACGCCTTGGAGATATCCATGGATGGGCTGGTGGTATGCCAGGTTTCTGCCGATTTGCGTACGCGATAAATACCGGTGCGGAAAAATTCGTCCAGCACATCGTTTTCATTGGTCGCCACGACCAGTTTATCGATAGGCAAACCCATCATGCGGGCAATATGACCGGCGCAGATATTACCGAAATTACCAGACGGTACAGTGAATGAGACTTTTTGCTCGTTGCTGGTCGTCGCACTCAAATAACCACGGAAGTAATACACTACCTGCGCTACTACCCGTGCCCAGTTAATCGAATTGACCGTACCTATTTTTTGGCGGTTTTTGAATTCCAGGTCATTTGACACTGCCTTGACCATGTCCTGGCAGTCATCAAACACGCCTTCGACAGCGATATTGAAAATATTTGGATCTTGCAGGCTGAACATCTGGGCAGTCTGGAAGGCACTCATTTTCTTGTGCGGAGACAGCATGAAAACACGTATGCCCTTCTTGCCACGCATTGCATATTCAGCAGCACTGCCAGTGTCACCAGAAGTGGCACCAAAGATATTCAACTCTGCATCATTCTTGGCCAGGGTATATTCAAACAAGTTACCCAGCAATTGCATGGCCATATCCTTGAATGCCAGGGTTGGGCCATTCGACAAGGCTTGCAATACCAGCTTGCGGCCATCCTTGTCTTGCAATACACGCAAGGGTGTAATTTGCGCGGCGGATTCATCGCTGCGGGCATTTTTGTAGATATCTGACGTATAAGTTTTTTCTGCCAGCGCCCTTAAATCGACTTCGGGAATATCTGTGGCAAATTTTTTCAAAACTTCAAACGCCAACCCGGCATACGATAGTTTGCGCCACGCATCGAGTTCTACATCAGTTACCTGAGGGTAAGTTGTGGGCAGATAAAGGCCACCATCGGGAGCCAGGCCACCTAAGAGAATTTCCGAGAAATTTTGTGCTGCGGTATGCCCGCGTGTTGAAGCGTATTGCATAAGTCGACAGGATGAAGAAAGATTGATTGGAAGGATAGAACGAATATTCTTCCTATTATAACTTTCTTACAGGCCCAAAACCTCTGTAAATTTGGTGAAAATCCAATTTCATCCCTGCTTCATTCGGCCAGTAGTCTTTCTGGATGCGTGTAAACCACGTAACCATGTTGCCGTACAAAGCCGATCAGGCAAATCCCAGCCTGCTCTGCAAGATCAATGGCCAGCGCAGTTGGTGCCGATAATGCGGCTAAAATGGCAATATTGGCACGCGCTGCTTTTTGTACCAGTTCATAACTAAGCCTGCTACTCATCAGGACGAAACCTTCAATTTGCAACTTGGTTTTTACTTTTGCAATTGCCAAAGCACCAAGTAATTTATCCAGAGCATTATGCCGACCTACGTCTTCACGCAACACCAGAATTTCACCCTGCATATTGACCCAGGCAGCGGCATGCACAGCTCCAGTTCGTGAATTAATGGACTGCAAAGAACTTAAACCCTCCAGTGCTCTTAATAAACTGGCCTTGGATAATTGTTGAACAGATTTAGTTTTGATCGCTGGGATATCCATTTGCAAAGCCTGCAGACTATCTTTGCCACATAAACCGCAACCAGTATTACCTGCAAGATGACGGCGACGCTCTTTTAATGCAGCAAACCTCGCTGCCGATACCTGCATTTGCACCTCTATGCCCTGCACTTCTGGATTTGACTGGCATTCCATGTCATAGATTTCATTGGCATGGTCGACAATGGCCTCAGACAAGCTGAAGCCAAGGGCAAAATCTTCCAGATCCAAAGGAGTAGCCAGCATGACTGCATGGGAAATACCGTTATACACCAGGGCAATCGGTATTTCTTGCGCAATCTGGTCTATCAACTCGTCAGCAATCTGGTTTGAAAAAGCATGCCTTTGTACCTTGCGACTTACGACGCCTGTCTGCATCTCAGGCTCACCATCAGACTGGTCCGCTGTTGATTCGCAAACCCGCCGCCCTTCTTCAGTCAGGCTCAGTAAACTACGTTCACCATCTTGCTGCAGATGAATCCATCCTGCCCCCTTGTGCTGGCCGATAGATTTTTCACCCAGATACGCTATGCAACGCAGCAAAGTACTTTGCCGTACTCCCAGCTTTTTGCACAGACGTGGCAATGACAAAGCTTCTTTATGCTGGGCCAGTTCTGCCATCAAGGCATGACTGAGTTGATCCTGCGAATAATTAAGTGCTTCCATTGAAACCCGCATTAAACCTGCACTTGATGCGCGTGAATGATCACGGGTATCGATTTGGATGTGGGCGTACGTGCGTGATCAGCAAAGCTTGATAAAGCTACCAGGCCATTCGTTTCCGGGAAATAGGCTGCCAGACAACCCAGGGGAATATTGTAGGCCACCAGCATGAAACGCTTTGCCTGACGCTTTACACCGTCGTCACACAGGCTTTCCATATCTACCCAGTCACCTGCCTGCATGCCCAGAGCATTGATATCTTCCTGAGCTATGAAAAGCACGCGACGCTCACCGAATACGCCACGGTAGCGGTCATTCATGCCATAGATGGTCGTATTGTATTGATCATGCGAACGCATGGTGGCCAGATTGAAAACTGGCGACTGCCTGCTTTTGCGAGCCTTATGTATGGGCAAGTCAACCGGCACAGCATGAGTATTAAAATTAGCTTTGTTAGTTGCTGTTACCCATAGTCTTTCAGCGGCGGTATTACGCAAATGGAAGCCGCCCGGCACTTTGACACGTGCATTAAAATCGGCGAAATCATCAAACACGGCAGCGATTTTGTCACGTATGCGACTATAGTCAGCGAGCAACCATGCCCACGGCGTCTTACTGCGCTCTTTCAAGGTAGCTTGCGCCAGACGCGCAACAATAGCCACTTCGGACAGCAAATCTGTTGACGCTGGTGGATTGATGCCAGATGATAGATGCACCATGCTCATGGAATCTTCCACGGTCACCGCCTGCGGACCAGTCTCTTGAATATCTATTTCCGTACGGCCAAGGCAAGGCAGGATTATCGCTTCATGACCGCAAATCAAATGACTACGGTTGAGCTTGGTAGTGACATGCACGGTCAAAGCGCAATTTTTCAGGGCTTTGTGAGTGACTTCTGTATCTGGTGTCGCAGTAGCAAAATTCCCGCCCATGCCAAAAAACACCTTACCGCCCTCACCCAACATGGCCTCAATAGCACCCACGGTATCATGACCATGTTTTTGCGGCGGCGTAAAATCAAATACCTGCCCTAAGCGCTCTAGAAATGCCTGCTTCGGTTTTTCTATGATGCCCATGGTGCGGTCGCCCTGCACATTACTGTGACCACGCACTGGACATGGGCCCGCACCAGGGCGACCGATATTGCCACGCAAGAGCAGCAGATTAACTATCATCTGTATGGTTGCCACAGAATGCTTGTGCTGGGTGATGCCCATGCCCCAGCAGGCGATGACCTTACCAGCGCCCATATAAGTATCTGCTGCACGTTGTATCTGCGCCCTGTCGAGGCCGGACTCGCGGATAATGACATCCCATGATTCTGCCAGCGCCTCGGTAGCAAACTGCTCAAAATTGGCCGTGTGCTCAGCGATGAATTCTGCATCAATGACTCTGGCGCGCCCTTCTACCTGAGCCAGTTGATCCGCTTCCAGTACACATTTGATCATGCCTTTGACGGTTGCCAGATCCCCGCCAATTTTCAACTGGAAATAATCAGATGAAATAGTCGAAGACTGATCTGTCAGCATATCCAGCGCATTTTGCGGGTTCTGGAATTTTTCCAGGCCGCGCTCACGCAAGGGATTGAAAGAGACAATGGCAGCGCCACGCTTGGCGGCAGAACGCAACTCGCCCAACATGCGCGGGTGATTGGTGCCAGGGTTTTGCCCAAAAATCAAAATCGCGTCAGCAATCTGGAAGTCAGACAGCAATACCGTCCCCTTACCCACACCTATGGCTTCCCGCATGGCAAAGCCAGAAGGCTCATGGCACATGTTTGAACAATCAGGGAAATTATTGGTACCAAATTCACGCACAAATAACTGGTACAGGAAAGCAGCCTCATTACTGGTACGGCCTGAGGTATAGAAAATTGCATCATCAGGCGTTGGCAAGGCATTCAGGCGAGTCGCGATCAACTCAAAAGCCTGATCCCAGCTAATGACTTTATATTTGTCGCTGAGGCGGTCATATTGCATGGGGTGGGTCAAACGCCCCTGCGCTTCCAGCCAGTGATCGGATTTTTCCGTCAGCTCGCTGACCGTTAAACTGGCAATCAATTCTGGCGTGGCGCGACGTGCTGTCGATTCAGCCGCCACTGCCTTGGCACCATTTTCACAAAATTCAAAGGTCGATGTGTGATCGGCGTCTGGCCAGGCACAACCCGGGCAGTCAAAACCATCTGGTTGATTGGCGGACAGCAGCGTCAACGCCCCTTTGCCGGGTATGCCTTGCTCTATGATTTGCTGGGCAACGCTTTTCAATGCGCCCCAGCCACCTGCTGGCCTGTCATAAACTTTAATTGTTTCATTCTTACTCATACTGCTTAATCTCCACGCAATTGGGCTTGATGCAACCACCATTATTGCAGTCAGATGGCAAATATTGCGTGGCGAACAAGTTTCTAAGCCCAAATGTTACCAGAATCCATAACGCAGCATAGCTATTGCTAGTTACCGATGAATAACTACCAGCAAAGCCTTGGCCTCGGTTTTACCTAAATTGCGTATCGCATGGTTCTTATCAGCGTTATAACGTGCAGTTGCTCCCAGTTTCAGCTTTTTACACACGCCATCTACTTCAACTTCAATACTGCCATGCAGTAAAGTCAAATGTTCGGATGCACCAGGGTCATGAGAATTCGACACCAGCGCGCCGCCCGGTGCCAGGGTCAGCTCATACCACTCATATTTACCCGCCAACTCCATAGGACCAAGTATGCGCAGGATATAGCCTGCATGCTCACCCGGCAAGGTAGGTGTTTCATGGGATTCCAATACCCGTATCGTATCAAGCTTGGGTGATTCTGATGACAATAGCTCCGCGATACTGACACCCAGGGCATTTGCCAATCGCCACGCAACGGCTATAGTGGGATTAGCCTTTTCTCTTTCTATTTGGGATAGCATGGACTTTGACACGCCAGCCGTACGCGACAAATCCTCCAGCGTCAGGCCACGTTCCAGACGCATTTTTTGCAAAGTCGCGCCCACTTCTGGTGGGGTATTGGGTAAAACTTTTTTCATAGAGACTCTTGCATCAGTAAAAAAGCTAGCTTAATATTCGATATATCGAACTTCAGTTCTAGATATTGAATTATTCAATTATTTTAGAAATTTCCAACAATAGTGTAACAGTGCCATTGATATGCAAGCATGAAATTGCCAGCAATTCATCCAATTAGCTGCAAATAATCAATCCGTACAGCAACACGACAGAATCAGGGGACATCATGAGTCAGAACACTTCCAGAACAAACTTCATCAGCAGTTTAGCTGGCAATCTGGGCAATTTGCGCGAACAAGGTTTGTACAAGGCAGAGCGCGTGATCGCCTCCCGCCAGGGCTCTGAAGTCACTTGCGATGATGGCCGCAAGCTCATCAATTTGTGCGCCAACAATTATCTGGGCTTGTCTGGCGATGAATCCATGGTGCAGGCATCCATTGCGGCGACTGAGCAATATGGCTATGGTTTGTCGTCTGTACGCTTTATCTGCGGTACACAAACGGTGCACAAGCAGCTGGAAAAAGCACTCTCCAGCTTTCTCGGCACTGAAGATTGCATCCTGTACGCAGCAGCATTTGATGCCAATGGTGGCGTATTTGAACCCTTGTTTGATGAAAACGACGCCATCATCTCCGATGCACTCAATCACGCTTCCATTATTGATGGCATACGCCTGTGCAAGGCAGCACGTTTCCGTTATAGCCATAACGACATGGCGGATCTGGAAAAACAATTGATAGCTGCCGCTGACAAGCGCCACCGCATCATCGTAACTGATGGCGTGTTCTCCATGGATGGCACGATTGCCCAGCTCGACAAGATTTGTGACCTGGCTGACAAATATGATGCACTGGTCATGATAGATGAATGCCATGCATCCGGCTTCATGGGCGCGACTGGTCGCGGCACCCATGAACATCACAATGTCCTGGATCGTATCGATATTATTACAGGCACTTTGGGCAAAGCGCTGGGTGGCGCCATGGGCGGTTTCACGGCAGCACGCAAGGAGGTCATCGACACCCTGCGTCAAAAATCCCGGCCTTACCTGTTCTCGAATACTCTTGCGCCATCCATAGCCGGTGCCTCGCTGTCTGTTTTGGAACGCCTGTCCAGCTCCACCGAGCTGCGTGACCGTCTGCACGCGAATACAGCGCATTTCCGCCGTGAAATTGAGGCTTTAGGCTTTACCATCAAGCCGGGTACCCATCCTGTCGTTCCCGTCATGCTGTTTGATGCGCCGGTTGCACAGAAATTTGCTGCACGCCTGTATGAACTTGGTGTACTGGTGACAGGCTTCTTTTACCCGGTAGTTCCCATGGGACAAGCCCGCGTGCGTGTACAACTGTCCGCCGCACATACAACTGAACAATTAAATACTGCCCTGGCTGCATTTGCCCAGGCTGGTCGCGAATTAAACATCATTAAGTAAGGGATATCCATGGAACGAGTATTAGTGATCGGTGCCAATGGCCAGATCGGCAGTGAGTTGGTCGAAGCACTGGCAAACCAGCATGGCGCAGATAACGTCATCGCCGCCGACATCAGGCCAGAGAGCCTGTATGGCGCAAAAATCTATGAAGTCATTGATGTATTAAATACAGAAAGACTGGCGCAAGTCGTCACTCAATACGACATCACCCAGGTTTACCAACTGGCAGCCATGCTGTCAGCCACTGGTGAACAAGCGCCGTTGAAAGCCTGGACCTTGAACATGGATGGCCTGCTCAACATACTTGAACTGGCACGCACCCGCAATGAAGCTGGCAAACCCCTGAAAGTATTCTGGCCATCATCGATTGCTGCATTCGGCCCGAACACGCCGCCAGTCAATACACCACAATACACAGTGATGGACCCAAGCACCATCTATGGCATCAGCAAACTGGCTGGCGAACGACTGTGCGAATATTACTTCCAGAAATATGGTGTTGATGTCCGCAGCATACGTTACCCAGGCATCATCAGCTACAAATCACCCCCGGGCGGCGGCACCACTGACTATGCGATAGCGATCTTCCATTCAGCTCTGCGTGGCGAAACCTATGAATGCTTCCTGGAATCAGAAACCAGTTTGCCCATGATCTACATGCCAGATGCGATACGCGCCACTATTTCATTGATGGATGCGCCAGCGGCCAAACTTTCTATACGTTCTTCTTACAATGTTGCGGGTTTAAGCTTTAATCCACGGGAATTAGCGTTTGCAATCAAACAAAATTTGCCTGCATTTGACATACACTACGCGCCTGACAGCCGTCAGGCAATCGCCGCATCCTGGCCACAGAGTCTGGATGACACAGTAGCGCGAGCAGACTGGGGCTGGCAAGCACAAGTGGGCCTGCAACAACTGGTGGAAGACATGCTGAAGAATATTCGTGTCGATCAAAAGGAGTTGAAGGAATTGAACCAGGCCGCATAAATAATTATCAGAGACAAGTAAAAAAGAGGTGAATTGATGGACATGCGTGTATTCGAATTATTTAAAATAGGCGTGGGTCCGTCCAGTTCCCATACGGTAGGCCCCATGCTGGCGGCCCGCCGTTTTTTACTTGAATCTGCCGATCTGTACAAAGCATCCAAAATACAGGTAGCGCTGTATGGCTCACTCGCCTTGACGGGCCATGGACATGCGACTGACAAAGCAGTGTTGCTAGGCCTGATGGGTGAGACGCCACAGGACGTGGTTCCTGAAAGCGTAGACGAAAAACTCGCTAACCTGGCGACGTCAGGAAAATTGAATTTATTGGGTGAGTACCCCGTCAAGTTCGATGTAGCCGCAGATATTCTGTGGTTCAAGCAAGAAGTATTGCCTGGCCACCCGAATGGCATGAAGTTCATACTGAGCCGCAATGATGGCAGCAGTTTTGAAAAAATCTATTACTCTACCGGTGGTGGCTTCATTTATTCCGCAGAAGAACTGGCGAATACCAATACCTCTGAGAATACCGATAAAAAACCCTTGCCCTATCCTTTCGCGACCATGGCAGAATTGCTGGCGCATGGCAAGCGTACTGGCCTATCCATCACGGATATGTTGCGCGCTAATGAAAATGTATATTGCACGGATGAAGAACTGGATGCTGGCCTGGATAAAATCTGGTCTGTCATGAAAGGCTGCATCTCACGCGGCTTGCAAACATCCGGTGAATTGCCTGGTGGCTTGCACGTCAAGCGCCGCGCTGCCAAATTATGGCGCGCGGCCAATGAAACTGCTGACGTATTGCCGCATGATGGCCTGCACCGTGTCAGCCTGTATGCCATGGCAGTGAATGAAGAAAATGCTGCTGGTGGCCGTGTCGTCACTGCTCCTACCAATGGCGCAGCTGGCATTATCCCGGCGGTGTTGCGCTATTACGCAGAAGACTGCAAACCCAGCCATCCAGAACAGGGCATACGCAATTTCATGCTGGCAGCGTCTGCCATAGGCATGCTATGCAAAACCAATGCCTCCATTTCTGGTGCTGAAATTGGTTGTCAGGGTGAAGTCGGCGTAGCATGCGCCATGGCTGCTGCTGGCCTGACCGCTGCATTGGGCGGCACCAATGAGCAAATCGAATCAGCCGCTGAAATTGGCATAGAACATCACCTCGGTATGACTTGCGACCCTATCGGCGGCCTGGTGCAAATCCCCTGCATAGAACGCAATGGCATGGGAGCAGTCAAGGCCATTACGGCTGCGTCACTATCTTTGCGCAGCGATGGCACACATCATGTCAGCCTGGATGACGTGATAGAAACCATGCGTGCGACCGGTTTCGACATGCAGGCCAAATACAAGGAAACTTCATTGGGTGGCCTGGCAGTGCATGTAGTCACCGTCAACTACGCAGCCTGCTGATATCTCAAAGTCAAATGAAGCACTGCACCAGTGCTTCATTCCTTGCCCTTAGCTCCAAAACTGTAACGCACACCCAGCCATATCATGCGTGGCGCACTGGGGGTATAGAAAGTCGTCCCCTTGCTGTCAGAATTACTGTAACCGCCATTAGCTGCGATTGCATAAGGGCCAAGCTGTCCAGCCGTGTAATAACGCTGATCAAACAGATTGCTGACATTGACAGAGAATTTCCATTGCGGGTTTGGTCTATAGCTCGCAGACAGGCTGACGACTGCATACCCCGGCATATTACCCGAGCCAAAATTTTTCAGGCCATCAGGTACATGGGCATTGTTTTCATTGCCTCGCACAAAACTCTTGCCTACACCCAACACTTCAATGCCGGCCGAGGTTTGTGCATTGAATTCATAATTTGCATGAGCTTTAAAAATTTGTTGAGGGATCAGTGGTATCAAGTCACCAGGCTTAACGCTGATATTGGCATTGGCATTTGCCAGGCTGTTATTTTGCGAACCCAGGATATCTGTACTCTGGTAGCTTGCTTTCATCCAGGTGTAATTCAACCCATAACTGAAATTATCCTGGCTGCTCGCAACACCTCCCTCAAAGCCCTGCCGTCTGGTTTGTCCAAAGTTCTTGAAGTAGCCAGTCGCGGCAGAATTGGCCACGAACAGGATGTCATCTTCGTTGATGCCCCTGAAAACACCTGCATTCCATACTATCTTGCCAGGCAACTTACCACGCAGGCCAGCTTCCCAGGTTTTGGAAATCACCTGCTTCAATGCCGGGTCACCCGCCATGGAATTTGGCAAGCGGCAGCCAAAGTCAGGGTCAGCACAACCCAGCTCTATGGAGGTTGGCGCCCTGCTGCTCTCGCTATAACCTCCATAGATATTCATGGCGGGATTTGCCACATAGCTGACACCGACAGCCGGATTAAACCGCCTGAAAACATGATCCCCATCCAGGGAACCACGTTGAGCACCCTTGGTCGTGGCGTTGTTATAGGGGTAAAGTCGGTCAGTATTTTTGAGGCTGGTGTTATTGTAACGGGCTGACATCGTCAAATGCCAGGCATCTGCCAACGTCAGGGTGTCGCTGCCAAACAGGCTCCAGGTCCTTGTTTGCCCATCCAGATTGACGCGCTGGTCAAAAGCATTTTCAGAATTCTGTGTACCATCTGCATAAGCATTGACAGCGGTGATGCTGCGATCAGGGTTCAGATAGCCAAACTGGCTGGCCTGATTAAAGCTGGTGCGACTGGCATCATAAGCAGCACCGAAGACCATCTGGTTACTATATCCAGGTGCCTTGGTTAGTGAACTCAATTGCGCACTAAGACCATAATTTTGCTGGCGGGTGTTGGTATTGGTAATAATGCCTGTGCATTTTTCATTGGGCTCAGTATTCGTACCCGCCTGGGCAATACAGCGCAGACTAGGAAAGGAGAAAGCAGAGCTGGTCCTGCTGTTGCTACTTTCAATCACCGGATTATAAGCATGCGCCTGCAGCCAGTTCTTGTCAGCCGTTTGTCCGGTGTAATACAGGGATTCACCCAGGGCTTCCTCATTCAGGTCACCATTCATGGTGGCAGTATGGGTATTGCGGTAGTAGGCATTTCCGGATAACTGCAACTTGTCACCGAGATTTGTTCTGGCTTCCAGATTGATGAAACTGGCCCGGTTTTTTGTCACATCTGGTAGTGTGAACACGCTTGCATAGCGATTATCCAGCAACTGTTGTTCCTGCGACCCATTACCTGTCATCTCACTGCTGGCCCATGCATAGCCAAGCTTGAGTTCGCTTTTGCTGTCATGCCAGCCCAGCTTGCCAAAGAATTGCCTGAGTTTTGATGGAGAGGCATCCCGCCAACCATCTTCCCGATATTTATTAGCAGTAAAGTACCAGTCCAGGCCTTGCTGATTTGCGCCGCCATGCTCAATACTGAGATTGCGGCGTGCGTACGAACCTGCGCCTAGCTCCAGCGAAGTTCCGGCATCATGCCCGCCATCTTTGGTTTGCAGCGATAAAGCACCACCAAGTGTATTGAGGCCGAATAAAGGGTTTGCTCCCGATATCAGCGTCACGGAAGAAATAGCTGATTTTGGAATCAAATCCCACATCACCACATCGCCAAATGGCTGATTCATACGCACGCCATCCAGATAAACAGATAATCCTTGTGGTGTACCCAATAATGGCGATGCGGTGTAGCCACGGTAGTTCACATCATTCATGAAGGGATTGCCCTGCACATCATTGACATGCACGCTGCCCAGATAGCGGTTAAAGAAATCAGAAATATTCAGCGCTCCGCTTTTCTCCATATCTTTGCTATTGGCAGTTTGCACAGCGGCCGGGATTTGCTCCTTATTTAAGCCCGTGCCAGGCAAGGCGGTGATGCCTATGATTTCCACTGGAGGACTGATGATGATTTCAGTAGCAGCACCGGCCTGATCAGCGAGGCCGGAAAGAGATAGGGCAAAAACACAGAACAGGGGTTTGGGGAAAAGCAAGGAATCCATAGTCCACACATTTGCTATTTTATTAATTTAATTATATATAATACAATAAATAAGAAATAGACAAAAAAATTCACCCCAAGTGTGGCCTCAGAGTGACATTTGAGAAATGTGGACAAACTATAATTAGTAATTGACGGCAGCTCTATATCAGGGCTGCAAAGAAAAGCCCTTTTGCCCCGCCTGCCAAAGCAGGAATGCCCAGTTGTCTGCCTGCTCAGCCAGGACATCCGCCTTCCAGGCATTCGCGAAATCAGTACGGAATAATGCTGGTTTGGACTTAATCACATTTGCTGCCTGCAAGCGTGCGACAAATTTGCTGCTCATCCAGATCGGTGTATCAGCAACACCAAAACGTGCAGAGATCAGGGCAGCAGGATAAGACTGACCATCGCGCAAGCTAAGATAGGGATTGCCGTTTACAAGCCTGGCCTTGTCTGCCGCAGTCATTTTTTTGGATTTACCATTGCCTGTTGACTCAGACTGCAAAGCTGCACTTTGTATCGCAGCAAATAATTCTGGACGCTGGCTGATTGCTTGTGCCAGCCAGCGCTTACCCGGGCCAGACTCTTGCGTGACCAGTTTCCCGGAACTGGTATAGCCTTCACTGACCAGATAATCTGCCGCCGTAAGAAATTCATCAAGCCCATCGTTAGCGCTTTTTTGCTTGAGACTCTCATTTGCAGGGACATAGACTATCGCCATCACAGCGTCCTGCTCCAGCCAGGCCAGGCGCAAGGCGTCGAATTTCGCCAACTTCGACAAACCCGTACCAGTTTCCATCGTCAGCAATAAGGGATGCTTACCATCGAGCTCCATGCCTTGCGGATATAAGAGTGTCAGTGCAATTTGTTTATTGCTGCCCGGTTTGGTGATGCTCAGGTTTTTGCTGGCGATGCGATGAAAACCAACTTGCGGCGAACGGAAAACTTCTACATTTTTGACTTGCCCACCTGCCAGAGCTCGATAAGACAAGGGTGCAGCATTCGCCGCCTCCAATATAAACAAAGCACCATCGGTGTCTATATCCGCATTCAATTCACTGATACGACCAGAATAAGGCAAAGTCAGCTCTTCCTTTTTGCTGCCATCCAGCTCAGTTTTGATGAGCTTGCTATAACCAGCTTCTGCCACATGCATATACAGCGCATTTTTTGCCACTGCCATACTCAACAACTCATCGCTCGTAGCTGGTACCACTTCCTTCGCAGCACTCAACTGTGGCGTTTTTAAATCCAGCTTCAGGATTGCTCCTGTGCTTTTCTTTTTTGCTGATAGCAGATAGAACTGCTCACCTGCCAGCCAGACATTCCTGAGTTTGTCTGTTGGACCAGCCAGTCGTTGCCAGGCAGTTGCCGCACCCTTTAGCTGATCTTGCTTGACCAGATACAAGCTGCGATCCTGACTTTGCCCGTGCTGAACCTCGGCCAACAGATAAGGAGAATTCATGCTGCTTTTAATCGACACCACATCGCTGGCAGCAAACCGCCGGCTCTTGCTGACACCCGGACCTATGAGTGGCAAATCTGTTTCCAGCTTGCTTCCCAGCACATGCTGCCAGACCGCGCCACGATCTGCGCCTGGCTTGACTGGGGACTTGCGATAGTAAATCGCGGTCGAATCAGGTTTCCAGGCAATTTCCTTGCTGTCAGCAGCAATATTATCCAGATTGTCCTTGAGCATGCTTGCGTCAGTAGTCTTGATAATACGCAGACTGTGCCGCTGCCGTCCGCTATTCAACAAATCGACAGCGACATGACTGCCATCCAGAGAAGGCGTAAAAAATCCTATGCCCTGTCCTGCTTCTGTCAGTAGCAGCAGGCGTTCGGCATTCGTGGCGGCGTTACGCATGAATAACTGTTGCCGATTATCAGCTGTAGTACGGGTAAAAAACTGCATGCCACGCACCTCGATCAACCTGCCTTCACCAAATTCTGTACTTTGTAAAACCTTGAGGCGCTTCAGCAAGGCATCGCGCCCGCTGATGCGTGCCAGAACGGCGTTGCCAAAATCAGTCTGCTTCTTCATCCAGGCACGGACTTGAGTGTCACTTAAGGATTCCAGAAAACGGTATGGGTCAGCCACCGCTTCAGTTTGCCCAGTCGCCGCCTGTCTGGGTAAGGCTGGGTAATCACCCCAGGCTTGCAACTGGGCATGGGCAAATACTGGCCAAATGCCGAGTATCAATAAAAACTGTTTTATATTCTGTTTTGCTAGCATGCCGGCTCCAAGCCCCTATTTCCTGACAGAGCTACAGTATCCCTCACACCTGCATAAAATTGCAAAAATCGCCTGCCTTTTTTAGGACGGGCTTCACTGCTCATGTTTCAATTCTTGAATTTCGTCCCCTGCTTTCTGCATTTCATCGCAAACGCATGGCAAGCACAGGGCAACTTGCTTAAAGTGCTTATATCGCAAGACCACATGAAGAATCAGGGAGAAAAAAATGAATATCGTCAAGAAAACCAATTTAACACTCTTAACCATTTTTGCATTTGCTGCTACCATAGTGCCAGTGGCTACATATATTAATAAACTTACTGAAAAAACAAGCATCTCCACAGTCACAATAACAGCGCAAAGACTGACAGAACAACAAAAGATAGCTTTTGACGTCGAACAAGCTGGTAATACGATGCAAACTGTCTTCATTGCTGCAAAACGCCTCAGCACTGAAGAAAAATTCGCACTTGACCAGCAAGACAGACAAACCCAACAGGCAAAAGTGCGTGTACATAAAAAACCGCAATTGCTTGTTTAAAATTTCCTATCCAAAAGATTTACTTTTGCAAAAATTAGCGTAAAGCTCACTCACGGCTTATTGAGTGTTTGTAGTGATAATGGTTTTGACACCCGCAGCACTTATTAATTTGCAGGCAATCATGTTAAAAAAATCTATTTTCTTGTGCGTGCTGTCTTCCACCTTGTTGGCTGGCATTGCCTTTTCACAAGATTTTATGTTCGATCCGTCCATTCCTACCCAGAATGAAGATCAGGACAAGACAACAGAAGTGATGCAAGAAGCGCCAGCGCAAACATCGGCAAGCCCAGCCCCACTGCAACTGGACAGAAGCGGAGTTGATCGCGCATCCGTGCATTTACAAATACTGCAGCAATCGAATCAGCGCTTTACTGACAATCCGCAACCAGTACCTGCGGCGGCTAAAAAGACTGCTTCAGAAGATAAAAAATCACAAGCCAAGTCGGCCAGCAGCACTTAATCCCGCTTCCGTCATCCCGAATATTGCCTTATTCGGGTATCTCTCCATCCCTACAGCGCTCCGCGGTCTATTCTTTTACTCAGTATGACCGATGTTGAAGTCTGCCTGACACCATCGAGTGCACCTATCTGATCCAGCAATTTATCCAAAGTTTCTGTATTGCCACACCGCAGTGTCAGCATATAGTCAATGGCACCACTGACTGCGCATAAGGTCTCAGTCTCGGGCAATTGCTGCAGGTATTTGATCAAGCCAGCTGCATATCGCGCTTCTACCGACAAACCAACATAAGCCCTGACAGCAGGCTGCACCATTTTCTGGTTCAGCTTTAAGCCGTAACCGGCTATGACACCGCGCTTCTCCAACGCTGCAATACGGGCGATTACCGTGGTCCGCGCTATGCCTACCGATTTGGCAATGCTGGTGACTGGCAGGCGTGCGTTATCCATCAGCAAGGCCAGGATTTTGTCATCTATCTCATCAAGATCAGGTTTCATATCGTCATATTGTCCAATTATTTAGACATATTATCTCGCAAATACACAATATGACGATAACTTTGCTGCTATTAACTGACAAAACTTCGGCCTAGACTTCAGTATCAATCTTGCATTTCCATTCACAACTCATTTACAACACAAACATATACTGGAGACAAACATGACAACCAAACTAATACTTCTGGGTGCAGGCAAAATCGGTGATGCTATTCTCAATTTGCTGTCCCATACTGGCGATTATGAAATCACAGTTGCAGACCGTGACCCGGAACGCCTGAAATATGTAGAGCAAGCCGGCTTCCCGAATACCCGCATCGTACAAGCCGACCTGGGCGATAAAGCGGCAGTCACAGAATTGATACGTGGTCACAAAGTCACCATGTCTGCCTGCCCTTACTTTTTGACGCCCATCATCGCTGGTGCAGCGCGTGAAGCAAATTCCCATTATTTTGATTTGACTGAAGACGTGGAAAGCACACGCATCGTCAAGCAGTTGGCCGAAGGCGCAGATTGTGCCTTCGTGCCACAATGCGGCCTGGCACCAGGCTTTATCTCTATCGTGGCCAATGATGTTGCCAAGCGTTTTGAAACCCTGCGCGATGTCAGCATGCGCGTTGGCGCCCTGCCCACCTTCCCGAATAATGCACTGAAATACAATCTAACCTGGAGCACTGACGGTCTGATCAATGAATATTGCAATCCTTGCGAAGCCATAGTTGATGGCGAATTGCGTGAAACTGCAGCTCTCGAAGAAATCGAGCATTTCTCCCTGGATGGCATAGACTACGAAGCCTTCAATACTTCCGGCGGCCTGGGCACTTTGTGCGAAAGCCTGGAAGGCAAGGTACAAAACCTGAATTACAAGACCGTGCGCTACCCTGGTCACCGCGACATCGTCAAAGTCTTGATACGCGACCTGCAACTGGGCAAACTGGAGCGCCGCCCTATCTTGAAAGAAGTCATGGAAACCGCTATCCCTATGACCAAACAGGATGTGGTGCTGGTCTTTGTCAGCGTTGTCGGCATGCGTGATGGTCGTCTGGAGCAAGAATCCTATGCCAAGAAAATCTATGCGCAAAAAGTCAATGGCCAATTGTTGTCGGCCATACAGTTGACAACTGCCTCTGGCATTTGCGCCATGGTTGACCTGGTGGTCACTGGCAAATTGCCACAGCATGGCCTGGTACGTCAGGAACAAGCGGATCTGTCAGACTTTTTGGCAAATCGCTTTGGTCAATACTACGCCGCGTAGTCAGCTGGCATTACTGAACTGGGCACAAGATCACTGGCAGAGCTACAATACGGCCACGGCATTGAGCCTACCCAATAAACTGCTTAAATACAGGCTTTCCAAAAGAAAGCCTGTATTTGCTAAAAACGTACCGAGGCAAACAAGATGGAAAACACCACTTTGCAAGCAATCCTGAAAGAGCTTGATATCAATTTAAGCGATTATCAGGGTAGCGACATACACAGCATCTCCCCTATAGATGGCAAAAACCTGGCCAGCCTGCGCGCTGACACTGCGGCAGAAGTCAAACAACGCGTAGACCGCGCCCATGCTGCATTTTTGCAATGGCGTAATGTACCGGCACCGCGCCGCGGTGAATTGGTGCGTCTGTTCGGTGAAGAATTGCGCACTCATAAGCTGGCACTGGGCCAATTGGTGACACTGGAAGCAGGCAAAATCCTGCAAGAGGGCTTGGGCGAAGTACAGGAAATGATCGATATCTGCGATTTCGCAGTTGGCCTGTCGCGCCAGTTGTATGGCCTGACTATTGCGTCTGAGCGCCCTGGCCATCGCATGATGGAACAATGGCACCCTATAGGTGTAGTCGGCGTGATTTCTGCCTTCAATTTCCCGGTCGCGGTCTGGGCATGGAATGCAGCACTGGCTTTTGTTTGCGGCAATAGCGTGACCTGGAAACCGTCTGAAAAAACCCCGTTGACAGCCATCGCTACCCATGCCCTGTTCATGAAGGCAGTTGCCCGCTTTGGCAGCGATGCTCCGACAGGCCTGGCAGAACTGATCATAGGTGGACGCGATACTGGCGCACAAATGGTAGAAGACAAGCGCGTCGCCCTGGTCAGCGCCACTGGCAGCACCCGTATGGGCCGCCAGGTTGCTGAAGTCTGCGCCAAGCGTTTGACTCGTACCATCCTTGAGCTGGGTGGCAATAACGCCATGATCGTTGCGCCTAGTGCGGACCTGGAAATGGCTGTTCGTGCCATCACTTTTTCAGCGGTCGGTACGGCTGGACAACGCTGTACTACATTGCGCCGCCTGTTCGTGCATGACAGTATTTATGACACGCTGGTGCCGCGCCTGAAGAAAATCTATGCAGGTCTGCCAGTCGGCAATCCTCTCGAGAAAACGACTCTGGTCGGCCCATTGATTGATGCAGGTTCTTTTGATGCCATGCAAAGTGCACTGGCTATCGCGAAATCCGAGCAAGGTCAAGTGTTTGGCGGCGAACGCACCGTAGTTGCGGGCAATGAAGACGGCTTTTACGTCAGCCCGGCGCTGGTAGAAATGCCATGCCAGACGGCGTCCATGCACCATGAAACATTTGCGCCCATCATGTACATCGTACGTTACAGCGATTTGCAGCAAGCCATCAACTTGAATAATGAAGTGCCGCAAGGCTTGTCATCTTCGATATTCACAACCGACCTGCGTGAAGCCGAGACCTTTGTCTCTGCTGCTGGCAGTGACTGCGGTATAGCCAATGTCAACATCGGCCCTTCAGGCGCAGAAATTGGTGGCGCATTTGGTGGAGAGAAAGAAACTGGCGGTGGCCGTGAATCTGGTTCCGATGCATGGAAAGCCTATATGCGTCGCACTACAAATACCTTCAATTACAGCAACTCATTGCCATTGGCACAAGGTATCAGCTTTGATATTTGATTTGATATGTGATCCAGATCAAATTGATTAGTTTTAAGAAGACCGCCTTTTGGCGGTCTTTGACTTTATAGCGTCGAGAATTCGCCTTACAATTTCTTAATTAGGAAATCGCTTGGCAGGAGCAGCAAAAGATTTATGAAAAAAGCACTTACTTGCACTGACATCAGTCAATTGGAACAATTGCCAAACGTCGGCAAGGCAACGGTTGCCGACTTACATGTACTGGGCATTACTGATCCTCAGCAATTAAAAGGGCGCAATCCTTACCAGATGTACGATGAACTTTGTGCCGGGACCAAAGTCAGGCATGACCCCTGTGTCTACGACGTTTTCATTTCCATAGTAAAATTCATGGATGGCGAGCCACCTCTGGCCTGGTGGCACTACACCGCCGAACGCAAAGCTCACCTGGCATCCCCCTCCTCACTATAAGCCTATTCCTGACAAGATTACTCAAGTTTGCTATACTTGACTAAAATGCTCAACAACTCAGGGCATTCGGCTTTTTCTTGCGTGGAGTATCCCCGGAGTAACATATGCGACTGACCACCAAAGGACGTTTTGCCGTGACGGCAATGATAGACCTGGCCTTGCGCCAGGATAAGGGACCAGTGACTTTGGCCGGCATTAGCCAGCGCCAGGACATCTCCCTGTCCTATCTTGAGCAATTGTTTGGGAAACTGCGTCGCCATGAAATCGTTGAATCCGTGCGTGGACCTGGCGGCGGCTATAATCTTGCCCGCAAGGCACAAAATGTCACCGTTGCCGATATTATCATCGCCGTTGATGAGCCTCTTGATGCAACACAATGCGGTGGCAAAGGCAATTGTCATGGCAGCGACCATGAAAATGGCCTGCACTGCATGACGCACGACCTGTGGGCGACGCTGAACGCCAAAATGGTCGATTACCTGGATTCTGTTTCGCTCCAGGATTTAGTCAATCAGCAAAGACAAAAAGCATCAGAAAACCATGTAGTCGTCATGCACCACTCGCATGCCAGCCACATTGCCTCTTGAATATTTGGAGTTTTGAATGAACGCCCCTTTGGAAAAAAACCTGCTGGATACACTGAAGTCACCGCATTTCCCTATTTACATGGATTATTCGGCGACAACGCCGGTTGACCCACGTGTTGCGGACAAGATGATTCCCTTCTTGCGTGCGCAATACGGCAATCCTGCATCACGCAGCCATATGTATGGCTGGGATGCAGAAAAAGCCGTAGAAGATGCGCGCGCGCAAGTGGCTGACCTGGTCAATGCTGATCCGCGTGAAATTATCTGGACTTCCGGCGCGACAGAAAGCAATAACCTGGCACTCAAAGGTGCTGCAAACTTCTACAAGGCCAAGGGCAAACACATCATCACGGTCAAAACCGAGCACAAGGCTGTGCTGGATACCGTGCGTGAACTGGAACGTCAGGGCTTTGAAGCTACTTACCTGCAACCTGGCGACAATGGCCTGATTACAGTAGAGCAGTTGAAAGCAGCTATCCGTCCAGACACCATTCTGGTTTCCGTCATGTGGGTCAATAATGAGATTGGCGTCATCCAGCCTATCGCTGAAATTGGTGAACTATGCCGTGAAAAAGGCATCGTGTTCCATTCCGATGCAGCCCAGGCAACTGGCAAGGTACATATCGATCTGGAAAATACCAAGGTTGATCTGGTCTCTTTCTCTGCCCACAAATCCTATGGCCCGAAAGGCATAGGCGCGCTGTACATACGTCGCAAACCACGTGTACGTCTGGAAGCACAGATGCACGGTGGCGGCCATGAACGCGGTTTCCGTTCTGGTACACTGGCTACGCATCAAATTGCTGGCATGGGTGAGGCTTTCCGTATCGCCAAGGAAGAAATGGATAGCGAACTGGCGCATGTACGCACCATGCGTGACCGTCTGGCAAAAGGCTTGCAAGAAATTGAAGAAACCTATGTCAATGGCGACATGGAACACCGTGTACCCCACAACCTGAATGTCAGCTTCAACTATGTTGAAGGCGAATCCCTGATCATGGCGATCAAGGATATCGCAGTATCGTCCGGTTCTGCCTGTACCTCTGCCAGCCTGGAACCTTCTTATGTATTGCGCGCACTGGGTCGTAGCGATGAACTGGCACACAGCTCGATACGTTTCACCATCGGTCGTTTCACGACAGAAGAAGATATCGACTTTACGATAGACCTGTTGAAGACCAAGGTTGCCAAGCTGCGTGAATTGTCACCTCTCTGGGATATGTACAAGGACGGTATCGATATCTCCACTATCCAGTGGGCTGCGCATTAATTCAATATTGAATGCGTATTTAAAAACGCATTTGAAACAAGGTATTTGAAGCATATTAAGGAGCATCAAAATGGCTTATTCTGAAAAAGTTTTAGATCACTACGAAAACCCACGCAATGTCGGCGCTTTTGAAAAAGGCGACGATACGGTAGGTACCGGCATGGTCGGCGCACCTGCTTGCGGCGACGTCATGAAATTACAAATCAAGGTCGGCGCTGATGGCGTCATCCAGGATGCAAAATTCAAGACTTATGGTTGCGGCTCTGCGATTGCCTCTTCTTCCCTGGTAACTGAATGGGTCAAGGGCAAGACACTGGATCAGGCTTTGGAAATCAAGAACACGGCAATTGCTGAAGAACTGGCATTGCCACCAGTCAAGATCCACTGCTCCATTCTGGCAGAAGATGCGATCAAGGCTGCTGTGCTGGATTACAAAAACAAGCACAGCGCTGAACAAAGCGCCTGAAATTAGTTTCAAGATTCGCTTCAAGAAAACCGGCAACAAAAGTTTAGTAGCAAAAAACTGGAATAAATATGGCTATCACACTCACAGAAAAAGCAGCAAAACATGTGACCCGTTATATGGAACGTCGCGGCAAAGGCATAGGCCTGCGCTTTGGGGTACGTACAACTGGCTGCTCGGGCATGGCTTACAAGCTTGAGTATGTGGATGAAGTCGGCAATGACGACCAGATTTTTGAATCACATGGCGTCAAGGTATTTGTTGATCCTAAGAGCTTGCCCTATATTGATGGCACCGAGCTGGATTTTGCCCGCGAAGGCCTGAACGAAGGCTTTAAATTCTACAACCCCAACGTCAAAGACGAATGTGGCTGTGGCGAAAGTTTCAGGATTTAAGGCTGGCGCAGATGCAGAATCATTTTGAGCTGTTTCAGTTGCCGCAGCAGTTTGCACTTGATCAGGGACAATTGGATGCAGCTTACCGCGAGGTGCAAAACCAGGTGCACCCGGACAAGTTCGTGCAAGCCAGCGAAGCTGAAAAACGTGTCGCCATGCAATGGGCAACCAGGGCCAATGAAGCTTATCAGACACTGAAAAAGCCGCTGAAACGCGCACGTTATCTTTGTGAATTGCAGGGTGTGGATTTACAGACAGAATCCAACACTTCCATGCCCGGCGCATTTTTAATGCAGCAGATGGAATGGCGCGAATCCTTTGATGACGCACGTCAGGATAATAACGAAGCTGCCTTGCTACGTCTGGAGCGCGAACTGAACAGCGCACTAAGAACGCAATTACATGCAGTTGGCAACTCGATAGACCTGGGTAACTTTGAAGAAGCTGCGCTGCAAATTCGTACCTGCATGTTTCTGGAAAAATTTATTGCCGACATCGCTGCGCTCGAAGAGTAATTTCGAATAACCCGGCAAATACGGCTATGCTGTTTTGCCCTTTTTTAGATGCTTAGCCATCCCCCATTTCATCATGGCATTACTGCAGATTTCCGAACCTGGCATGTCCACCGCTCCACACCAGCACAGGTTGGCAGTAGGCATAGATCTGGGCACTACCAATTCACTGGTTGCAACCGTACGCAATAGTATCCCTGAAGTATTGAATGATGAAGAAGGCCGCCCTCTGCTGCCTTCGGTAGTACGTTATCTGCCGAATGGTCATGCGCATATTGGCTTCAAGGCGCAGGCAGAGCAAACCAATGACCCCAGGAATACGATAGCCTCTGTCAAGCGCTTCATGGGCCGCGGTCTGAAAGACATCGCCTACGCTGAAAATTTACCTTACGATTTTCATGATGAACCCGGCATGGTACAGATCAAGACTGTGGCTGGCATCAAAAGCCCGGTAGAAGTATCGGCACAAATTCTGGCCACCCTGCGTCAACAGGCAGAAGATGCTCTTGGAGATGACCTGGTAGGCGCCGTGATTACCGTCCCGGCTTATTTTGATGATGCACAAAGACAGGCTACCAAAGACGCCGCCAAACTGGCTGGCCTGAATGTCTTGCGTTTGTTGAATGAACCTACCGCTGCGGCAATTGCTTATGGTCTGGACAATTCGTCAGAAGGCATCTATGCCGTCTATGATCTGGGTGGTGGTACGTTTGACATCTCCATCTTGAAAATGAGCAAGGGCGTATTTGAAGTCTTGTCTACCGGCGGCGACTCTGCCCTGGGCGGCGATGATTTTGATCACCGCCTGTTTTGCTGGATCTTGCAAGAATCCAAACTGGCACCTTTGTCTGATGAAGACACCAGCACCCTGATGGTGAAAGCGCGTGAAGCCAAAGAGATTTTGTCCAGCAAGCCCAGCACTTACATTGATGCAAAACTCAATTCTGGCGAATCCGTACATTTGCAGATCAGCGCGGCAGTATTTGCCGAAATGACGCAAAACCTGGTAACGAAAACTACCACACCTTGCCGCAAAGCCCTGCGCGATGCCAGCCTGACGGTAGATGATATCGACGGCGTGGTACTGGTTGGCGGTGCGACGCGCATGCCGCATGTACGCAAGGCTGTTGGCGATTTCTTTCAGACTACACCTTTGGCCAATATTGACCCTGACAAGGTAGTGGCACTCGGTGCCGCGATACAGGCCAATCTGCTGGCTGGTAATCGCGCCCCTGGTGATGACTGGTTGTTGCTGGATGTGATCCCGCTGTCGCTGGGTGTGGAAACCATGGGTGGACTGGCTGAAAAAGTCATCCCGCGCAACTCCACCATCCCCTGCGCGCGTGCGCAAGAGTTCACCACCTTCAAAGACGGGCAAACCGCCATGGCCATCCATGTCGTACAAGGCGAACGTGAACTGGTGAGTGAATGCCGCTCGCTGGCACGCTTTGAGCTGCGAGGCATTCCTGCCATGGCCGCTGGCGCTGCACGTATACGTATCACTTATCAGGTGGATGCAGATGGGCTACTGTCTGTCTCGGCGCGTGAACTGCGCTCTGGCGTAGAGGCAGCGATTACTGTCAAGCCATCCTATGGCCTGGCCGATGATGAAATCACGCGCATGCTGCAAGATTCTTTCACATCAGCAGATGCCGACATGCAAGAACGTGCATTGCGTGAAGAAGCGGTGGAAGCTGAACGCATTTTATTGGCGACCCAATCTGCCTTGAATGGCGACGCCCAATTGCTCAATGACGCAGAGCAAGAACAGATCAAAGCATTGATGGATCAGGTCGCCAAGCTGAAGGATGGTAAAGATCATCAGCTATTGCATGCAGCCATCAGCGCGCTCGCCGATGGCACAGAAGAATTTGCCGCCCGCCGCATGGACCAGAGCGTGCGCAGTGCACTGGCTGGAAAAAGACTGGATGAGATTGCCTGACCGGCATTGTCAGACACCACGTCAGACATCACTACAGGCAGCACCCATATATATTGAATAGCTAGATTACGAGAACAACATGCCACAAATTATTGTCTTGCCGCACCCTCAGCTTTGTCCAGAAGGAACCGTCATTGATGCACCGGAAGGCAAATCACTGTGCGAAGCCCTGGTTGAAAGCGATGTGGAAATCGAGCATGCCTGTGAAATGTCTTGCGCCTGCACCACTTGCCACGTAGTCGTGCGCGAAGGTTTTAATTCGTTGAATGGGTCTACTGATGATGAAGAAGACTTGCTGGATGCAGCCTGGGGACTGGAGGCAACTTCGCGCCTGTCTTGCCAGGTCAAACTGGGCAAGCAGGACATCACCATAGAAATCCCTAAATACACCATCAACCACGCGCGCGAAAATCATTAACTCCCGTTTTTCACGCCTTTGTGATTAGCTATGTGCAATCGCAATAGCATCAATAGAAAGTGGGCTCGACATGAAATGGACCGACACCTTCAGAATCGCCGAAGCACTTTGCGACAAATTTCCAGACGTTGACCCACTGACGGTACGTTTTACTGACCTGCATAACTGGATCGTCGATCTGGAAGAGTTCGATGACGATCACTCACGCGGTGGCGAAAAAATACTGGAAGCCATACAAATGGCCTGGATAGAGGAAACCAAGTAATTCCACGTACTTTCTCTTTGCCGAAATACACTCGTGAAATAAACGTCTCAACAACAATTTGTCCGTTTTTGGACATTTGAACACACAGAGTGAACACTCAAGAATCATAACTTGCTGAAACGCAAAAAACCTTTTAGTATTTTAGAATTGTTTGTGCGATCATCAAGCGTAATTATCCATGTCTGATCTGTAAATGAATGTCTGGTGAGAAAATGCATTCTGCACCGCCTGACTATACCCTCCGGGAAGTGTTGCACAAGGACCTCGCAATGCAGTTTCGACATCTTTTATCTGCGATACGCAGCCGAATCACGCTAAGGTTGGCGATTATTCTGGCTGTTGTATTCGGATTAACCGTCCCCGCTGCCATCCTCATCCCTTATCACCTGCATACAATAGAAACTGCAGCTCAGCTCAGGAACGCAGAAGATCATAATCGCCTGGTAGAAATCCTTTCTGTCATCTTGAGCGAACCTTTGTGGCAAATCACGCCCGAGATTGCCAACATCTCCAGCGAAGTAGTGTATTCCGACCCCAGGGTAGCCACTATAGAAGTCATCACCCTGCCCGACCGCAAGGAATTCATCAAGAACGACACCAGGAAAAAGACCCAGAAAGGGCCATTCACCAGCATGGTCAGGGAGATCAAGCATGGTGGACAGGTAATTGGCCAGGTCAGACTGACATTGGCAGAAGATTTGCTGCAAGAAAGCCTCGCATCTGATTTCCGGCGTTATGTCACTACAGCTGTACTTTCACTGATACTGGCCATCCTGTTCATTCTTGTGGTATTGCAATGGCGCCTGGTGCAGCCAGTCAGGATACTCATGGGTGAATCTGACCGGCTGGCAAATGGTGAACTGAATGACCCTATTGCCTTGAACCGTGAAGATGAACTGGGCCATCTGGCAACCAGTCTGGAAGCCACCCGACAAGCTTTGCAAAGGTCGTTTGGCGAGCTGGAAATCAAGAATCAACAATTGCTTGAATACTCAGGCACTTTGGAATCCAAGGTGCGTCAACGTACGCAAGAACTGGAAACCGTGAACCAAAATCTGGAAGCAGCCCTGAATAACGTGAATTCTGCGCAGGCAGAACTGGCAAGGGTAGAACGCATGGCTGCATTGGGTTCCATGGTGGCAGGTGTGGCGCATGAGTTGAATACTCCGCTGGGCAATTGTCTGCTGGTTGCCAGCACCCTGGAAGAAGAAACCCGCAATCTGGTCAGGATGGTCGAAGAAGGCAAGATGAAACGTTCTGACCTGACACGCTATGCAACCACGGCTGTAGACTCCACCAAGCTGTTATTGCGCGGTCTGCAGCAATCTGCCCATCTGGTTGGCGACTTCAAACAAGTGGCCGTTGATCAATCCAGTGCCCAGCGTCGGCAATTTGCCTTGCTGGTCATGCTGCAGGAGCTCACGGCCCTGCTGCATTCAAGCTTGCGTAAAACCCCGTTCACGCTGGAACTTGATATCCCTGGCGAGATACAGCTAGACAGCTACCCGGGTTTATTGGGCCAGGTTTTTACCAACCTGGTCAATAATGCAGTGGCTCATGGACTGGAAGGACGTGAAGAGGGTCATATGCGTTGCACAGCCACACAACTGGGTGAGCATGTCATCATCATTTTTGACGACAACGGCAAAGGTATTTCGGCAGAGATTATCAACAGGATATTCGAACCCTTCTTTACCACCAAATTTGGCCAGGGTGGTAGCGGTCTGGGTCTGAGTATTACTTTCAATATTATTACCAATGTACTCGGTGGCAGTATTCATGCAAGCAGTGTGGTTGGTCAGGGGACCCGGTTTGAGATCAAACTGCCACTGGTGGCGCCAGGTGAGCCTGAATCCAGCAATCCCCTGCTGAGCAAACGCTAAACCGACAAGCTGCTCCGCAAAAGTCTGGCTTAGGCGCACACTGGGCCAGACTACTCAGACTACTTACAATCCAATCAAGTGTTTTCTCTTGCCCTAAGGTATACTATTGCCTGGACAAGTTATCAATTCAAGATAGCAATTTATTAAGCACCATGCACCAATACCTTAACTTCATGCGCCATGTGAAAGAACACGGCACTCAAAAAACCGACAGAACCGGCACTGGCACAGTGTCTGTCTTTGGTTATCAGATGCGCTTTGACTTGAGCAAGGGCTTCCCACTGGTCACGACCAAGAAGCTGCACCTCAAGTCCATCGTCCATGAACTCATCTGGTTTTTGGCTGGCTCCACCAATATCAAATACCTGACGGACAATGGTGTCTCGATCTGGAATGAATGGGCCGATGCAAATGGCAATCTTGGCCCGGTCTACGGTTCGCAATGGCGCAACTGGCCTACACCAACAGGCGAACACATAGACCAGATCAAGCAAGTCATAGAACAGATACGCAATAATCCTGACTCACGCAGGCTCATCGTCTCTGCCTGGAATGTCGCTGACATTCCACAGATGAAACTGCCGCCCTGCCATATGATGTTCCAGTTCTATGTCGCTGATGGCAAGCTGTCCTGTCAGTTATATCAGCGCAGTGCCGATATCTTTTTGGGTGTGCCCTTCAATATTGCTTCATATGCCTTGCTGACTCATATGGTAGCGCAGCAGACTGGTCTGGAAGTTGGTGATTTTATATGGACTGGTGGTGACTGCCACTTGTATTCCAATCACATGGACCAAGTTACCGAACAGTTATCACGTAATACTTTGCCACTGGGTCAATTAGTCATCAAGCGCAAACCTGAGTCCATCTTTGATTATCAATTTGATGATTTTGAGTTTGCCAATTACCAATTCCATCCCGCGATCAAAGCGCCTGTTGCAGTTTAAGCCCTGGATTCATGAGCATGTCATCTTTAAGTATTATTGTTGCAACTGATTCCAAGCTGGGTATAGGCGTGGACAATAAATTGCCCTGGCGTTTGCCAGAGGATCTTGCCCATTTCAAACGCACTACCAGCGGTCACGCCATTATCATGGGCAGGAAGACTTTTGAGTCCATAGGCCGTCCATTGCCAAACAGACGCAATATTGTAGTCACACGCAATCATGAATGGCAGCATGCTGGAGTTGAAGCTGTTGCATCGCTGGACGCTGCAAGGGATTTATTGAACGAAGAATTGGCTTTCATTATCGGCGGTGCCGAGATTTACCAGCAAAGCATGGATCTGGCCAACGAACTGATCGTGACTGAGATACAACAGGAATTTGCATGTGATACTTTTTTCCCCATGATCAATCCGCTACTATGGAAAGAGACGGGAAGAGAAAAACATTACTCCGAAGCAAATAATTTACACTTCGCATTTGTCACTTACAAAAAGATTTAGGATTACTATGTCAGGACACGGTTTTCACGTACACGGACCACATGACCATGAGTTGGAACATGCGGCCCACGGCAATGATGATTTCGCCAGCAGAATCGCAGTAATGACTGCCATTATGGCAACAGTAGGCGCACTGTTTGGATATGAGGGTGGTGCAACGCAAAACGATGCTGCCATGCATAAGAATGATTCCGCCATCAAAAAAACAGAAGCATCGAACCAATGGAATTTTTATCAGTCGAAGTCCAACAAGCAAAACCTGGCAGAATTGGCAATGGTTATCCCCGGCGCTGATGCAACGAAATACAAATCAGAAGTTGAACGCTATAAGCTAGAAAAAGAAGAAATCAAGAAAAAAGCAGAGGCATTGGAAAAAGAAAGTCTGGAGTGGGAAGAGAAGTCTAAAGAAGCATTGCATCAACACCATCGCTGGGCTCAGGCCATGACAGCTGTGCAAATCGCCATTTCCCTGGCAGCAATTACTTTGCTGACCAAGAAAAAATGGTTGCAATATGCATCATATGGCGTAGCTGGAGTTGGTGTTGTACTGGCTGTACTTGCCTGGTTCCACAAATAGTATAAGAGTGAAAGAAAAATAATGAAAAAAATACTGGGTATCACATTATTGGCGATGGCCTGCTCAGCGGGAGCGCAGACCGCGCAATTTGTGCAACTGGTTCCCACTAGCTATTTACCCAAGGATGTGAATTTTTCCCTTGGCGCAGCAGCACTTAGCTTGCCGAAATACACAGGCTCTGATGAGCGTCGCCTGGCGGCCTACCCTATGTTCGACGCACAATGGAAGAATGGTGCATTCTTTAGTGCAGTGAACGGTTTAGGCTATAATTTTTCCAAAGATGCCAGCATCCAGTATGGCCTGCGTATGTCGCTGGAAGCTGCTCGTGATGAGTCACGCTCAGGGAAACTTCGCGGCTTGGGTGACGTTAACACCTCAATTGAGCCAGGCGCTTTCCTGAATTACAACATAGACCAGAATTTCTCCCTGGCATCGTCTGTACGTTATGGTTCTGGGCTGGATCACAATGGCGTACAAGTCAGTTTTGGCGCCCGCGCAACTACCTTGCTGAGCCCACAACACAGGCTGTCTGCCAGTATCGGTGCCAACTGGGTTAATTCTGCCTATATGCAGTCTTACTTCGGCGTGACGGCTGCACAATCTGTCTCCAGCGGTTATGCACAGTACACCCCCTCCTCCGGCATTGCTGATATCAAACTTGGTGCCAGCTGGCATTGGAATATTGATAACAACTGGTCACTGACTACCGGTGCATCCGTTAGCCGTCTGAATGGCGATGCTGGAAGAAGTCCATTTGTGTTCCAGAAAAATCCCGTCACCATCTTTTCTGCAGCAAGTTATCGCTTCTGACGTCTGTTATTGCAATACTTGCCTGGACAAAAGAGTGCTTGCAAAAGTACTCTTTTTACTTTTACGCATAGCCAAGTACGCAAATCAAGGGTGATTAATTAAATAAAATTCATTTTGAGCCACGTTTGGCGATGCAAGATACGGTGCTATTCCTGATTTGATGACAATCAGATGAAATTTTGCTTTTCATGGCTAAAAACTGAGTTTTTTTAACATCAGCCCCCACATATCTGAGAGAATTCGCTTCTTTGAATTTTCGGCGCGCAAGCGGTTGATTTAACTTGCCCAGGCGTCTCCCTTGTAACAAGCTTTTTTGGAGACCTCCATGAAATTCCGCTTCCCCATCGTCATCATCGACGAAGACTTCCGTTCTGAAAACACCTCTGGCCTTGGCATACGCGCACTCGCAGACGCCATAGAAACCGAAGGCATGGAAGTATTGGGTGTGACCAGCTATGGTGACTTATCCCAGTTTGCCCAACAACAATCGCGCGCTTCTGCCTTCATCCTGTCTATCGATGATGAAGAGTTCGGCGACGGCACTGATGAAGAGACAGATTATGCACTGAAGTCTCTGCGTGCCTTCGTTGAAGAAATTCGCTACAAGAATGCGGACATCCCGATTTACCTGTACGGCGAAACCCGTACTTCACGCCATATCCCGAATGACATCCTGCGCGAATTGCATGGCTTCATTCATATGTTTGAAGACACGCCAGAATTCGTGGCCCGCCATATCATCCGTGAAGCACGCTCTTATCTCGATGGCCTGGCTCCACCGTTCTTCCGCGCTCTGGTGCATTATGCCAATGATGGCTCTTACTCCTGGCATTGCCCTGGTCACTCGGGCGGCGTAGCCTTCCTGAAGTCACCTATAGGCCAGATGTTCCACCAGTTCTTTGGTGAAAACATGTTGCGTGCCGACGTTTGTAATGCGGTAGAAGAACTGGGGCAACTGCTGGATCATACCGGCCCGGTTGCCGCGTCCGAGCGCAATGCGGCTCGCATTTTCAATGCAGATCATTGCTACTTCGTGACGAACGGCACCTCGACTTCCAACAAGATGGTCTGGCATTCCACGGTTGCACCTGGCGATATCGTCGTGGTCGATCGTAACTGCCATAAATCCATTTTGCATTCCATCATCATGTGTGGTGCGATACCGGTTTTCCTGATGCCTACGCGGAATCACCTTGGCATTATCGGCCCTATCCCGCTGGAAGAATTCAGCATGGAAAGCATACAGAAGAAGATAGAAGCCAATCCTTTTGCACGCGAAGCCAAGAACAAAAAACCGCGCATCCTCACCATCACGCAATCAACATACGATGGCGTGCTGTACAACGTCGAAGTATTGAAAGACTTGCTGGATGGCGAAATCGACACCCTGCACTTTGACGAAGCCTGGTTGCCGCACGCGACCTTCCATGACTTTTATAAAGACATGCATGCCATCGGCAAAGACAGACCACGTGCCAAGAAATCGATGATCTTCTCGACGCAGTCTACGCACAAACTGCTGGCGGGTATTTCGCAGGCATCACAAATTCTGGTGCGTGAATCCGAGACGCGCAAACTGGATCGCGACAGCTTCAATGAAGCCTATCTGATGCATACCTCGACTTCGCCTCAATATTCGATCATTGCCTCTTGCGATATCGCAGCAGCCATGATGGAAGCACCAGGCGGCACAGCACTGGTAGAAGAATCCATCCTCGAAGCCCTGGACTTCCGCCGCGCCATGCGCAAGGTAGATCAGGAATGGGGCAAGGACTGGTGGTTCCAGGTCTGGGGTCCAGAAGAATTCTCTGCCGATGGCATAGGTTCACGCGAAGACTGGATGATACGCGCCGAAGATGACTGGCATGGCTTTGGCAAACTGGCACCAGGCTTCAATATGCTGGACCCGATCAAGGCCACCATCGTGACACCAGGCTTGTCGCTGGAAGGCAAATTTGGCGAAACTGGCATCCCCGCTTCTATCGTGACCAAATACCTGGCCGAGCATGGCGTTATTGTCGAGAAGTGCGGTCTGTACTCGTTCTTCATCATGTTCACCATCGGCATCACCAAAGGCCGCTGGAATACCTTGCTGACTGCCTTGCAACAATTCAAGGACGACTATGACAAGAACCAGCCTATGTGGCGCATCTTGCCAGAGTTTGCTGCTGCAAACCCTCGCTATGAAGGCGTAGGTCTGAAGGACCTTTGCCAGGGCATACATGAAGCCTACAAAGGCCATGATGTGGCACGCCTGACGACGGAGATGTATTTGTCTGACATGCAGCCAGCCATGAAACCGTCTGATGCTTTTGCCATGATGGCACACCGCGAAACCGAGAGGGTATCGATTGATGAGCTCGAAGGCCGCGTCACTGCGATTTTGCTGACACCATATCCACCGGGTATTCCACTGCTGATCCCTGGCGAACGCTTCAACCGTACTATTGTTGATTACTTGCGCTTCGTCCGTGACTTCAATGAAAGATTCCCCGGTTTTGAAACTGATTGCCATGGCCTGGTCAAAGCAGAAGTAGATGGCAAACGCGGTTATTTTGTTGATTGCGTCAACTCCACAGCAGAAAGCGGCAAATAAGGCAACAATCGACAAGGCTTGGCAAGTCACACTGAGCCTTGATTTTTTTCAGCCTGACAGAGCACTTATTGCCATTCACTGGCAATAAGTGCTTTTTATTATACAAACACACAACAAGTCGCTTAATTTGCTCCAATTTTCGATATACAATCAGATCGACAATTAAGATTATGGATACGGGAAATGGGTGGTGCAACAGGACTAATGCCGATCAAGCATGCTGAAATCAGCGTAGGTCAAACTGCGCCCTGGCCCATCTATGATGAGCAGGGCCACTTGCTGATGGCGTCCGGCGTCAGAATAGAAAGCCAGAACCAGCTGGAAGGCTTGCTTGCACATGGTTATTGCAATCCCGATGCAATGTGGGACACCATACCATCAAAACTCACACCGATTTCCAAGCCAGCGCAAGCGGCAAGCCCAGCTGTGCAAGACGCACCCAAAGATATATTGATGGAATTGGACAGCGTGCGCTGGAATGTGGGCGAAATCCTGTATCTGCAAGTCCATGACCATACTGCTGTGCGCTACACGGTCAAGCTGATCGGCTTTGTCAAAAATATGTCCATCATGGTAACGGCACCTACCATAGATGGCAAAGCAGTCATTATTCGTGATGGGCAAACCTTTATCGTACGTGCATTCCCAGGCAAAAAAGCGTATGCATTTACAGCATCCGCCATCAAATCTGTCTATTCACCCCACTCTTACCTGCATATTTCTTACCCCAAGCAAGTTCGCTGCACCACCATACGCCAGGGCTCACGCGCAAACGTGAAAATCATTGCGTCCGTCACCATTGGCGACCCGGAGCAAACCGCCGCGGCCACACTGGGCGATTTGAGTATGGGCGGCGCTTCTGGTGTAATGAAAAAAGCAGTGGGAAAAAAAGGCGATGTAGGCATCATAAAATTCAAGGTCAGCGCAGCAGGAAATGATGAGTACCTGACTTTGAATGTCATCTTGCGCTCACAGGCCCCAACAGAAAATGGCCTGGAATACCGACACGGTTTTGAATTCGTCGATGTCTCGGCACAATCCAAGCTAATACTGTCCGCCTTTGTTCACCAGACTCTGGCCGAGATGGATTAATCCAGCGAGTCAAATAAACTTTTAATATCTTAGTGCTGGCCTGGGCTTGCAAAACCGACATAGAAATAGCTACCGCATTACATTTGCTTACCATTATTGGTGGTTTATGTGATGCCTAACTGTTTGTTACACTTTATGGTATGTGGCCGTATGTGCTTGGTTTAGAATTGCCTACCAGAATGTAAAATCTGAGTATGGACAATTAGGAGTCACCATGCCAATCATCAAGCTACCCGCAATCAGGCAATGCTTGCTTGTTTTATCTGTTTTCTTACTGAGTTCCTGTGGTGGCGATCAAAAAACCAGCTCAACAACTGGCGAACCTGCAGCAGCCCCCCCGACGGTATTAGAACGACTGTTTGCGCCCGCACCCGTAGTGACCAGCACGACTATCAGCTTTGGCGGTAATCGTTCAAGTTACACCATTACGCCAACCAGTTTTGGCTACTCGGTCAAAGACAATATTGGCACCGATGGTACAACCAGTGTTGACGCCAGCATTCAGCAACTGATCTTTAAAGATGTCTCAGTCAATCTGCAGATCGCCAGTCTGTCGACCAGCATTGCCGCCAACGATTTGAACAACATCATTGAGTTGTATATTGCCTATTTCAACCGCGTTCCTGATGCCAATGGCCTGGCTTACTGGATTACCCAATTCAAAAATGGCGCAACGATAGAACAGATTGGCAACTCCTTTTATGTCGCAGCCATACAAGATGCGGCATTGACAGGTTATTCACCAAACGCCACCAATGTTGATTTCGTTACCAATGTTTATCGCAATGTATTGAGTCGTTCGCCGCCGGATAAGGCTGGTCTGGATTACTGGGTAAATAGTCTGGCCAATGGCACGGTAACGCGTGGCATAGTGGTGCGTTCGATGCTGATCGCCGCCCATGGTTATGCAGGTGATGCAGTCAATGGCTGGGTAAGCAGCCTGCTCGACAATAAAACCAATGTTGCCAAGAATTTTGCGATACAACAGGGGTTTACTTATCTTCGTACAGAAGATTCCATCACCAAGGGAATGGCGCTGGCTTCAACAGTCACACCTACAGATTCCAGTATTGCCAATGGCATGATACAAGCCCTGGTCGGTTTTCAATCCACCAATAGCAATGCACCTACTCCAGCGCAGGCATCACGCTTTTTGGCACAAGCCAGCTTTGGCGCCAACACCACAGAGATCAATAGCCTGACCGGCAGCAGCTATAGCGCCTGGATAGACAAACAGCTGGCCATGCCACAAAAATTGCATCGCAGTTATATGGATGCACAAGCCGCCGGCTTCATCAATGGTTTGAGTGATTTAAGCCAAAATAACTTCTTTGAATCATTTTGGCAGCAAGCGATCAAAGGGGATGACCAGTTAAGGCAGCGCGTCACCTTTGCGCTTTCGCAAATACTTGTGGTGTCCTTCCAGGATAGTAATGTTGCCAACTACCCGCGTGGTGTTGCTAGTTATTACGATACCCTTGGGGCCAATGCCTTTGGCAATTTCCGCAATTTACTGGAATCTGTCAGCCTGCATCCCATGATGGGCAACTACCTGACGTCCTTGCGGAATCAAAAAGAATCGGGCACTCAGGTTCCTGATGAAAATTATGCCCGTGAAGTCATGCAACTCTTCACCATAGGCCTGTATCAGTTGAATCAGGACGGTACTTATGTCCTGAGCGGTGGAAAACCAGTTGAAACCTATTCCAGTACGGATATCCAAGGTCTGGCCAAGGTATTCACCGGATGGAGCTGGGCAGGCCCGGACAAGAGTGACAATCGCTTTTTTGGCGGCAATCCTGATGCTAACCGCGACTGGCTGCCTATGCAAAGCTATCCCAAATACCACTCTGTCTCTGCCAAGACCTTTCTGGGTGTGACTATTCCAGCACAATCACCAGCCAACCCGGAAGCCAGTTTAAAAACTGCTTTGGATACCCTGTTCAATCACCCCAATGTTGGCCCCTTCATAGGCAAGCAATTGATACAGCGTCTGGTGACAAGCAATCCTAGTCCTCAGTATATTTCCAGGGTTGCTGCTGCCTTCAACAACAATGGTTCAGGTGTCAGGGGCGATATGCGTGCAGTCATCAAGGCAATTTTGCTGGATAACGAAGCCCGCAATGATACAACCCTGACATTCGCCAATACTGGCAAACTCAGGGAACCCGTATTGCGACTGGCGAACTGGATGCGGGCATTTAATGTGAACTCGACTTCCGGTCGCTTCCTGATAACCAGCATGGATGATCCTTTAAGCGGCTTATCAGAAACGCCTATGCGTTCACCTACGGTATTCAACTTCTACCGTCCAGGTTATGTACCACCAAATTCTGGCATCGCCAATGCGGGTCTGGTATCGCCGGAAATGCAAATTACGGGTGAAACTTCGGTCGTCGGTTATCTGAACTTCATGCGTGATGTTATTCCGAACGGCACAGGCTCATCGCGTGATGTTAAAGCGGATTACAGCAGTCTGATCACTTTAGCCGCAACACCTGATCAATTAGTTGATCAGCTGAATTTGACACTCATGTCGAATCAGATGAGCAGCGATTTACGCAGCCAGATTTTGACAGCGGCAAATTCGGTCACCATACCGACCAACAACACAGCCAATGCAGATACAGCGAAAAAGAATCGTGTCTACCTGTCAATTTTCCTGACTATGGCTTCACCTGAATATCTGGTCCAAAAATGAACGGGATCCATCATGACTAAAGTGAATGCTTCGCGCCGCGAGTTTTTACGCGTATCTACTGCCCTTGGTGCTACTGGTGCTGCTGGTGCCGCCAGCTTGCCCTTTGCCATCAACCTGGCAACCATGGGCTCTGCAGCTGCACAAACTTCATCCGGTGGTTATAAGGCCCTGGTGTGCCTGTTCCTGTATGGCGCCAATGATCATGCGAACACGGTGCTGGCAACTGATAGCACGTCCTGGAGTCAATACACGACCGTGCGTACCACCAACGAGGCAGGATCAATAGCCCTGCCCGCTGTCGGCAGCAATGGCGGTGTTTTACCTATCAGCCCGACGACATCCCAGGCTGGCCGCAGTTTTGGACTACACCCACAACTGGGGCCGTTAAAGAGTTTGTTTGACAGTGGCCGTGCAGCTATATTAAGTAATGTCGGCCCTTTGATCGTGCCAACCACCCTGGCGCAATACAAGGCTGGCAGTGTACCCTTGCCACCAAAACTGTTTTCCCATAATGACCAACAATCACTGTGGCAAGCCTATGCACCAGAGGGCGCGGCTTATGGCTGGGGCGGACGCATGGGCGACATGCTGGCTTCCAGCAATGCCTATCCGGTGTTTACGGCGATATCAACTTCTGGTAATGCCGTTTTCCTCGCTGGACGCACCATCAATCAGTATCAAGTCAGCGCGTCGGGCGCAGTGCCTATCGGTGGCCTGACCGGCAGCCTGTTTGGTTCCAGCGCAGCTGGTAATCCCTTAAAGAATATCATCGCGGCGGACACTGCCAATCTGTTCCAGAAAGAACATGCAGCAGTCACAAACCGCTCCATCAACGCACAAAGCTTGCTGAGCCCTGCAATGGCTCCTGCAGGGGCCACTGGCGTCCCCAACCCTACCCAATATACCAATCCTAACAATGGTAACCTGGCGACCAATGGTCTCGCATCCCAGCTACAGACCATCGCCAGGATTATCGCCGGACGTAGCGCCCTGGGCGCACAAAGACAAGTATTCTTTGTCAGTCTGGGTGGATTCGATACGCATGATTTCCAGCGTACTGCACACGCGGATTTGATGGCAAGACTGGCTCACGCCATCAGTTATTTTGATGGCGTCATGGGTAACTTGCAGGGCACGGATATGCGCAAGCAAGTGACATTATTCACGGCTTCGGATTTCGGCAGAACCTTTACCAGTAATGGCGATGGTACCGATCATGGCTGGGGCTCACACCACTTTATCGTGGGCGGCGCGGTCAAAGGCAACAACATTTATGGCGATTTCCCGGTAACAGGGCTCAAACATAGCCTGGATGTAGGCTCGGGCAGCTTGCTGCCACAGGTTTCGGTCGATCAGTATGGCGCTACGCTGGCGAACTGGTTCGGACTGAGCACAAGCCAGATTAATGATATTTTCCCGAATATCATTAATTTTTCTAACCGCAATCTGGGTTTCCTGGCTTAAGTAGTACCTGCCATTGCGTGCTTGGGGCATGCAGTGGCAACTCAGCGCCAACCACAAGAAATCAGAATATAGACCTGGCCGTCAGGGTAGTAAAACGTTCCAGCGCATAAGTACCCGCCAGCGAGTTGCCGGTTGCATCCAGCCCAGGTGACCAGACCGCTACAGCAAGCTCCCCCGGCACCAATGCCAAAATACCACCGCCTACACCACTCTTGGCTGGCAAACCCACACGATAAGCAAAATCACCCGCTGCGTCATAGGTGCCACAAGTCAGCATCAATGCATTCAAGCGTTTGGATGAACTGGCATCCAGAATTTGCTGCCCACTCCAGGGTACACTGCCATGATTGGCGAGAAAGCTACCTGCCTTGGCCAATTCAGTACAAGTCATGGTCAGTGAGCATTGACGGCAATAACTGTCGATAACGGTTTTGACAGGATTATGCAGATTGCCAAAATCCTTCATCAAATGCGCTATCGCATAATTCCGGTGCGCGGTCTGACGTTCAGACTGGGCCACTGCGACATCAAAATCGATAGTAGGTTCGCCCGATATGGTTCTGGCAAACTGCTGGACGGCAATGTCCGACTGCACAAAGCGAGCCGACAAAATATCGGCAATGACCAGCGCACCCGCATTGATAAATGGGTTACGCGGCTTGCCACGTTCATATTCAAGCTGCACCAGCGAGTTGAAGGGATTACCGGAAGGCTCGCGCCCTACCCGCTCCCAAATTGCATCGCCTTCACGGGAAAATGCCAGCGCCAGCGCAAACAGCTTGGTCACACTTTGCAATGAAAATTTTTGCTGGCTATCACCAATAGTGTAGGTGCGGCCATCCAGGCAATACACTGCCATGCCAAAATGCTGGGCCGACACTTTGGATAATTCAGGAATATAGGAAGCCACTTCCCCCTGAGACAATAAAGGCTGGACTTCAGAAAAAATGGTCTGAAGTATGGCTGCGTAATCCGGCTGCATGAATTTCTTGTATTGAGTCTTGTATTCAGTCTTGAATTCAGGTTTTCGGCAAAGTTACGCCAACTTGTCCCTGATATTTACCGCCACGGTCTTTGTAGGATGTTTCGCAAACTTCATCACTTTCAAAGAACAGTACCTGGGCACATCCTTCACCTGCATAAATCTTGGCGGGCAATGGTGTGGTATTGGAAAACTCCAGCGTCACATAACCTTCCCATTCAGGCTCGAACGGTGTGACATTGACGATAATGCCGCAGCGCGCATAGGTCGATTTGCCCAGGCAGATTGTCAATACACTGCGCGGAATACGGAAATACTCCATCGTGCGTGCCAGCGCAAATGAATTTGGAGGGATGATGCAAACATCACCTTTGAAATCAACAAAGGATTTTTCATCGAAATTTTTTGGATCAACAATGGTGCTGTTGATATTCGTAAAAATCTTGAATTCGTCTGCGCAGCGTATATCGTAACCATATGAAGAAGTGCCATAGCTGACGATGCGATTACCATCACGTTCACGTACCTGGCCAGGCTCAAACGGCTCTATCATGCCAGTTTGCTCTGCCATACGGCGTATCCACTTGTCTGATTTGATGCTCATGTACTTCTCCTGCCAAATTGATATTGGCGCGATTTTACGCGAAAACAGCTATATCTAATATGGAATTAGCTCTTAAAAAGATAAACAAATTCGAAAAAATTTGCATCAATCAGTCCATGTAGCGTGATCGTAGAGACGCTTTAAAGCAACTCTGGCAATTATCCAAAATCGGGCAAGGCTTACCAGATCCTTGAATCACAAGAATAAATTATTAACAAATATGTCATCGCATTTGCATGCAAGCTTTTGATTTTTCAGAAGAATTTCCTCATCGTCGCGCAAAACCGGCAGCTTTCCGGTACAATTCCTCCAATGAACGCTCAGCCTAAAAATCTATTCTCCTTCCCCCGTTTCCGTCCAGAAGTTGGCGGGAAAAATACTGCACCATTTCTCCCTATGTCACGCGCCGAAATGGATGTGCTGGGTTGGGATAGTTGCGACGTTATCCTCGTCACTGGCGATGCTTATATCGACCATCCCAGCTTTGGCATGGCACTCATCGGCCGCCTGCTGGAGCATCATGGTTTCCGCGTAGGCATCATCAGCCAGCCTGACTGGCAATCTGCCGATGCCTTCCGTGCACTGGGTAAGCCGAATCTGTATTTTGGCGTTACTGCCGGCAATATGGATTCCATGGTTAACCGTTATACGGCTGACCGCAAGATTCGCTCTGAAGATGCCTATACTCCGGATGGCGACCGCACCAAACGCCCGGACCGCGCCCTGGTTGTCTACGCTCAGCGTGCCCGTGAAGCTTACCCTGATGCCAATATAGTCGCTGGCAGCATAGAAGCCAGTCTGCGTCGTATTGCGCATTATGATTACTGGTCTGACAAGGTAAGACGTTCCGTCTTGCCTGATTCAAAAGCCGACATCCTGTTGTTTGGCAATGCAGAACGCGCACTCATTGATCTGACGCACCGCCTGGCAAATGGCGAAGCCATCAAGGATATTCGCGATTTACGCGGTACCGCCTTCATGACGCCACGTGGCTGGCTGCCAGATGAAGAATGGACAGAAATCAATTCTGTCAAAATTGATACGCCTGGCAAAGTCGAGACGCATACAGATCCGTATGCAATGATCCCCGAAAAAGAGGCGAAATGCGCCACGGGCGATGCGCCTGCTGCTACCGCCATCTCTACGGAAGCCAAACCCGAAGTTAAGGCTGACGTTGTACAGCTGCAAGCAATACGTATCATGAGTCGCGAAGAGCGCCAGCTCATGCTGCGCAATAAGCAGCATAAATCGGTCATACGCCTGCCGTCATTTGATGAAGTCAAGGACGATGCCGTGCTGTATGCCCATGCCTCTCGCGTATTCCATCTCGAAGCCAACCCCGGCAATGCCAAGGCATTGGTACAAGGCCACGGTGACCGCGATGTCTGGCTAAACCCGCCACCATTGCCGCTGGCCATGGATGAAATGGATGGCGTGTATGACCGCGCCTATGCACGCGCCCCCCACCCTGCCTATGGCAAGGCCCGCATACCGGCTTGGGAAATGATACGTTTCTCTGTCAATATCATGCGTGGCTGCTTTGGTGGCTGTACTTTCTGTTCAATTACCGAACATGAAGGCCGCATCATACAAAGCCGCTCTGAACCATCGATTTTGCGCGAGATAGAAGAAATCCGTGACAAGGTCAAAGGCTTTACTGGCACTATCTCCGACCTTGGTGGCCCGACAGCGAATATGTACCGCCTGGCCTGCAAGGACAAGAAGATAGAAGAATCCTGCCGCCGCCTGTCTTGCGTGTACCCGAGTATCTGCTCCAACCTGGGCACTGATCACAGCAAGCTGATTTCGATTTATCGCAAGGCACGCGCGCTCCCTGGCATCAAGAAGGTCTTAGTGAGCTCCGGCCTGCGCTATGACCTGGCAGTACGCTCACCAGAATATGTAAAAGAGCTGGTGACCCATCACGTCGGTGGCCTGCTGAAGATTGCGCCTGAGCATACCGAAGCTGACACTTTATCCAAAATGATGAAGCCCGGCATAGGCAGCTATGATGAGTTCAAGGCCATGTTCCAAAAGTATTCGAAAGAAGCTGGCAAGGAACAATACCTGATCCCTTACTTTATCGCGGCCCATCCAGGCTCTACCGATGAAGACATGGTGAATCTGGCTGTCTGGCTCAAGAAAAATGATTTCAAGCTGGACCAGGTGCAAACCTTCATGCCTACCCCTATGGCGCTGGCAACCACCATGTACCACACCCGCAAGAATCCACTCAAGAAAGTTACTGCGGATTCTGAAGTGGTGGAAACGGCACGCTCAGGCAAGATACGCAAGCTACACAAAGCTTTGCTGCGCTATCACGCACCAGAAAACTGGGAAATCATCCATGAAGCCCTGGTACGTATGGGCAGACGTGACCTGATAGGTAGCGGGCCGAGGCATCTGATACCCCTGCGCCAGCCCCATATCCCGATTACCATAGATGAGAGCGGCATTGCCAATGGCAAACGGGTAGCGGCGCCAAAAATCGATACTTTTGGCAAAAAATCTTATGCGCGTGCTGCAGCAAATGCAAAAACGACACCGGGCAAACCCGCAGCGACCAGTTCAGCAAGGCCTGGCCTTGCATACAAGTCGGCAAAACCTAAAACTGCAGCCAGCAAGACCGGTCGACGCTAATAAAGCAAGGTCAATCTGACAAAAGAATGAAAGCTGTGTTGACCTGTATCGGTCAACACAGCTTTTTTTTGACCTGACTCTTTTCATACCTCGCCACTGATGTAGAATCAAATCATCACTTGCCACCAAGTCCAGTTGGCCTGCACTAACACTACAGGGAGGAAGTATGAAACACATGAAAACAGTATTAATACTTGAGCATACTGAAGAGGTTTTCGACAAGCTTACCTGTGATGTTTGTGGCGCAGAATCCAAATGGGATGAGAACTGGGCTGCGAAAGAGCATGAAAAGTCCATCACCACCGTACAACTGGAAGAGGAAGAATCATTCCCCCATGGCGGCCAGTCAACCCAGACGCAATACCATATTTGCCCATCTTGCTTCAAAACTCATCTGGCTAAGTGGATGGAAAGCCACAGGGAAACCAAGCCTACCGTTACCAATTCAGTCTGGTAGCTTATAAGTTGAGTGCCAGGCTGAATACTGGGCTGAGTGATGAACTAAACACCGTCTTGGCAAATAATCCATTAGACCCTGGCAAATCTGTCGGGGGTTTTATCCAATTAGAGCATATCCAAGTGAGCAATTTGCATCAAGCGTGTTACAGCAAGGTATAATGCAAGGTTTGATTGCATTAGAAAAGTATACCTATCATGGAAGCTGAACGCCTCAATAGCCTGTCCGCCCTGCTCGCCGACCTGACCGTCCGCGAAGCCGAACTCCGGAGGTATCTTTGACTTCGATATCAAGTCAGAGAAACTGGAACAAGTCAACGCTGAACTAGAAGACCCTGCCGTCTGGAATGATCCCAAACGCGCCCAGGAATTAGGCAAAGAAAAAAAATCCCTGGAAACTGTCGTCAATACGCTGATCAAAGCGGATAGCGGCCTGCGTGATGCGAATGACCTGTTCGCCATGGCGCGCGAAGAAAATGACGACGATACGCTGGAAGCCATAGAAGTCGACGCGCAAGGATTGCGTGAGCTGGTTGAAGGCATGGAATTCCGCCGCATGTTCAACAACCCCATGGACCCGAACAACTGCTTTATCGATATCCAGGCTGGTGCTGGTGGTACTGAAGCACAGGATTGGGCATCGATGCTGTTGCGTCAATATTTGCGCTATTGCGAACGCAAGGGTTTCAAAGTCGAAATCATGGAACAGTCTGACGGCGACATCGCTGGCATCAAGACTGCCACGTTGAAAGTGGAAGGCGAATACGCCTATGGCTACCTGCGCACAGAAACCGGTGTACACCGCCTGGTACGCAAGTCACCATTTGACTCCAACAATGGCCGTCATACATCCTTCTCCAGCCTGTTTGTCTACCCTGAAGTAGATGACTCGTTTGAGATCGATATCAATCCGGCAGATGTGCGTACCGATACTTACCGCGCCTCTGGTGCCGGTGGTCAGCATATTAATAAAACCGATTCCGCTGTTCGTTTGACGCATGGCCCTTCGGGCATCGTTGTCCAATGCCAGAATGACCGCAGCCAGCACAGGAACCGTGCTGAAGCCTGGGAAATGTTGAAGGCCAAACTGTTTGAACTCGAACTGCGCAAGCGCATGAGTGAAAAGCAAAACCTGGAAGACTCCAAGACCGACGTAGGCTGGGGTCACCAGATCCGTTCTTATGTACTGGATCAATCCCGCATTAAGGATTTACGCACGAATTTTGAATCAGGCAACACCAAAGCAATTCTGGATGGTGACCTGGATGAATTCATCGCGGCATCCTTAAAGCAAGGCGTTTAATACATTGCTTACAGTGCGCAGGCGATCGCCTGCGCAGCCTTAAAGAATCAAAACCTGCAGGCCAGATGCCTGCCCTCCCTTAGGGAAAATTATGTCTGAAATAAATAATAGTGTGGCACCTGCCGAAGAAGTACCCGTTGATGAAAATTCCATCATGGCAATTCGTCGAGCAAAACTGGATGTTATCCGCTCCAAAGGAGTAGCATTTCCGAATGATTTCCGCCCGCAACACAAGGCTGCGGACCTAGCAGATAAATATGGCGCAATGAGCCGTGAAGAACTGGAAACACTGAATATTGAAGTCAGTGTTGCTGGCCGAATGATGCTCAGCCGTCCTGCAGGTAAAAAAGCAGCATTCGCGACATTGCAAGATGCCTCAGGCACCAAGGCAGATGGCCGCATTCAGCTATACATCACCACCGACAAAACTGGCGAAGCGGAAATGGAAGCCTTCCGTCACTACGACCTGGGCGACATCCTGGGCATAGAAGGTGTTCTATTTAAAACCAAAACCGACGAATTGACAGTCAAGGTCACGACCTTGCGCCTGCTGACCAAATCCCTGCGCCCCTTGCCAAATAAATTCCATGGCCTGGCCAATCAGGAAACCAAATACCGCCAGCGTTATGTCGACCTCATCATGAGCGAAGACACTCGCCGCACTTTCAAGGCGCGCACGGCAGCCATGAACTCTATCCGCACATTCATGAACAGCAATGATTTCATGGAAGTGGAAACACCAATGCTGCACGTGATACCTGGTGGCGCAGCAGCCAAGCCTTTCATCACCCACCACAATGCGCTGGACATGCAAATGTATCTGCGTATCGCGCCCGAGTTGTATCTGAAGCGTCTGGTGGTTGGTGGTTTTGATCGCGTATTCGAGGTCAACCGCAACTTCCGCAACGAAGGTGTGTCACCACGCCACAATCCAGAATTCACGATGATGGAATTCTACGCAGCCTATGTCGATTACAAATGGCTCATGGACTTTACTGAGCAAGTCATCCGCAAAGCTGCGGAAGATGCACATGGCACAGCCGTATTGACTTATCAAGGTCGCGAACTGGACTTGAGCAAACCCTTCCAGCGCCTGACTATCGTTGGTGCCATCAATAAATATGCGCCGGGTTACACCGACGAACAATTGCATGATGCTGAATTCATCAAGACAGAATTGCACAAATTTGGCGCGAAGCCTTTTGCCACAGCTGGTCTGGGCGCATTGCAACTGGCCCTGTTTGAAGAAACCGCAGAAGCACAATTGTGGGACCCGACGTATATCGTTGATTACCCGGTTGAAGTCTCGCCGCTGGCACGCGCATCTGACACAGTTGCCGGCATCACTGAGCGTTTCGAGCTGTTCATGACAGGTCGTGAAATAGCAAATGGCTTCTCGGAATTGAATGATGCAGAAGATCAGGCAGCACGCTTCCAGGCACAGGTTGCGGCAAAAGATGCTGGCGATGAAGAAGCCATGTACTACGACGCAGATTACATCCGCGCCCTGGAATATGGCCTGCCACCGACTGGTGGTTGCGGCATAGGCATAGACCGTTTGATGATGTTGATTACTGACTCACCTAACATCCGTGACGTAATTCTGTTCCCGCATCTGCGCCGGGAAGATTAATAATTGACATAGTCAAGCATAAATGACGAAGGGACTGTAGAATTTGCAGTCCCTTTTTGTTTTCTGCAATCAAGTAAATCCTGCCATGCCACCAATCCACCCGCTTAAAAAACTCTTGAATTATGCCAAGGCCTATAAAACAGATTTGCGCCTGGCGACCATTTATTCGATATTGAACAAATTCTTCGATGTACTGCCAGAAGTCTTGATTGGTGTTGCAGTCGACATCGTCATCAATGGTGACAAGAGTTTTCTGGCAAAACGGGTACTTGGTGGCTTTGGCGTTACCGACACCTGGCATCAATTGATGTTTCTTGGCGCTGTCAATGCCCTGATCTGGGGTGGTGAATCCTGGTTTGAATATCTGCTGTCCATCAAGTGGCGCAAGCTGGCGCAAAACCTGCAGCATGATTTACGCCTGGATACTTATGACCATGTACAAAAACTGGAGATGGCTTATTTTGAAAACCAGCGCACTGGCAACCTGATGTCCATCCTCAATGAAGACATTAACCAGATGGAGCGCTTCCTCAATGGAGGGGCAAACCAGATCATCCAGGTTATCTGCTCCTCCGTCATGGTCAGCGCGGTGTTTTTCACTTTACAGCCCTCTCTTGCTGTTATCTCCTTATTGCCAGTACCGCTGATATTGATAGGCGCATTCTGGTTTCAAAAACGCCTGGCACCGCGCTATTCTGAAGTGCGCGAAGCTGCTGGCGACGTCAGTGCCCGCCTGAATAATAATTTGCTGGGCCTGGCGACCATCAAAGCCTTTGCCACAGAAAGCTTTGAAAAAAACCATATCGCCGAAGCCAGTAATGCCTATCGCCAGGCCAACAGCAATGCCATTGCCATCAGTGCCGCCATTACACCAGTAATTCGCATGGCGATTCTGGCTGGCTTTACCGCTACCCTGGTCTACGGTGGCTGGCTGACTTTACAGGGTGAGCTGGCTGTCGGTGCTTATTCAGTACTAGTCTACCTGACGCAGCGCCTGTTGTGGCCCATGACAGGGCTGGCAGAAGTAGCTGATATGTACCAGCGCTCCATGTCTGCCATAGATCGCGCCATGGGTTTGCTGGACACTAAAATCAATATCCCGTATGAGGGTAAACATGTTGCACCAGCACAGATCAAAGGCGACTTGCAGTTTGATAAAGTCGACTTTGCCTATGGCGACCAAAAGACATTACAGCAAATCAGCCTGCATATACCAGCAGGTAAGACAGTCGCCTTTGTCGGCTCCACTGGCTCAGGCAAATCCACCCTGGTGAAATTACTCTTGCGTTTTTATTCTGCGCAAGCCGGGAAAATCACACTCGATGGCACAGAGATCAACGATATCAACCTGCAAGACCTGCGTCGCTGCATAGGCTATGTCGCGCAAGACAGCTTCCTGACCGATGGCACGATAGCTGACAATATTGCCTATGGCATGCAAGATGCGGATGATGCCGCCATCAGAGATGCTGCGCAGGCAGCAGAAGCCATGGAATTCATTTCCAAATTACCGCTGGGTTTTGCTACCCGCATCGGTGAGCGTGGCCAGAAATTATCCGGGGGCCAGCGTCAGCGCTTGGCACTGGCCAGAGCTATTTTAAAAAATCCGCCCATACTGATACTCGATGAAGCCACCAGTGCCGTCGACAATGAAACCGAAGCAGCGATACAACGCAGTCTTGATGTCGTCAGCCGCAACCGCACCACCATCGTCATCGCCCATCGTTTATCCACGGTACGTCAGGCAGATTGCATACATTTGCTGGAGGCCGGCAAAATCATGGAAAGTGGCACGCATGAGGAATTGCTGGCGCTGGATGCCGGCTATGCTGCCCTGTGGCGTTTGCAAACAGGTGAACGTGCTCATATATAATTTGAGTCAGTGATAATTTGAGTCAATGTGAAAATTACAATATTATTAAATAACTGCTTGTAATTTAACTTTGTTTTTCATACTGCATTAAAACTCAGTGTTACTCTTACAACAAGGAGAGCATAAAGCATGAAAAAATCACTGACGATAGGCGTAGCAGCAGCTTTGCTTACCTTGCTGGGGGTCACCTCCTACCAGGCTATCGCCTATGTCACGCAGGCACAGCCAGCAAGTGCTACGGCTGTTAACTTGCCGGTCAAACCCTTTGAGGTTGATCCCTCCTGGATCAAGGAAGGCAAGCCAAATTTTCGTGCGGCAGAATTTTTCAAATCACATGATGGCGATACCAGTTCGGGAATCTTCGAGTGCGATGGCCCATCTACCTTCGAATGGCATTACCAGCTTGATGAAAGCATCTATGTGCTTGAAGGTGGCGTGGATATTGAATATGAAGGGAAAAAGTTTTCCCTGAAGCCAGGCGATACCGTACTCTTCCGCGCTGGCACGACAGCACTCTGGCATGTACCCAAAGGTATACGCAAAAGCTGGACCCTGCACGACGCTGGCAAACCCGCACGCGGGCTCGCCAGCTTGCTCAAATAAGCCGACAATAAGTCAGCAGCAAGTCAGGGAATTGCCTTTGCCAGTGCCAACGCACTAAGGAAGGCATTTTCCACCTTGCCTGCACCGTCAAGGCCAGCGGCAAACCAGTCTCCGCAGACGCCTATACCCTGCTTGCCATTCCATAAGAAATCAGAATCCACTGGCTTTACTGCCTCGGCATAACGCCAGCGATGCACAACAGCATGGATGGGTTGTATCCACGAACCTGTGGCTTCATGAAAGGCCTTGGTCAGTTTTTCTTTCACCCTCTCGTCGTCATCTTCCAGATGCTCAATACTCCATGCCTGGCTTGCATGGCAAACCCAGCGCTCGCCAGCCCTGTGCAAAGGCTTGGCATCATCATGCGCTATCCAGCCAAGGCGGGAATTATTGATCCAGGCACCGTCATAAGGCAGGTCCAGTGAAGTCTGGAAACCCAGCATCAAGGTCCAGCACGGTGCCAGATGCGCCTGCTTGGCCTGTTTGGCCAGGGCTGGCACCACGCTCAGTAAAGGTTCGGCCTGGTCTGCAGGTATCGCCAGTATCACCGCGTCAAACGGCCCGGCGGTTGCAGCAATCGGTACCGTTGCTGAGCGGATGGACAGCAACCATTGCTTGCCATGCGCTTCCAGTGCACTCACCTGCTGCTCTGCACGCACGTCAAGACCATGCGCCAGTTGCTTGCCCAGGGAACTCATGCCAGGTACAGCGATATAACGTGTACCACTGCGCCCCGCAGGCTTGCTAGTACCGGCTTCCAGCGTTGCCAGCTTGGCCGTCCAGGGAACGACCCAGCCAAATTTTTTCCAGTCTGCAATTTCTTTTTTAAAGCGGTCAGAGCTGGCGGTGAAATATTGCGCCCCATGATCAAAACCACCTAACTCTGTGTGTCTGGTACTCATGCGGCCACTGACACCCATGCTCTTTTCATACACAGTGACATGATGACCTTGCGCCTGCAATTGACGCGCAACTGTCAAACCTGCTAATCCGGCACCAACAACAGCGATTTGCATATTATTTTCCTTATCTAGCGTCCAAACAGACAATAAAAAACGCCCGCTATACAAGCTTGCGGGCGTCAATTGGTTTAGTGCATATTGATATCTACTTTAGGGACAGCGTTCTCACGGCCATGCAGGCTGGCGTGGCGTGCTGTGCAATCAGGGATACTGCCCCTGACCAGACGCAACACCCTGTAAACCCTTGAATCGAGCTCGCGCAGCATGGCTTTCATACGGCGGGGGCCGTACAAGTCTGGCTTTGCTGTGCAACTGTCTGGCTTCATTCGCTATCCTGAATTAGAGATCAACATGCTGTATTTAATCAATTACTTCAATCACCTAAGTCACTGGTGATGTCACTGATGATTACTGCTCGTTTTCTTCAACAGGCCAGTCACGAATATAGGCTTTCAACATCTTGTTTTCAAAGCTTTGCGCTTCCAGCACGGCTCTGGCTACGTCATAGAATGAGATCACGCCCAACAGGGTTTTTGCGTCCATGACAGGCAGGTAACGGGAATGTTTTTCCAACATCATGCGACGCACTTCATTGACTTCGGTTTCTGGTGTCACAGTCAGCGGATGGTCATCCATGTATTTGCGTACGGTGCCATTACCAAGTGAGCCCTGGTTTTTATGAATCGCGCGTATGACTTCACGGAAAGTCAGTATGCCAACCAGATCGCCGTATTCCATCACGACCAGAGAACCTATGTCTTTCTCTTCCATGACGCTGACGGCTTCTGTAATAGGGATATCAGGTGTGATCGTGAAAAGGATATTACCCTTCACTTGAAGTATCTCTGAAACTTTCATGATGCCCCTCCTCTTATACATTTATGTGGACCTTCATTGCAATGTATCGCAAGCCTTGCAAAAAATCCAGCATGTAAAATATTTTATTCATGAATTCACGCGCATTTTGCCTGCCTTTTGCACCTTAGGCATCAGCGATGGTAGCATTGCTGCCTCACAATATGGAGACTCTCACTGATGAGCGGCCCTAAATACCACGGCTTTGACACCCTGTCCCTGCACGCGGGCGCTGCACCCGATCCTGCCACAGGCGCACGTGCCACCCCAATTTACCTGACATCCTCTTTTGTGTTCAAGGATTCTGATCATGCAGCTTCGCTTTTCAATATGGAAAGAGCTGGCCATGTCTATTCACGCATTTCCAACCCCACCAATGCTGTACTGGAAGAAAGAATTGCAGCCCTGGAAGGTGGTGTAGCAGGTATCGCCGTTGCCAGTGGGCAAGCAGCCATGCACCTGGGCCTGACAACCATAGCCGGTGCTGGCTCTCATGTTGTCGCTTCGCGAGCCTTATATGGCGGCTCACAAAATCTGCTGGCTTACACCATGAAGCGTTTTGGCATAGAAACCACCTTTGTCGATCCACGTGATCTGGATGCCTGGCGCGCTGCCATACGCCCAAATACCAAGGTGCTGTTTGCCGAAACCCTGGGTAACCCGGGTCTTGATGTGCTGAACATCCCAGCAGTTGCAGAAATTGCGCATGAGCATTATTTGCCGCTAATGCTGGACTCGACCTTTACTACGCCTTATCTGCTGAAACCATTTGATCATGGTGCTGATCTGGTATTTCATTCAGCGACCAAGTTCCTGTGCGGCCATGGCACAGCCATAGGTGGTTTGCTGGTCGATGGCGGTACTTTTGACTGGCAGGCGGCCTACGAAAAGACCGGACACTTTGCTGAACTTTGTGAGCCTTATGATGGCTTCCACGGCATGGTATTCAGTGAAGAGTCAACCGTTGCTGCATTTTCACTCAGAGCCAGACGGGAAGGCTTGCGCGACTTTGGTGCCTGCATGAGCCCGCACAATGCCTTCACCATTTTGCAAGGCATAGAAACCCTGGGCCTGCGCATGGACAGACATGTGGCGAACACGCGCAAAGTGGTCGAATTTTTGGTCACACATCCGGCAGTCGATTCTGTCTCTTACCCCGAACTGGAGAATCACCCTGACTATGAACTGGCAAAGACCTTGCTACCCAAAGGTTGCGGTGCAGTATTTTCATTCAACATCAAGGGCAATCGTGCTGCGGGACAGCGCTTTATTGAATCATTGAATATTTTTTCGCATCTGGCCAATGTGGGCGATGCCAAGTCGCTGGCGATACATCCGGCATCAACTACACATTTCCGTGTGCCTGCGGAGCAATTGCTGGCATCCGGCATTACCGAGGGAACCATGCGTTTATCCATAGGCCTGGAAAATGTCGAGGACCTGATCGAAGACTTGTCACGTGGCCTCAAAGCTGCACAGAAGGGAGCCTGAGATGTTATTTAAAGTCAATGGCAACGTAGCCTATTGCTATACCGGTGGCAAGGCCTACCAGCCTGCCCTGCCCACGCTGGTGTTCATCCACGGGGCGCAAAATGATCACTCGGTCTGGGGTTTGCAGACCCGCTATCTGGCACATCACGGTTTCAATGTACTGGCAGTCGACCTGCCCGGCCATGGTCGCAGCAAAGGCCAGGCACTGACCAGCGTGGAGCAAATGGCCGACTGGCTGCTCGCCTTGCTGGATGTGGCAGGCGTAGCGCAAGCCACGCTGATCGGACATAGCATGGGTTCCCTGATCGCACTGGAAACCTGCTTCAAAGCGAATTCACGTGTCAGCAAACTCATCATGGTTGGTACAGCCTACCCCATGAAAGTATCAGACACCCTGCTCAATGCCGCCCGCGATGAAGAGCAAACAGCAATTGATATGGTGAATATCTGGTCACACACTTCCATCGCGCACAAACCATCCTGCCCTGGTCCTGGATTTTATGTGATGGGTGTCAGCCAGCGCCTGATGCAGCGCATCTCTGCCATCAATCCAGACAAGGTTTTTTATACTGATTTTGCTGCCTGCAATGCATATGCCAATGGCGGAGCAGCCGCGCAATCAGTGACATGCCCCGGCTTGTTCATACTCGGCAAAAAAGACATGATGACGCCAGCAAAGGCCAGCCTGATCCTGAGCAAAGCCATCGTGAACAGCCAGCAAAAGATCATAGATAATTGCGGCCATTCACTGATGTCTGAGCAGGCTGACCAGGTTTTGACGGCCATTCATGATTTTGTGAAGGTATAACAGCGATGGCAATGAATCTGGAAAGCTGGGTATTATTCACAGCCACAGAAGCGGCATTGTCGCTGTCACCAGGTCCGGCTGTCATGATGGTGGTCGCATATGGTATAGCCAGAGGATGGCGTACATCCCTGTTTGTCACGCTGGGCATATTGACGGGTAATGCCATTTACTTTGCAGTATCAGCAACAGGCATAGGATCGCTGATACTGGCGTCACCTAAAGTATTTATGGCGATCAAATATCTGAGTGCGGCTTACCTGGTCTATCTTGGTTTGTCGGCCATCTTTGGCAAGCCATCACCGCTGACCATATCCAAACTGGATGGAGTAGTACTCAGTGGCAGGAAGATATTCAGCAGCGCGCTGATGCTGCAATTGATGAATCCCAAAACCCTGTTGATGTTTGTGGCGATATTGCCGCAATTCATAGACCCTAAGGAACCGATAGGTGTGCAAATGCTGATACTGGCAGCCTGCTCCATCATTCCTGAATTTTTTATCCTGTTGGGATATGGCATGCTGGCCAGTAAAGCCAGTCACTGGGCAACGCAGGAAAGGTATGCGGTGATTACAGAAAGAATTGCAGGCACCCTGGTGACAGGTGCCGGCATCATGGTCGCACTGGTTTAGAGGCTGTTGCGAAATTAACCTGGCGTTGTTGCGCCTCCAAAATGTAAAACCCGGTACTAAAGTACTGTCTGCGTCGGCGACGCCTAGCCATCTTAATTTCGCAACAGCCTCTTAGCTTTTAATTTCTATGCATGCACAGGCAGGCGCTGATTCAGGCTTGCCAGGTAATCTGCCCTGAAGCGGCGCAAGACATAATCCTTGTAATTGTCATGCTTCAGGCTATCCCAGGCTTCTACCCTGCCCTTGCTGGACTTGTCCTTTGCGGCAGCCAGAACTTCGGGACTCAATTCCAGGCTCGCATCTGTCATCATTTCATAGCCGTATAATTGCATGAATTCTTTGGTCAGGCTTTCTATGACTTCAATTTCCTGCATGCTCAGTTGCTGCTTGAACTTGTCCTTGTTGGCCATGACAGGTGGGAAACGGTTGGTCGCCCATAGTGCAGACATCTGGGATATTTGCTGCGCTTCGCTGGAATGGGTCACATCCAGCATCTCTGGCAAGAACTGCATGCCAAAGAAATCGCAAATCGCCCTCAGTACAGTTTCCTGATTACTCAAAAAATCTTCATAACGTATCGTCAGCACCCGATCTGGGTGAAGCTTGATAATATCGCGCGATAACTGGTGCGCTTCCAGCCAGGCCATGGCATTCAATGTGGAATCATAATCATGGATGATGGCTTTGTTCATCGAAGCAACCTGCGCCCTTGGGTCCCTGACTACGTTCAGGAACAACATATTCGGGAATATCTGCAAAAGCTCTTCTGCATAATGCACGCTATCGAGCGACTTATCCATGACGATACTGGCATGGTGATGCTCACCCGTGCGCAATAGCAATTCCCACAATATCCTGTGTACGCTGCGTCGATCATTCTTGATAGACTCAAACACATCCACCGGATCAAATACCATGCCCTTCCATTTCACCATACTGGCGGCTTGCAAACCGACGACGTCGACAACCAGCCGGAAGTAAGATTCATCATCATTCAGATCGCCATAGCGCGGCACCAGGGGCATGAAGTCAACAATATGCAGGGGATAAGGCGAATAAAATTCCTTGCTGTTATTCAGGCGCAAACGCAAGGCATGACTGCCGCAGCGGCGCAAGGGTATCATCAGTACGGGAGTTGGTCGCTTACTGGCAGTGACCACTTTTTGTATGCTGCTTACACTCTCTGATTCTGCCATGATGCTCTCCCCTTGCATAAAGGTTTGGATCTGGAAGAACCACCTTGCTAACTTGCCAGGTCATGACAAGCTGAGTTGTGGTTTTTCCATTTTGTCGAAATAAGCTATAAATGCTTGAATAAAACCGTCTACTTCTGATGCGGGTAAATTGTTGATACCGCCTGCACCACGTCGCCCGCCACCGGTAGAAAACGTGGAACAAAATTGACTGGCCGGACAGCTATCTGCATTACCTGAACGCACGCTGACAACATAACTGCCATCAGGTTTTGCGGTCAGCACTGCGAAAGATTTTCCACGCTGCTCTTGTGTCAATTGATTTGCCAGAATGCCTGAGACACGTCTGGCCCATGACTGAGCAGGCAAGATATAGATGGACGTTAATTCACTTTGACTGTAAGCACGCAAACCTTGCATGAATGCCATATCACTGGCATAGGCATTACGCAGCACTACAAATTGCCCGGCACTATTCAAAAAATCAAAGGGATCAACATACTCATGCACAGCCCGGTACAAAACAGCAGGGTGAAAATGCAAATCATCCACTGATTCGCCATAGGCGTTGTAGTTGAGCAAAGTACCAAGCTCTTGTAACTGGTCGCGTTGCGATTTATTTAAGCCAGCCTCGCTTGCCATCGCCGTTGCGATTGCTGGCAAGTTATCACCATACGCGGCGACTACTGCCCACTGCCAATGCTGACCATTCAGATGGCGATTGACCAGAACACTGCTGCATACGCCGGCAGCCATGTCGCAATGCAAATGCAGATGTTCATGCTCAAAGGCCAGTGCTGCATTGTGATGATCGAAGTAAGTAATTTCTGCACCGGCAGCCAGATGCTTGCGCAATGCTGAGATATTGCTGTCCAGTGAAATATCCAGGACTGTCAGCTTGTCGCCACTCCTGGTTTCAAAGCGACTGAGCAAATCAATATCCCGCTTGGCGCCAGTGATCAGTTCTGCTGTACGGGGTTCAACCAGCCTTAACTGGTGCAAGGCGCAAATGCCATCGGCGTCACCATTAAATACATCATAGGCCTGCACTGAATTGTTGATCTCTGCTGACATGAATTTTCCACTATTCGCCGCTATTTGATATAGCACAATCCTATCAGGTGTCTGTAGAGTTTCTCTGCAGCTTCTTCTATGGTGTGTTGCTCAGAATTGATTTCCAGATCAGGGTCCAAAGGTGCTTCGTAGGGAGCAGAGACGCCAGTAAATTCGGGAATTTCACCTCTGCGGGCTTTTGCATACAGGCCTTTGGGATCACGCCTTTCGCACACTATCCCTGGTGTACTGACATGTACTTCGACAAAGCGTTCCTGGCCTATTATTTCTTTCGCCATTGCCCTGTCATCACGAAATGGTGAGATGAACGCAGTGATGGCAATCATCCCTGCTTCATTCATGAGATGGGCAACTTCCGCTGCCCTGCGTATGTTTTCGCGTCTGTCGTGGGCAGAAAATCCCAGGTCACTGTTCAAGTGATGGCGCAGGTTATCGCCATCGACGACAAAACAACAGTGACCACGTTCCAGCATTATCTTTTCCAGTGCATAAGCCAGTGTGGATTTACCCGCTCCACTCAAACCGGTCAGCCACAAAGTGGCCGGACTTTGCCGCATCAACCGTTCACGCGCATTGGAATTGACGACGCCATAATGCCATTTGATATCCACTCCACTCGTGTGAGGGCTTTGCACGAAGCGACCAAATTGCGTTCTGCGCTCTACCCTGACTGTCGTCTGCTCAATTTCAGGCTTGCTTTCCAATATGCTCGTATTCGCTTGCATAAGTTGCTCCTGGCACTGGTACTGCTCCTGGTTTTACTACGTATCCAACTTAATTCAGTTCATCAAAACTCTTCCCAATCAGCATTGCCGGATTGAGGATTACTATTGGCATTCGCCACACGCTTGATCTGTTTCACAGCGCTTTTACTTTTATCCTGATGAGCGACTTTTTTAATCAGAGGAACGATTTTTTTATCTGTCACTGCTGGTTCACGCCATGCAGGTTGCCCAGTTTTTTCTGTCGCCAACTGGAAGGTACTGACCAATTCTGACAAGTCATCAGCCTGATTTTGCAAGGCAGTAGCGGCGGCGGCGGCCTCTTCCACCAGAGCAGCATTTTGTTGGGTGACATCATCCATCTGTACGATGGCTTCATTGATCTGTTCTATACCTACAGTCTGTTCCTGGCTGGCCAGCATGATCTCGCTCATGATGCCAGTCACACGCTTGATACTGACCACAATTTCATCCATGGTCAGCCCAGCCTGATCAACCAGTTTTGCGCCGATATCCACCTTGGTGACCGAGTCATCAATCAGATGCTTGATTTCACGTGCAGCCTCGGCTGAGCGCTGCGCCAGATTCCGGACTTCTGTCGCAACCACAGCAAAGCCGCGGCCTTGCTCGCCGGCGCGGGCAGCTTCAACAGCGGCATTCAAGGCGAGGATATTGGTTTGAAAAGCAATGCCGTCGATAACACCGATGATATCAACAATCTTGCGTGAAGACGTATTGATGGAACCCATGGTCTGAACAACTTCAGAAACCACAGTACCACCCTTGATAGCAACATCAGAGGCAGATTGCGCCAGGATATTAGCCTGCCTGGCACTGTCGGCATTTTGTTTGACGGTAGAAGTCAGTTCTTCCATGGAGGATGCTGTTTCTTCCAAAGAACCCGCTTGTGCCTCGGTGCGGGAAGACAAATCCATATTGCCTGAGGCAATTTGCCTGGATGCCGTAGCAATCGTATCAGTGCCTGAACGCACCATACCAACAATGTCTGCCAATCCTTTTTGCATTTCATGCATGGCATGCATGAGGCTATGCGTGTCCTTTTCTGCCAGTTTGATAGGAACAGACAAATCACCCGCAGCGATTCTTTCGGCAATTTGCACTGCATAGCGTGGTTCACCACCCAGTTGTTTCAGCAATCCCTTGACGATAAGCCAGGCTGCCAGCATGCCAACCAACAAGGCCGCAGCACCAAACATATACATGAGTTTTTTCGCGTCGGTATAATCTTGCTGGGCCTGGGCAATGGCCGCAGAATTTTGTTTTTCTTCGTCAGAAATAAAATCATTCAGCAAATCCCACCATTTCTTTTGTATCGGGCGGAACTCGAAGCGCAGTAATTTATAAGCTTCATCACCTTGTTTATTGACACCCAACTCCGCGCCTTTGGCGATAAAAGGTTCAGATAATTTAGCCTGATCCCTGATCCTGCCCAGCAAAGCAATTTGCTCTGGCGTGGCGTTTGGATCAGCTCTCAGCATCTGTGTGAGTTTATCTTCAGCCTCGGCATATCTCTTGGTCTGTGCGGCTATCCTTTTCACTTCAATCTGGATTTCTGCTTCATCTGACAATAAAATGAGATTGCGCAAAGCCAGTGCCCGTTCGGTCACGGTCAGATACATGGTTGATGCCAGTTTGGACTGTACATTATTGACGTTGGCGATTTCTTCCAGACGCTGATGCATCTTCGCCATATAAGTTGTTCCCAGAAGCAGGACAACCAGTAACAAACCCAAAACCAAGCCAAAACCAGTGATCAGGCGGGTTGAGACTTTCGAATTCTCGATGTTCATGATTCCCCCAAAAACGTTGTCAGCGGCAAAAATGTTTGACTTGGTTTGAATGTTCAGGGCTTGCATAAGTTTGTTCGACAAACTCATATTGCCACACGAATTTTAATGCCACAAGGAAATTATTAAAAATTGTGTCTTTAAATAAAGCTTTTAACTTCAAACACTTATGCCATTAAATATAACTATCACAAGACCATGCTTAGTAGCAAAAATCATATATAGTTATTTCTTAAAGATATATCAACTTGAATAATAGTAGATATTTTTACAATGTCAATATTGCAATTTACCACTATTTGCGCCACCTCAATGAACAATTTGATAAATCATTTGAAGATTTATAAATTTGCTGACGCCAAGTTGATACTTGTCCTAAGATAGCTATAATAAAGCGATCCGTTCACTAATAGATACGGGAGCGAGAGGGAGACAAAAATGGCAGAGAAATACACTGACTTTTCAGCGTTTTACGCTTTTTACCTGACTGAACACAGTAATAAAATTTGCAGGCAATTGCATTTTCTTGGAAGCAGCCTGGTGATCTTGAGTATCGTCACGTTTATCGTCACCGGTCATGCGGTGTATTTACTCGCAGCACCCATCTGCGGCTATGGCTTTGCCTGGATCGGACATTTTGTTTTCGAAAAAAACCGCCCGGCATCATTCAAGCAGCCCTTGTTTTCTCTCATGGGGGACTGGGTCATGTATTGGCAATTACTGATTGGGAAAATAAGTTTTTCCCAGCAAGATGATGTGCGTAAAGCCTGAAATAAAAATGCCGTCCTGCCACATGTGCTGAACGGCATTGAAACTTGCCATTACTCAAGAAAAATTATCCCTGCACCACAGTTGAGGCTGTTTTGCTGTAGTCCAGTCTATCAGGAAAAATGGTAGGCCATGCTGACATGGGGAATGCCAGCCTCTTCAAAAATCTCGCCATCACGGGCAAAACCTTCCTTGAGATAGAAATTTTCTGCGGACTGTTGCGCGTTCAAACGCACCGCCGGCTCACCCCTTGCCTGTGCCTCTGCCATCAAAGCGCGCAGAATCTTTGCACCTACACCCAAGCCACGTGCCGTCGTCAACACAGCCATGCGACCTATATGTGCATCCGGTAAAAGACGGCCCGTTCCCACAGCCTTGCCATTTGCATCGTAAGCAACTGCATGCACACATTGCGCGTCAGCAGCATCCCACTCTAATTCAGCGGGGATTTTTTGTTCAATAACAAAGACGGCATAGCGTATGGCCTGAGCATCTTTTTGCAGCGTAGCCCAGTCGGCAATAACCAGGCGCAGGTTTTCAGTATTCATGTTCGGGTATCAGCAGGTATTTGCGTTTCAAAGGATGAAATTATCGCACGCCATGCATCTGAGACAGCAACTGCCTTGCGTTTTTCTGTATCGGCATAGACATACACCAGCTCACCGGATATCAAATGATTTTCACCAAGATAAATTTCGAGGATAAACTGCAAGGAAGACCTGCCAATGCTGGCACAACGCACGCCAATATCCAGTTCATCATCAAACCTGGCTGGTGCCATGTATTCAATGGTGGATTTGCGGGCAAACAACTCTTTACTCTCGGCTGCCTGGGTAATCACATTCGGCAAGCCGCTAGCACGCCAGTATTCGGTAAAGGCTACATCAAAATAATTGAGGTAATTGCCATTGAAGACGATGGCTTGCATGTCGACTTCTGACCAGCGTACCCGCAAGCGGTGAAAGAAAGCAAAATCTGCTTTGGCCATAATCCCTAACTCTGCAAAAATTGACGAATAAGACAATTAACACGTTCCGGTTGCTCATGAATAACCCAGTGTGAACCCTCAGCAATACGCTGTATCTGGATATCATCGACAAAATTCTCCAGACCATCCAGCAAAGTCTTGGGCAAGGCCTTGTCATTTTCACCCCAGATGATGCGGGTTGGTACCTTGACCTGAAAATCAGCCGGGTTCAGATTCAATTGCAGCGGCCCAGGATTTTTTTCTGTCGGTGGGTGCAATGGTGAAGCGCGGTAGTAATTGACGCCACCGGTCAAACCGCGCGCCCAGCAAGCATGGTAAGCCGCCTGAGTCTCAGCATCAAACCAGCTTGCCTCACCCTGCCCCATGCCATTGAAAAAGCCATCCATGAGGGCGAAATCATCTTTGGCAAGTGCTTCTTCAGACCCGGGATTGCGCAGCCAGTTCATGTATTCACTGGAAGTCCTTTGCGAAGGATCAGTCGCCAGTGCCTGCATGAACAGGTAAGGATGAGGAGAATTGATAATAATCAGTTTTTCAAACAAGGCAGGCAAGGCAATCGCCATATTCCAACATACAGCCCCACCCCAGTCATGCGCGACGACCGTGGCTTGCTGATAACCCAGGTGGGCGATCAGCAAACGCAGGTCATCAACGATATGCCTGGCCTTGTAAGCAGTAACATCAGCTGGCATGTCTGACAGATTGAAGCCACGTAAATCTGGTGCCACGGCAAAATAATCCTGTCCAAACTCAGCCAGTTGCGCCGACCATTCGTACCAGAATTCTGGAAAGCCATGCACGAACAAAATCAATGGCCTGCCGCGCTCGCCAGCACTGGCAAAATGCAGGCGGGTTCCATTCTCCAGTGTGGCAAACTGATTACTTTGAATTTCTGCTGTCATCGATGCGTCTCCCTGATGCTTGAAAGTGATAATCAGGCCTTGAGCTTGGCTCTGAGCATGTCACGGATATGCGGCGCTGCCTTGTAAGGGTCACCTGGATTGCGTTGCAGGACTATGTCTTCCATGCGTTCCTGCACATTACCCAAGGCACCAGGATGAGAGAAGATGTAGAACTGTTCATCAGCGATTGCCTTGAAGGTATTTTCAGCCACTTCTTCTGCCGTTACTTTGCCAGAATTCACGGCCTTGTCTGACATCGCCTGTGCTGCTCTTTGGCTGGCGGTTGGTGCAGAACCTGGCACATCTTCAGGGCGGTTTCTATGCGATTGTGAAATACCGGTAGGTACAAAATAAGGGCACAATACAGACGCGCCTATCGGTGCTTCAACCAGTTTCAAATCCTGGTACAGGGATTCTGACAGCGATACAACTGCATGCTTGGAGACGTTATACACACCCATGGTAGGTGCATTGAGCAAACCAGCCATGGATGCTGTATTGACTATGTGCCCTTCAAATTGCGGGTCTTTCTTTGCACATTCCAGCATGAGGTTAGTGAAGATGCGCACGCCGTGAATGACGCCCCAGAGATTCACACCTATCACCCAATCCCAGTCAGCCTGGGTATTTTCCCAAATCAGGCCGCCAGAACCAACACCGGCATTATTGAATACCAGATGCACAGCACCAAATTTTTCCATGGTGGCATCAGCCAGCGCCTGCACTTCTTCTGCATGGCGTACATCGCAACGCATGGCCAGCACCTGGGCACCTTGCGCTTCCAGCTCGGCCTTGGTTTTATCCAGGGCATCTTGCTGCACATCAGCCAGCACCAGCTTCATACCCAAACGCGCGCCGATAATCGCAAACTCACGACCAAAACCACTTGCTCCACCGGTAATCACGGCTACCCTGTCTTTGAATACTTTCATGTTGTCTCCTGTATGTAATGTATTAAGTTCATTTTTTTAAGCTTATTTATTTTGTTTCAATTTATTTTGTGCGTTTCATCTGGAAGCCTACACGCGGAAAGTGAACGACTACAGTTCCAGCTCGCTCATCTTCACGACGCACGGCTAATTCATTTTCACTGGCGATAACCAGTTCGCCCACTACCGGGTCGAGCGCATAATCAGTCGGCATGATGGCAACCGGCTCACCCAGCGCTATGCCATGGCTGTCAACAAAGTTACGCCCATCAGTGTCAAAACCTTGCGCGTTCTTGGCGATCTCCAGTGCTTCTGTGCTGCTTAGAGCTTCAGACTGGTGATGGCCGAAAGCAGCAACTCGGTCCATCCACTTCGAGAGCTTCGGATAAGCATCGAAAACAGGATTGATTGCTGGTGCTATTCGAATCAACCACAGCGCCTGGTAGACAGAAAAATCAGCAATATTGGCTTGCACACCCAGCAAAAATGGCGTATCGCCACTGAGCATGTTTTCCAGACGCCTTAAATATTCGCAAAGCTGGCCTTTGGCTTCTCCCATGCTGGTGCGTGGCATATTGCCACGCATGGTGGCACGGTCTGCGCTAAAGGCCTGCATTTCCTCGGCACTGATATTGCCGAGTATGGAAGGAATGGATGCTGGCTGAAATGCATAGGGGATAGATGTCCAGAACAAGGTAGTATCCGCCCATTGCGCCAGGTTGCGCGCAATGCCGTTGATGGCAGCGGGATACAGCGTCAGTGCAGGTGAGCGTTTATCAAGCACCTCGGCAATCAGGGAAGTATCGCAATAAATATCCCCGCCAATTTGCAGTATTGGCGTTCGCCTGTAACCACCCGTCAATGCCGTCACATCTGGCTTGGGCATGATGATAGGTACTGTGACTGATTTCCAGCTTAATTGTTTAAAGCCGAAAATCAGGCGGATTTTTTCTGAAAATGGAGATACTGCAAAATTATGGAAAATAAGATCGGACATGATTGCTCTGTGCTCTTTTGGTTTATACGATTAACTCAAATCAGCTTCACCAACTGCTTGCCGAAGTTCTTGCCTTTCAACAGGCCGATGAATGCTTCTGGCGCAGCAGCAATTCCTTCAGCAACAGATTCACGGAACTTCAATTTGCCCGTCGCAACCAGGCCACCCAGTTCCTTCAAGCCCTGCGGCCACAAATCCATGTGTTCAGAGACGATGAAACCACGCATCGTCAAACGCATGGTCAGAAATACCCGGGCATTCTTGATGCTCAGTTGCTCACCGTTATAACCGGCAATCAAACCACACAGTGCGATACGGCCAAAGGGGTTCATGCGTGCCAGGCTGGCATCAAAGATTTCACCACCGACGTTTTCAAATACGGCATCAATACCATCCGGTGTTGCTGCTGCCAGGTCGGCTTCCAGATTACCTGCCTTGTAATCAATACAGGCATCAAAGCCCAGTTCATTGACGACATAAGCACATTTATCTGCGCCACCGGCTATGCCAACCACACGGCAACCCAGTTGTTTGCCCAGTTGACCGACTACGCTGCCCACCGCGCCACTGGCAGCAGATACCACGATGGTTTCACCAGCCTTGGGTTGCATGATCTGTGTCAGGCCATACCAGGCTGTCAGACCGGGCATGCCAACTGAACCCAGGTAGGCTGATAAAGGAATGTGGGTGGTATCGACTTTACGCAATAACAAGCCATCAGAGACGCCCATTTCTGACCAGCCCAGCATGCCTATAACCTTGTCACCAGCATTGAATTTGGCGTTCTTGCTGGCGACCACCTCACCTACGGTGCCACCTATCATGGTTTCGCCTATCACTTGTGGGGCTGCATAGCTTTTTGCATCTTCCATGCGGCCACGCATGTAAGGATCGAGCGACATGTAGTGATTGCGCACAAGAAGCTCGCCATCCTTGAGTTCTGGAACAGGGAGAGATTCAAGGCGGAAATTTTCTGGCACAACCTGGCCTTTAGGGCGAGAGGCCAGTACGATACGTTGATAAGAAAGTTGAGAATTAGTAGTCATGATTTGCTCATTTCATCAAGTGATTTGCCAAAGCCTGGAAGGCGCGGTAAGTGACAGGGTCAGTCGCGCCATTGGCAGCAATGGGATGGGAAGAAAATTTAACGATGACCATTTCGGCCACCGGGTCGATGTAGATACGTTGTCCGTGTATGCCACGGGCTTCAAATGTCTGGTGGTTGTTGTGTCCTACCCACCACATATTACGGTAAGAGTAGCCGGGCAAGGTGGCATAGCCTGCCTTTGAAAATTTGGCTGGGTCGGCACCCTTGCGTATATCTTCCACTGCGGCAGCGGGTATGATTTGCTGACCATTGAACTTGCCGTTCAAACGCATCATTTCGCCAAAGCGTGCCATATCGCGCAAGGTCAGATTCAAGCCACCACCGCCCTGCTCGGTGCCTACACTATCCACAGCAAAATAGGCATCATTCTCGGTACCGAGTTTTTGCCAGATACGTTCAGACAAGAGATCAGACAAATTTTGACCGCTTGCCCGTTTAACTATCCACGCCAGCACCTCAGCATTCACTGTCTTGTAAGCAAAGGCTTCATCATGCTTGCCTTCTTTTTTCAACTTCACCAGGAAGTCATAAAAGGTTTTAGGCCCGTCATAAGTTGCGGCTGTTGGCAGCAAGCCACCTGATCTGGCGTAATCCCAGACTTCTGCTTTCGGGTCAGCATAATTTTCAGAATACTGCACACCTATGGTCATATCCATGACCTGACGCACAGTGGCGTCACCATAGGCGGTGTCTTTGAGTTCAGGAATATACTGCGTAACAGCAGCGCTGGGATCCAGTTTGCCCTCTGCCGCCAGAGCAGCAGCCAGCGTACCAACAAAGGACTTGGTGACCGACATGGCAATATGCGGCAAGTAGGTCTTGGTAATGCCGAGGTAGCGCTCGTAAACTATCTTGCCTTTATGCAGCACCAGCATGCTGTCGGTATAAGTGCGAGCCTGCATATCGGCCCAGCCAATCTCGCTGCCCTTTTCATCTGCAAACCGCAATTTATCAAGATCGCGCAAAGCCATTGGCAAAACTGAAACCGGCCCTGCGCCATGCCAGACATTGCTGGTAGGCCCCAGTTCACGCCCATGAGAAAACGACCAGCGGGTTCGCGGAAACTGATAATTGCTGCCATTGGCAAATTTGATGAGCTTGTCAGGCGCTGGTGGAAAGCCCTGCATCCAGCCCATTTTTTGTGGATCACTTGCCTCAGCATCAGGCAAGGCTGTTTGTGCCGAAGACATGCTCATGAATGGTCCACCAAGTAAAGCAAAGAAAAGAATTGCAAAGCGAGTCTGCTGCATGTTTGTCTCCATTTATTTTTATTGGACTTGCAAGCACTACTTACTATTTTTACCACTTACTATTTATTAAAATTCACGAGACCTTAATCACTACCGTAAAGTTTTTTCATATTTTCGCCAGACTTCAAGCGTCGCAGGTATTTGAATGTCCCCATGGCTTTGGCAATGAGCTTGTCGCCATTCCAGATCTCACCCTCGCAAAAGCACATGGTGGTGGATTGATGGAAAGCCTTGCCACGCGCTTCCATGCGGCCACCCGGCACACCGCCTGGTTGCAGGAAAGTGGTTTTCATTTCTACCGTGACGACACCCTTGAGGTCACTGCTCATAGATCGGCCAGCCATGGCCATGACCACATCGAGCATGGTCATGATCACGCCACCGTGGGCAATTTGCCAGCTGTTCATATGACGCCCGGTCAAATCCAGAGCCAATCGTGCCTGACCATTTTCCATTTCCAGGAACTCAACGCCCAAGTCATGCAAAAAAGGATTCAATACCGGTGTTGGTTGCGCAATGGGAAGCGCCACAGGAGACTTGGCCTCTGTCATACAGCAGACACCCCGCCATCCACTGCCAGGGTCTGGCCTGTGATATGTTTGCCCGCATCGCTGGCAAACAGCATGGCGACGCCCTTCAAATCCTCATCATCACCTATGCGTTGCAGAGGTGCTTCTTTGGCGAGTTTTTCTTCACCCAGGTTTTCCAGTATGCCCTTGGTCATCTTGGAGGGGAAAAATCCTGGTGCAATTGCATTGACTGTGATGCCATGCACACCCCATTCACCAGCCAAGGTGCGAGTGAAATTGATGACGGCAGCCTTTGAGGTGTTATAGGCGATGGTTTGCATGGTCCCTGGTGCATTGCCAGCCAGACCAGCGATAGAAGCGATATTGATGATGCGGCCATACTTGCGCGGTATCATCGAGCGCTTGCCAACTGCCTGCGAAATCAGGAATATGCTGCGGATATTCAGGTTCATGACCTTGTCCCAGGCATCAACCGGGTAATCTTCCGCCGGTGCGCCCCAGGTAGCACCAGCATTATTGATGAGGATATCAATATGCCCCAGGCGGACCAGTGCTTCATCCACCAGCGGTTGTACCGCTGCTTCTTTGGACAAATCAGCAGCGATCGCGCTGGCATCTATACCACGGCTTTTCAGGTGGGTAACGGCTTCATCCAGGTCAGATTGCTTGCGTGAAGACAGCACCACTTTAGCGCCCTGCTCACCCAGCGCTTCTGCCATTTGCAGGCCCAGGCCACGCGAGCCACCAGTAATCAGGGCGGTCTTGCCATGCAGGTCAAATAATTGTTGTACGGTACGAATTGCTTTGCTCATTTTTTGTCTCCAGTATGTACGGCTACCGCCTGTCTGCGCGCAGACAGGAAGGGCATCGTTTGTTATATGTCTTGTTGATTATTTCAAGGCTATGGTTCAGAACCAGGCATCCTGCATCTCGAAAGTCGTCATATCGATATTCGACAACAAATCCAGTTGTGGATGAACACGCGGCAATTCCCAGTGGAAGAAGTATTTGCAAGCCTGTAGTTTGCCCGCATAGAAATCAGCATCATGGTGATTTTCTTTGTTCAGGCATAAGCTTGCTTGTTCCAGCCACATCCAGGCGACAACAGCATGGCCAAATACTTCAAGATAAGCCGAGGCATTCGCCAGGGTTTTATTGGCATCACCAGCGCCGTGCAATTGCTGGGTAACACTGGCCAGTCTCTGCAGTACACGCGCCAGTGATTTGGTATATGCCAGCAATTCAGGATGGGTAGCTGCCCTCGCCAGCGTCTTGTGCATGATTTCGCCCAAAGCCTCAAGCGCAGCACCGTCTTGCATGACGACCTTGCGGCCCAATAAATCCAGCCCTTGTATGCCGTGCGTGCCTTCGTGTATGGGATTGAGGCGGTTGTCGCGGTAAAACTGTTCTACATTGTATTCACGAGTATAGCCATAACCACCATGCACCTGTATCGCCAGGTTATTCGCTTCGAGACACCATTGTGAAGGCCAGGATTTGGCAATCGGTGTCAGTATTTCCAACATCTGCGCTGCATGAGTGCGTGCTTCCGGCGACGGCGCGGTACGCTCTTCATCGACCAGGCGGGCGCAGAATAAATTCAATGCCAGGCCACCTTCAACATAGGCTTTTTGTGCCAGCAACATGCGTTTGACGTCGGTGTGCTCAATAATAGGTATTTGTGGCGCAGCCGGATCTTTGTTCAATGGTGCACGACCTTGTGGGCGGTTGCGGGCATAATCAAGCGCATGCAAGTAACCGGTATAACCCAGCATGACAGCACCCAGGCCTACACCTATGCGTGCCTCGTTCATCATGTGGAACATGTTTGCCATGCCACGGTGCAAGGTACCCACCAGATATCCTATCGCACCCGCTTTACCCTGCGGTTTGAATTTACCTTCACCAAAATTAAGCATGCAATTAGTGGTGCCGCGATAACCCATCTTGTGATTCAGGCCAGCCAGCACCACGTCATTACGTTCGCCTAAACTACCATCAGCATTCACCAGTTTTTTGGGCACGATGAAAAGTGAGATGCCTTTGACGCCAGGTATCAGCTTGCCATTTGCATCCGGCACCTTGGCCAGCACCAGATGTACGATATTCTCGGCAAGTTCGTGTTCGCCTGCCGATATCCACATCTTGTTGCCAGTCAATCGATAAGTGCCATCTTCTTGCGGCTCAGCCCTGGTGACGATATCAGACAGGCTGGAACCAGCCTGTGGTTCAGACAAACACATGGTGCCAAAGAAGCGGCCTTCCAGCATGGGTTTGACGAAGGTTTCTATCTGCTCTGGCGTACCGCATTTGAGCAGGGTATTGGCATTACCGATGGTCAGGAAAGGATAGGATGCCGTCCCTACATTCGCCCCTTTGAAGTAGGCAAAGCCAGCTTTTTCAACGACGCAGGGCAATTGCATGCCGCCGACATCAAAGTCTTGCCCAGCCGCCATCAGGCCTGCTTCGCAAAATGCTTTCAGAGCTATTTTCACTTCAGGAATCATGTGCACTTCTTCACCATCGAAGTGCGGCTCCTGCTGGTCATTTTTTTTATTGTGGGTGGCGAACAGATCTGTCGCTATTTGTTCGCAGGTATCAAGGGCGGCATTGAAAGTTTCGCGGCTATGATCGGCGAAACGTGGCCTTTGATTCAGCGACTCTACATTCAGCCATTCATACAGCATGAATTCGAGATCACGGCGGGAAAGAATTTTAGATTGCATGGCTTTATCTGGACAAAAGAGATGAGGTACTCATTTTGCCCAAACCGCATGACAGCATCATGCAGTCCGGGCACCCGACATGCATCCAGCTTAGACTACTTCAAACAAACCTGCAGCGCCCTGGCCGCCACCAATACACATGGTCACAACCACATATTTTGCACCACGACGTTTGCCTTCTATCAGCGCATGGCCAGTCAGGCGTGCACCTGATACTCCATATGGATGACCCACTGCAATCGCGCCACCATTGACGTTCAATTTATCCAGAGGGATGCCGAGTTTGTCCGCGCAATACAAGACTTGCACGGCAAATGCCTCATTCAACTCCCACAAACCAATGTCTTCAACTTTAAGGCCAACTTTTTTCAATAATTTGGGAATGGCAAAGACCGGGCCTATACCCATTTCATCAGGTTCACAACCAGCGACGGCAAAACCACGGAAAATACCCAATGGTTGCAGGCCCTTGGCTTCAGCCAGTTTGCTGTTCATCAGAATGGCAACAGATGCACCGTCTGAGAACTGGCTGGCATTGCCAGCGGTAATGACTCCACCTGGCACTGCTGTACGGATTTTGGAGACGCCTTCAAGCGTGGTATCTGCACGTATGCCTTCATCAGCAGAAATAGTGACTTCTTTAGTGATCAGCATGCCGGTCGCTTTATCTGCGACGCCCATGACAGTGGTCATCGGTACGATCTCGGCATCAAACAAGCCTGCAGCCTGAGCTGCGGCTGCGCGCAACTGGCTTTGTACGCCGTATTCATCTTGACGTTCGCGTGGGATGCCATAGCGCTTGGCAACAGTCTCTGCGGTTTGCAGCATAGGCCAATAAACTTCTGGCTTGTGTTGCTTCAACCAGGTTTCGACGATCATGTGGCTATTGGCTTCGTTTTGTACGCAAGAAATAGATTCAACGCCGCCCGCCGCATAGACATCGCCTTCACCCGCGATAATTCTTTGTGCTGCCATGGCAATAGTCTGTAGGCCGGAAGAGCAAAAGCGATTGACAGTCATGCCAGCCGTGGTCACTGGGCAACCTCCGCGCAAAGCGATTTGACGGGCGATATTGCTGCCAGTCGCACCTTCTGGCGTAGCGCAACCCATGATGACATCTTCCACTTCGCCCGCTTCAATTTTTGCCCGGGTTATAGCTGCATTCAACACATGACCGCCCATGGTGGCGCCATGCGTCATGTTGAAAGCACCTTTCCAGGATTTTGCCAGGCCGGTACGAGCGGTGGATACGATAACTGCGTCAGACATGTAGATCTCCTAGTTAATATAAGTATGTGTACAGGCTGGAACTGCTGATACCATCATAAGTAGTAATTTGCTCTTTGCAAATCAAGATACAGGAACAAACTTCCATAGCCTTTTTGCTTGAATTAAAAGCGCATATCCTCAAGCTCAAAAACTAGAATATCACATTTTAGTACGACCGTTCGTAAATTTATTTCATCTCATGCCACTCTTCAATATTGCTCTTCTTTACATATTCAGGATAACTCTTTTGTAAGTTTCTGTAAGTTTCGAGCAAGCAAGCCGTAAGTTTCAGCTTGCACACTTTGCTTGCAATAAAAATTATGTCGGAAATGTGATTGTGTGTTTCTGACCATTTTTTTGGCATACTTAAAATATACTTAAAACAGGAGACAAGCATGGCGACAGCACCTATCGCAACGTCAGGCGGCATGACATCCGAAGAACGCAAGGTTATTTTTGCTTCTTCGCTGGGAACCGTCTTTGAATGGTACGATTTTTATCTATATGGAGCACTTGCATCCATCATAGGACAACAATTTTTTAAAGGTACAGACCCAAATACGGGCTTTATTCTCGCCCTGCTCGCCTTTGCAGCTGGCTTTATCGTTCGTCCTTTCGGCGCCCTCGTCTTTGGTCGCCTGGGCGATATGATAGGTCGCAAGTACACCTTCCTGGTAACTATCCTGATCATGGGTGGCTCTACATTTTGCGTAGGCTTATTGCCAAATTTTGAAACAATTGGTGTAGCTGCACCTATCATCCTGGTATTGCTGCGCGTACTGCAAGGTCTGGCTCTGGGTGGCGAATACGGCGGCGCTGCCACCTATGTTGCTGAACATGCCCCCAACGGCAAACGTGGTGCCTACACTGCATGGATACAGACAACGGCTACATTGGGCTTGTTCCTGTCCTTAGTGGTGATCCTGAGCATTCGTAAGATGATGGGTGAAGCAGACTTTGCCTCATTTGGATGGCGCTTTCCTTTCCTCGTATCTGTTTTCTTGCTGGCGATTTCCGTATGGATACGCTTGTCCATGAATGAGTCGCCTGCTTTTGCAAAAATGAAAGCAGAAGGCAAAACGTCAAAAGCTCCTCTGACAGAATCTTTTGGTCAATGGAAAAATCTGAAGATTGTTATTCTGGCTTTGCTGGGTCTCACCGCTGGACAAGCTGTCGTCTGGTATACCGGGCAATTCTATGCCTTGATTTTCCTGGAAAAAGTATTGAAAGTTGATGGTCCCCTGGCCAACATGATGGTGGGCGCAGCCCTGTTGATTGGCACGCCATTCTTCATCGTTTTTGGGACACTGTCCGACAAGATAGGCAGAAAGCCAATCATTTTGGCTGGATGTGTTATTGCGGCAGCCACTTACTTCCCTCTTTTTGGCGCCATTACACATTTTGCCAATCCAACGTTGGAAAAAGCACTTAAAAACTCTCCAGTTGTTGTCACAGCAGATCCTGCTGATTGCCAATTCCAGTTCAATCCTACCGGCACCAAGAAATTCACGTCTTCCTGCGACATTATCAAAGCAAAATTGGCAGCATCATCGGTCAACTATACCAATGTAGAAGCACCTGCTGGCACGATTGCATCCGTCAAGGTTGGTGATACTGTCATTGAGTCCTTTATATCCAAGGGCATGCCAGCTGCAGATGCAACTGCAAAAGACAAGGCCTTGTCTAAAGAATTGGCTGCAGCGATTAAGGCCGCGGGTTATCCTGAGAAAGCTGACAGCGATCAAATCAACTACGTGATGGTAGTGTTATTACTGACCGTTCTGGTGATCTATGTGACGATGGTATATGGACCAATTGCTGCCATGCTGGTGGAAATGTTCCCGACACGCATCCGTTACACATCGATGTCACTGCCTTACCATATCGGGAATGGCTGGTTCGGCGGCCTGCTGCCATTCTTTGCCGTCGCCATGGTGGCATCGAAAGGTGATATTTATTATGGACTATGGTATCCAATTATCATTGCAAGCGTCACTGCAGTGATTGGCTTCTTCTTTGTTAAAGAAACCAAAGACAATGATATCTATGCAGCCGATTAAGTATTAAGCACTAAGAAACACTAAACAAAAAGCCCACCCGTCAAATTGACGGGTGGGCTTTTTTTATATCTGAAGATTACAAGGAATAGCTCATCACCAAACTCGCCCGCCCCTCTAACACATCTAATTTTGCTTCACTACCAACCACCAGGCTGGCACGGGTGGAGATGTGGCCAAACGGCAAACCAGTAATGACCGGCACATCAATCAAGCTACGAATGTAAGCAAGCATGGTATTGAAGTCATAGCCGTTATCATGCTCTGCCAGTTTATAAGCAGAAAAATTTCCAAGTACGATGGCTTTTTGCTTATTAAGAACGCCAGCAAAATGCAATTGCAGCAGCATGCGCTCTAGGCGGTATGGGTGCTCGCCTATATCTTCCAGGAACAATATGCCACTTTCAACTTCTGACCAATACGGCGTGCCGATTGCATGCGTCAGCATGGCAAGATTGCCGCCCCATAATTTTCCCTGCGCATGCAGTTCGTGGCCCGCTTCAGTTTCAAACTCAACGGTATGCGTAGTATTGCTGACACAAGCCTTGAATTGCTGCAGCGTATATTCAACAGGCTGCTCACGTATGTAATCATCACACAGCATGGGGCCGGCAATACTTGTGCGGCCACGCGCCAGCATTGCCAGATGAACCAAAGTGAAATCACTATAACCGACAAAGCACTTGCCACTATTCGCCAACAAGTCAAAATCAATCAATGGCATCAGTCTTGACATGCCATAGCTACCACGCAAGGCCATGACTATCTGCACATCAGGATTTTTCGCAGCCCCATGAATTTGCCTGGCACGTTCGACGTCAGTTGCTCCAAAGCGCTGGAATTTGGCATCAGCTTCATAATAGCTGTGCACCTTAAAATCTTGCCCAGCCAAACGCTGCAAACCACGTTCAATCAGGCTGTCATCCAAAGGAGCACCGCTAGGGGCTATGATGGCGATTCCGGTTTGCGTGCTTTGCTCAGGCATGGTGTATTTCAGTCTTGTGTGGGAAAGGTACTGCTGTTAGTGTTAGCAACCAGTTTCTTTTGTGCCGCAGCAGCACGCCGGTTGGCAAAAAAATCTTTCAGCAAACTACTACATTCGTCTGCAAATACGCCACCGGTCACTTGCGTGTGGTGATTCAATTGCCCGTTCTCGAATACATTCAGCAAAGAACCTGCCACACCAGTCTTGGGGTCGCTGGCAGCATAAATGACGCGCGCCAGCCTGGCGTGCATCATTGCTCCGGCGCACATCATGCAAGGTTCAAGGGTAACGTAGAGTTCACATCCGGGCAGTCGGTAATTGCCGATTAACTCAGCGGCTGCGCGCAGGGCCATGATTTCGGCATGGGCAGTGGGGTCGTGTTTACCTATGGGGCGGTTATAGCCGCTGGCGATGATCACGCCATCCTTGACGACTACAGCACCAACCGGCACTTCGCCTTCATTTCTGGCCAGCAAGGCTTGCTGGTAGGCCGCCTGCATGAACTGGATATCACGCAGGCTCTGCTGGTTCTGATCACCTTGCGGTGGCAGATTTTGCTCTTCAGCCATTATCCGTCTATCTCTGCCCAGCAATTCGGGGTTTCATAGAGGGTAACCTTGGTCAATTCCAGGGTACGGCCAAACCTGCCGTGATAGACCACCTTCAAAATATCAAAAGCGATCTTGGCCAGATTTTCCACCGTCGGTACACGGTCAATCACCACAGTCTTGTGACCTGGCAGCTTCTCCAGGAAATTCTTGATGATGTAATCCTTCTCGTAGACGATGAAGGAATGATCCCACAGATTCACCAGATGTTCATTGGCCAGCGCCTTGATATCACCAAAATCCATGATCATGCCGTTATCCGACTCGCCATCCTTCTGGACGACATCACCGGTCAAGGTAATTTGCAAGGTATAGCGGTGACCGTGCAAATTGCGACACTGGCTGCCGTGATCGGGAATGCGATGACCTGCATCGAACTCCAACTTTCTGGTAATCGTTAACATGAAAACTCAAGGAATCTGTAATAGTTTATGGGTTTGCAAACTCAGCTTCCATTGTGGATGCTGTTTGCAGAATTCAATTGCGAGACGCAAATTATCGTCTCTTAAAGGGCCATCCATGGCTTGTACAAAGTAATGTTCAAAATCAAGATTTGCATATGCCGCCATATCCTGACCAAACTGGGGGATAACCACCTTGAGCTCACTACCCTTGCGCACGACCAGTTCTGAACCCATTTTTGGGCTGACACAAATCCAGTCCACGCCTGAAGGCACGGGCAAAGTGCCATTGGTTTCTATGGCGATCTCAAAACCCGCTGCGTGCATTGCTTCAATCAAGGCCGCATCAAGTTGCAACAAGGGTTCGCCACCGGTAAACACCACATACTTGCTTGCAGTATAGGACAATGGCCACAAAGCGTTGATCGTCGCAGCCAGCGCTTCGGCCTGCTTGAACTTGCCACCACCCTCGCCGTCTGTACCAACAAAATCGGTATCACAAAACTGGCAAACCGCAGTCGCCCTGTCTTCTTCCCGCCCCGACCACAAATTGCAGCCAGAAAAACGGCAAAACACCGCCGGGCGTCCGGCATGATTGCCCTCGCCCTGTAGAGTGTAAAAAATTTCTTTGACGCTATAAGTCACGTCTTATTCCCACTTGGTTATTTAATAGCGACTCACGGGCTGCCAAAGTGAGCTTACCCGGATTTAGTATGTCGCAAATGCTTACTGCGGATAAAGACAGTATATGAATTTTGTTTTTAAAACACAAAAGGCGCACATAATATCATGGCGCCGCGATCAGAATTAGCTGCTTTGATCAAGACCACTATTCTTCTGGGACAAAATTGATCGCCATCATCGAAAAAGTAATCAAACGACAAGACATGAAGCTCACATTACGGGCTTTATTCATCTCAACCATACCTGACAGGCACTTTTTTATAAATACCCTATTTTTCTGTGGTCACAACATAGCCGTCATTGGTCACCAACTCCTTAATCCACCACTGACTTCTACTATCACCCTCGATAAAGCGCATATGGGAAGCAATACCTACCAAGGTAGATCCGTCAGGCCTGAGCATTTTATAGACATATTCTTCGATATCTTGTGCGTGTTCGATAAATTCAAATCCATCATGCTCAAATTCAAAGATACGTCCAGTCTCAGCACCATTAGTTGCCATCAATAAGTAATTGCCGGTTCTTGGTATTTCACCAACTACTATGCAAGTATTCACCCATTCAGGCAAATAATCTCTTCTCTCCTCTTCACATAAGCCGTCTGTCCAATCATTAAAACCGGCCCGCAGAGACTCCCATTCACCTGGAGCACCTATATAGGCAGCAGCTTCATCGCTTTTTGTACAAGAATAAAGCAGCAAGCTACCAAATGTTTCATAGAAATCGCGCAATTTGCCAAAAACGGGAATTTCTTCAGAGAAAATAGGAGAAGTATGTTCATGCTGAAACGATACTGTCTTCGCATTCTCCTCATCATGTATTTGCACACAATTAAATATCCCAGTGTGATTTTTCACTGTTTGTTCTAATTTTTCTAATTTCAATTTCTACCCATCCTCAGCAAGAGCCAATTATTGAAAACCTGCACCGCTATGTTCATTCTATTTAAAAAGCCGTTTTCGGATTTCGTCATTCATTGCATCATTTTAGTTGAAATGATGTCTATGAATCACACGATTCGATTTTAGGCGACCACCTCATCTTGATTGAAATACAAATTGGTTGTAATGAGTAGAGGAAATTTTGAAGTCAAAGGCAATATTATTTTTCGCAGATCTTGCCCGTTATAACGCAAAAAAATTAGCCTGCATTTATATCTGTAATTTTAGAACTCACTATATTGGATTGCTTGAGTATCTCAGCAGCCCTATCAATGCTCGCTCTATCGATCTCCTCACCAGAAAGCATGATTTGAATTTCCAAAAGCAATTGGTCATCAAGCGCTTGTAAAACGTAATGGTACACACTTGATCCAAATTCATCTATGTAGTTTGAATAATGAGGTAAAGCCACCTTTATAAGTTTAAAAACAGCCTCATTATCTGTAAAATCTTTATTTCCATGACCGCTCTTTAGCATAAACCAAAGCATTGTGGAATGAGTAACCACCGCAAGCAAAGCTGAATATGTTGCCCATACCATTGGAGTTAGAAATGGTCGTGCTTTTGACGCTCCGCTAGAATTTAGTTTTGATAAATCAAAAGTATTGCCCATCATAGCAATTGCTTCTTTCGCTTTGGGATCTCGCTCAGTTTCATTAGCGGCTTTTTCAAATGAAATAGTCGAAAGTAATCCGACTAAGCCGCGAGCAGGCGCAAGTGCCGTAACCGATTCCCAAAGTTGATCAACAGCTTCGAGTCGTCTCTTGTCTAGTGCAATCTGTCGACTTGCCAATGCTGACAATGCACCACTTCTCAACGCTGCAATTTCGACTTCTTTTATACGAATCTCAGCCTTAAGCCGCTCTTCACTATCCCGAATTTGAGAGCGAACAGTTTCGATCTTCTTGTTAAATTCATACTCTACACTTTTTTTAAGTCGCGTAGAAATAACGTCTTTGCACAACCATAGCGCACCAGCAAACATTCCAGTGATGGTAAGTGAAGGGTAGATATCAACAAATTCCATATGAGCAATTCCTATTTCAATGTTTTTACATGCAAACTTTGTTATGAAATTTAACGTAGTTGAGCAATGCAAATAATGCAATACACCTAATTTACTTCCTTGTCCACCCGTCAATCATATCTGCCCAATCCTGCAACATAGCCGTGTGCTGTTCACGGTACTCAGCTTTGTTGCGTGCCAAATTTTGCAAGTCTTTGCCATCCTTCTGCGCCAGCATATATGTCAACGACAACACATGGTTAAGCGTGGCCTGACTCATAGTTGCGTCAGAATCATAGCGAGACGGAAGAACATAACCTGAACCACCAGAGAATGTTTTGAGAGCGATAAGAATATCCATTATCTGGTTAGACAGAAAGACCAGGTGCGGATTACGTCTTTTCATGCGCTTCTTTAACTATGGTCCAAACGCGATCAGTAAAATTAATCTTACTCCAGGTGGCGTTGGTCAAAAATGCAAAAAAAAGCCCGCAATGACGCGGGCTTTAAAAGTGTTTCGTGCCTTCAGTTGCCTGCTATTGCCAGACCTGAAATCATTCCCATTCTATCGTCGCAGGCGGCTTGCCCGAGATGTCATAGACTACGCGGTTAATGCCACGCATTTCATTGATGATACGGTTGGATACCTTGCCCAGCAGTTCATGTGGCAAATGTGCCCAGTGGGTTGTCATGAAGTCCTGGGTTTGTACGGCACGTAAAGCATCCACGCATTCGTAGGTACGGCCATCGCCCATGACGCCTACAGATTTGACTGGCAAAAATACCGCGAATGCCTGACTGGTGGCGTCGTATCAGACCAGGCGCTCTCCAAGGAGCATGCCCGCGTGCACCCTCCGGACCGTTAAGCGGGTTCGGCAGTGGGATAGTCGATGTAGCCTTCCGTGCCACCGCCCGCATAGAACAGTTGCGACCGCACCTCGTTAAACGACGCGTCCGTTTTCAAACGCACGACGAGGTCCGGATTGGCCAGCGCCATTACACCTAGAGACTCCATATCGGCAAGGCTTCCGGCCACGTCCGAGCCAATCTGCTCGCGCTTGCGACCTGGACGGTTTACGATCAACACGCCGCCGAACAACTTGCGGATGTCCGCCAGGAGCGCCTCGTTGCCCGCATGGAGGACATGCAGGTAAGCAATACCCATTTTGGCGAACTCAGCCGCGAGGTAGCGGTAAAGATTATCATTATTCCTTCCCTCGGCGATACCGCCGGTGAGTGCTCCTGGCGATACGCGGATAGCGGTCTTCTCGGGACCAATGGCATCAGCGACCGCGCGAACTACTTCAATTGCAAAGCGCGCACGGTTTTCCATAGAACCGCCGTACTCATCGGAGCGCTGATTGGCATCGGGAGCGAGGAACTGGTGTACCAGATATCCATTCGCCCCGTGTATTTCCACGCCATCCGCGCCCGCTTCGATAGCGCGTGCGGCAGCATGAGCGAAGTCGGCTATGGTTCGCTTGACTTCGGCATTCGTCAGTTCGCGCGGCTCGGGAATGGCCTGCGTGCCTTTCATCGTGAACATGTCCACCCCGGGTACGATCGCCGAAGGCGCGACAGGTTGCCGACGATGCGGCGTGTTCTCCGGGTGCGATATTCGTCCCACATGCATCAGTTGCACGAACACGCGGCCGCCGGCGGCATGAACCGCATCCGTAACCTTGCGCCAACCGGCGACATGTTCGTCGGTGTAGATGCCGGGCGTGGCAAGATAGCCCTGCCCGTCGTCGGAGGGCTGGGTGCCCTCGGTGATCAGAAGGCCCATGGTAGCGCGCTGGGCGTAATATTCCGGCGCCAAATCACTAGGAGTTCCGTCAGGCTTCGCCCGGCTGCGGGTCATCGGGGCCATGGCAAGTCGATGAGGCAGTTGCATGGTGCCGACGTTAATGGGGGACCAGATATTATTCATTTCATATTTCCTTGGATACATTATTTGGAGAAAAGGGGAACACCCGTTTTCGGAGCGTGCCGTTAGCGAGTGCGTTTCTGCGTTGACATGAAGTCTTGCAACCCTTGTCGCTACCGAACTACGCCTGCCCGCCTTGCATGTTCACTGTCGTGGTTCTTGGTGTCGCTAGACGGTCAGGCTGAAGCCGCTATTTCGGAGGCGAAGTCGCGATAGGAACGCAGGGGACGGCCTAAAAGTGCGGTTAGGCGCTCGACGTCACCAGCCTCGGGGATCATTCCCTCGGTGAGGAAACGCTCGCTCATCAAGCGCATGTCGAAAGCCATCCAGCTCGGCATGAACTGCCGGAGATTCGCCTCGAACCCGGCGGTGTCATCACCTGGATAGGTAATCGGGCGCCCCAGGACTTCCGTCCAGATCGCGGCAACATCCGCGCCGGTCAGCGTGTCGGGACCGACAAGGTTGATGCGGTCGATGGGAAGCGGAACAGCAGCATGTTCGCGACGGATGAGTTCAATTGCCGCAACCTCGGCAATGTCTTGCGTATCGACCATCGCCAGGCCCTTGCTGCCGATCGGCATGGGATAGATGCCGTATCCGGTCACCACGTCCTTGACCGTGAGATCGTTATTCATGAAGTAGGCTGGACGCAGGATGGTGGCGTTGAGCCCCATCTGCTCGATCATCCGCTCAACGCCGAACTTGCCCGAAAAGTGCGGTACGTTCAGGTAGCGATCGCTATGAATAACCGACAAGTAGACGATCCGCTCTATGCCGGCCTCACGGGCGACGTTCAGCACGATCAGTGCCTGGGTGTATTCGTCGGGCACCACGGCGTTGAGCAGGAACAGCGTCGAAACGCCTGAGAAAGCGCTAAGCAGTGAGTCGACATCCAGCATGTCGCCTTGGACGATACCAACGCCAGCCGGGAAGTTGGCCTTCGCCGGGTCGCGGACAAGAGCGCGCACATCGGCACCGCGCTTGACGAGTTGTTCTACAACTTGACGGCCGACAGCGCCGGTAGATCCGGTTACGAGTATGGTCATGATGATAATCCTTCGTTGGAGTATGAATTTTTTATTAAATTAAGAAGCTACGGTTGATCTCTTAACATCTGCCGAGCAACTCATCGCAGGCGTGACTGGAGCAAGTTATGCTCATGGTCAATGCCCTTTGAAACGTTGATTTAGTCGAAAAGCGTCACTACGGTCTTGCCGATGTGTGGATGCGTTCGGTAGCGTTCGATTGCCGCGGGCAGTTCGTCAAGGCGCACAACAGCGCTGACCCTGGACTGCAAGCGACCGTGTGACACGTCCTCGGCAATCGCTTGCAACCTTGCTGCATCCGGCGTGTTCTGGAACCAGAGACCGCGACGACCCACAGGGGTGTTTGCCACAATATCGGGAGACGCAGTACTGACAATGGTGCCATTTTTGGCGAGCACGGCCCACGAGCGACTCAGCACTTCGCCACCAGCATAGTCGAGCACGAGATCAATATCGCTCACCAGGTTTTCGAACTGTTGCTGGTCATAGGCGACGACGTGATCTGCACCAAGACCACGAACATAGTCGATGTTATTGCTCCGGACTGTGGCATACACCACGGCGCCAGCCTGATGTGCGTACTGCACCGCGAAACCGCCCAGACCGCCGGCCGCGCCGTGAATCAAAATGCGCTGTCCGGCATGAACGGGACTAACAAAATGGAGGCTTTTCCACGCAGCGACTGAAGCGATGGGCAAAGCGGCTGCTTCCACGAAGTTCAACGCGTCGGGCACCAGACTGAGATTGGCCTCATTCACCGCCACCAGGTCGGCATAAGCGCCCAAGCCACCGATCGCCCCCATGACACGGTCACCTACGCGCAGCCGATTAACACCCGCGCCCACCGCTTCGACGACGCCAGCGAGTTCGATGCCCAGAACGGTCGGTAATTGCAACGGAAAAGCCTTCTGGAGATAGCCTTCACGCAGCTTCCAGTCCAGTCCATTGACGCCGGCAGCATGGACACGAACGAGCACTTGCCCTGCCCCGGCCACCGGCGGCGCGACTGACGAAACCTTGAGGGCGTCGGGGCCACCGTATTCGTTAAGTACCAATGCACGAATGCTATTCATAAGAAACACCTTTGATGTGTGGTTGAGTAAGACCTCACAATAATGTGTTTCATATTTCATGAAAAGACTCTAAAATTGAGACTTATCGTATCAAAATTGAGACGCTATGGATCTAAATGCCCTTGGGGACTTTCAGCTAGTGGCAACTCACGGCGGTTTTGGAAAGGCCAGCCGCGCCAGCGGCCGGTCCAAGGCCACCCTGTCACGGCGTGTCGCCGATCTTGAGGAGGCACTGGGCATTCGGCTTATCGAGCGAGGTACCCAGCGTCTGGAGTTGACAGAAGCCGGCCATTTGCTACTGCGCAGAACGGAGGGGCCGATGCACGAGGTTGCCGAAGCAGTCGCGGCGGCGCGAGACAGCATTGCAACGCCGAGAGGTCGTTTGCGTGTTGCAGCACCACTGCTATTTTCTCAACTGGCACTAGGGCGGATTACTGCACAGTTCGTGACGAACTATCCAGAAGTACAAATTGAAGCCGTGGCGGAAGATCGCCTCGTCAATCTCGTTGAAGAACATTTTGATGTCTCCATCCGCATTAATCCCCCGAAGGATAGCGCCTTGGTTGGCAGGTGTTTTGCCAAAGACAGGATGGTGCTTGCTGCCGCACCATCCGTTCAGATGCCGATGGGGCCCAAAGACACACCTTTTCAGGTTCCGGCAGTCGTTACGCCATCCTATCGCGAAGGAGATGTTTGGTCCGTCAACAATGGTCAGTTCACCATTGAGCCACAGCCTGTCCTGCGTCTGTCTTCGCTGCTGATGGTACGCGATGCCATTGCTGCCGGCGCGGGGGCCGCGATGTTGCCGCAATCCATCATTGGAAACATGCTTGAAAAGGGTACATTGGTCTCATGGGGTATTTCCGGCAATGAAGTTGAGTTGTGGGTTCTGCACACCTCTCGCCGCTTGCAGAGTCCCAAAGTTCGGGCCTTCGTGGAATTCATGTGTGCCCAGTATCCAAATGGATCATTCGTCGTTCAATCTTAACTTTTGTTGCTGCGAGACGAACAAAACGCCGATGCGAGAAATTAGCCTGTAGATGGTCCACGCGCTGTTCACCGGCCAGCCATCACCAAAGGTCATGGCTGTGGTCAGAGAACACTTCTCGCGCTGCTTTTCTAGCGCGGGACACTTGCCCTGGGCTACGGCCTTCTTGGCATCGATAAGTTTTTCGCGCGCGCATACCGTCAGCAGTCAGGAGGCTGCTGATGCTGGGAGATCCGCACAGAACAGGCTTTCTCGAGGAGACATTTAACGTCAAAGACCGGATTGGTCTGGACGACAATAAAACAGGAGGGACGTGATCGAACTACCGACGCCTACCGCCAACCGGTCCCGCTGGCAGTCGATAGTCATCGATAGCTTCCGTGACATATTTCTTAAAAAACAATACGCTACATCTGTCTTTCGATAACTAACGATAGACCCTGAAGGACCTTAAATCACTCCCACTCTATCGTCGCAGGCGGTTTGCCCGAGATGTCATAGACAACGCGATTAATACCGCGCACTTCATTGATGATCCTGTTAGAGACCTTGCCCAGCAACTCATGCGGCAGATGCGCCCAGTGGGCAGTCATGAAGTCCTGGGTTTGTACGGCGCGCAAAGCAACGACGTATTCATAAGTGCGGCCATCGCCCATGACGCCGACTGACTTGACTGGCAAGAATACGGCGAATGCCTGGCTTGTGGCGTCGTACCAGCTTTGCGGTTTTTCTGCTTGCGGGTCAACGAAGGTGTTGCGCAATTCTTCGATGAAGATGGCGTCGGCACGGCGCAGCAGATCGGCGAATTCTTTTTTCACTTCACCGAGGATGCGTACACCCAAGCCCGGGCCGGGGAAAGGATGGCGATAGACCATACTGTGCGGCAGGCCCAGGGCAACGCCCAGTTTGCGCACTTCATCCTTGAACAATTCGCGCAGAGGCTCCAGCAGCTTCAGGTTCAGTGTGTCCGGCAAGCCGCCGACATTGTGGTGGCTCTTGATGGTGTGCGAACCTTTTTTACCCTTGCCGGCACTTTCGATGACATCAGGGTAAATCGTGCCCTGTGCCAGCCATTTGGCATTGCTGAGTTTGCCAGATTCAACCTGGAAAACTTCGACAAACTCGCGGCCTATGATCTTGCGCTTGGCTTCTGGATCAGAAACACCCGCCAGATGACCCATGAACTGTGCAGTTGCATCAACATGGATGACTTTGACGCCCAGGTTGTTGGCAAACATTTCCATGACCATCTTGCCTTCATCCAGGCGCAACAGGCCATGGTCTACGAATACGCAAGTGAGTTTATCACCTATGGCACGGTGTATCAGGGCAGCAGCAACGCTGCTGTCGACACCGCCGGACAAGCCAAGTATGACTTCATCATCACCGACCTGGGCGCGTATGGACGCGACAGCTTCTGAGATGTAGTCAGGCATGTTCCAGTCAGATTGGCAGCCGCAAATTTCGTGAACGAAGCGACTGATGATGGCTTCGCCCTTCAATGTATGTGTGACTTCAGGGTGGAATTGCACGGCATAAAAGCGGCGCTCTTCATCTGCCATGGCAGCAATAGGGCAATTGTCTGTAGATGCCATCAGTTTAAAACCTGGCGGCATTTCATTGACCTTGTCGCCATGACTCATCCACACCTTGAGCATGCCGTGGCCTTCTGAGGTCACGAAGTCATTAATGTCTTTGAACAGTGCAGTATGGCCACGGGCACGAACTTCGGCATAGCCAAATTCGCGTACATGACCGTTTTCAACCTTGCCGCCGAGTTGTTCGGCCATGGTTTGCATGCCGTAGCAAATACCCAGTACTGGCACACCGGCTTCAAACACAGCCATAGGTGCGCGTGGGGTATCGCCTTCGGTCACACTGCTGGGGCCACCCGACAAAATAATGCCGGCTGCGCCATAATTTTTGATGAATTCATCACTGACGTCATATGGATGAACTTCAGAAAAAACACCTGCATCACGAACGCGGCGGGCGATCAATTGCGTGACTTGGGAACCAAAATCAAGGATAAGAATTTTTGAGTGCATAAATCAAATTATCATGTCAGGTTGTGCAGGCGAGGCCTGGACAACACAATTGTTTCCTGCATTTCTGGCGGAAAGCAGGGCTTTTTCTGCGAGGCTAATTAAAGTTTCTGGTTCAGCATCCGGGAAAAGATCGGTCGATGCAGTACCGGCGCTGATGGTTAATGGCGTGTCCACGTCATTCATTTTTTCTGGGTGCATGAGTACAGAGGCACGTATGCGCTCCCCTACTGCCGTTACTACCAGATGCGAGGCACCGGGCAATACCACCAACAGCAAGTCAGTACCAAAGCGCCCAAGCGCATCAAATGGACGCACGCAAGAACGAACGCGGCTAACCGTCTTCACCAGGATCATGTCGGTGATGGCGATGCCATGCAATTCACGCAAATGCTCCATCTGATCCACGCTGGCAATCAGTAAGGCCAGTGGTTTCATGGCTTTGGCACAGCGCTCCATTTCCAGCTTCAAAGAACGGATGATGGCCGATTTATTCCAGGTGCCCAGCAAGGGGTCAATCAGTGAATCACGTTTAAGATTACGGTTTTGCTTGATGACTTCGAGTTGCGATTGATACAGTGCACTGAACGCCATTTCGCGTTCAGCCATGGAGGCAAGATCGGCGAGAGATTGTCTTTCTTCATCATCGAGATCACGCGGCTGATAATCGATCAGGATGACACTGCCAATCAATTGGTTGCCATGATCAAAGATGGGGTGAGAAGCAAAGAAACGCATGGACGCAGGACCAGCGACCAGGGGATGCTTGCCCAGATGTTCATGCAGGCGCAGGTCAGGTATGACGAGGATTTCGTCCACTGGTGGAATAGCATCACAGAACTCGGCTTCCATATTGGTAATGGAATGCACCAGATGATCAAACCTTGGTACCAGCCTGCCGAAACTGACCAGGCAATTGGCTACTTTGAACAACTTGATACCAAGTCGTTCAAAGCGGCCTATGCGCAATTCCATCTTTTCGGAAACCATGCGCTCAAAACCCGAACTGATAGGTGTCGTTGTCGTTGGGCCTGAACGATCTAAGTTCGTTGACATTCCACTCTCCAGGCATCCTCAATTCGGGCCATGCTTCTCAAGCACTTCTCAAGCATTAGTCAGCACGGTAATTTGGCGCTTCTTTAGTGATTTGCACGTCATGGACATGTGATTCACGCATACCAGCAGAAGTAATTTCAACGAATTCAGACTTGGTATGCAAGTCGTCTATCGAAGCACAACCACAATAACCCATGGAAGAACGAACACCGCCAACCAGTTGATACAAGATAGCGAGAACGCTGCCTTTGTAGGGAACACGGCCTTCAATGCCTTCAGGCACCAATTTATCTGCATTATTGGCAGCATCCTGGAAGTAACGGTCAGCAGAACCATCAGCCATCGCGCCAAGACTACCCATGCCGCGATATGACTTATAGCTACGTCCCTGGAACAGGATCACTTCACCAGGTGCTTCTTCAGTACCGGCAAACATACTACCCATCATGACTGTTGAGGCACCAGCCGCCAGGGCTTTGGAGACATCACCAGAGAAACGCACGCCACCATCAGCGATACAAGGCACACCAGTACCTTTAAGCGCATTGGCCACATTCGCAATCGCAGTAATTTGCGGCACACCAACACCAGCAACGATACGTGTAGTACAAATAGACCCGGGGCCGATACCAACCTTGACTGCATCTGCACCATGCTCAACCAGCGCCAGTGCAGCAGCAGCAGTAGCAATATTGCCACCTATGACTTCAATATGGGGATAATTGGTTTTCACCCAACGCACGCGATCCAGCACGCCTTTGGAATGACCATGAGCAGTATCAACAACGATGACATCAACACCGGCTTTTGCCAGCAAGTCGATGCGCTCTTCATTATCAACCCCTACGCCAACAGCTGCGCCTACGCGCAATTTGCCCTGATCATCTTTGGATGCAAAAGGATGCTCTGTTGATTTCTGGATATCTTTGACAGTAATCAGGCCACGCAACTCAAATGCCTCGTTGACAACCAGCACACGTTCCAGACGGTGCTTGTTCATCAGGCGCTTGGCTTCTGCCAGATCTGCTGTTTCATTAACGTAGACGAGCTTTTCACGTGGCGTCATTTTGGCGCGGGCTTCTGCGTCCAATTCTTCTTCAAAACGCAAATCGCGGTTAGTAATGATACCAACCACCGTTTTACCTTCAACCACAGGAAAACCGCTGATGCCGTGTTGCTGTGACAGCGCAATGACCTCGCGGATTTTCATGCCAGGCGGGATGGTGATAGGATCACGCAATACGCCAGATTCAAAACGCTTGACCTTGGCGACTTCGCGGGCTTGCTCTTTTGCCGTCAAGTTTTTGTGAATAATACCGATACCACCTTCTTGAGCCATGGCAATTGCCAGGCGCGCTTCAGTGACCGTATCCATCGCAGCTGATACCAAAGGGATATTCAGATTGATGTTGCGAGTCAATTTAGTCGCAAGAGAGGTATCTTTAGGGAGTATGTTCGAGTATGCAGGGACGAGTAGCACGTCATCGAACGTGAGTGCTTTTTGGAGTAAACGCATAGTATTTCCTATAGGCGCAAAACCGAATTATACAGAAAACTTGCGAAGTCGTCTTGCTCCGTGTAAAACTCTTGCATAATCCCATGTTTTTCTTGAAAGCAAATTATGTCCATCTTACGAATATCACGACTAAGCTCTGCACTTCTGCTGTCTTTCGCATTCTGCGCTGTGGCACATGCTCAATATGTATGGATCGATGAAAAAGGCAACAAGCAGTTTTCAGACATGCCGCCGCCCAAATCAGTGCCTAAGGATAAGATCCTTAAAGCTCCAGGTGGCAACAAAGTTGCACCTGCGCCAACAGCAGATGACAAGGCAGCTTCCGCCAGCCAGCCTGCACCCAAACTGGAAAAGGTGGTAACGACAACCACCAAGAATGAGGACTTCAACAAGCGCCGTGCTGAACAGGCTGAAAAAGATAAGAAAGCAGAAGAAGAAAAAACGGCCGCCGCAGATAAGGCAAAGAATTGCGAAAGAGCCCGCAACTATCAACAATCACTGAATTCTGGTGCGCGTCTCAGCCGTACTGATAAGAATGGCGAGCGATCCATACTCTCTGATGCCGAGCGTCAACAGGAAGCAAGTGAAGTGAAAAAAGCCCTGACCGATTGCAAGTAGCAAAAAAGATTCAGGTTTGCGCCTGTTTTTTGGCCCTGCGCCTGCGCGCTTCCATAGGGTCAGCGATCAGGGGACGGTAAATTTCTATCCTGTCCCCTGCATGCAAACCGCTATCAAGTGCCTTTAGTTTGCCAAAAACGCCGACCTTGAGAAGGCCGACATTTATATCAGGATGAATTTCCATGATGCCGCTTTGCTGTATCACTTGCAGCACCGTGGCATCAAGAGCCACCTGCAAATCCAGCAAACTTGTTGTATCCAGCCCGGCATAACAAATCTGGACATGCATGTTAGTCTGTTCAGCCATACAATGCCTCGGCACGGGCGCAGAAAGAATCGACAAAGCTATTGGCAATCTTGGAAAAAACTGGTCCGATCAAATGCTCAAGCAATTTGCTGGAAAATTCATAGTTCAGCTCAAATTCAATTTTGCAGGCATCCACTCTTAATTCAGTGAACTTCCAGCAACCTGACAATTGCTTGAAAGGCCCTTCGACCAGACTCATCTCAATTGAATGGGGACGCTGATTACTATTACGGGTCGTGAATTGTTGCTTTAAACCATGATAATTGATGGAAAGTGTAGCAACCAATTCATGTTCAGTGCGCTCAGCCACCCTGACCTCACCGCACCAAGGCAAAAATTGAGGATAATTTTCTACTTGATCAACCAGAGCAAACATTTGCTCTGTGCTGTAAGCTACGAAAACTGTTTTATGTACAACTGCCATCAAGAAGAACCATTTGGTAGAATCACAGGTTCGCATTTTAACCGAGTCATAGGCAGTACCAAAATGCATTCATGCATTTCCACACTCTAATTTGACCAATTTTCATCCTACATGAGCATCGCTGATAATAAAAAAGCATTCCACGATTATTTTATCGAGGAACAATACGAAGCCGGCATCGTCCTGCAAGGCTGGGAAGTCAAAGCCATACGCGCAGGCCGCGCGCAGCTGAAAGAGGCCTATGTCATCGTCAAGAATGGCGAAATCTTCCTATTCGGCGCGCATATTGGTGCCCTGCCAACGGCATCCACTCACATTCATCCCGATTCTGTCCGAACACGTAAATTATTGTTAAATGCGGCGGAAATTAGCAAACTAATAGGCAAAGTGGAGCGTTCTGGCTACACCATGGTGCCGCTCAACCTGCACTTTACCAAGGGTCGTATCAAATGCCAGATCGGCCTGGCCAAAGGTAAAAAGCAGCATGACAAGCGTGATACCGAGAAAGAAAAAGACTGGCAGCGTGAGCAACAAAAAATCATGAAGCAGAACAGACGCTGATATTTGGGAAGGAGAGGAACTAGCGAGCCGGACGGTACAATTCGTGACCGACGTCTTGAATCTGACGGCGCAAAGCGCGTTTTTCTTCTGGCGTAAGTCGACCAGTTTTTTTACTATCTTCAGCAGTGCCGCAAGCCCGTTCACCTATATGGCGCGTGTCATTGCAGCGTTCAAGCAAACTGTTTTTTTCAGCTTGTTTGTTGAGTTGCCGTTCGCGCTGTTTTTCTTCTTTGCGCACTGCATCATTTTTTTGCTGCGCATTGTTATTATTGAACCGTCCCCACAGAGCCGAACCACCGTTACCCTTATTATCTGCCATAGCGCTGCCAGCCACGACCAGCGACAACATCAGGACAGAAATTTTTTTGTACGGTATATTCATCGACTTGAAAACGAATGGACTTGCGAGCAAAACAATGAGGCAAGCAAAAACATATAAATGGATTGCAATTCTATGCGTAAATGCCTATGGCTTGCTAGCATCAAATTGTATGAAATTAGTTTACGATAGCCGCAACAAATGCGCAGTCCCATTCCGTAAAGTGTGTAACAGTTTGTAATCCAGAATATTAATTTTGTTTGCAAGCTCACTCTATGACAGTACTATTAAGCCCATGAACACTACGCCCCCTACCCCAGACTCAACTAACACCACTACCAGCAACCCCAAGGCCAAAATCCTTGTTGTTGATGATGACCTGCGTTTGCGCGATTTGCTGCGCCGTTACCTGACAGAACAAGGCTTCCAGGTCGTTAGTGCAGAAAACGCCCAGGCCATGAACAAACTCTGGATACGTGAACGCTACGACATGCTGGTGCTTGACCTCATGCTTCCTGGAGAAGATGGTCTGGCCATCTGCCGCCGCCTGCGTGGCGCTGGCGACAAGACACCTATCATCATGCTGACCGCCAAAGGTGAAGAAGTCGACCGTATCATTGGCCTGGAAATGGGTGCGGATGATTACCTGCCAAAACCATTCAGCCCACGCGAACTTGTTGCCCGCATCAATGCCGTACTCAGGCGCAAAGCGCCGGACGAATTGCCAGGCGCACCATCTGATGGACCACAAACCTTCGCCTTTGGCGACTTCGTACTTGATTTAGGCACCCGCACCCTGAAAAAGCACAATGACAATATCTCATTGACCACAGGTGAGTTTTCAGTATTAAAAGTCTTTGCCCGTCATGCCCGCCAACCACTCTCCAGAGAAAAACTCATGGAGCTCGCACGCGGTCGCGAATATGAAGTATTTGACCGCAGCCTGGATGTACAAATTTCACGTCTGCGCAAACTGATAGAACCCGACCCCAGCAACCCGCTCTACATACAAACGGTATGGGGACTGGGCTATGTGTTCATCCCTGACGGTCAGTCGCATTAAGAGTTGAAATACTTTTGCACTTTCCTAATTGTTTTCTTTGCAAAATTTGAATGCGTGACTACCTCAACAGTCTGGAATGGCTAAAAAGCGGACTGTTCTGGCGCACCTTCCTCATGCTGGCCGTGCTTGTCACCGCCAGCATGCTGGCGTGGATGTCCAACTTCCGCACACTTGAGACAGCACCAAGAGCACAACAGATGGCGGCACAAATCGTCTCCATCGTCACCATCACCCGCGCCGCCCTCACCCATTCTGCACCTGAAAAACGCCAGGAACTCTTGCGTGACCTGGCTAATAAAGAAGGTGTACAGATTTACCTTCTGGAAGATACCGACCACATCGAAGAACCCGAAGCCACACCCTTCTTTCTCGAATCCAAACCCCTGATGTTGCGCGGCCTGGGCAAAACCACCCGTTTTGCCAGCAAGTTGAATAATATAAGTGGATTCTGGATCAGCTTTGATATTGAAGATGATCATTACTGGCTAAGACTCGAACAAGACAGGCTGGACCCACCCATAGGCCAGCAGTTGTTCAGCTGGGCTATTCTCACCCTGTTTTTGACGCTGCTAGGTGCGGCCATCATTTCCAAGCTGATTAATGACCCATTGTCACGTCTCAGCAATGCTGCCCGCGCTGTCGCCATGGGCAAGCAGCCGCCGCCTTTGCCACAAAAGGGCCCAAAAGAAATCCGCGAAACCAACGTCAGCTTCAATACCATGATGGAAGATCTGGTCAGGATAGAAACTGACCGCTCCATCATTCTGGCCGGTATTTCGCATGACTTGCGTACCCCGCTGGCACGCATGCAACTCGAAGTTGAAATGGCCAGTCTTAATGACGATGCCAGAACTGGCATGCAATCCGACCTGCAGCAGATGGATGACATCATCAGCCAATTTCTTGACTATGCCAAACCGCTGGACAAAGTCGAATTCGAGCGCATCAATGTCAGCGAAGTCATACAACAGGTCATGGATGAAGCATTCCGTTTTCAAAACTTGCGCCTGCGCACTGCCATCAAGCCTGACATCTATGTCAATGGTAACCTGACTGAACTCAGGCGCCTGTTCAACAATATAGTAGAAAACGCCTGCCGTTACGGCAAAACCCCAGGCTCACCCGTCATCACACTGGACGTGCAATGCTCGCGCAAGAACAAGGATAGGAAGCTGTCCATACAAATCAGCTTCCGCGATCACGGACAAGGTGTGGCAGAACAGGACCTGGTCCGCCTGCTGCGCCCTTTCACCCGCGGCGATGCCTCTCGTAGCCAGGCCAATGGCTCCGGCCTGGGCTTGGCCATTGTCGACCGCATCATCAAAAGCCATGGTGGCAAATTGCGTATCTACAATCACGCTGAGGGTGGGTTTGTTATCGTGATTGCGTTGCAGGAAGCGAAGGAAGCTTGAACCTGATGCACAGACCTCAATGTGCCTGACTCACCCGCATTAAAAACAGGTTCAATGTGGCCGACATGCCTCGCTTTCATTGATAAAAGTCAGCTGTTACAAAAAAATTTAAATGTTACAATTGCCGCCAATTTCAGGGCTTTTAAAGACAAATAAACTCATGCGTAACCAATTCCAAGTCCTGTTCGCGGCCTGTGTCGCCATCAGCCTGCCCGCTTTTGCAGAAACCTATCCACCCTCAGCCTATAAAGATGGTGCCGTAAAGTGCATGCAAGTACGCAGCTATGATTGCGCAGAAAAAAACTGGAACCAGTACATCAAAATGCGTCCTACCGATGCAAAAGCCATCGCCAGTCTGGCGATCACCTACCATTGGGCAGACAAACCAGAAGCCAGCATAATTCAAGCTGAAAAAGCTATCAGCATGGGTGAAGGCACCTATGACCTGTTCGCAGCTTATTCCGAAAGTCTGGCAAAAACTGGCCGCATAGAAGAAGCCATAGACTGGGGCTATAAAACCCTGGCCATACTGCCCAATCTGGTCAACGTGCGCGGCGATGTCGCCAAATACCTGGTCATGCGCAAACGTGAATTCGAAGCACTGACCCTGCTCGCTTCTTTCGATTCATCGCTGGAAGCACAGGGCCACGGTCATTATTTTGATGGCCAACGCATCGCCATAGAATCGTCACTGGAACGCCAGGGACAAACCATCACCGCGACTGCAAAAAGCATGCGTCTGCCAAAAACGAAAGAGCATTTTTACGCGCCAGTTAAACTTGGCGACAACAAGATAGAAGCTTTCATGGTCGACACTGGTGCCACCAAAACTACGCTCAACGAGGATATGCTTAGCGACTCCAAAGCAAGCTACAAGGTGGTAAAGCCTCTCGTGAATATGCAAACTGCTGATGGACGAAATGTACAAGCTCGTGTTGTCACCATCGACAATATGAAGGTAGGCCCATTTGAATTACGCAAAGTCACTGCAGTCGTATGCAAGACCTGCAAACCCCTGTTGGGCCAGGGTTCACTGTCGCAATTCAATATGGTGTCATCCAAGACGCAAGGTGTGGAGTTTTTGACCTTGGAATTGCGGTAGAGGTTGCTGCACATGCGCTAAGCATGGCGCACGCAGAAATAATAAAACTCCGATGTCATTGCTCTGGCAAAGCAACCATCCCGGCACGCGCTGGATTAAGAACAATGTAGTACGCCAATTCCAGTAGATGAGCTTATCGCAGTGTGTTGCAAGTATGTTGTTCGGCTACTTGACTACCGGGAACGGTACGCCCAAGCCATGTTTCCGATTACACTTCGTTAATCGGAGCTACGCGGGTGTACCCATTCTTTTTGCTATTTATTCGTTTATTCTGCGCTTTGTAATAATAAACGCTACAAATTTCGCCAGAGCCCAGGTAATCGTACTTCCAAATATACCTAAACTAAAAATAACAGTAAGAGCAAGCGCTCTATGATTCGAACCTGGTTTAACTGTAATTGCTGACAGCGCTACTGCACACATAAAAGATACAAATAATGCCGGGAGAAATACAAATAAAGCTACACCCCACACCATCAAACGCTGCTTACTAGAAAGGCAATCAAATTTGGAAGAACGTAAGAATCTGCGGATAAGTACAACCGCCCATATCGCTGCGGCAAATGAGCCTATGGGGACTGCCGTAACAACGTTTAGTTCTATCATTTAGATGATCCAAGAATAACGGTAATATATGAAATTGTGCTGTGCATATATAAATAAAATGCTTGCGATTTTAAAAACACCTTAGTTATGACCAAGCAATTCGTTAATTATTAAAGAATAATTATTTACAATCACATTTAACCACTTTTGCGCTTTTCACACGTGCCATGCCCGAATATACACCTAACCCATACTTATCTGTAGATAGTCCCCACCCACTAGCATCCCCAGCGGCTTCCCCAAGATTGTAGGCAGCATAGGGGCTATATTGAAAACCACCAGCAGTGATATATTCGAATCGCCCGTTAAAAACATACGGATTAATATAATCAAGTCCATCATCTAGATTTGTTGTTGTCAATCCTCCAGAACCTCTTCCCGTCATACCACTACCAGCACCAAAGCCCCATCCATCTGACCCTACGACCACAATCCATTTTTGACCTCTTAGACAAGCCGAAACAAGAGTAAACTCAGCCGAATACATACCGCCGGAAATTATTCCGCCGCCCGGCCCCCCTTTCATCAAATTAAATGTACCAAACAGCATTGTTCCTTCCCATTTAATAAGTCCTTTTGGGTCAAATCCACTTAATGGATCGGCACCCACATAGCCAAAAGTATTAATCCCACCTCTCAATCCAATCGGATCAGACTGAACGTATCTACCTGATAGCGGATCATAATCCCTAAAGTAGTTATAGTGCAGCCCCGTCTCCGCATCAAAGTACTGCCCCGGAAACCGCTGATTGAAAGTGAACTTGGTTTGTTGATTGCCTTGCGGCTGCTCATTCGGCAACGTCTCCCCAAACGGCGCACTATCCCAACGCCAGACTTCTGTTCCTGTCGCGTCCGTAATCACCCTCGGTGTATTGAGATGATCCGCATGAATATCATACGCCTTCGGTGTATTGGCCGTCACTGCG
>NZ_JBMPOZ010000023.1:0-124362 GCF_049340385.1 Undibacterium sp. Ji83W | reverse complement strand
GTCTTGGCGTAGCGTTCAAAGCCACCTTCGGCAAAAGTTGTCTGTTTCATGGCATTCGGGATTCAATGAGAATAGGCTTATATTAACGTTTCTAAATCAATACTCGGATACTTAATCAGAGATTCCCAAGGTGAATTTCTGTTGAAGCACATTGGAAGCTTGGCTCAAGGAAATCAGCTAGTACGGCGGCAATAACCGCCTGAATCCGTGCAATAAAACAATCACCGTAAAAATAATATTGCGCGGGAATAGCCACAAAGAGAAATGTAGCCCAGCTCTTATTTCAGGATCAATCACCCTGCGAGCCAATGCCTGCAAGTACTTGCGGCTGTGTGGCCAGTCCATCAAACCATTACGCCACTCTTGCGGTATGCCAGACGGCCCTACACTGGCGCCTGCCAAAGCTCCTGCAATAGCAGCCACGCTATCTACATCGCCGCCAGCATTTACCACGAAGTCTATCGTGTTTTGATAGCTACCAAAATTCTGATACCAAGCAATGATGGAGAATGGGACCGTGTGCATGGTGTAGCCCGAGATACCATGCTTGCCGCCAAAATGTTGTTGCGCAACCAGTGTCTGGTCAGATGCAAGACAGGCTTCTTGTATGCCTTTAACGGCAGCTTGCCATTCAGTGTCGTCTGACAAACTGTTCAGCATGTTAATCAATTCATCCAGCGGCGGCCTGGTTTGCCATTTGCAATTGACCAATCGTGCTGCGATTTCGGCAATCGCCAGTGCACCAGTAAAAGCCTTGGGGTCAGTGTGCGTAAGCAGGGTAGATGCCTGTACATGGGCGTGGCGTGCTGAAGCGTCATTTGAGAGTATGGCACCGATCATGGCACTGCGCATGCTGGGGCCGTTGCCAGCCGAGTATACTCCGCTATTGGTAAATCCCAGCCACAGCTTGATAATGCTGCGCAGGGTAGCAAACCCCACGCCTGCAGGCAGGCATATCAACCAAAGCCGTAACCGCCATGCCAGGCTTTTTTTGAATTTACTGACATCTCCCTTGCTCTTGATCAGTGCCTGCGTCACAAAGATCGCATGATCAGTATCATCACTGATCATGCCATGAGCAAAGAAGAAACGATATCGTAGTGACCCTTTACGCAAACGCGCTATCCTGCGTGGCGATAGGCCTTCAAACGGCAAGCCCATGGCATCGCCGACTGCGCCGCCCATCAGGCAGCCCGCGATTGCATCAGATGTTGAAGTAGGCAATATGTTTATCTCCATTTATTAGAACTCATCTCATCCTATTTATGAGATGAGTTCTAGTATGCAGTATCAAGCTATATGAAATGGTAGAGCGCATTGCAATGCAACACTCAATGGGCAAGACTTTTTTCATATGCGCGCTTTATGATATTCCAGCATGCGCTTCAATAATGGTGCGATGATGTCCTGGCCACGCAACATACTCTTCCAGCGCTCAGGTATCGCAGAAATGCCATCACGAATGCCAGCGATGCCACCCGCTACGCATGCCGTTGTGTCGGTATCATTGCCGAGCAGGATGGCAGCCCGGACGACGGATTCGTAGCATCCAGCTTCAAGAGTCATGCGCGCCGACCGCAGGCAATCCACGACATAACCTGAACCATGACCTATGGGAGGCTCATCTGGCCGTATCGACCATTCCAATTCTTCGAGTTCTTGTGGGCTATTTGCATAGATGGATCGCAAAGTCAGTACAGCATCATTCCAGGGATCAGCAGCATCGTTAAGAATACGACGCGCCCACAGACAGTACAGCGCACAACATACCTGTGAACGCAGATGGGCATGTGTTACCCGTGATTGTAATTGCGCGATCCTGACCAAATCTGTATCTGGGCCACGATGAAACAAGACTAACGGCAAAACACGCATCAGCGAGCCATTGCCATTTTCATGCACATCGGTTGCCCCGGCTCCCAAAGCGGGCACATTCTTGCGTAGCGCACGAATTGCCTTCCCAGTAGTGATACCAACATCAAACACGACGCTGTCAACCGCCATATAGCCTTCGTCGTACCAGCGAACCAGACGCTTGCCAAAATCCTCGGCGTCAAATTGTCCGCATTCCAATAGCGAGGCCAACAAGCAAAGTGCCTGTGCGCCATCGTCGGACCATGTTCCCGGCGGTACGAGATGATGTGATCGTGCAAAACCGGAAGGTGGCTGAAACTCTATGAGTTCTGCTACCGGTATTGCTGATGGATCATGAAATTCATAAGGCACGCCCAGAGCATCGCCAACCAGTAGACCGATCAGTCCACCTGCCAGGCGTTCTTGTTGGGTTGGTTTATTCATATCGACATATCATTCGTATATTTGCTTTGGCCTCACGCAAGCTGTCTGCTACCAAACCGCTGATACAACTCCCGCGCCATGCGCAATATTTCTTCGCGCATGGCGAGGCGTGCCAGCCATTTTTCAGGTATGCCATCTACACCGTAATAGGCACCCGCAATTTGCCCCGTGATGGCGGCAGTGGTGTCGGCATCGTCACCCAGGTTGGTGGCGGTGAGGATGGCGCTTTCAAAACTGTCCGTGTGCATGAAACACCATAGCGATGCTTCGAGGGATTCAACCGAATAGCCGCTGCCGCGTATTTGTGAACTGTCTTTATTGATGAAATCAGTCTTGCCGAGAGCGATGATTTTTGGCTCGGTCGGTGTGAATGGCAATGCCGAAAATAAATCTGCCTTGTCGCAACCAGCAAACAGCTTGCACAGCATCGCCGCCAGCAACTGGCAGCTTTGTATGGCTTCTGGCGCGGCGTGGGTGGTGCGCGAGCTTTCGCCGCCGTAGTGGATGGCTGCTGGCATATCCGGGTAAGCAAACATCACGACCGGGGCAAGCCGCATCAGCGAGCCATTGCCAGCCGTGCTGGGGTCGTCTACTCCACAGTAAGGCTCACCGCTGCTGGCATAACGCGACAAGGCTGCACGTACGGTATTGCCAATGTCAAAGCAGATGCCGGTAGAACTCAGGTAACCCCATTTCCACCAGTTCAGGTAACGCCCCAACTGGTCTTTGGCGTCGAAGCCACCCTTCGTCAACAGGCTTTCTGCCAGGCACAATGCCATTGAGGTGTCGTCTGTCCATTCGCCAGGCAGCAAGCCAAAGGGGCCTTTGCCTGTCATGTCAGTGACTGGTGTAAAGCTGCCACGGGCCGAGAATTCTACCGTGGTGCCGACAGCATCACCGCAGGCGAGACCAGCCAGTGCGCCGAGATAGCGTTGTTCTAATGTGATGCTCATAAAATCGTTCCATTGTTGGCACTCTCAACACTTGATGGAAGTAGTGCGTTCAACAGATAATAAACTTGTTAGTTACTAATTGCAACTATCTTAGTTTTATTTCGGATAAAAGAGATCGAAAGTTATAATCTCAACGCTAAAACGCAAATTGATTTGTCTTGTTTGCAGCTTCACTATTTCACTCTTGTCTTCCCTATGTACCCAAAACAATTTTTTATCGAACAGTTTTCTGAAGTGGCCTCCGAGGAGTTGTTAGTCAAGCTTTCCAGTGAAGACCTGGTCGATAATGCCAAAGAGGCGATCAGGGATATTCTTGCTGCACGTGGCATGTCCGTGACTGACATTAACAGAGTCAGCAAGGAGATGCATAAGGCGCAGTACAGGATGGCGCGAGGGACAAACGAGTGCGATTATTGCGGCAACCTGGCGAAGAGCAATCCCGTCCTGAACGAAGGTCAGCGCTTTTGTTCCAAAAAATGCTGGCATCAGGCAAGGATAGCCGAGGTAGCGGTTGACCTGACTGAGGCTACAATATTGCAGGCAGCGAGGAAAATTCGTTCCGGTGTTTGCCCGGTTTGCGCCAGCATGGCGACTCCTGTAGAGGTGCGTTATTCATATATAGCAACTTCCATCATCATCATGAGCAACCAGGAAACCAAGACACGTCTTTGTTGTGTTCCCTGCGGCAGAAAAGAGAATCGTGGCGGCTTCCTGGTCAGTTTTTTTATTGGTTGGTGGGGGATACCCTGGGGGCCGATTTTTACCATCGCCGCTTTGTTTGGTAATCTGAAAGCCATGTTTGAAATGATGTCTGACGAAGAGCCTTCAGATGAATTAATCAAGCTGACCAAGAATCAACTGGCCGTAGGCGCGCTGGAGAAATCTGCACAGATTTTGTAGGGTGCGCCGTGCGCACCAATGTGCAAATGCGTTGTAGGTGCGGCATGGAAATTGATGCGCATGGCGCATCGTGCTCATCTACACCACCAGATATCCACGCCTGTCCGCTATACCTATCTCTGCTGTCAGGCCCGCATTAAATTCCAGATAATCCGCTTCTATGCCATCGCTGAAGATGACGCCATGTTCCGGCATCAGGGATGTGACTTGCAGCTTGCTGTCTTCCTGGATTTGACCACGGACTAAAGTTGCAGATGAGGTTTTGCTGGGAAAGGGTTCGCGCACGGCGAACATCAGCTCGCGGGCATCCCAGTCTGTCGTGCTTGCCTGCGGCTCCAAGGCGATGTCGTATATCTTCAGACGCGGATCATCAATTCCTTCGTGCATGGCCGCTGCACCTGCCAGTATGCTCTTCATCCAGCCTGTAGAACCCAGGCCGGTGGAGATGATGATGCCGCTGGATGATTGCCGCTCCTGGCGGTCTTGCAGTTGTATGGTATAGCTGGCCGAGATATGGGTTTTGGGGCCGATGAAAATATCGTTCACGCCCAGCATGGTCTGGCCGTTATTCAGCCTGGCCATGGCCATGGTTACTTCGCGCACCGGGCGGCGCTGTTGCAGCACCTCGGGGACGATACTGGGCAAGTCCCTGACCTGGAATGGCAACAACACGCCATCCCAGCGTTGCACGTCAGGGTTGACGCCGATGAGGCGCTGGCCATCCAGATACTTCATGGTGTTGACGACCAGGCCGTCCTGCCCCAGGGCGATGACGATATCGTCGCGCCCAAAGATCATGTTCGGCAAGAAGCTGCGTTCTATCTTTTGCAAACGTGCCAGCCGTAGCAGGCTGTTTTCTGTGGCACTGACGCAGGCCATGTAATTGTCATGCTCAGCCTGGTAGGCGGCAAAGTCACCGCCCAGATGTTCTATATAAAAGCGCGCCTGGCCGACGGTGTTGTACTTGACGATGAGTTCCTCCAGGCGGGTCTTGCGGGTGATCAGGATGATCTTGTTTTCTGTCAGGCGCGTTGAGGTGCTGATACTGTTAGCGATGTTGCTCATATGATTTCCCCCGTTTTATCCAGGCTGGTTCATCAATTCACGCAACAAGTCTGGCGTGATATTCAACTGGCCTATGGAGCCTGCTTTTTCTGCCAGTTCCTGGAAGGCGAGGGCGATCAACTGGCCGGATTGCATATTGCCCATGGACAGGGCCTGCAAGACTTTGGGATCAACGCCGTTATAGGCATTCATCAGGGTTTGTGCGGCATAGGCGCGGCTGTCGGCTTCTGCCCTGGCATTTTCCGTGGACAGTTTGACGAGCGTGGTTTGCTGGTTTTCTTCGGCGATTTTGGCCTGCATCTGGGCGAGTTTAAGTTCGCTTTCTTTTTGTTGTATGCTTTTTTCAGCTTCCATCTGGGTTTCGCGTATCTGACGCTTTTTGCTTTCGACGGCGATCTCGGTATTCAATTCATTTTCGCGTATGCGGCGCTCTTGTTCAACGGCAGCATTGCGACGTTCATAGATGGCATCATCAGCACATTTGAGAATTTGCTCGCGCGCCTGCGCTTCCAATGCCTTGGCTGCTTCTGGTGTGGGCTTGAGTGCCAGAAAACTCAGACCCAGCAACTCCACCCCCAGTGCCTGCAATTCCTTGCTGTCGCGCACTGCCATGGTCACCGCAGAACCCAGCGTATCAGCCGCTTTCAGGGCGTCGCGCAGGGCCAGGCTTTGCAAGCCTTTGCGGGTCAATACCTTGACCAGATTGACGATGCGTTGCGAGAGCTTTTGCGGATCATCCGAGATGTATTGCTGGGTGACCGGGTTGATGGCGAAGTTGAGCAAGGCACCGACTTTTTGCGGGTCACTGATGCGATAGGTGACCTGACCCTGCACAGTGACAGTCTGGAAATCAGCCGTGTTTTCTTCAAAGATAAATGGTGTATCTGTACTCACCATGGGTATCGCCAGCATGGAGGTAGTAGGGGCATAGTAAAAGAAAGCCAGCCCCGCACCCTCACGCCTGACGTGGCCGTTCTTGAATTGCAGCACATAGGTAGTTGGCTGGAATTTGATGAATTTGATGCTGAACATGGCTATTCCTTTTCTTGTCTTCAGGTGCGCCGAGGTGTTTTGGCTCGTTTATTTTGATGACGGCATGATTTTTTTCTCTGCTTGAATACAGGATAGTCTACTTAAATATAAAATACAACTAAGTTAGTTTTTTATTTTAACTAAGATGGAATGCAAGACGATTCTACGATCGCACATCCAAGTACTGCTAGGGTGTGCCGTGCGCACCACGTTTTGGCAATATTGATACCGGTTTGGCACATCTGGTGCGCACGGCGCACCCTACTGGCCGGAGAAACTGGTTAACATTTTCTCGGTTAGACTATGAAAAAAAGGACAGGAATGAATGCAAAAACAATCAAGATCGGCGATGAGGTCAGATTGCTGGGTGTGCCAGATTGGCTCATCCATGATTTGCCGGAAGAAGAAAAGAGGGAGATCATTTCATACATTGGCAAAACGACGACAGTTACTGATATCGACAAATACGGCTATTTCTGGATGGGATTTGGCGATACCAAAGAAGATGAAGATGCAGCGTATTATTCCGGTCATTCGTTTTGTGTAACGATTGATTGCTTAGGGATTCTATAAAGCGGGGTCAGACAGATGCGGCATAAGCATTTGGACCAGCAGCGTGAATTAATTCCAGGACGCTTAACGGTAAGAACAATAATGTTTGTTACTCTTCAAGCGTCAATCTCTCATAGTCCCCCACCATGCGCCGCATTTCCAGCATTGATGACGCATCATAGATGCCCCGTATGCGAGCCTTTGCATCGATGAGGAAGGCGCGCTGGCCGTGCAGGGGTTCGCCATTGCTGGCGCGGGCGCTGATGTCAGTCATCAGACTGGTGGTGAGTTTTTGCATTTGCCTGGACTCACCTGTCAGCATGCTCCAGTCGGCAGGCAGTTTCAGTTTTTGCGCATAGGCGGCCATGGTCTTGGCATCGTCCTGGTCCGGGGTGACAGTCAGTAAAATGAACTGGGGCGTTGCGATGGATTTCTGCCTGATTTGTGTTTGCAGTTCACGCATGACTTCGAGGGAGATCGGGCAGAGTGTCACGCAGCCTGCATAAAAGAAACCGACAAAACTGGTTTTGCCGCGCAGCAGGCTGTGATCGACTTCTTGTGCATGCTGGTTGATGAGTTCGAACTTTGCAATGCGCTGCATGGATGCCCAGGTGTCCCAATGTGCTTGCAGGTCTTGTTGATAGTAGTAGGGTAGTTTGTCGTTGTTGAGGGCATTTTGTGGTGCAGCGAATGCACCTGTCAGCCAGCCCAGGGTCAGGATGGTGGTCATGAAGGTGAGCATGGACAAGAGCAGGGATTTAAGGATGGACATGTTGAATAAGGCTGAATAAATTTTGTACGGTCTTTAATTCCCGGTGTGCGCAATTACCAGCAAGCTCAAGATATTCCCCTGCCTCTGGTTCACCTGCCCAGTACTAATGTACAGTCGCTGGCGTCCCCTTGTAGCAACCAATTGTGTATGGAAATTCCCTGGTCTGATGGTAGTGATATTGCGTGACCATGACACCGTTGCGCTCCACAGCGTGGGTATGTCCGTGGCATTCGTCGAGGTCGGCATTGGCCAGGGCCTTGCCGTTTTCGCCCTGGTTGCCATAGATGCCAAAGCCGTCAGCGATGTAACCGACCAGCGGCGAGTGCTGACCCGGGGTATCTTTTTGCGTCAGGCAGGAAGTGATGTTGTGATGGTGATATTGGCCCGTGCGTTCAGGGTGGCCCTGGCAGGCATCCTGGATTTCCCAGGCGACGGCATCGCGGTATCCGCCATCGTCAGCATTGTAGAGGCGCACGCCATCCAGCAGTACGCCAATTGCGCCGAGGCTGGTACAGGTGGGCTGTGCAGCGACGACAGGGCTGGCTGGCAAGCCCCAGGCGATATTGGCCTGACTGATGCTGTTGGGGTTACGGTCATAGACATAGGCTGGATCAGTGCTGGCGATGGGGAAAGTGCCGGTAGGGTTAGGCGGCAGTCCATTACCGGTAATACCAAGGGAACTACCCACGGTCACCATAAAATTCGAGACCCAGCTAACCGCACCCTGTACGCTGATCTTGCTGAGCGAATTCCAGGTCATGCCATCGGCATTAAACCATGGTCCCTTAGTACTGGCACCACCCGTGCCCGCGGTATAGCAGGCATAGACGTAACCAACAGCAGGAGTGGTGCGGGTGAACTTGCCGTCGCCTATCGGCAATTTGCTGGCATCAACGGTGCCGCTGATTGTTGCAGTGGCACTTGTACTTCCTGTAGTCGTACCGGCCGTAGTACCCGTCGTTGTTCCAGTTGTTACTGTGTTCGTGGCACTGGTCGTTGCTGTTGCGCCACCAGAACTGCCGCCGCAGGCAGCAAGGCCGATGGCAAGGCAGGTAATCAGCATGGTTATCATGTTGAGTTGCTTCATTTTTTTCTTGCCATCGCTTTGCAACGCTGGTCATTGTCTTTGTCGATGATGCATCTTGCTGTCTGAATATGGAGGAAATATGAAGAGTTGTGTGTTTCGTTTACGCAAAGCGGGTTGGCAGAATAATGCGTCGTAGAGCACGCTTTTTCTAAAATCATGCAATTTGATTAAAAAATAAAGTAAAACATCGTTTCCTGAATCCTGAAAACGCTACATCCGCATTTTCCATCATCAGGCACGGGCGTACTATTCAGCTATGTTCATGCGTGGCACGTCTTGCTTCAGGGGAAATATGCTTACTTTCGCCAGCTCATCTTTATCTAGCCTGCTTATTTTCTTGCGGCAACTATGCATGCTGATGTTGCTCAGCATCTTGCTTATGTTTACCCGTCCAGCGCAAGCGCAAAAACTGAGTATCTATACTGAAGACTGGCCGCCGATGAACTTCAAGACCAGGACCGGCATTGACGGTATGGCGGTAGATATCGTCAAGGCCATGCAAACCTTTACTGGCAACAAAGACAGCATACAACTGGTACCCTGGGCGCGCGGCTACAAGGCCGTGCTGGAAGATGAAAACGTGCTGCTGTTCAGCCTTGGCCGTTCACCGGAACGTGAAAAACTCATGCATATGCTGGGGCCAATTGCGATCTCCAAAACCTCGGTCTATACCCGCAAAGGCGAGGCTGCAAGATTGAGAGCGCTGGATGCCGACATCTACAAACTGCCGGTCGGTGCTTATCGCGGCAGTATCTTTGCAGACACTGCAAAAAAGAAGGGTTTCATCAATCTGGCACAGGCTGATTCGCCGCTGAATTCATCCAGGATGTTGTTTGCCTATCGCTTTGATTTATGGGTAGAGGGCAGCCTGGCTGTGAATTCAATCCTGCAAGAGAGTGGACGTAGCGCTGCTGATGTTGAAGAAGTCATGGTGCTGGATAGTCTGGAATTGTATCTGGCCTTTTCCTTGAAAACCCCGGCTGCGACCATCACCCTGTGGGAAAACGCATTACGGCAAATGAAGAGAGATGGCAGCTTTCAAAAGATACACCAGAAGTGGTTGCCCGGCGAAGCCGCGCCTATGGAAGTGTACAGAGTTGAGGGAGGTCATTGATCTGTTGCACAGCCAGGATGCTTGCCGTGATTGTTGAGCGACTCTTGATCGCTCCGGGTTGCAATCTGCCATCTTGACTATTGCTTGTTTCCAATTCTGTTTCTACATGTAAAAGCACCCCCACAGTTTTTGCATTGCTCGTATCCTACCGCCTTTCATGCTGCGCAATGATGGCGTCAACTCATCAAACGCTATCCCTGGCTCAGCAATCCACCCCCAATTTCTGACTGCATCATGCTGAAAATTTTAAAGAATTTAATTTCCGGAAAACCTGCTAATGCGGCGACGGATGTCCCTGCATCTGCAACAATTCCTGCGGCAGTTACTGCAAATACCGTGGTATCAGTGGCAGATTCAGTTGCATCAGAAATTGATATCAATGCTGCCAGCAGCATACTCGTTAATGCCTATTGCACATGTGCGCAATTACCGCCTCTGAATTTTCCGCATAAACTCAATAACCAGCGTGATATGAGCGACCCGGAACTGCATGGGCATTTGCAAGGTTTTATTGGCTATGTACTCAATCGTGGTGATGGGCAAATGACGCATCAGCGTTATCATGTGATGCGGCATATCCAGCGTGTGCAGCAGCATCTCAGTTTGTGGATAGATGAGAGCCAGCTGGATGCATTTTCTGACTGGGCAGTGGTGGCGAATGCGATAGCCTTCATGCCCGATGGCGATATCCGTGACACGCATGGTTATGTCTTGTTGGCGGCTACAGATGGCGGTATAGAAACCGGGGCAACTATCCCTTATCCCGCCCTGGCATGGCAAAGAAAGGCGCGCACAGATACTTTGCTGGCAGAAATGGGCATTGAACTGCCATCGCACCTGCCGCCGCTGGTTAGCGAGGCTGAACTGCAATTGCGCCCGGCAACCGAGATACTGGGGCGAGCGCTGGCTCTATACATCGTGGCTTTGCGCGCAGAATCAGTGGCGACACACCAGCCAATTCCTGCGCACGAATTGACCGAGCGTTTCCCGCAAGTGCATGCCTGGCTTTCACCAAATGAGCGTGAATTCCTGGAGACGGATGAACCGGCAGAAGACATCTTGCCGCAATTTGCCTGGCGTTATGAATCCCTGTATGTGCTCGAATGGGTGCTGGGTTTACAGGATGAATTGCCCTTTGCCGATGCTATCTGCGACGTGCCACTGACAGCGCGCACGATGATGAACCTGGATTTTGAAGCTGCGATGAGCAAGGCGAAAACACGCCCGGCCAGCCAGCTACTGGATGCCCTGGACCTGCATTACCGCCTGCACTGGCTGGTGCGCCAGACCCGGATGAAAGAAGGCACGCTGCCGCTGAACCTGGATGCCGGTGTCATCTACGAACGGCACTATGCCCTGAACTGGCTGGTGAATTTTGAGAATGCTGCCTGGGATGAGGTGGATACACCAACCTGATCTTTATGCACTATCCGGCGGGCCTTTCAATTCCACTACATTGCCTTCCGGGTCATTGATGTAGATCGATAAGCCTTCACCCTCGGCACCATAACGCTGGCCGACTTCACCAACGGTCACGCCATGGGCTTGCAGATGGGCTTGTATGTCAGTGAGATCAAAGGGCTCAACACGCAGGCACAGGTGGTCAAGATTACGGCCTTCCTTGCCTGGCGCAGCACCACCCATGCGACCCAGCTTGCCCGTTACCGTGATCAGGTCTATCAGCGACCTGCCTGCACGCAGCTGTGTCAAACCAATTTCTTCCTGCCTGCGCTCAATTGGGCAACCCAACACATCACAATAAAAATGCAGCATGCTGTCCAGGTCTTTCACCCTGAGCACCAGATGATCGATTTCGCGTATCTTGAACATGGCTAAGATGATTTGGAAGTGATAATTTGCTTATCTTAAACTTGTTTGATGGACTGTGCTGATGGCGTTTTTTTGAGCGCGCATCGTCTTTGCAATCAGCATAGAAACAAAAGCGGTGAGCACGAGGCAGCCTGCAAGTCATTTATATGTGAATTTAAAAAAAGACCAAAGGTCTCACCACAGAGACACTGAGACACAGAGATGGCACTGAGGCTCTAATGAATGTGCAACTTTCACTGTTCCCATGCATTCAAATGCCTCTCAGGTATATCTCTCTGTGCTTACTCTGTGTCTCTGTGCCTCTGTGTTGAGTGGTCTTGAAATGCTGAAGAATTACTACAGGTCCAGAGGAAATATCTGTGTGGTGTTCGTCTGATACATGCGGCACATTACAATGCGCCCTACGGACATATATTCCCATGATAGCTTGTTGATCAAACAGGCAAAGAAATCAACTCAAGCATTTCCAGAAAAATTAAGTTCTATGCCATTGCCTTCAGGGTCACTGAAAAAAACCTGATGCTGGGTCGCAAAGCCCGCCGATGCTTCCACCGTGGCTTGGCGATAAACGATACCATCAGCCTGCAATCTTGCCAGCATGACAGGCAAATCGGTACACGCAAAGGCGACATGGTCGAAGCCGGTTTTTAATTCTGTCTGGCGGCTTTCGTCAGGGCGGTTTTCTGACAGGTGCAAGACATCGCGGCTACCGGCATATAACCAAAAGCCAAAGCTCTTCAGCGGGCGTGGGCCCTCTGTCAGCCCCACATAGCGGATATAAAAATCCCTGAGTTTTTCCAGCGTGGCGCGGTCACCGCGCAGGTTGTAATGACCCAGTGCAATTGCAGGCATGAGATTCCCTATCAGTTTTTATTTGAGCCAGCCGCGACGGCGGAAATACCAGAACGGCGTGATCGCCGAAGCCAGCATCAATGCCAGTGCAAATGGGTAACCCAGTTGCCAGTCCAGTTCAGGGAACCAGCCCTTGAAGTTCATGCCATAGATACTGGCGATGAGGGTGGGCGGCAAGAAGGCCACGCTGGCGACCGAGAAAATCTTGATGATCTTATTCTGGTTGATGTTGATGAAACCGACGGTCGCATCCATCAAAAAGTTGATTTTGTCGAACAGGAAGGAAGTATGACCATCCAGTGATTCTATATCACGCAAAATCTGGCGTGCTTCTTCAAACTGATCAGCATTGAGCAAACGTCCGCGCATCAAGAAGCTGACAGCGCGGCGGGTGTCCATCATGTTGCGGCGTATGCGGCCATTCAAATCTTCTTCTACTGCAATCGAATTCAGCGCGGCAGCAGCATCCTGATCGCTGAAGTTTTTTTGCAGCACGCTGCGGCTGACGTCTTCCAGGTTTTGATAGATGCCTTCGAGCGCATCGGCAGAATACTCGGCGTCTGTCGCATACAGGTCGAGCAGCACATCCTTGTAGTCAGCGATAGAGCCGGGACGCGAACGCGCGCGCATGCGTACCAGGCGGAACACTGGTAAATCGATGGTATGGACCGAGAATAAAATATCACGCGCCAGGATGAAGGCGACCGTCACCGTGCGTGCCGGTTCATCGTCATCGTCGATCAGAAAATCGGTGCGCAGATGCAGGTCACCATTATCGGCTTCGTAATAACGGGCCGATGCCTCGATATCCTTGACCTCGTCTTCCCCTGGCAGGGTCACGCCATAGATACTCTTTACCCATTCGCGCTCTTCTTCATTGGGGTCAGTCAGGTCGACCCAGATAGGCAGGGTATTTTCAAGATCAGCGCGGTTTTCCACGTTGATCTGGCTCAGGCGGCCATTGTGCAAGACGAAGACATTAATCATAGGCAAATTCCAGGAAAGCAAAGTCTTTGGTTTGGCTGGATTGTAAACCTGTTTTATAGCTGTGGGCAGGTTGAGGAAGAATTTTATTAAGGTTTTTGAGGGTGCTTAGCCTGTCTTTTGTTTAACTTTTCCTGATTAACGGGCGATTTATGTTTTTCAAGAAGGCGGCGCAAAGCTCGTATCAGCTCGTATCAGCTCGTATCCATATATCCACATCAATTCAGAGGCAGGGCCTTAGTGCGTACGGCACATTCTGAAAATACCAGATTATTCCACGCTACGGATCTTGCGCAGATGGATTCTAGCCTGCGCTGGAATGACGACGTTGAGTTTGCGGCTTGATCTTAGCCGTGAAATTTGATCACTCACTATCATCGCAATGTCATTCCAGCGCAGGCTGGAATCTAGTGGCGTTCGTAGCATTCAACTATCGCTGCTATAAGTAACAGTCTGCGCAAAAATCTGAGTGACAGTCTGCGTAAAAATCTGAGTGACAGTCTGAAAAACAGTCTGCCTGTTTCCCAAGCTGCCCTTATGCAGGGCGTGCGGTTGCATGCTGGTACACATTCCTTGTCTATCTGTGATAAATTTCTCTGCCTTTTTAACGCAATGGTTAATCTGAAGAACAGCATGAGCACAAACACTTACCAGGCAGTTGCCGCTATCCCCGACATTGCCACCTACTGCCACCTGCGCCAGGCATCCGGTTTAAGCACCAAGACCGCCGAAGCAGCAGCACGTGGTCTTCCTGCCAGCCTGTTTGCCGTGCAAATCATGCAGGGTGAGCTGGTCGTAGGCATGGGGCGTGTCGTTGGCGATGGTGGCACTTCATATCATGTCGTTGATATCGCGGTCTTGCCAGAACATCAGGGCAAGGGCCTGGGCAAGATGATCATGCGCGAGATCACGCACTACCTGCAGCAAAATGCGCCTGAATCGGCCTACGTCAGCCTCATTGCTGATGGCCCGGCGCAAGACCTGTATGCGCAATTTGGTTTCAAACATACGGCGCCCGCCTCGGTGGGCATGGCTTATAAAATCTGACGCAATTCAAAACCCATTTTAGAACCCATTTCATAACCCATTTCACGGAAACAGGCATGCAAGAATTCCTGGCAAGCAGCACCTACATAGACTGGCAACATCCCGCCGTTCTGGCGCAAGCACAAGAACTGGCAGCTGCCGGTGGTGATCAGGCGGAAGTCACGCGACGCTGTTTTCATTTTGTGCGTGACCAGATCAAGCATAGCTGGGATTACCGTCAGAATCCTGTGACCTGCAAGGCATCTGATGTGCTGGCACATGGTACTGGTTATTGCTATGCCAAGAGCCATTTGCTGGCTGCCTTGTTGCGTGCCAATGGTATTCCCGCTGGCCTGTGTTACCAGCGCTTGACCATCGGCACAGAACCGCCATTTTGCCTGCATGGTTTGAACGCTGTTTATTTGCCTGAGCATGGCTGGTACCGGCTGGACCCGCGTGGCAACAAGCCGGGTGTGAATGCAGAATTTTGCCCGCCAAAAGAACAACTGGCTTTTGCCATTAAAACACCTGGCGAACAAGACTTTGCCGGTATCTGGGCAGAACCGCATGCAGCAGTGCTGGAGTCATTGTTGAAGCAGTCCACGGTAGAAGCAGTGATTGCCAATTTGCCTGACGGTGACTTGAGCGCAGACCCTGCACCTGCCAGCCTGGCGCATTTACTTTAAAAGACTGACTAAAACCATGACAACTACTACTGACGCAACACCTGAAACCGTAGTCCAGGCCCAGCTCGATGCCTATAATGCCCGCGATGTCGAGGCCATACTCAAGACCTATGCTGTTGACGCGCAACAGTTTGAATTCCCCGGTAAATTGCTGGCTACCGGCCATGCTGATATCCGCCCGCGCATGGCTGCGCGCTTTGCCGAACCCAATCTGCATGCCAGGCTGATACGCCGCGAGGTGATAGGTCACATCGTCATCGACCATGAAGAAGTGACGCGCACCTTTCCTGAAGGCACAGGCCGCATGGAAATGATTGCGATCTATGAAATAAAAAATGGGCTGATACAAAGCGCTTCCGTGGCTTTGGGTGAAAAAAAACTGGACGCCTGAGCCAGGTCAACACGCCCTATATATTCTCTATTCATTCACTATTTAAATTCCCGAAACCCGTGTTGCAAAAACACACTTGGACACGCCTGCACAATACCACTGTGCTGCTTTGGGCAGGCATTCGCATACGCAGAATCCACTTAATTAATTGACAGCTAATGTATTCTAAACTACTGTTCGTAGGTGCGATGTTTTTGCTTAATTTTTAAGCTAATTACCTCTTCTTCATACTCAATTTTTGGAAAGAAAATAGTTGGTATCGCATTGTTTTTGCCTGTCTTATTTTTTCAATGAAAGAGTACAGCCTCATGCAAGCAGCCATCAGTAATAGCAATAATTCCAGGTCGCCGGTTTATTTCGCAGCATTGTTCTTGCTGGTGCTCATAGGGTTTTATCCATCCTATTTTGGCCGCCTGGCGCAGCTTGATTTCAAGCACCATTTCCACGGCATGGTCGCTACCGTCTGGATGCTCATGCTGGTCTTGCAAAGCTGGCTAGCCACCCACAGGCGGCTGGACATACACCGCACGATAGGCAAGCTGTCGATGGTGATTGCGCCTTTGTTCATCATCTCTGGCATCCTCATTATGCAAGTGATGTTGTCTAGCAAAAATGGCTTCTCAAAGGCATTTGGCAGTCGTCTGGCTTTTGTTGATATCACGACAATGATGGGTTTTGCGACTGCATATTGCCTTGCCATCCATTACCGCCGCACTCGTGCACTGCATTCACGCTGGATGGCATGCACGGCGTTGCTGGCTTTTCCTCCTGCTGCTGCCAGGATTTTTGGTAATTTTATTCCTGGCATCAATTCATTCCCGGCGTCTTTTCATGCGGGCTATTTTTTGACTGACATCATCTTGCTTGGCCTTATCGCCCATGATCTGCGTCTGGGCAAATACAAGACACCGTTTTGGATGGTATTGGGTATCATGATTCTCCAGCAATTGAGCTTTATTGTATTGCCTCACATTCCGCAGTGGCAGGCTGTGACTGATTTTCTGGCGGGCTGAGGCATAAACCAGGGATAGGATCTGGAGCAGACGCGGTAAAATACGGTCTTTACTGCGTTTTCTTGTTTATCATGGCCCGCCTGCAACTGCATTTCCCTGAAGACCAATATTATTTCACTACCCAGTTGACTGTCAGGGTGACCGACATCAATGGTGCAAACCACCTCGGTAATGACTCAATGATCTCGATGATATCTGAAGCACGGGCACGTTTCCTATATGACTTTGGCATACGCGAAACTGCTGCTGGCGGCAGCGGCATCATCGTGACTGACCTGGCAACCACCTACAGGGCTGAAGCCCATGCGCGAGACCAGTTATTGTTTGAAGTGGGTGTCATGGACTTTAATAAATACGGTGGGGACATTACCTTCCGTATTACCCGGCCTGCTGACCAGACTGCTATCGCCATGGCGAAATCAGGTTTTGTATTTTTTGATTATCGTGCCGGGCGTGTAGTGGAAATGCCGGAAGATTTCAGGGTCAAGTTTGCACGGGTGAATTTTCTGGATTGATGAGGGGTAGTTGATGTTTCGATTGGTCAGCTGAAACCCATCCCTCACCCGACCTCTCCCGTGAAGGGAGAGGAGATTCATATCATCAGGCACCAAACTTGTAATTCACTTCCACCCAGCCCTGACGGCCAACCGGGCTGAATGAACCAACCGGGTAATTCGGCCAGCCACCGCTATAGTCATACTTGATCTTGTTAAAGACATTGTTGACGATGACGGATACTGTCAGGTTTTTGTCTGCCTGATAGACCGTGCTCCAGTTGGCGATACCGATAGGTGACAGGTAATACTGACCAGAGCCATTTGGTATCTTGCCATAGCGTGTGATTGTCAGGGTATTTGAAAAATCCCCTTTTGCCCAGTTGACGCTGGTGATGAGCTTGTCGCGCCAGTCGCTGTTGCCAAGATCGGCCAGGTCGTCGTACAGGGCATCGCCTTCAAACTGCTTGGATTTTTTGCTCAGGGTCTTGCTGTAATTGGCCTTGATGCTGAAGCTGCCATAGCCGCTGGTTTTTAACTGATATTTGCCGCTGATGTCGATGCCACTGGTAGCCTGGTAAGCTGCATTGATGGGGTTGACCCAGATCTCCTGTATCTCACCCGCATGGCTCAGCGCATCTTTTGGATAACGCTTGATGCGGTTGATGGTGTCAGCACACAGGCTGGAACCTATATCGCGTTTGCCGGTGCGGCAGTCAGCTTCATCGCGCAAGAGCTGGTCAGCACTCAGGTTGACCACCATGTCGCTGATCTTGATATTCCAGTAATCAAGCGAGACATCAAACTGGTTGCTGGGTGACCAGACCACACCCAGGCCAAAGGATTTACCTTTTTCTGACTTCAGGTCAGGGCTGCCAAACTGCACATAGTTGGCACCTGGTGAATAATTCGCGTAGTCGCAATCCTTGAGTTCCTGGCCTTCAGCCTTGCAACGGTAATAGTCGGTGGTGCTGGAATAATAACCTGTGCCACGTGCCTTGAAGATATAGTTCATGTCCGGCGCGCGGAAGCTGGTGGCGTAATTGGCGCGCAATAAAAGTTCAGAGGTCGGGCGAATTTCGAGGCCACCGTTATAGGTCAGCTTGCCATCCTTGCGGCCAGCGAAGTGATAATCATCGTAGCGGCCAGCCAGACTGGCGGTGACTTCCTTGAGCAGTGGTACATATACTTCTGCGCCCAGTGCATAACGCTGGCGTGAGCCTCGCACATCATCTGATTTGGTGACAGTATTGAACACACCCTGATTGATTTTTGGATCAGGCAGATTATCAAAACTCTGGCGGCCTATCTCGGCAATACCTGCGGTTTTGACTGTGCCTGCGGGCAGTTTCCACAGCTCTGTATTGACTGCCAGGCTCAGTGTCTGGGTGCGTGAACTGTCAGAGCTGCGTGATGCCGAGGTGATCTGGTCAAATTCTGCAGGTGTCAGTCTTTGCGTCAGGCGTTTTGGGTCAGGCGCATAGATGGCGATGCCTGCGGCGTCCAGGCCCAGCTTGGGTCCCAGGAAAAACGGGTCTATATTGGCCAGCGTGCGCGGTGCCACGTTCTCGCTGCGGTAAGCAGAAGCGCTATAAGCTGCTTCATAATTCCATTGTGTGCCAGGGATGACACCTTTGATACCCAGATTGATGCCGGCAGACTGGTCATCCCACAGGCGGTTGAAACGGTTCACACCATTGATTTCTTCAGGCGCGAATACTTTGCTCCAGGCTTCATAGGCATTGTTGTTCTTGTTCCAGAAATAGCTCTGGTTGGTCGAAGATGATACCCAGCTTGGCGAGCGGGTATCGTTTTCTGTCTTGTTCTTGCCCAACAGGATATCGGCAAACAGGGTGGTGTCTGCATTCAGGTCCAGGTTGCTGCTGGAGAAAAAATTCAGGCTCTGGTTCTTGGTTTGCACTGTCCAGTGCATGGGGCTCAGGCGGGGGCTGGCGCAATAGCTGCCCTTGCTGGTTTTATAGCTGATCTGCGTGCCTTCAAAAAAATCGCTGAGCTGGCTACAGGCATCACCCAGGTCCAGGTATTTGCCAGACTTGATATCCTTGCGGTATAGCGTTGCACTGGGTGTGCTGCGGCTCGCCATGAAATCACGCTGGGTCGCGCGTAGCGGTTCACGTTCGCTGTATTCCAGGCTGAACAGGCTGCGCAACTGATCGACATTGGCGGTGCCAGAGAATTGCACGCGCTTGTTGCTACCACCACCTCTATCAGTATCACCCAGTTTGACATTCAGGTTGTAACCCTGGCTTTGTTTTTTCAGGATGATGTTGACCACGCCGGCAATCGCATCTGAACCATAAATTGCCGACGCGCCACCATTCAGGATCTCTATGCGTTCTACGATGTTTGATGGGATATTCGCCAGATTGGTAAAATTGACCGTGCCCTCATAAGCGATGGGGAAATCAGCCATGCGTCTGCCATCCAGCAGTATCAATGTATGGTTAGGACCCAGACCGCGCAGGCTGATAGTATTGGCTGAAGGCGTGAATGTATTGCCGAAGTCTTCGCCCTGGGTAAAGCCAGAGTTTTGTACCGAGTTATTGATCGCATCATAGACATTCTTGTAGCCCTGCCTGGTGATTTCTTCTGAGGTGATGATGGTCACTGCCGCTGGCCCTTCAAGGCTGGCACGTGGTATGCGTGAGCCAGTGATGACGACAGATTCTGATTTGCTTTCTGCCGTCTGGGCAAAGGCGGCACTGGTATAAGTCTGGCTATAAAAAAGCGCCAGAAGACAAGCTGCAACTGGCTTGAGAGCAGGTCGGAATGCGAGCTTGCGGGGATGGGTTTTATGGTGCATGGGTCTTCTCACAAATGAACGAAGACCGAAAAATATCAAGAATATATTTATAAGAAAACGAATATATACGTATATCAACATGCATAGCATGATTGGTATTGACGCTGGATGTGCGACTTAAATCAGCATCTCTATAGAGAATGTATGGCACACTCTGGCAAGTGGTCTCGTCATCATCCAAATCAGCATGCGCGCAGCTTCTTCAAAAAAACTCCTGTCCAGATTCATCAGTGTCTTGCTGTGCTGCTGCAGTTTTCTTGGCAGCGCTTGCAGCCAGGCCGAGACCATCACGCTTGTCGGTGAAGATAGCTGGTACCCGTATTCGGCAGTCAAGGATGGGCAAAACCGTGGCTTTGCCGTTGATGTCATCAAGGCTGCCTATGCTGCCGTCAATATCGATGTGAAATTCATTGCCACGCCCTATTCGCGCTGCCTGATGCTGGTGCAGAGCGGGCAGGAACTCGGTTGTTTTGACAGCCTGAAAGACGCCAAGCTGGAGCCGGATTTTCTGTTCCACAAAGAAGCCATTTTCAAAGCCAGTGTCGGCATCTATGCCCGGACAGACAGCCCGCAATCCAGGGTCAGCAAGATCAATGTCCAGGAACTGCACAAATATGTCATAGGCGTGACCCACGGTTATACCTATGGCACGGCGTTTGAGAACGATACCCGCATCACCCGCGAATCTGCACCCAATGATTTGTCCAACTTGCGCAAACTTTTGCTTGGGCGCTCTGATTACTCCCTGATTTATACCCGCATTGCTGATTATCTGACGAGTACCCATACAGAAGAATTCAAAGGAAAAATTCAACAGGTCGGCATTCTGGTGGAAGATAACTTGTACGTCAGCTTCTCAAAACGCCGACCGGAATCCACTCGCTATGCCAATGCGCTTGACCAGGGCTTGCACCAGATCAGGGTGAACGGTGTGTACGGCACCATAGAAAAGAAATGGACAAGGCCCGAACCTTGAACGCAGAGTAGGGTGCGCCGTGCGCACCGATGTTTTATGTTTTTTTGGATTAAAAACGGTGCGCATGGCGCACCCTACAGATGTGTATTGCATGCGGTAAGATACGTTTTCATCATTAAACAATCTCTTCACTGTTTTTAAAAAAAGCGGTAAGCATCCAAGCCATTTCATCAATCGCATGTCTGAAAATCAAAGCACAGTAATCCCCGTCAATAAAACAGATTCCGCACAACGCCTGTCCACTCGCCTGGCTTTTCTGGCGGCTGGCCTGGTTGTCTCTGCCTGGGCACCGCTGGTGCCCTATGCCAAAGACAGGCTGGGCTTGGATGAGGCTGCCCTGGGTTTGCTCTTGCTCTGCCTTGGCGGTGGCTCTTTGTGCGCGATGCCCATGACAGGCATGTTGTCGGCTCGTTTTGGTTGCCGTCTGGTGATTTTGACGGCAGGTGCGCTGACTTGCGTGATCCTGCCTTGCCTGGCAGTCGTGAGCAGCCCCTTGCTGTTTGGCCTGACATTATTCCTGTTCGGTGCGTCAGTCGGCACGCTGGACGTTGCCATGAATATACACGCGGTGATTGTTGAAAGAAGCAGCGGGGCTGCACTGATGTCAGGCTTTCATGGCATGTTCAGTGCTGGTGGTTTTCTTGGCGCGGGTACCATGGCCTTGTTGCTGTGGCTGGGCATGCATACACTGGCCGCCAGTATCTGCCTTGGCCTGCTGGTTGCGCTGATGCTGGGGATTGCCAGCCCAGGCTTATTGCATGAACCAGATGCATCTGACCGTGATGGCCCGCAATTTGTTATTCCCCACGGTGCCGTGATTTTTATCGGTGTCCTGTGTTTTGTGGTCTTTTTGGCGGAAGGTGCCTTGCTTGATTGGGGAGCCTTGTTGTTGACCGCTGGCCGCGGGTTGGAAGCCGGGCAGGGCGGCATAGGTTATGCCGCATTCTCCATCGCCATGACCCTGGGCCGCCTGACGGGTGACCGCGTGGTGCAGCGTCTGGGCAGCAAGCTCGTCATGCTGGCGGGTGGCGTGTGTGCGGCGACAGGTTTTTTTGCCGCTGTGTTGGCGACATCGCCTGTTGTTGCCATTTTTGGTTTTATTTTGATCGGCATAGGTGCATCGAATATCGTGCCTATATTGTTCAGCGCCGCTGGCAAGCAAAATGCCATGCCTGCCAGCCTGGCCATCGGTGCCATCACCACCATAGGTTATGCAGGCGTGCTGGCTGGTCCGGCCCTGATAGGTTTTGTCGCACATGCAATCAGCCTGAACATGGCGTTTGCAGGTCTGGGTATTGCCATGTTGCTGGTGGCTGCCAGTGCCAGACTCAAGCTGTTTTCTGGACAGGCAGCTTGACTGGTTTGACCTGTAAAGCCGTCCCCGAAAATCTTCAGCTACAATAGCGCTTCATTTTTTAGCATCGGCCTTTTTCCATGACTTCATCTGCCTATCATAAATTCGCCCAGCCACAATTATCAGAAGCCAGCATACAGGCCGTGGCCGATGTGCTGCGTTCCAACTGGATTGCCACTGGCCCCAAGGTCAGCGAACTGGAACAGGCACTGTCAAAAACTTTTGGTCATCGCCCAACCAGGCTGCTGACCTCGGCCACAGGTGCTATGGAAGTGGCACTGGCCTTGTGTGATATAGGTGAAGGCGATGAAGTCATCACCTCCGCACAAAGCTTTTTCTCCGCCATGAACATGATCGCCAAATGCGGTGCCAAGCCCGTATTTGTTGACTGTGACCTGGTCACCCGTGCCATAGACCTGGCCCAGGTCGAAGCTGCCATTACGCCCAGAACCAAGGCCATCATGCCTACCCATTTCCCCGGTGCGCTCGGTGATATGGATGCGCTGTATGCACTGGCAAAAAAATATCAACTGCGCGTGATAGAAGATGCCGCGCTGGTGCAAGGCTCGAAATGGCAAGGCAAGCCCGTAGGTTCATTTGGTGACATCGCCATCTTCAGCTTCCATCCAAACAAAAACATGACGACGATAGAAGGTGGTGCCATCGTCGTCAACGATGAGGCAGAAGCACAGCGGGTAGATGTATTGCGCTTCCATGGCATCGCCAAACTGCCAGACCAGACCCGCGACGTGGTAGAGGCCAGCGGCAAGTTCAATATGTCGGACGTATCAGCGGTAATAGGCTTGCACCAGCTGGCCCAGTTCGACGACTTCATGGCCCAGCGCCAGATTCTGGCAGAACGTTACTTCGCCAGCTTCCCGCAAATCCCCGGTATGGTGCTCCCACCCCAGGGCCAGCCCGACCAGACCTGGAATATGTTTTGTGTTCTCATCCCTTACGAAAACTTCGGCCACACCCGCAACAGCTTCCGCGCTGCGCTACATGATGCAGGCATAGGTACAGGTGTCTCCTATGAAGCCTGTCACACGACTACCGTGGGCAAGAGTTTTGGCTATGGCGAGGGTATGTTCCCCAATGCAGAACGGATCGCCCGCGAAACCGTCACCTTGCCTTTGCATGTGGGTTTGACGGTGAGGGATGTGGATGAAATTTGTGGGGTGGTGAAAAGGGTGTTGCTGGGGTGATGGAATGCAATTTAGCGAAAACCAGGCTGTACCTGACTCTGACGACTCCATCAAAATAGCGTTGTTGCGTCAAATGATGAAGTCTGAACGATACATTGCCTTGTATGAACTGATGGGCAATATTTCAAAATATAGTGGAGCTGATCCATATCCGCCCATGAGTGATGCGGAATTACTTGCATGGAATTACGCCTCATTCCATTTGGATTTTTTGTCAAGGTTTGGTAACGCGGTTTCACCATTAACAGAAATTAATGGGAAACTATGGTTCGCTCATCCGGTTGAATTTGAAAATTGGCTCGCTCTTGGTGCACCAGGATTTTTCCTTGACGATTTGCGAGCCTACTTGGATGATTTTCCGCTGTAAATTTATAGTCCCTTAACTTGCAGGTGCTCGCTGCCAAATTGATTCTTTTGTATCTCTCCATGCACGCCAGCCCAATGGCAAGTCCGCCAAAGCACAAACATTGGGATCATGTTCCGCTATGCTTGCCAGGCTGACTAAGACCATATCAGACTCGGAAGGATGGGATTCTGGCCCATGGAATTGCCAGCCACCATCATCCTCATCGTGCGAGACATAGGCAATCCAGTTGTCACCTGTGAAGAAGTTCTTGTTCGCGATAACCGCTATATTTGGCGGGTCGCTAAATGGCCATGGATTCATCGTTAATTTATTGATCTAATTTGTATTGCAGTCAAAACTGCCTCGCTTTGTACCGTTGAGCAGTTTTATTAAAATTTGAATTTCAGGCTCATCAAATACATCTTCCAGTTCGTCAAAATCTGCTTCTATGGAATGTTTGCTGAGATTTCTCAGACAAGCACGCAGGACCGAGAGTAAACCATTGATGTCGTAACCGTAACCATCGCCATCAAAAGCTGTCCAGTTCTCAAGAAACTGAACCAATTTATCTCCGGTATCTATATCCTGAAACTTCATGATTTCCTTTGGTGAATCGTAGCCACATAGTTTATCCGCACTATTTCTGTAGAATGCATTTTAATATGATGCATGAGGCCTCGAAATAAAAATAAACTGATTATCAGCACAAATGTTGCGGGATATATTATGCCTACTATATTCGCTTTGCTTTAGTCTGATGGCATTGTAATGCCCAATATCCATTGCTATTACAATGTAGATTTGCAGTCATCGCACAATCGTTTTTGCCAATATAACAGTTAAATTTTTTGGGAAGTATGCCAAGCAATAACATTAATCGCAGTTCTGGGTGCGCCTTGCATATATGGAAGGTCGGGCCGCGCAGGCATAGATAGATATCGTTGCCTATCAGGTTCTCGTAATAGTCCTGGTTGGGGAAGTCATAACCATCCAGATTGATGATCTCTTGCGCTTCCATGTGACGCTCTTCACGTTTGGCAAGTTCAGTATTGATGTTGTGCACCCAGGTGGTGACGGCATCCCCTTGGCGATAAAAGTCCCCTAGTTCTGCTTGCAAAACTATTCCCAGCGCATCCCACCACTGCATGAGTTTGTGGTGTTCTGATTTCGGAACAATTTTTTTGAATTCAGCGATGGGCATTTTGCGATGGGGCCGGGGATGCTACTTAATTCAGCTATTTGAATATCGTAGGGCGTATTGTAATACGCCGCATGAGATCGTGAAATGAGGGTTAGCTGTTGATCAGGCAAACATGCGGCGCATTGCAATGGGCCCTACGTCAGAAGTATTGCGATGATCTGGACTACGATTTAATCTCCCGCATCCTTACGCTTCTCAGGTGCATCCGGTACCGCCACTTTTTGCCCATCCACGCCAGCCTTGCTGAGCTGGCCTTTGTGCCAGAATAGCATTTCTCCCTTGACGCCGCCCTTGATGCCGGAATCGATGGAGATGACTTTTCCCTGGTAGTGAGAATACACGCCATCCATGGTGGTGTGGCCGACGACGATGCGTTCCAGTTTGAGTTGCTTCAGCACTTTATCGAGATCATCGACCGGTAATTTTGGTGCGTTGAAATAACCGCGATACCAGAGTGGCCCAATGCTGCCATACAGCCAGTTGAGCACATCGTCGGTCTTGACTTGCGCCTTGCTCAAACCCAGCGTGCTGCGGTATTTCTCATTGATTTGTTGCAGGCTCATATTGAGGTTTTGATGATCAGGATGCAGGCCGCCATGCATGAAGAGCATGTCGTTGACCTGGATGATGACCGGTTTGCTGCGCAGCCAGCGACCAAGCACGCTGCTGTTATCAAACATTTGCTGATAGCTGGTATTCAGATGCTGGGCGACGGCGACGTATTTTTTATTCAGGTAGCGCACATCGCCAGCCATGGAAATGGCTTCATGGTTGCCCAACAGCAGGTGCACGCCACCACCAGCGGCGCTGGCCTGGGCTTCAAGTGCATACAATAGCCACAGGGCCTCAGTGACTTTGGGGCCACGGTCCAATACGTCGCCAGTGATGACGAGATGGCCTTTGCCATATGTCCACTGCCAGTCCTGATTGATGATGCCATTGCCTTGCAAGAGCTTGAGCATGAGGTCAAACTGGCCGTGGATGTCACTGATGGCGGCGAGTTTGTCAGCCTTGAATTTGATTGTTACGGGGAAGGCAGTTTCAGCAGGGCGTATTGTCAATGTCTGGGGATAGCCGCAAGGCGCAGGCAGGCTGATGTTGGCAGAGCTGGCGAAGCTTTGCTTTTGCAACTGGTCATTGCATACCCAGTTGACATCCAGGCCCCCCTTGTCTGGCTGGTTTGGCGACTGGTAAAAGGCGTAAGGGCCATCATTGATGCCAGTGACCGGAGCTGATGCCGGGGCAGCATTTTGCGCGAATGCCGTACTCAGTATTAACAGGCCGCTGAAGACGGTAGCGGCACTGCGCAATGTGATTGAATGAAGGCGAGATGGTGATGGTAAAGATGGTGGTGGTAAAGGTGGTGATGGTAATGCGGACATGATCATTCTGAAAAGGTGCTGCTTAGTTCTTTAAATAATAAACCTCGCCCTGATAAATCTCAGGCTTGGCTTTATTGGTGTTCAGCGCAGGCAAGACCAGCTTGGGTGGCAAGCTGCCGATTTTCCATTCGCTAGCCAAGGTCACCGCCTGTTGTATATCTTCTGTTTTCAGGCGAAAAGCCAGGCCCAGTTTTTGTTTATTGGGCATGTCCTGCATTTCTTTTTCTGTATCAAGCCTGTCGGCAATGCTGAAATACAGATAGGCGCGTGGCAGGTCGGCTGCAATGCCATTGCCTTCGCTATAGATATTGCCCAGCCAGGCAAAGGCGCGGGCATGGCCCTGTCTTGCTGCCTGCGCCAGCAAATGAATAGCCAGATTCACGTCGCGGGGCATGCTGGCACCGGACAGATATTGCGTTGCCAGATAAGTTTGCGCCTGAGGATGGCCCTGGTTGGCAGCAGCAGCGGCATAGATATTGGCAACACGTTGATCAACTTCTGTACCCAGGCCCAGGGCAAAGATGCGCGCCAGGCGGAACTGCGCTTCAGCATCATGCTGGTCAGCGGCGGCTCTGTACAGTTGGTTGGCTTGTTCCATATCCTTGGGCACGCCCAAGCCCATTTCGTGGCAAATCCCCAGCGTCACCTGGGCGCTGGCCAGACCTTGCGCAGCAGCTTTTTGATACCAGACTATGGCTTGCGCCATGTCTTTTTCTACACCTATGCCCAGCCTGTAGCCCTCAGCCAGATTGAATTGCGAACCGGCATAGCCAGCGGTGGCAGCCTTGCGGAACCATTCCATGGCCTTGGCTTCATCCTTGTCCGGGCCCTTGCCACTCAGATACAGGGTACCCAGGTTATGCTGGGCTGCGGCCTCGCCACTTTCTGCCCGCGCGCTCCAGTCCTGGAAGGCCAGTGCAAAATTACCTTCCTTGAAGGCAGCCGCAGCAGCATCCGGCTTGGCTGGGGCGACCGGCGCAATGGCGGCACTGGCGGTCAATATCTGGGTGGAGAGCAGGGCAGCAAAGAGTGTTGATTTGAACATGGATGAGGATATAGTCTTGCGGACAGATTTTTCTAGATGGCTGTTAGTGTAATTCATCTTACCCGGCACGGGTGAAATCAGCGCTCGTCCCCGGTCATATCCAGCATCTGCTGCCATTCTTCCGACCAGGCCAGCAAGGGCATCATCGCCTGCATCAGCGTTTGCCCTGAAGGACTAAGGCTATAGCCACCTGCGGCCCCCATTTCTATGATCCGGGTTTCGCGCAGTTCGCGCAGGCGCTGGTTGAGTACTGTGGGGGACATGGCATCGCAGCGCTCGCGTAATTCGCGAAAGCTCAAGGGCTCGCCACGCAGTTCCCAGATCATGCGCAGGGCCCAGCGTCGGCCCAGCAAATCCAGCAAGGCCATGATGGGGCGGCCAGTTTGTGATCCCCGGACGGGCTGCCTTGGTTTTGGTGTCGTCATATTTTTTCCTTGCGCTACATTAAATGTAGCGCTATGCTATTCGCTACTAATAACGTAGCGCACATGAATTCTATCATTGAGCGATGCTAGACTGGCATTTAGCGCTGCCTTGTTGCGCACTTTTTCAGGAGAAGACGATGGACATGCCGAGAATTGCTCCAATGGAGCCACCTTATGATGCAGAAGTAGACCAGGCTTTCAGCCGCATCATGCCACCCGGCATGCCGCCCTTGAAACTGTTCCGCACCCAGGCGCATAACAAACGGGTGTTGCTACGCGTGTTTGCAGGCAACCTGCTGGACAAGGGGGCGGTCTCCTTGCGTGAACGTGAGCTGGTCATCTTGCGCACCTGTGCCCGTTGCGGCTCGGAATATGAATGGGGTGTGCATGTCACCCTGTTTGCTGTCAAGGCTGGATTGAGCAAGGATGATATTGCAGCCACATTGAGCGATGATCCAGCACAGGCAGCCTTGTCAGCCAGCGAAGTACTCTTGCTCAAAGCTGTTGACGAATTACATGAAAATTCAAGTATCGCGGATGCTTTGTGGGCGAAGCTGGAGCAGCATTTCAGTCAGGAACAGCTACTGGAAATCATCAGCCTGACTGGCAGCTACCACACCATATCCTTCATCACCAATGCCGCAAAAGTGGAACTGGAAAGTTTCGCTGCGCGCTTTGCGCAGTACAGATGACTATGCTGTAAAACTAACTCAAATGCCAGTCTTGCGCATAATGCCTTGCAACCGAAACAAGTCGCTGATCGCATGCAAGCCGACTGACGCAGCCAGTTTGCTTTGGTCTGGCTTTTCGGTGATACCTGTGGCAATCAGGTGGAACTGGTTAGCCGGATCAGGCACATGGCGCATGCCGCAGACAGCATGTAGTGAGATACGTGTTTTGCCATCATTATAGGTTTCGCCTTGCGCAGTACATCCTTGCAGGGATGCCATGTCTGGCCTGTGTTCAAAACGCGCATGGTAAAACTCAACGACGGGGTATGCATTAAAACCCGTGATCTCGTGTACATAAGCGGCGTAATAGTATTGCTCGAGCTGGATGGCGATGACGTCCTGGGCGCGCAGAAATGTCAGGCTGTCCCTGGTAGATGGCCGCTTCTTCAGTGGCAGGGCAGGGCTGCTCAACAAAGCCTTGATGGCATCGGTATTCCTGAAAAATGCATCGCTGAGGGCGACAGCCGCATTCAGATTATCTATGGCCTGCAGGGCGCGCTGGGTGATAGCGGGTTCGGCGATGCCATGCTTGTGCAAGAGCAGCGCCAGTGCCAGCGCAGTTTTGTCCCTGTAGCCAGGGCTGGCTTCATCATCGCTTGCATTCAGTACGCAATTCCAGCGTCCCAGTAGCAGGGGTAGTACATGGCCTGCCACAGTCATCTGCTGGTCATGCTTGGCATAACTCATGGCGGTTGATGTCAGGCTGGCGACGTCATCTTCGATGACTTGTACCAACTGGTGGGCGGCCAGTTTGTCCAGGGCTTGCTGATGGGTGATGGTAGACATATATTTCCAGCGGGGCTGTTCAACTTTTCACAATAACAGTTTGGCGGCACCAGCAAAAACAGATTTTCATTTGCTCACACTTATATATTATTTGCGCAAACGCTGGCTGACGTTGCTCAGCATCGTCTCACTGTAAGGCAGGCCGCTTTGCCCTGTTTCGCTGATCAGGCTACGCCATAGCACGGGGATATCTACATTCAGGTCCATGAATTTTTGCAGGCCACATGCGTAGGCATAATGGTAGGGATCACTCTGGCTGGTGATTTTTTTGCAGGTGGCGCTGGCGTTTTCCTGATAAGTGGCAGCTTCTTCTGCTGTCCAGAGTGCTGTATTTTTCAGTGCGACTATTGCCATCGCTTCCGCGCCGCCTTCATGTATCCAGGCGGGCTCATCACCTATGCCACCCTGGCTGACATTGTCTTGCCAGATATGTGCCATTTCATGGGCGACCAGTTTTTGTACCAGGCGGCGTATCGCAGGATGTTCGTTGAGCATGGCTTTGCCGCTGAGACGGAAAGTGATTTGCCCGTTCGTCGCACCACCTTTCATGGAGAAACCCGGACTGCTCGTATCAGTGACAGAAACCATCAGCACCAGTTCACGCAAGAGAGTGCGCTGGTAAGTACTGGAAAAATAGGCCGACATGGTGCTGCTAGTATCAAGGATAAGCTTGGCAAGCCATTCAGGCGTGGCCGGGTCCAGGATCAGTTTGGCCGTGCCAGCGGGGACGGGTTTTTGTGGCCCGAAATAAGCATAGGCACGCAAGTTGCGTTCTGCATCAGCAAACGCAGGTGTGGGAATGATGGTTTCACCAGGCAGTCCCCGGTAGCTGACGGTCAAATTCATGCCCCTGGTCTTGCTAGCTTCCTGGACATCACCATCAAAAAATCCCATATAGATACCCGCGCCACCGTCGCTGAAACGGTTATTGGGCGCATAGTTTTTTTGCACAAAGCCATTATAGGCAGTGATTTCAAAGCTGAGCTGGCGCAGGGGCTGCGCAAGGATATAGCTGTCCATCTGCTGATCAGACTGGGGAGATTGTTCTGCCTGATAGCGTACACCGGTTGTCAGCGGCTTCCAGGCAGTGCTGCGGTAGTCGCCAGCGGCAGGCATGGTCAACCTGGATATCGCTTCGCTGAAGCTATAGTCTGCGCGCCATTTGTCTGCAGCAATGCGAGTCAGTTGCATTTGCGCAGGCAACTTGCCTGTTTCTGCGGCAGTGACTGGCAAGTTGTACAGCAGGCTGGCACCTATTGCCACTGTTGTGAAGATCAGGGAGGTTCGCATGGATGCCATTACGGAGTTGTTGAATATGCCAGCATTCTATAAGAAAAAACCAAGATAGCGCCTTTAAGTGATCTTTTACTTCATTGATAGCAGAGCATCCCCACACTGCACAATATCAATCCACAGGCACAGAATTTTTGCACACCACCATCTGGCAGCCAGGCAAACCGACGCTGGGCCAGCAGCCTGGCCGTCCATTTCAGCAGGCTGCACAAGAACACAAAATACAGCAGGTTGAGTATTTCAAATACCACGCCCAACGCAACAAAACTTTGCACGGTATTGCCATGCTCACCTGGAATGAACAAAGGGAAGAAAGTGGAAAAAAACAGCAAAGGTTTGGGATTGCTGAGCGTGATCAATAATCCGCGTGTAAAGCCCGATTGCTGCGACATGGCAGCTTCCTGCTGTCCTTCCTGGTTTTGTCTGGAGCTGCCGCGCCAGAGCATAAAACCCAGGTACAGCAAATACACAGCCCCCAGCAGGCGTATTGTGGGCAATAGCCAGGGCAGGCCTTGCATGAGTACAGCAAAACCTGCTGCTGACAGCGCAATCAGCAAGACATCACCGCAGATGATGCCCGCAACGGCGGCTGCAGCACGTTTGGCAGATAGCTTCGCATATCCGGCCACCAGCAAGGTGGCAGGGCCAGGTATGATGATGACCAGGCTGGCTGCCAGGATAAAACTTGGTAGCGAGGGCAGATCAGGCATATTGCGCCTCCGTTTCCACGGCTTGCAGATGGGCATGCAAGTCCAGTATCAATTTATCCAGCCAGTCATCGGTCGCAGAAAATTCATATCCCAGACTGCGTGCACGCGCTGTGTCCATCGCATAATCATGGGCGTAATCAAAGGGGCTGTTCTCCGTTTCACCATTCTCACTTACTCGCAGCAACGCTGGCTTGCCCAGCTGGTGGGCTATGCGTTCATGCAATTGCGGTGCCGATAAACTGCCTTCACAAGCCAGATTCACTGGCCCCAGAAAATCTGCCTCTCCGGCCCACAACATGGCATCGACAATCTCATCCACGTTCAAGAATGAAGTGCGTCCAGCGCCTGCTAGACGATGTAAGGGCAGACCTTGCTGCACAGTGCGTATATAACTGGCCAGCCTGCCGGTAAAATCATCCTGTGCTGCCAGCACATGGGCAATACGCAAGCTGACCACCGGTAAGCGACCATCTTGCAGTAACACGGCTTCCGCCTGCAATTTTCCTGATGCGTAGCTGATATCTGCCAGCGCCGGGTCATGCCAGGGGTATTGCCAGTTGATGCTGACCTGGCTCAGATCCAGGTCATCTTCACGCAATGGCCGATTGACATTGCCGATCAGGTGGCGATAGGTTTCTATGGTGGATGACATCACATAACGCCCGACCTTGCCAGCAAACACATCCAGCGCAATTGCTGCGTCCAGTGGGCTGTAACACATCTGGTCATACACCAGGTCGTAGCTGGCTTGGGCAAACACGACATGCATGGCAGTCTCATCACGCCTGTCTACATGCAGGCGTTGCACGGCGTCGCCAAAATCATCCGGCGTCTGGCCACGGGTGGCGATAGTGACGCTGTGGCCTTTTGCCAGCAGGCGTCTGACCAGTTGTTTCCCAAAAAAGCGGGTGCCACCTATAATCAAGATATTCTTATGCATGGGATAATCCTCTCATATGTATCAAGAAGAATCATGCGCTTTACCAAGATTGGCGACAAACGATTAATACTGATGTCATGACTAAGTAAAACTATCTCAATATGCAAGAACCTTTACGTAACCTGTCTTTGCTGGTTGACTTCGAATGCGCGGCGCGCTGGTGTAGTTTCAAGCTGGCAGCACATGAACTCCACAAGACCCCGGCAGCTGTCAGCCAGAACATCAAGCAGTTGGAGCAGCAACTGGGCTTTGCGTTGTTCGCCCGCCATGCACGGCATTTGAGCATGACAGAAAAAGGGACAGAATTCGCCAGCACCGTCAGCCAGCTACTGCGCGACTTGCATATCAAGGTTGCGGCCCTGCGTGAAGACAGCGCTAACGACAGTTTGCGCATCTCTTGCACCCATTCCTTCGCCATGAAATGGTTGGTGCCGCGCTTGCATCGCTATACGCAATTGCATCCTGATATTGATATCCGTATCGATTCCAATGACGCCGTGGTTGACCCCGGCCAGGGTCTATGTGATATCGCCATCCGCCATCAACTGTTTGTCGATGGGGATGACGCCAGTCTGCTGTGGCGCGAACAATTATTGCTGGCGTATAGTCCCGCCATGCTGAGCGACAAGGATAGACGCGCACGTCAGGAGCCTGACCTGAAACGCTTGCTACGCTACCCGCTATTGTATGAAGGCACGCCAGAAAACTGGATACGCCTGCTGCAAAGTCATGATCTGCTTAAGTTGCCACATAAGTTGCCACATAAGCAGTCACATGACTTTGCACAAAATTACAGCCACGCCGGTTTGCTGGTACAGGCCGCCGTCGCAGCCCAGGGCGTGGCCTTGCTACCTGTCGCCATTGCTTGTGAAGATATACAGCAAGGTCGCTTGCACACACTGCCGACTGCGCAACTCAGTTCACGCTATTGCTATCGCATCGTCACCGCCAGCAGCAGGGCAGTCAAAGTCGATCATTTTGTCAACTGGCTGCATGATGAAATGACACAGATGCAAAACTACCTGCAACACTAGAGTGCGCCGCGCGCACCTGCTGGCCAGACCTTATGCCGCCACGACCTGGCGTGGTTTTTTCCAGAATCCTGATTTGAACTCACCCTTCTTCCAGGCCAGATACAAGAACACCGCACCCATCAGCGTCGCCAGCAAGACTGCCAGCACCGAGGCTTCAGCGCCAAAGGCACCACCGCTGAGCCAGTCAGAACCCGTCATATGGGTTTGCAACCAGCCTTTGCTGTCGGTGCCTGATACGGCGACAGAGAACACAGCGCCCTGGGTAAAGTTCCAGGAAAAATGCATGGCAATGCAGAGTGCCAGGCGACGTGTCAGCATATAGGCAGCACCAAAGGCAATACCCGCTTCCAGCGCAATGGCGATGGAACTGAAGATGGTCGCGCCGGGGTTGGAGGCATGGGCAAAACCAAAGGCCAGTGCTGATATCAGGATGGCGACTACACTGCCCAGCGATTCTTCCATCATGCGAAATATCATGGCACGGAAAAATAATTCTTCCATCACCGCCACCACCGCAAAGACGGGCAGATATTTGAGCATCAGTCGCGGGTCATTATAGCCATCGACATGAAACACACCCAGCAAGGATAAGCTGCCCAGCACCACTGCAAACAGCATGGCACCCAACACCAGCCCAAGCAGCCATTCTTTCCAGGCAGAGAATAATGCCAGTTCAGTGACAGCGCGTTTTTCTATGAGACGCACATAAAATGCATAACTCAGCAAGCCCAGCGCCGTGCCCGCCATATTGCGAAACACCATCCAGTCTGGCCCGGCCAGGAAATGCGACATGGCCTTGCGCGATACAAATTGCACACTGCCGACAATCAGCAATGCCAGCAAAAATTTGACGATCGTGTATTGCAAAAGTTTCTTGTGCCAGACAGGCTTGTTGAAGCTGGCCTTGATTTCTGCTGTTGTCATAAATCTCCCCGTTTACTTTGTTGTGAGTATAGTCTGCGTCGGCCACGCCCGGTAAGATGGGCTGGTGGGCGACTGGATGGCACTATAAACAGATGACAAAAAATTACATCAGCGATCTGACAAAGTGTAAAAAGCAGGGATTGAATGGGGAAATACGCGGATAAAAAGCAGATAAAAAGCGAGCCTTCAAGCCAGCGACAAGATGAGCTTGTTTGCAAATCTTTAAATTCTGTCTGCTTCTTGCCAATATAAGGGAATAAGTTACTGATACTTGACACGGATATGCGCGCCCGCATTACACTAAAACTGCATGCCAGCAGTGCTGGCAATAAGGCTTGCCAGCCACGAAATCCACACAAAATCTGATCAGATGAAATTGCTTAGACTACTGATACTGTTATGGATGACTTTTGCCTGTCTGAGCCAGGCGCATGGCAGTGATGCCGTCAATACGGGTAACGGCGCGGGCAGCACTGCAGGTCGCAGCGCAAGTAAGCTCATACGCTATCCGCGCTTGTCCGTGCAACTTGATCCGCATAGTGACTATGTCCTGGAAATTTTAAAACTGGCGATCAAGACCAGCGGCCAGCCTTACCAGTTGCAAGCCAGCGAAGCACCCATGCAACAGGCACGCGGTATCTATGAGCTTAGTTCAGCACAGGGAAATGTCGATATTCTCTGGACCATGAGTACCGATGAAAGAGAAGCGCAACTCATCCCCATCCGCATCCCCATAGACAAGGGTTTGATAGGTTGGCGTATCGCCCTGCTGACGGCGACGAATGCAAATATCTTCAAGGATGTGAAAAACCTCAAGGACCTGGCCGCCTTCACTGCCGGACAAGAACTGGATTGGCCGGATGTCTCCATACTCAAAAGCAATGGCTTGCCGGTAAAAACCTCGGCATCGTATGAACCCCTGTTCAATATGCTCAAAGCAGGGCGCTTTGATTATTTTCCACGCTCAGTATTTGAGGTGCAGGTTGAACTGGATGGCCGCCCTGGGCAACAGCTAGTCATCGATAAACACATTGCGCTGTACTATCCATCGGCCCTGTATTTCTTTGTCAGCCCGCGTGAACCAAAAATGGCTGAAGACATACAAAACGGCCTGGAAGAAATGATCAAAAACGGCAACTTTGAAAAAATATTCCAACGCTATCAGCAAGCTGCGATCAAGAATGCCAATCTCAAATCTCGCACTATTATCACCTTGCGAAATCCCTTGCTGAGTCCAGAAAAAATGCCTTTGAACCGACCAGAATTGTGGTTCAAGCCGTGAATCAGCAGGGTGCGCCGTGCGCACCGTTTTGTCGCCATACGGAATAGCAATCGGTGCGCACGGCGCACCCTACAAATTGTAATAAATCACAAGGCCGTCGTTCTCACCAGCCTTACAAGCCAGGTTCTACTGGTACATCGCGATATAACTTCAAAAACTTAAACATTTTTGGCCATTCTTCACGCGGTTTAAAAACGATGGCAACTTCGCGGTTATCAAGTGCAGACTCCGTCAGCACCACATGGTCTTCAACTTGTTTGGCATTTTCAAACTCCCTGGCATTGACACGGCATACCGCTTTGAAAAATGGCCCGGCCAACCAGGCTTTGACCTCAGGCGCATCTTGAAAGCGCAGATAGCCCGCCAAGGACGCATGCGCCACAGCCACCATTGCAAAACCAAGTGGTACATCGTCTTTCACGAGGATATACATTTTCATAGTGAAGCTTCAGCAAACATGAAATATTAAGACGGGTGAAATAGCATAGAGCAGGGTGCACCGTGCGCACCGTTTGTCGCCATACGGAATAGCAATCGGTGCGCACGGCGCACCCTACAAATTGCCATGACCCATAAGACGCTTATGTTCTGCCTTACAAAGTCGATTCCGCCGCCGCATCAAGCTTGTCTTGCGCAGGAAATTCTTTTACCAGATAGCGCTCGGGATAGCCTTCTGCACTTTGCATGAGTTCACTGGCAGTGTTGCACAAGTCATCCCAGCTCAGGATTTTGCTGGTGTACTCACCTTCCCGTGTGCCTGGAATGACCATCGCGACCAGATCGGTTTTGGGCAGTAGCGATACCACGCCCTGGGTCCAGGTAGAAAGCGAGGTCAGTTTGTCGGTATCATTGTTTTTGAGTACGGTATAGCTGGCGACAAAAACATCTTCCCCGGTTTTATCATGCAGGGCCTCCAGCAATTCTTTTTGTGAGCTATAGTCTTCCGCCCTCTGGGTGGTTTGCAGGTTCTTCAGACGGTCAAGCACATCGGCATTATCAGGGGTATAGCTGATGATCTTGCCTTCCTTGAGCTTGTACATGCAGGCTGAGACTACGCGGCCTTCCTGTTCCATGCAGTCTTGCGCATGTTCCAGCATCTTCAATTGTGATGTAGCGGAATTGGCAGCGCATAGCAAGAAGCGGCCACGGGTTGGCACCATCAGCACCGGGTCACTGCCGCAGCCAGCGCGATAAATCAAGTCAGGCAGCAGGATACGAGAAGAATCATAGGCATCTTCCCACACACCGGCAACGACACCATCACCCAGATTGACAAACTTGTCGCTGGTGCGGTCACGCAAATTCTCCAGCGCCACTTTCAGGGCGTTTTCAAGACTGATGTTCCAGGTCTCATAATTACTCTGGTTGACCAGCGCCATGGAGTGCTCAGTATCGTAGGCCAGCATCAGCATGGCATCTTCGCCAAAGGGCAGCGCAGCCTGTTGGTAGGACATGGGCTGGTCCTGCATCAGCGAGGTCAGGCGCAGGTATTCACCCTGGCCGCGCGGCTTGAGGCTGGGCATCAGGTGCTTGCTGGCACTGGCAAAATCGTCGGGGATGCCATTCACCTGCAAGCCAGCCGTGTATTTCAACAGGACATGGTCACGCTGGCTTTTGGCTGCGGCACAATAGTCACGATAGGCATTGTGCAGGTTGAGGATGTGCGAGCCATTTTCACCCACGACCAGACGGAACTCTGCCTCATCAAAATGCATGGCCTGGGCGATGCCCTGACTGCGCGCGTATTTGATGACGATCTGGGCAAACTTGTGTGTCGATGGCTTGGACTTGAATAAATCGAAGAATCCCATGAACTTCCCGTCTTGTTAAGTGATGATCTTGTCTTTAAAGGGCAGGGCAGGTAGCACCGTTGCTGCTCATTCCCATATGATAACGTTAGCGGCGGGATTTGTGTTCATTATGCTATCGGCGTTTGTAGTACCTCTGTTGTCATGTTCCAGAAGTGGAAACCCAGGGTCAGTCCCTTTTTTTGCCATCAATGAAGGTGGGTATTTCTGATGAATCTGGCTAGAAATTTTATTACTATTCCACATGCTCAATTTATAATTACTGGAGTTTTTATTCTGGTAGTTTAATATCACCTCAGTGAAAGTGACGTTTTTGTGAAAAATATCTGTATTGCTTCTGCTTTCCCTCTGCGCTTGCTGACGGCATTTCCCTTATTGTTAGCTTGCAGCATTTCCAGCGCAACTGATTCAACTGCCAGGCCAGCCGACATCAAAACCAAGGTCAGCGAATCTGTGCAAGCCGTGACGCAGGCATTGAATGGCATCCAGCAACTCAGAGGCGAAGCCAGCAGCTTGTCCAAACCGGATGCCAGCAAAGAAGACTTGCAGGCAGCTCTCGCCAAGGTCAAACTGGCCCTATCGGCGATAGACAGTACAGAATCACAAAATCTGGCTTCTGATGCCAATCGCTTCAGAGGGCGTCGTTTTGATTACATGTTCGATGCTGCCATGCTGGAACTACGCCTGGGTAACAAAGTAGCTTTTTTAAATTTCCTGGAATCCAGCCAGACCTGGGTATTGATCCCCTCCTTAAAGAACTACCTGACAACTCCTGCTTTTGCCTCCGTACAGGATGATCCGCGCTTTAAAGCTTATCTCAAGTTGGCAGAGTTGCCCGCAAAAATGGGGCGTGCTTCTGTTCTCGCTACTCCCTACAAAGACAATATCAGCAACGCAGAAAAAATCGCTGGCCTTTCCATGTTCTGGTCAGAAGTCAAACGAAGCTTTGTGAATTTCCACAATGTTCCTGACCTGGATTGGGATAAGCTCTACCTGGAATATCTCGACAAAGTCACGCAAACCAGGAGCACCCGTGAGTATTATCAGGTCATGATGCAACTGGCTCCGCAACTGCAGGATGGGCACACTAATATCTACGCGCCGGATGAACTGCAAGATGTGTTTTATTCCCGTCCTGCGCTGGCAACTGCCCTGGTCGGCAAGAATGTGCTGGTGACCAGGGTACTCAACCAGCAACTTGCTCAAAAAATCCAGCGCGGAGATGAAATCATCAGCATAGACGGCCAGCCTGTGCACGAGTATGCAGCAAGCAAGGTCGCGCCTTATGCCAGCAGCAGTACGCCGCAAGACAAGACCGTGCGTATGTATAGCTACGGCTTGTTAAGCGGTGATCAAAGCAAAAGCATACGTTTGGGTTTGAGCGATGCCGCTGGCAAAGAAAGAGTAGAGGTCGTCAGCCGTGGGCAAGACCGCGACGTGGCAGGTGAACCACCCTTTGATTTCAAAATGCTGCCCGGCGATATCGCCTACCTTGCCGTCGATCATTTTGAAAGTGATGCAGGCGTCAAAAAACTTGAATCCGTCATGCCCAGCATCATGAAGGCCAAAGGCCTGATACTTGATATACGTGCCAACGGTGGTGGGTCTAGTTTGCATGGCGCAGCCATCCTGAGTTTTTTAAGCAAGAAGCCAGTACCGTATGCCTATAGCACAGAAAGGCAAGAGAGTAATCTCATGCGTGCTCAAGGTGACCTCATCCTGCTTGACACGCTCAGGGCTGGCATTTCCAAACCCTATACCAAGGAACGCAAGGAGGTCTACACTGGCCCGGTGGTCGTGCTGGCTGGCGCAAAATCTTTTTCTGCAGCAGAAGATTTCCTGATGTCTTTTGTCACGCTGCAACGCGGCACCGTCATAGGTAGCGCCACTGCTGGCAGCACCGGCATGCCCATGTCCTTTAAACTGCCTGGCGGCGGCAGCGCCCGTATCTGCGTCAAACACGACAGCTTCCCCGATGGCCGCGAATTCGTCGGCAAGGGCATCGCACCTGATATGGAAGTTGTGCCAACGGTTGCTGACATACGCGCAGGGCGTGATGTAGTACTGGACAAGGCAGTGGCTGTGCTCAGTAAATAGCAAGTATTGATACGGCAAAGCGCGGGAGGAATGTGCCTCCCTGTGCTTGCCCGTAATGCGTTCAATTCGCCAGCATGCTCGCCAGGTCTGGTGCAGCCATGGATGGCAAAAATTCTGTCACCTTGTACTGCGCGATTTCTTCACGCTGGAATGGATCTTCCCGCAGTATCGCTTCCAATGCATCCCGGCTTATCGCATTCACCAGAATAAATCCACCCGTGCGTGGCTCCTTGCGCCCCGACAGCAAAAACTGCCCTGTCGCATAATGCCGCTCAAGAAATGCGCGATGCTCACTGACAAAGTTATCTACGATAGAAAGAGGCTGGATGTAGGTGAGTTCGACGATGAACATGATAAGAAATTTTGGAGGTAATCAAGTAAGAGTATGAACCAAAGAATGCAATATACAGGCCAGCAATCTTTCGATTTTCATGCGATGCGCAAGGCGCTCCTTATTGAGCAGGGCGGGCGCATATGCCTATGTCTAACATTGCCGTGACGTAGGGCGCATTGCAATGCGTCACATGTGATTTCAAACCTGGCCTGGGCGGCAACTATGTCAATCTATGTCACGGTAGGGTGCGCCATGCGCACCATTGATGAACATCCATGCTGGCGAAACGGTGCGCACGGCGCACCCTGCAAAACGCTTACCGTCCACGCCCACTCGTCTCCACAATAATCTCATTATCACATCTGTCCACCTGGCGATTAAATCCTTCCGCGTCACCAACCAGTTTAGCCAGGCCCTTGCCCGTTTCAAAATTCGTCGGCAGCTTCAGGCGTATCTCTTGCAGGTATTTACCATCCGCACAACTGAGCATGAAATTCTGCGCGATTTTTTCGCCTTCCTGTTTTTTGACCATCTCAAAGAAATCTTTTACCGAAAATGACTTGCCTGCATGCTCCAGGATGAATTTTCCTACTGCAGAATTATTCACTTCTTCCACTGCAGCCGCTGCAGTCTTGAAATAGGTATCAGCATCACGCGTCTGGCAGGTGCCGTGCTTGCTCCATTCGTATTCGCCAAACTTGCTTTCAAACTGAAAATTCGGCATCCACTTGGCGATGCGCTTGACCGTGTCCGATGACAGCTTCATCGGCTCAGCCGAACAGTTACCATAATTGATGCCGCATTCTTTTTTATTCGGCCACAGGCCATGCAGGGTCAGGTTATTGATCTTCAGCTTGCCGCTGTTGATGGCATCGCATTCCGGCTTCTTGCCGCGATAAGCAAAATGTTCGCAAAACCCAGGTTGCCAGGTGATAGCCAGCACATAACTGTCTTCCAGATTTGGCGTGCTGCACATGGTCTGGCGGTCAGCTTCCCTGTTCGCCTTGGCACGCCCCGCTGGTGCATTCTCTTGCGGCACCTGGTCCAGTTGCGCCGTACCGCAGTCCCGCGCCACCCAGCGCAAGTTAGGATTGGCCCCATCCACATCCACCCGCAACCAGCCATAGTCCCCCGGCTTGTTGATCTCTTTCACCGCATAGCTCTTACCTACCACCGTATGCACGGCACCAGGGTTGCTTTGCTTGTTGAAAGATGAATACAGCTCGCAGGATTTGCTGGCAGTAAAACTGCCGTTTACGGGTTCGCTGGCATGCGTGGTCGTGATACCGCCCAGCAGGGCAAGCGCGAATATGACGCGTAATGTCAGTTGCTTCATCTTAATTTTTACCTTTAATCAACCAGTGGGGTCGTGGATCTGTTGCGTAAGCAATGTGAAATTTGCCACTATTGTAGCTCCAGGGGAAAAGTAAGTGTACTAAGTATGCAAAGTACCAGGCGGTCAGGCGGGAAAAGGGGGGTGAATCAGAACACGCCAGTGTGTAACACAGCAATATTGACTGCCTTGAAGTAAGGACAAAAGTGTCGCTGGAGCCATAATTTTGCCGAAGTATGGAACCATATTTTTGCCGGAATATTTCGAATTTCATATTTCAGCGTGGTTTTGAAATACTTCTCCAAGAAGCATAAGATTGCCGTTTCACTGGTATGGAACCATAAGATTGCCGCACTTTGAATATTCTTATTTAATCAGACAGCAAATAGCCTATCGAATCTGCCATTAATTCGCATCTCAAACTGGACACACTGTCGCATTTCAAAGTGGACACCTAGTCGCCTGATCAGACAATATTAGCGGGGAGTGGTATTAATTGATGCAACAAATAATCAAATAGCCGCTTACTAAACCCCTAAATCAATACCACGTGACCATTCCAAGACTATGATGTTCGCGTTTGGCAATTAAGTAGCCATTTCTGACAGGCTACCCTCCGATTAAATCAAAACTACTGCATATAACTTGATTCCTCCCACCTTCTTTGCCCTGATACAGCGCTTTATCGGCGCGGTTGAGAGCTGATTGCCAGGGCTCATTACGTTCAATTTGCGCCACGCCGAATGTCATCGTGACTGAAATTTGTGTGTCGTTGATTGAAATAACGACTTGAGCAACTTTCTCTCTTAGACGCTCCGCGACATTTTGGGCAATATTGCAATCTGCATCAGGGAGCAGGACTAAAAACTCTTCACCGCCCCAGCGAGCAACACTGTCGTACTCTCGTAAACTCCTGAAAATATCACCTACGACTTTCAGCACCTGGTCTCCAGCGTCGTGTCCGTAGCGATCATTGATTAACTTGAAGTGATCGATATCGCATATAAGCAATGAGAGTGGTACTGAAACCCTTATGCTGCGCGCAAATTCTTTGTCAGCCAGTTCCGTCATCCGCCTGCGGTTTAGCAGGCCTGTTAGCGCATCAGTACTGGCCAGGCGTTTAAACTTCTGCTCTGCCTGCTTTATGGTCAGATAGAGTGTGTAGGACACGGTTGAGGTGACCGCACACGTACCTAAAATATTTAATTTATGCAAGAAGTTGCTGAGGCTGGGATCGAGTGCGTAAAGTGGCGTCCACCAAGAGAGCCAGAAATCGCAAACAAAGAAAAACAAGGCAATTATTGTCACCTGAAGAATTTTTGCAGAAAGCGACCATCGCATATTGGCGAAGAGTGCTGGTATCGTCGCAATCATATAAAACTGAAAACCAGCAGTTGGACCAACCGTGATAACAGTAAATATAAACTGCATCAGAAATACGAACCACATCCAGGGTGTCCATGACTCTGACTGAGTCGGATGAGTTTTATCCCACTTCCTCAAGAAGATATGCAGGATAGTGGCAATGACAAATGTAGCGGCAAGTGGCCATATTCGCAATGCTGCGAACAGTAGCGAAAAAATTGCGTTTATAAAAACAAGGTGTGACCGGAACTCCAGAACGAAACGATGTAGATCGTCTCTGTCATTTGTACTCATATCTCCCTCGCCTAGAAGAGACTTCAGTCGCTCACATTACAACATGCCTCAGAGATGATACAGGCCATTATTGCAAAATGCTATGCGTGTCTTTTGAGAGATTTGAGTTCTAGACAATATGAAAGACATTTAAATTTGTGATCCATATTGCAATTACGGCTAGCATTATTTCTCTGGCAATGAAAGCAAGTTATCAGTCTTGCGATCATCTTAGACAACCTGTTCATGTTTGACGCGTTCATTACTATGAACATGTAATGCCACGGCTATCACTCCTGTCTCTTACTCAACGAGATAATGGATTTCTCTGGCTCCTGGATCATCGAATCCAGAAGCAAATCGAATGCAGCACCTGACACCTTGAATTGGCCGTGGTATGGATGGGTCAATTCCAGAATGAGGAAATTGGCGCTCGCAATGGCAATGGCTCCCAGGAACAGGAAGAATATCGCCAACATATTGCCATCGCTAATGCAACCGTAAAGAAAAAACAATAAACACGCCCAACCAAAAACGACAACAAGAAGCAAGGCAGGCATCTGGTTCGACAGGTTTCTAATGATATTCGACTGAATAGAAACGAATTTTCTGGAGAATTCGCGGATTGAATTTAAATCGTCGCGTGTCACGTTTTTGAATTTTTCGGAGGCGTTATTAATTTCCAATATTTCTGTCACATCATTAGAAAGATGGTTGTAGTTTACATCCTCAGGAGTTTGCCCACTTTTATCGAGACAATATCGTTTTAGCAAACGAAGTACCATTTTCTTCAAGACGAGCCGGGGTTGATCCGACTCCCCGGGAAAGTGTTTTAGCAAAAGATCGATATTAGCCACGGTGGTGACGAGAGAATCAAAATCGGCCTGATGGCTATTAAAGGTGGAGTAGGAGGAAGACACCAACAAACCTAAAACAATAGCAAAAAGAGTGCCGATTAATCCGGAAACAGCTCTTATCACGTCCATGGATGATGCAACGTGAGAAGGGGATAGTTTATGAACAAAAAAACCAGCGATTGCGCACGTAAATGCAACAGTTGCAATCGCAAGGCAGCGACCAAATATATTCATTCCACTCGTCCCAAATTGATCGTTAACGATAGTTTCTGTTGCATCTACTTATTTTCACTATCCCAACCGGTTTTAGAGGCACGAGACGCTAACGCGCTGCGCTCCCATCAAGGGCTGAGCTTTGTTTTCAAAACTTACAAGGAGATGTCACCGGTGATAGTCTAAGGACGATTTTTATTGAACTATGCCTAAAACAGCCAAGGCTTCAGAAACAATTGTGTTGACTTCTTCTATAGGGCCATCATGCACGATGGTACGATCGGGTCTGACTATGGCGACCCATCCGACAGGCGCTGCTCCTGGTACCAGTGCATCTGTCATGTCTTCCCAAGAATTTTCGCTATCGCTCATCTGCCCCCGATACCGTAGCTGCACAGATTTGCCACCAGCGCCTGCCCATGCCATTTTCAGTTTTTCGCTCATTACTTTCCCAGGATCACAAGCAAAACCGATTAATGTGAGCTCTTGTCCAAATGCATCATCACTTTTTAGTACTGGCGTATTTATTGATTTGCGCACCAACCCTTGTGGCAACTGCCCGCCGCGTATCAGTCGTGAACGAGATTTTCCGAGCACGAACAGCCCATCAGTAAACCTGTTTTGAGGCTTGATGTGGAGTTCTTCAAACAATGTGCGAACCACTGGGATGTGGCCTAGCAACCACATGATTCCGTGAATGCCGAACGCGGCTACGCGGTTAGTCGGCATCACAAGCGATCCCATGAAGAGCGCGAGCTTGATGATGGACTTTGCATGTGGACGACGCTCGATGTCGTAAGTGTCAAGTATGGCTTCAGGCGCACGGCCATGCACGACCCAGGCCAGCTTCCAGCAAAGGTTGGCGACATCTCGCAAACCGGCGACCAGGCCTTGGCCGACAAATGGCGGCGTAATGTGCGCGGCATCTCCCACGAGAAATATTCTGCCACGAGAGAATTTTTCAACGACCCTGGCGTGAAATCGATACACGGCGGTGCGCTCGATGTTGATATCCTCAGGCTTGCACCAAGGTGCGAGCAGCTTTCTGATGCTTTCAGGTTTTTCCATCTGTTCGCGTGTTTCGTCTGGATGCAACATGAATTCCCAGCGCTGGCGATTCCCGGGAGCGACCATGTGCGGCGTCGGCCTGCGTGGGTCACACAAAAATTCGACGTGATCAATCGGATTGGGAACGTTTAGTGCGTCAACCACCAGCCAATCCTGGGAAAACGTCTGCCCTTGAAAATCCAGTCCGGCATGACGACGCACGAAAGAGCTGGCACCATCGGCACCAATCAGGAAGCGGGCGTGGACTATTTTAGTCTGACCATCGGCTCCACGAATTTCTACCCGAATTCCCTGTGCATTTTCAGTGATACTGGTCAACTCGGTACTCAGGGCAACATGTACATCTGGATAGGCAGCTAGCCGCTCCCTTAAGGTCCGTTCGAGTTCTGGTTGGTAAAATGTGACCAGCCGTGGATGTCCATCGCATTGTCCTGTGGTATTTGCGCGTGCGTATTTGCCAAAGAGTGGCGAACGCATCTGCACTTTGGCGATGGCCAATGTTTCGAATGCGCCATCTTCCAGGCCCGCCATTTGCAAAATCCGTAAAGCCTCGTTGTCCAGGGCAATGGCGCGCGGTGCCTTGAAGATATCAGCGGATTTTTCAATGACCAGTGTACGCACGCCGTAGCGCCCCAAAAGGTTTGCTGCGGCTGCACCGACAGGACCAAGTCCGATCAACAATACATCGACTGTAGAGGGTAATGTTTGTCTCATAGTCGTGTTTTCTCAGGATGCAGGAGACAAGTCGATAGGAATTGCAAATTTTCCTAACAGCTCGCGTACTTGTGTTTCATGCTCAACTGCACATTTGATGAAAGCCGTGGTTCCACGCTTGATGTCAGCGCGCACCTGGACGATAGCCTGAATTGCATTCGTTGCCAGCAACTGTTGAAATACGTGCATTGTTGCTTGCATGCGCAGTTCGGCCTTCGCCACTTTTCCTACGGCGGTAAGCGGTATTTTTTCCATTATTTCAATGCGTGCCGGGACAGCCGCACGTTCTTGAATAAGCTGACGGGCCGCCATCAGCAAATCCTCAGCAGACACAACAGATCCAGGTTTGAGCGTGACGTAGGCAACCGGTAGCTCGCCAGCATGCTCATCGGGTTGACCTACCGCAGCGACGCTGCCAACATCAGGATGATTGAGCAGTGCGTCTTCTATCATCGCCGGGTCGATATTATGTCCACCCCGGATGATTAAATCCTTGGCCCGGCCTGTGAGGTGAAGATAGCCATCCGCATCGATGAAACCGAGGTCGCCGGTGTTAAGCCAGCCAGGTTTAAGCCAGATGCCTTGATTATCAGCGTCCCTAAGGTATCCCGGGAAGACATTAGGCCCGCAAATACCGATTACGCCAATTTCATTTTCACTGCATTCTTCAGTAGCCTGTCCAGCGCCATCAATCTTCCAGATTTTCATTTCTTGATATGGTAGACGCAGGCCTACAGTTCCCAGTCGGCGCTCACCGCAAGGTGGATTGCAGGACGAAACACAAGCTCCCTCGGTGAGTCCATAACCTTCAAAGAGGCGAACCCCGGATGTCGCTTCAAAACGACGCGCCACTTCGCCTGGTAGTGGTGCTGCACCACAGACAGCATACTGCAGCGATGAAATGTCTGCATCACCGACCGGCAGGTCTGCCAACGTGGCATAGATAGTCGGTACAGCGCTGAAACTGTTTGCCTTGAAACGTTCGACCAGCTTCCAGAAGTTGGGCAACACGCCTTTCCCCCGATAGCCAGAAGGGGTGAGCAGTATCACTTCAGCACCGCTATGAAAAGCTGCCAATCCGGTCACCATGGCACCATTGACGTGGAATAAGGGCAATCCGCACAACAGGACATTGCCAGACGGCAGTATCGTGCCAAGTGCCCAGGCGACGAATGTTTCATTCAAATGCGTATGCGCTGCTACTTTTGGTATTCCGGTGGTACCACCGGTATGGAAATAAGAACAGATATCGGATTCATCGAACTTTCGCTCAGATACGAGTTGATCCGATAATTCGGCATCAAGCGCCATATCGAAATCAAGGATAGCGACATCATTTCGCGCAGGTTTTCTTGCCTCAGAAGTCAATGCCGGATGCGAAGCCGCCACGGCTGGTTCAACATACTGCTGGGCATTGACGGCAAACACAACGCGAATGCCAGGACACATGTCAACTACATCCATGGTTTTTTCCCAGATTTCAGATCCCTGCATTGGTGCCAGGGCGACTATGGCCTCTGCGCCGGTTTCCTTGACTATGTTCGCAATATATTCGGCCTCAAGCATGGGATTGATAGGGCTGGCGATACCCGCTGCCTGTGCGCCGAGCAAGGCGAAATGCGTTTGCGGTAAATTGGGTAGCAGCAGAGAGACCGCTTTCCCTTTGATTATGCCCGCACGATGAAAAGCGTTTGCGGCTTGTGTCACACGACACTTCAGGTTTTTATAGCTAATGGAAAATTCCTGGGCAGAAGGTGCACTGGTCATCAGGAAGCGAAGCGCCGTGCGCTCGGAATGACGTTTGCTGGCAAGGCAAAGAAGTTCATAAGTATTGCGTGCGGCCATACTTGCTTGCCATGGCATTTTTTCGATCTCCAGTATATCTGCCAGGTTGCGCACAGCGCCCTGTACACCGGTGTGTGAATCTGTTGTTGTAAACATGTTGTGCTCGTGAAATGTGATGTTGCGGTTTTTCAGGATTGCGTAGGTAAGAGAATTGCGTGTCCTGGCCGGCCTTGTTCAACGTGGCTGTGCGCAAGGGCCGCTTGAGCCAGTGGAAAATCTACGCAAGTTGTTAGTGCGGTATACATGAGGGCGTTGTTGGCAAGATAGTGCAGTGCATGTTTATCGGGGGCGAAGACCGTCCACGCGTAGCGCGCCCCTTTTGGAACATGCGAGCGCATATATTTCTTCTGACGAATGATTGCAATGGCACCGCGCAGCAATCCATGATCGAGATTCCCAAGCAGGGGATGTACAGTAGTGGCATGACCAATGGCATCGCTTGCAAGCAGCTTCAGCAAGGCAGTTTCGTCTTCCCAGTTCGCAAAATTCAGTGTGGCCGCAAAGCGATGTGTGATGTCGTGCAGCGATTGCTCGTAGCGATCAATCACACATACAGCACCAGCATTGCAGCAAGTATCCATGCCGGATGTGCCACAGACAGCTGTAACATTTGCCCCCCAGGCAGTGAGCGTGCGGGTCGCGAGCACACCAAGCCTGCCTGATGCACCGTGTATCAATACATCACGCCCGCGGGCATTTTCGCTATTGAGCCCTGCGCCAGCAAACGCTCGCATGACCGTCGTAAAGTTATACGGCAAGGCTGCCAGCGCACGCACGGGAGTATTGCCCATGCTGGCAGGCTGGTGCGCCGCGTGGTCGGCGCGTACGATGATGTGCGTTGCGTGAGAGCCGGTACTTGAAGGCGGCTTCGCACCGAACACCGCATCGCCTTCACGAAAGGCCAGCACTCCTGCTCCAACTGCGCTCACTATGCCGACAAAATCGTTGCCCAGCACTAAAGGAAAGTGCGCAGCACCAAGCAAGGTGAATAATTTTCTGCCATAGCCTGCGCGACGACGAACGTCGATGGGATTGACCGATGTCGCCTCTACCATGACTTCAATTTCACCTCGTCGGGGTGGGCGACGAGGCTGGCGTATCAATGCTATGACGCTGGTGTCACCAAACCTGGAAATAGCTGCTGCTGTATTGACTGTCTTCATGGTGCTACTCATGGTGCTACGATGCGGTTGCGCTGTTCACCTAGGTCAATTGCCCCGTCATCAGTGCGAATTGAGGCTGTCATCAGGTCTCCCGGCTTCAGGTAGGCGGGATTGGATGTGCCCTTCTTGATGAACATGCGCCATTTTTCTTGCTCGGATATCAGGTGTTTCAATATCCACATCGTTAGCTTTCCAGGTGCGCGCGCTGCACAACCGGCGGGTGTCCCGGTAGCGATCACGTCACCTGGATACAGATTTTGCAGTGCTGAGAGTTCAGTAAGGGTCCGATGTGGCTTGAAGATCATGTCGCCACAATAGGTGTCCTGGCGTGGATTGCCATTGACTTGCAGGCGCATATGCAGCTCAGACCAGCGGCTCCATTCCGATGCGTTCAGGAGTACAAGGTAAGGGCCAGCCGGGCCGAAAGTGCGGTAGCTCTTACCTTTGTAAAACTGCGTTTGCGGCAATTGTATGTCGCGCGCCGACACGTCATTGATGATGGTCACACCCGCCAGCCAGTCATGCAAGGTATCGTGCCGGATTTCTTGAGGCTCTGTCATCGGACGGCGCAGCACCAGGCCAAGCTCTATCTCGTAGTCGAGCAAGCGGACATGCTCAGGGCGAACGACATCTGCATGCGCGGATGCAAGACTGGATGAGGCCTTTGTGAAAATGGTATTGAAACCAATTTTAGCCGGATCCATACCAGATTCACGGACATGGCTCGCATAGTTGATGCCCTGGCAGATAAACTGCCGGTCTTCAGTAATGGGCGATCGCAGGATAACTTCGCTGAGACAGAGCGATGCGCTACTGACAATTGAATCTTGCGCCTCTTTTATTCCATATTGTACGAAGTCGGCAGTACTTGGATATGCCTCAGACAAGGGCTGTATGCGATTGCCATGAACCACACCCCATGCGGGGTGACCTTGATGTTCGTAGTGAACCACTTTTATAGCCATGTTTTCCTCTTGATAATTTTATCGATGTTGAAGTCACTGGCATTAAAGCCAGGGGCGTGGCGGGGCCGACATTGCTTGGCCCAACAGCTTCAAGCGACTCATTGATAGCTGGCCCTTGAATAACAAGCTGAAAATTTTGAGCAATGTGCTTAGATTACGCTGTGGTCCCATGGACTTCGGGACGTCATCGCCCCAGGCCCAGATGCCAGCGAGGTCAAGCGGCGAGTAGTGAGTTTCATGGTCAGCGGTGAAAACGTCACCGTCGGTGTAATGCTCGAATTCCAGACCGTCAGGGTCGAACCAGTAATCGAACAGCTGACTACCCAAAATGTGACGACCTATTCCCCACATATGACGATGGCCTTTGGTGCGCAGGATATTGCTACCCTGGCCAAGCGCATCAAGGTCAACGACCTCGTAGGCGCTATGCTCGTATTTGTTTTCCAAACCGCCGACAATTACCAGGGTGTGGTGATCGGCTGGCGTGCTACCGAGATCGAGCCGGAAGAAACACAAGTTCGGTGAGCCATCTGCCAGGTATTGAACATCTGTAGGGATGATGCCCAGGTGACGCATGTACCAGCGGGCCATTCCTGCAAAATCGATAGTCTGCAAGACAAGGTGACCAAGTCTGTTAACTGCTGCAGGTTCGAGCGGCGGGCGAACAGTCGTGTTGATCCGGCGAGTAATTCCTGGTCCATTCGTAAGTGGATACAAGGGTGAGCGCACAGGAATTGGGTCTACAGGTGTCGCTCCTTTGATCAACCAGAGGAGGTTGCCGGCCGGATCGACCAATTCCACGCCCGCCCCGCCGCCGGGAATTGCACCGGGCGGTAATCTGCGGGCGTCCGCTTGAGATTGCAATAGCAAAAGATCATGCTCGCTAGCGACCGTAAACGAGGCACCCAAATAGCGGGAATGCTGACCACGACGTGCAATATAAATGCATGGTGCGCAGCCGCTGCCGCGCATGACCAGTTGGTCTTTGTTCAGTGAAACTCTGTGCATCCCGAAATCTGTCAGGAAGTTTTCTACCGCTTCCAGATCGGGTTTTTCAAACATCAGAAAGGCAAGTGACTGCGCCTGGACAAGTGCAGTGACCCGCTCCAGCTTTTGTATGGGCGCTGGCAGTGCGCTTTCTGCATATGTTGACTGAGGTGATAGCGGTGCTAGTGGTGTTTTAGGGGATGCCACGGTGACTCCTGATTTTTATCCAAGTGAATTAATCTATTATTTGACATTATCGTCATAATGACGTTAATGTCAAATTAAATTTATTTCTTTAATTGATCAGTTCTATTTAAAACGCTGAATTTCCTTCTCTTGTCATAGCAATCTTTTGAGAAGCAAACTCACATTGTTCAAAATCAAAACTTTCTTTTTCATGTTTGACTTTTCGTCAAACTGACACTATAGTCATTATAAATATCCAAGCGAGTCATTTGCCGCAAGGATTCGACTGGTGATGTGAAAGGATGGAAAACATGAATTCGAATAACGTCGGTTACCGCAATCGGGGTAGCCAATGAATACGCTGCAGTTGTATAGGGGCTCGTTGCCCTACCATAGAGCTATACGGCTTAGCCTGACTTTTACTGCGCTGCTGTACTGCGGCAGCATTGCCTGGCTCACTTCCTCAACTGGTAGCGTTGGTCATATTCTCTCGCACGCTATGTTCATTCCCATTCTGCTGGCAGCCCTCGTGTATGGTGTTCCTGGCGGCTTACTGTTTGCCTTGGCCAGCGGGGTCGCGATTTGCCCCTTCCTGCCGTTTCATCCGCCGAGTACTGTGGAAATCGAACTGTCGAGCTGGCTGTGCCAGGTAGCAGCTTTTCTCTTGACTGGCTGTCTCAGCGGACTAGCCAGTGATGCCATGCGTGAAAACCTTTCCCGTTTTCTTCAGCAGACGCGTCTTGATCCAGCTACTGGCCTGCCAAATGCCCGTGCATTACTTACCGCGCTGGAAAAACTGGCACGTAGCAGACGGCGCGATGCCAGTCACCTTCTCGGTGTAGTCACCGTCTATAACTCTGACGAAATGAGCTCGGCCTTTGGTTACGGTGTGATGGATGACAGCATGCAAAAGCTGGCAGCTTGCGCTGCTGGTTGTCTGCCGCGAGGGGCGACGGTATTCCGTATAGGGAGTGAGCAGATAGGTTTTCTGTCCCAGACCGCTGAGGACGCGATGCTGCCATTGCTTGCGCGTTTAAACGCCGCATTCCGCCAGCCCCTGATGCATCTGGCTCAGCCTATCCACGCTGATACCCGTATTGGCTATGTCGCCATTCCTGGTTTTCTTGAAGAACCAGAGAGTTATTTGCGCAAGGCCCAGGCAGCTTCGCTACAGGCTTCCCAGAGCGGCCATGATATTTCCCTCTATCGCAGTGGCATACGCACAAGGGCGCGTGACAACCTCACCATCCTCGGTGAACTGATAGGCGGCATGGAGCGCGAAGAAATTTACCTGCACTATCAGCCCAAGGTCTCACTGATCACCGGCGCCGTGACTGGGGTGGAAGCCCTGATACGCTGGCAACATCCGCAGCGTGGGCCGCTGCCGCCGGCCGCATTTATCACCCGTGCCGAGCAAAGCACACTGATCCATGCCTTGACGGAATTCGTGCTTGAACGCGCCTTATGGCAGGCGGTGGCCTGGCGCGACGCCGGTATGCCGGTTCCTATTGCGGTCAACGTCTCACCGCGTAATCTGATGCAACCTGGTTTTTGCAGCACAGTCCAGCGTGCCATGGCGCGTTGCGGTGCCAGCAGTGACTTGCTAGAACTGGAAGTGACTGAAGGAGCCATGGTAGGCGACGTCGACCTGGTAGCAGCCGAACTGCGCCAACTAAGTGATCTTGGGGTTCGCATTGCGATCGACGATTTCGGCACTGGCTATTCGTCGCTGAACTACCTGGATCGTTTGCCTGCATCGGTTTTAAAGATTGACCAGAGCTTCATCCGCCGCATGCTGACCGAGACCAGCAGCATAGACATCGTCGATGCCGTCGTTTCGGTGGCACACAAGAAGGGTGTGCACATCGTGGCCGAAGGGGTCGAGAGCCAAGCGGTGTTCGATATCCTGCGGCAACTAGGTTGCGACGTGGCCCAAGGTTACGCAATTGGCAAGCCTATGCCCGCTGCTGAATTTGAGAATTGGTATCGCGCCTGGCAACGTGGCGACCACGCGCTCTCGGTCAAATCAAATGTCCTGGAAAACTGAGCTGGTTTGACTCTCTTCGATAACTGCGGGACCAAGAAGGTTGCCGCCAACCCATGAAAAGGTAAAGTAATGAAACAGAAACTGCCGGTGACGGCCAATGAATATCTCATAGAAGAAGGCAAACCTATAGTCTCCAAGACCGATCTCAAAGGAGTAATCACCTACGTCAATCCCTATTTCATCGAAGTCAGCGGCTTTGACGAGCATGAACTGATGGGGGCGCCGCATAACCTGGTGCGGCACCCGGACATGCCATCTGAGGCATTCGCGGATCTTTGGGTCTGTCTGCGGCAAGGCTTGCCGTGGGTCGGCATTGTAAAGAATCGACGCAAGAATGGCGACTATTACTGGGTCGAAGCAAATGTAACGCCAGTACTGGAAAACGGTAGGACAACTGGTTACATATCGGTGCGTAGCAAGCCTGCACGATCCCAGGTTGTTGCGGCAGAGCGTATCTATCGCAATTTCCGTAGCGGCAATCCAGAGAGATTGAGCATACGCCAGGGACAAGTTGTTCGCGGTGGCATGGCCGGACTGATGGATCGCTGGCGCGGCATGTCTGCGCGTAACCATGTACGGGCAGCCCTGAGTGTACTCGGCCTCATGGCTGGCGGGATGGGCCTGGCTGGTGCCATGTTGCTTGATGGGTGGGCAAGTCGCGCTTTCGCATTCGCCGGCATCGCGGGTGTGCTGTCGCTGATGCTGCTTTGGGCCATACTGCAGACAGCTTTCGCCAAGCCACTACAGGCGGCGATCCATGCCGCCCGCGCCATTGCAGGTGGTGACCTGACTGTACGCATAGCAACCGGGCGACATGACGACGTTGGACAACTGTTACGGGCCATGCAGCAGATGCACATGAACCTGGTCGCCATCGTTGGTGATGTGCGCAGCAATATCGACACTATCAGTTTGTCGACGGAAGAAATCGCGTCAGGCAATCGAGATTTGTCCTCACGCACGGAAGGGCAGGCCGCCAGCCTGGAAGAGACTGCGTCGAGCATGGAAGAATTGGCTGCGACGGTAAAACAGAACGCAGCGCATGCGGAAAGAGCGAGCCGCCTGATTGCAGATGCATCGGTCGTGGCAATCAAGGGTGGTGCAGTGGTTGCGCGGGTCGGCACGACCATGGACGACATCACAACCGCGGGTCGCAAGATCGAAGATATCATCAGCCTGATTGATGGTATTGCCTTCCAGACCAATCTGTTGGCACTGAATGCATCTGTAGAAGCAGCACGCGCAGGTGAACAAGGCCGTGGTTTTGCCGTGGTTGCGAGCGAAGTGCGTAACCTTGCACAACGTTCGGCAGTAGCGGCAAAAGAAATCAGGGCACTCATCGGGAACACGGTAGAGCACCTTGAACAGGGCGACCGACTGGTGGCCGAGGCAGGAGGTACCATGCAGGAAATCGTCGCATCGGTACAGAAGACGGCAGAGCTGATGGGGGAAATAGCACATTCGAGCCGGGAACAAAGCGCGGGTATTGACCTTGTCAATCGGGCAGTTGCTGAGATGGATACAAACACGCAACAGAATGCTGCAATGGTTGAACAGGCGGCCAACGCGGCAGGCAGTCTGCACGAGCAAACCGAACGGCTGGAGCAGGCTATCAGCCTGTTCAAGTTAAACCGGATCGAGTCGCCGTTGGTTGGTATCTCTCAGCGCTCCCCTCGCAAGCACACTGGACAACTACGCTTGCTGCACAGCGCACCGCAACCGAACCGGGTACTGTCCGTCAGGCAACGCACAGGATGATCTTAAAAGATGAACAGTGACGGGGAGCATATTGCCCCGGTATATTGTCAGGTCGATGAGTAAGGGCGCGGGTGAGGGTGGTGGGGTTTGATCCCACCCAACTTGCGCCTGAACACGACGCCAAAGTATTGCCAAATGCCTTGTAGATTTGCCAGGCGAACGTTCTTCAACTAAACGCATACGCGCAAACCATTGTGGGAGCAGCCATCATGCTCCCTGGTTGACTCAGGACTTGTCGGATATCTGAATCTGCATTCTGGTGCGATCCAGTGTGCGTTGCAAAATGGATTGGTCGTCAAATACTATAGTTGGCAGCGGGGCTGCAACGAGACGGGTGGCGACTCTTTTGTCGACGCCCAGCCCCCGGAGTACCGTTAATACCATTGCTTCGGGGTAGTCAGACTGTGAATTATCTTGCACCAGTGAATTGACCGCACCAAACATGGCACCGACCATGAGATCGAAGGCAACCCTCTTCGTGCACAAAAACCTGTCTTGAGCGACACACATCTCTATGTCTCTTGCAAGGAAAGTAATCCCATGCAGCGACTTGCCAAGAGTAGGCCAATGCAGGCGTGATAAAAAATCACCTAGCAATGAGTATTCGCGCACCGCATGTAACAATAGCCGACAGCCATAAGTAATTCGTACAACCGGATCCTCATACTGGAGCACAACAGGATCAATCACATTCAGCAACTCGTTGCTGATTTCCTCGGCTACTGCTTCCAGTAACTCTTCGTTCGTACGGAAATAGTTGTAGAACGAACCGCGTGACATGCCAGCCAATGCGATGACTTCATCGATGACAGCTGACTCTGGCCCCTTGTTAGCAAAGACCAGCAATGCGCTTTCGAGCAGGCGTGCACGTGCTTTTTCTCGCCGTTCCGCACCGACTCGTGTTCTATGATTTTCTGGCTGTTCGGATTTCATACATTCAGATGCTTGAAATATAATTTTTTATTATACGTTAAAACCTGAATTGACATCAACGTCAAAATGACGGTATTGCTAAATCAAATAGATGATCTTTATCCAAGACCGTAATCAATGATCAGTTATGTTGAGCACCTCTGCAGGTAGGATGCCAAGCAGATTGCGTTACTCAAATCGCCAGCACTATCAGTGCTTACCCAATGCCGATCTGCCTAATTGACGGCAAAGTATTCTTTCAAGTACCTCCCTCTCAATATTGACATTAACGTCAATTTGACTATAATGTCATATCAAAGATTGATTTAATACATTTGCAGTAAACGATGGGCGTCATCCGGCAATGCATAGCCAATCGCTGGTTGTGACTGCCGGGACAGAATATGAGAACTGAAGGAACGCCAGATCATCGCAGTCGTGTGGCTGCTGAACGTCGCGAGAAGACCCGGACAAAACTGCTGCAAAGCGCATTGCACGTCCTCTCAAAGAAAGGATCGCAAGCCCTGATTGGAGATGTTATTGAGCAGGCAGGGGTGGCGCGCGGTTCCTTTTACAACTATTTTAAAACCTATGATGAACTGCTGGTCGCACTTGCCGTTGAAATAAATAATGAACTGCTTGCCGCCATTGATCCTATCGTACAGTGCTGTCCTGAGCCAATTGAACGGATTTCATGTGGAGCGCGTTTGTTGCTGCATGCAGTGATCAGGTTTCCTCAATTTGCCTCCTATATATACCGCTTGCCAGCCCCAGCAGCGAACAGTAGTTTGCTTGGGATTCGCTTTCTGACACGTGATGTTGCACTTGGTGTCATGGTGGACCAGTTCCAACGCGTCAGGCAGAGGGCTGCCATCGACCTTGTAGTGGGCGTCATGTTCAGTGCGGCCTATTCACTGGCCAGGGATGTGTTGGACGCCGGCTATCCAGAAGCGATCGTAAAGGCCATGCTGCAAGGGCTGGGCGTGGAGGAACTCAAGGCTGGAAAAATTGTGGAACTGCCTCTGCCAGAACTAGTCCTGCCTGCTACATCTATCTTGCAATTTGCAAAATAGATGCTGACATAGTTCCTGAATTCGTCGTTTTCTCTATCTGCAATTTCCATATTTCCTCCTGGCTCTGCGCCTTCTTTTTGCCAATTCATATCACTGGATTAGCGAGTCCACGACCACAATTGTTTTCTTCCGGTGACGTTGATCCAGATTGTCTTGGTCATTGAAAATAATTTCAAATTAAATTAATCGTCAACATGACAAATATGTCGTTATGATGTATATTACTCCCACCTAAGATGGCAACAGACCTGTAATCACAGGTTCAGGCGAATGATGATCTGCCTTGATCAAGCCATTGTGGAGAACCGCAATGGCTTACGCATATGCCATGAGGATGTCGTCGGCATTCGCCGATACGCAGTACCCGACAGGAGGACGGAAAATGTTTAAATACAATCGATCAGCAATACTTACAATCATGGCGGCGCATATCCTTGCAGGCTGCGCCCCCTCTCAGCCACCGGAGCATGAAGATGTGCGCCCAGTGCGGACGCTCATTGCAGGCCGGACCACAGGTTCGGTGGGTGCCAACTATTCAGGTGAAATTCGTTCCCGGTACGAAAGCCAGCTTGGCTTTCGTACCGGAGGCAAGATTGTTGCGCGCCTGGTTGAAGTTGGTAGTCACGTCAAGCGTGGCCAGCCACTGCTGCAACTTGATCCATCACAGGAAATGCTGATGGTGAATGCCGCCGGTGCCGATGTCGATGCCGCACGCAGCCGCGTCGCGCAGTCGAAAATTGATGTGCAACGTGCCCAGCAATTGCTGGCAAAAAACTTTGCATCGCAGGCGGAACTTGATAACCAGCGTTTGGCACTGGACCAGGCCGAGGCGCAACTGCGTTCGGCGCAAGCCCGCCAGCAAATGAACGCTAATTTGCGGGGTTTCACAACCCTGGTGGCAGATCGCGATGGTGTCGTGAGCGCCATCAATGCAGAAGCTGGGTCGGTAGTTGCAGCGGGCCAGCCAGTCGTGACTATGGATGCCGATGGCGAGCGCGAAGTGACGATCAGTATCCCTGAGTCACGTGTGGATGAACTTCGCAAAGCCAAGTCACTGCAAGTGTCTGTCTGGGCTTACCCAGGCAAGGTCTGGAATGGCAGCTTACGTGAACTGGCTCCGGCTACCGACAGCGTGACGCGTACTTACTCGGCCCGCATCGCTATCGAGCAGCCCGATCCTGCCTTGCTGCGACTGGGTATGACCGCGTCGGTATTTGCTCCTGATATCGAAGGTAGCAGTGCAATCCGCTTGCCGCTGACGGCCATTGTCTACCACGAGGTCCAACGTCAGGTTTGGATAGTCGATCCGAAAACGAAACGTGTTGCTGCCCGCAATATTCAATTGGGTGCAGCACAGAAAGACAGCGTGCTGATAGCCAGCGGGCTGACTGGCGGAGAAATTGTCGTGACTGCCGGTGTGCACCAGCTGCATGCTGACCAGCAAGTCAAACTGGTCGATCAGGCACCCGTCGTCGCTTCGGGAGAGAGCAAATGAGCCGTATTAATCTCTCAGAATGGGCACTGAAGCATCAGCAGATGATCGCTTTTCTGCTGTTGCTTTTATCAGTAGCGGGTGCGCTGGCCTATAGCCGCCTGGGTCAGAAGGAAGACCCGGATTTTACGATCAAGACCATGGTGGTGCAGACCTATTGGCCAGGTAGCTCCGCGCAACAAATGGCTGATCAGGTGACCGACAAGCTGGAACGTGCGCTGCAGGGAGTGGCAGAAATCGACTATATGTCAACCTATGTCAAGCCGGGCGAGACACAGATAAAAATCAACCTGCGGGAAGATGTACCGCCGCGTGCCGTACCGGATGTCTGGTATCAGGTGCGCAAGAAGGTGAATGATATACGAGCCACCCTGCCACAGGGCGTGCAAGGGCCACTTTTCAATGACGAGTTTGGCGACACCTTTGGCAACTTGTATGCGATTACGGGTGATGGCTTCAGCTACGCCGACCTGCGCAAGATTGCCGACGATGCGCGTAGCGAGATTCTGCGCGTGGATGATGTCAACAAGGTTGATCTGCTTGGCAAACAGGACGAGAAAATTTATGTAGAGATTTCCAACGCAAAATTAGCTTCACTTGGCCTCGATCCAGCGCTGATTGCATCCACTCTGGCGCAGGCGAACGCTGTAGCCGCCGCAGGTACAGTGCAGACCTCGGCTGAGCAGGTGCGCCTGACCGTCAGTGGCGAATTCGACTCCGTTGAAGGCATACGTGCGATTGGTATTCGTGCTGGTCAACGCACCTTCAGGCTGGGTGATATCGCCGAAGTGCGACGCGGATTTGTCGAACCTGCCGTATCAAGGATGCGTTTCAACGGCAATGACGCGATCGGGCTGGCAGTGAGCATGCGCAAGGGTGGCGACGTCATTCATCTCGGTGCCAAACTGGACGAAACTGTTCACAGAATTAAATCTAACCTTCCTGTAGGCGTGCAAATACATGCTGTCAGCGATCAGCCACATGTCGTTGAGCATTCGGTCCATGAATTCAAGAAGAGCCTGACCGAGGCAGTATTGATTGTACTTGCTGTGAGCTTCTTCTCATTAGGTTTGCGTACTGGCCTGGTAGTGGCGCTTTGTATCCCGCTGGTGCTGGCATTGACGTTCCTGGCTATGTATTTGCTTGGCATAGATTTGCAACGCATCTCCCTGGGTGCGCTGATTATCGCCCTGGGATTACTGGTCGATGACGCTATCATCGCGGTAGAAATGATGGCCTTGAAGCTTGAGCAAGGTTGGGACAAATTCCGCGCTGCTACTTATGCGTACACTGCTACAGCTTTCCCTATGCTGACGGGCACGCTGATCACGGCAGCCGGCTTCCTGCCGGTGGGATTTGCCAAATCTGGTACAGGCGAGTATGTGTATTCGCTGTTCCAGGTAGTGGGTATCTCACTCCTGCTGTCGTGGATCGTCGCTGTAATTTTCACACCATATATTGGTTATAAGCTGTTGAAGGAAAATGCACATGCATCACATGATGAGAATGCTATTTATCAACGCGGTTTCTATGCGAAGTTTCGTTGGTTTGTGAATTTTTGCCTGGTGCGACGTCACTGGGTGATCGGTATCACACTGGCAGTTTTTGCCGCTTCGCTTGTGCTGTTCAAAGCAGTGCCGCAACAGTTCTTCCCCGCCTCTGATCGCCCTGAATTGATGGTGGATCTGTGGATGCCCAAGGCTGCTACCTTTGAAGCCAGCCAGAGCGAAGTGCGCGAACTGGAAAAGCTCTTGAAGGATGACGCAGACATTGTTGCGGTAACCAGCTTCGTCGGCAATGGTGCCCCCCGTTTCTATTTGCCGCTGGATGCGCAGACGCCAAATATCAACTTGGGCGAAATGATGGTGATGACCAAAGGTGGTGAGGCCCGAGAGCGTGCCGTGGCAAAGATACAGGGAATTTTTGAAAGCCGCCTGCCAAATGTCAGGGGTCGTGTCAATCGCCTGGAAAATGGACCTCCAGTTGGCTACCCCGTTCAATTCCGTGTGTATGGCACTGACAACGCAAAGGTTCGTGCGATAGGCGAGCGTGTGGCTGCAATTGTACGCACCAATGCTTTTGTCCGTAACGTCAACAAGGACTGGGGTGAAAGTGTCAAGCGCATGCGGGTTGATGTAGACCAGGACAAGGCACGTGCACTGGGCATTAGTTCTTATCAGATCAAGGCTGCACTTGAAGCTTCGTTGTCTGGTACTCCAATTACTCAATTCCGTGAAGATGACCAAAACATTGACGTAGTAGCCCGCCTTATCGATGCGGAGCGCACTGACCTCAACAATCTCAAGGATGCGAAGATATATCTGCGCGATGGCAAATTTGTACCGGTCTCGCAAGTGGCCAGGCTCACACTCGACAGCGAAGACAGCGAGCTGTGGCGTCGCAACCGTATCCCCACACTGACGGTGCGGGCAGACATTTCGGGCGCGCAAGCACCCGACGTAACAAGTGCATTGCAACCAAAGATAGAGGCATTGGCCAAGGAATTGCCAATGGGCTACGGCATAGATGTTGGTGGTGCCGCTGAATCCAGCGCAAAGGCACAGCTTTCAGTGGCCGCCGTCATGCCCGCGACTATTATCGTGGTGCTGATACTGCTGATGATACAGCTGCAAGACATGAAAAAGATGGCACTGGTGCTGCTCACTGCACCTTTGGGTCTGATAGGTGTAAGTGCCATTATGGCTGCCTTCCAAATCCCGTTCGGCTTTGTTGCGATGCTGGGAGTGATTGCTCTTGCCGGGATGATCATCCGTAACTCAGTGATCCTGGTCGTGCAGATCGATGAAGAGGTTGCAAACGGCATGCCGTTATGGACAGCTATCGTTGAATCTGCAGTGCGTCGCTTGCGCCCCATCCTGCTGACCGCGCTGGCTGCAATCCTGGCGATGGTGCCGCTGACCGAATCAGTGTTCTGGGGTCCTATGGCCTGGGCGATTATGGGTGGCCTGACGGTGGCAACCCTGCTGACCCTGGTTTTCCTGCCAGCGCTGTATGCGCTCTGCTATCGGGCGCAGCGCCCAATGGCAGTCTGATGACAAGTTAAAGAAAGAGATATTTCCATGAAAAAGATTACCCATATTTCCATGCGGGCGACGCAGGCTGCAATCTGCTTGCTGTTTGGCCTGAACGTCCCACACGCTAATGCCATCGACCTGGTTACAGCTTATCGCCAGGCTTTGCAATACGATCCGGCCAGCCTGGCCGACAGTGAGGCGCTGACTGCGGGGCGCGAGAAGGCCGTGCAGGGTGATGCCCTGTTACGTCCGCGCATCAACCTCCAGGCAAACCTCAGCCGCATCCATGATCACCTCACGTCCGATGCTCCGTCAGCCGTTTCGACCTTGGTTCCAACAGATAGCACGGGGACAGCGCGTCAGATGACGGTGCAACTGGTACAGCCACTGTACGACATGGCTGCCCGGGCGAACCGGCAGCAACTGCGGGAGCAAACTGCGCTGTCACAATTTCAGTTCGATGCGTCGCGACAAGATCTCGTTCTGCGTGTGGCCGAAAACTATTTCGGCGTGTTAGTGGCGGAAGAGGCGCTCCGCGTTGTGCAGGCCGAACAGGACGCATTCCGCCATCAGCGAGATCGCGCCAAAGCGCGTTTTGACATAGGCCAAGGCAAGATCACCGACGTGCAGGAAGCGCAGGCCAGGCTAGACGGCGTCAATGCACGCGCGCTCTCGGTACAGTCCGCGCTGGAACTGAGGCAGACCCAGTTTCGCGAGACTATTGGTGCGCAACCGGATCAACTCTCCAGGCTGACTTCATCCCCACCTGTGCGGCCAGAGCCGGAGAACCTGCTCACCTGGCAGACCAAAGCGGAGAATCAGAGCAGCCTTGTAAAGAGCCGCCGTTCGGAACGGGATATCGCCAAAGCTGAAATTGACAAGTACCGTCTGGCCGGACGCCCAACTGTGGATCTTGTGGCCAGCTATGGTGCGAAAGCACAGAGTGGCGGTCTGTCACCTTTGGTCGCACCCAATGGAGAAAGGACAAGCATCGTGGGTCTGCAATTCAATATACCTTTGTATGCAGGTGGTGGACTTGATTCACGCCAGCGTGAATCCGTCGCCAAACGCTATCAGGCCGAGCACCAGCTGGATGCTGCGCGACGAGATGTGCGCATCAAAGTGCAAGATGGATTCCTTGCCGTGACGACCGGAGTTTCCCGTATCGCTGCCCTGGAGCAGGCCTTGGTATCGGCACGTAGCGCCCTCGAGGCGACCGTACTTGGCCGCGATGTTGGCACACGTACTCAGTTGGACGTTCTGGATGCGCAGCAGAGGTCATTTACGGCGGAACTGGACCTGGTCCAGGCCCGCGCCGATTATCTCCTGGGACGCCTGCGTCTGGCCGCTGCAGCCGGCGAGTTGACCGAGGACAGTTTGCGCGCGCTGGGTGCCTGGCTTGTATCTTGATCTTGAAATAGCGACGTGGGTGGCTACACAGCTACAGATATCGTAGCCACACACTATCCTCAAATTGGAGCAGTACATGAGCACCCAGGCAAGATCTCAAGAGAGCACCAGTCAACTAAGCAAGATTATCGGTGCGGCACTGGTATTGGCACTACTTTACTTTGGCAGGGAGATGCTCATCCCCATTGCGCTGGCCATCCTGCTTAGTTTTTTGGTGGCACCAATGGTGCGCAGGCTAACGCGATTTGGAATGGGGAAGACAGGATCCGTTGCGACCAGCGTTCTTGTACTCACATTGGTAATGCTCGCAACCGGCTCGCTAATTACCTCCCAACTGATACAAATGGGGTCAAGCCTCCCACAGTATGAAAGCACGATCCATCATAAACTGGTGGTGCTGGATCAACTTACTCTGGGCAAGCTTGGTGATATTACCAAGCATTCAGATCGTGTGTTTAATCAACTCTCAAGCCGTCAAAAGACGAATCACTTGTCAACCAGGACAGAGGATTTGCCAGGGCCTGCAGATGTAAGTAAACCAGTTCCCGTGGAGCTGCGTGAACCGGCGTCTTCGCCCTTGCAAATTCTCACGCGTATCGCTGCCTCGGTCTGGGGACCAATTGAGACTGCGGGTATCGTGTTTGTTGTCCTGGTATTTGTATTGCTGGAACGTGAAGATCTGCGCGACCGCTTCATCAGGTTGATTGGTAAGAATAACCTGCGAGCGACTACAGTGGCAGTCAACGACGCCGGTAATCGCCTGTCCCGGTTTTTTGTGTCTCAACTCGCCCTGAATTTTTTGGTTGGCACGCTAATTTGCCTGGGACTCGCCATCATCGGTGTTCCACAAGCCCTGCTATGGGGGATACTCACGGCATCGCTACGATTCGTTCCCTACGTAGGTGCATGGATCGCGGCCGCTTGTGCCACGCTGCTGGCAGCCGCGATTTCACCGGACTGGACACTGGCAATCTTGAGCTTTGCCTGGTTTGCTTGCGTCGAATTGGTCATTTCGCAGCTTGTGGAACCCCGGCTTTATGGCCATGCGACTGGGTTATCGCCACTCTCGGTAGTGATATCCGCCATTTTCTGGAGTTGGATATGGGGGCCTGTCGGTCTCATCCTTTCAACGCCGCTGACGCTTTGCCTGCTTGTAGCTGGACATTATGTTGATGCGCTCAAATTCCTGGAAATCCTGCTCGGTGAAATCCCGGCCCTGACCATGCCAGAGAATTTTTATCAACGAGCACTGGCGGGCGACGCACAGGAAATCACGGGAAGTGCAAAACGCTTTCTCAAACGAAAATCATTCAGCAGTTATTGCGACGTGGTGCTAACGCCTGCTTTATACCTGGCACAAATGGATTTCATGAAGAGCGCCATCACCAGAGAAGAGGAATCAAGAGTCACGAATGCAGTCACTTCTCTATTGATATCTATAGAAGAAAATAAAAAATGGTGGAAGAGAAATTCGAGTGTCACCTTGCTGGAAGGCGTTAACGCAGCGCGACATTTGCGGTCAAAACGAGAGCGCGATTTCGGTCAATGGCAAGGGCCTTTGAATGTGCCCGCAGGCTCCATCATACTGACTATCGGTCTTGGTTCAGTAGCAAACGAATTCGCGGCAGAAATTCTGGTCAGAGTTCTCCGTGCTCAAAACCTGGATGGCAGGCATCTTTCCCTGGAAGACCTGGAAGCCCCACCACCAGGCGAGAGCACACCCGAACTTGTTGCCATGGTTTGCTTTGTTTCCATCGACCCTCAAAATGAGCAAAATCTCCTTGAAGCATCTGTTTTGAAAAACCGTCAACGCATGCCTCATGCAATAACGCTCGCCGTATGCCTGAACAATCCCTTCGAGGAATTCAGCCAGACTCCTCAAGCAATTCCCAGCGCCCATTTAACTTTGCATTCCTACGAGGAAACGGTGCAAGCTTGTGTTGCGAACCTGGGCGCGGATGTCAAAGAAGGCAGTGCTTGATGCCATGCTTCACTTGCCTTGGACACCACTTCCTCAGTAAGATCAGCACGAAATAATGGAATTTGATCAAAGTTGTTACGCTGGTCACTGTGACAGATCACTCTAAAATTTGCTGGACAAGGCAAATGTTAAATTAGCACTTGGGCTAGCGACTGTTTAATTGTATATAACATTTGAAATATGTTTTGATCGCATAGCAGGATTTACTCAACTTGCTACGACACTCGAAGCATTTCCTTCTTTGACTTGTTCTCTTATTTGCTAAAACTTTCTTACACCTTTAATTTAATTTCGCAACAACATCTTTGCAAATGCGACGGTATTGTCGAAAAAGTGATCGTACGATAATCGAACGGCCATATCTCATGCGTTCAAAAACGCCATTATTTCTAATACATAAGTGCTACACGTTAGTTATTACACTTAGTGCAAAATGTCCAAAAAAATTTATTGTTGATGACTATTTAAGAATGCATAGTAAAAATTTTCTTATTCGGTGTGACTTTTGAAATGAAGTGTCTGAAAACCGACGCTTGTTTTTGCTACGCAACAAATACGATAAGAAGTCATTGATTTGTAATACCTGACTGCTGTAGTTGAAGCGTACATCTCCTCGACGTCGATTCCGTTTGTAAGCAGCCTCTGGGCTGCTTTTTTTATACTTTGAGGCGCAACGGAAATTTAATCGTTTGCAATATAGTAATTGCACATCGTTATTACATTGCTGAGCGTATCGACATCCTCATGAGAGAGCAGGATGTCCCTTACCTCAATGATCTGGCTTCTGCTCGGGATGATTTCGACTGGGCTATGGCACATCCAATTCACAAGAATTTTAGTTATTTTCTGGCGACTTAAGTTTGCAACCTCTGTGCGGGTGGGTACATAGCATTGAAAAGCTTGAATGTTTTGCTTTTCGGCCCATTTTTTTGCTGCCCGCAGATTTTCTTTTGGCACGCCGAAACGTTCATTTCCACGCCGCATACGCAAAATCCATTAATAATTCAGGTAAATATTTATTTTATACAATAACATTTATACATCAAACAATTCATTGTTTAATAGGTAAAATAATTTTCAAAATACAAAGTGCATATATTCAGAAAATTACCCAGATGTTCTTTGCTAGGCTCATCTTCGTGAGCTCTGCAACTACGAACTGATTTATTGTAATTATTTTAAGATGGCGGTGCGAAGTGGAAATTCGATTGCACCAACCCAAGTCGAGTGCGCACAGATATTGCCTTTTCCAATTCTTACAGCTTAGCCGTAGTCATTAATTCAGCTATTGAAATATGTAGAGCTTGAGCAATTCTGGAAATATGAAGAAGCCCAGAATTTTGCTGACCACGCTCGATTGATCCCATATACGAGCGGTCAATATCGCATTTCAACGCCAGTTCCTCCTGAGAAATGCCATTTTCTTTTCGGATTTGCCGCACGGCTGCGCCGAAGGCGATCAGCACTTTATCTTGGGCATGTGGTGAAGTAATTGGCATAAGCCAATTTTCACGATATGATGGCAATCAAACCACGGGTAATCTTCCTCATATTGACAAAAAGGATAAGGCAATGAAATTCAGCAGCCACTATAGGCTAAGGCTTGCACTTGCCTTTTTCTCTCCTAGCATCTTTGTACTCACAGGATGTGTTACAGCGCCAACGTCACAACAAGAGGGCAAAGATGGGCAGACTGTCCAAGCTTCTGGCCCGACATTTGGTGAGAGACTGAACGCATCCATCAATACGGTTGGCAATGCCATCGTCGCCCCCGTCCAGAGTGGAAATAACAAAACTGGTGCTCTCGCGCCAGATGGACGCTTGCGTCTCAGCAACCTGCCTGCCAAAGACATTTTTGGAACAAGTGGTTCTGCCGACTGGCCCAGGGTTGCCGTCAACGTCAATAAGTTACCCAAGTGGTTTTACGGTATGCCACCCGGTGGCGTGCCTGGTCGTTATTCAGCCAATGACTGCGTGAACGTGTCGATTACGGTTTGGAGCGATGCAAAACACTCTGTCAATTACGACAATCTCAATGTCTGTGGTGACGACATTGTGCGGAACACGCCGTTCAAGGATGTTGGCCTGATGTGGAAGAGCTTTGGCGTCGTCAGCGGTGCGCAGCACACCGGCGCGCAGCGTACTCGTGGCCCACTGCCGCCACAGCATCTGTTTCCGAATAAACCAGGTTACGACCTGTTCTTCAACCCCAATGGTAACTACTACATCGGTAGCATCATGATGACACTGGGATATAACTGGAATGAAGCCCAGGACTATCGCTTCTGGCTCGTGAATGTGCCAACCCAGGCAGAGGTGGCCAGGCAATAGCGCATGCCAATTACTTCACGCAGGCGCAACTGAATTTCTGGCCTCGGTATTCACCAATTACCCTTTTTTATGAAACGACCCACCCCTTACGATATATCGACGTCTGCTTCTTCGCACACGCTGGCTACTCTTTTTGGTACGGCCTATCTCTTGGTTTGTATCGTGACCGCTCTCATTCTGCTCTTTGGTGGGATGGAGAAGTGGACAGAGAAGCTGGTCGCTATTTTGATCATCGGCGGTTTCATTGTTTGGATCAGATATATAGGCAAACAAGAAAAAGCACGGCTAGTCTCTACTCTGGCATCGGTCAATCAGGAATTCGGTACGACTTTCCAGGTGGGTAAATCACTGGGGTTTACGCGTGAAGAAGATTGCACCATGTTTGACCCAGAGGCCAGGAAGGTGCTGTTCATGAAATATAACGGCCACTGCGTGTGGGTGGTGGATTTCTCTGAGATCAGTAACTGGGACATTTTGTGGACCAACGACATCAAAAATCAGGGAGGTGTCCACCAGGTCAAAGGCAGCAACTATCGTTTCAAGTTTTATCTGAATGACTTGGAGTCCACCTCGGTGACCATGAAAGTGGGTAGCAATGCCGCTGCGGACGACTGGAGCCATCGTATCAATCTGCTGTTGGCGGGTAAAAAGCTGCCAGATAGAAAATAAAAAGACATCTTAAGCACATTATTGAGGATCGTTGATGGTATCTTGAAAAGCTGCCAGATTTGCCCTGGCATCATAGATAGCATGATGTTGAGGTAGGCCATGCTTCTTATAAAATTCATACTTCAGAACTTCATTGATATCGCTAGCAACTAGACGCGGACAACACCAGGCCGGAACTTGATAATCAAGGGCATCAATAAACAGATCCCAGTCCGTCTGGTAGTCGTAGCAAATCTCTATATTCTCGCTATCTGGGCGAATGGCAGTCAGCCAAACGAGAAGCTGCTGGCATAAACTATCTCTTGTCATTGCTGCGCCAGGTATCCTACCTAGCAGCGGGATGACCGCTTCACGCACGAAGGCGCTGCAGCTTGCATCAGGGTATGGAACCTCGGCATAGAATTCCTCGCCTGCATCACTCACCAGCCCTATGCTAATGAGGTGCAGGTCGAGGAAGTCCGTGAATTCTGTGTCGATGAATATGCGTTTCATAAGTAGTTAATGAACAGAAGCGAAATTTATTTTCAAACATCCGAGTTCAGCACTTAAAGGTGAACTTATTTCCATCCGTTATACAAAGAGGAATTTAATTATTGAAAGTGACCATGCGTATTTTGCCTTTATCAGATCTTCATCATGAGTTGTGGCGTGACGCAGCGCCCATCATTGATCCTACCATCAGTCGACCGGATGTGGTGGTCCTGGCCGGAGATATTGATACCGGTGCGAAAGCAGTGGAATGGGCTGCACGGACGTTTGCGGGTATTCCTGTGCTGTATGTGCACGGCAACCATGAATCCTATGGCAAACATCTGGAACACGTGCAGGAAGATATTCAGACTGCCTGCGCAGCGGCAGGTAATGTACATTTCTTGAACTGCAGTGAATTCGTTCTTGGAAATGTCAGATTCCTCGGTGCAACCCTGTGGACGGATTTTCGGTTATTTGGAGATGGTGATCGGCAATTTGCTATGCGCGAGGCAGAAGCAGTGATGGTTGATTACAAGCGCATACGTTTGGCCAGCGCCAGCTATCGCAAACTCAGATCAGCAGACACAGCAAAGTTTCATTCACAGCATAAATCTTGGCTTAAGCAAAAATTGGCCGAGCCCTTCACCGGGAAAACGGTGGTCGTAACTCACATGGCACCCTCCATGAAATCCGTCTCGAAGCGCTATGCCAATGAAATGGTGTCTGCGGCCTATGCCTCCAATTTAGATGAGATCGCCTCTCAGGCCGATGTTTGGATCCATGGGCATATGCATGAGTCATTTGATTATCAAATTGGAGAATGCCGTGTTGTATGCAATCCATGCGGATACAAAACCCGCGCAGGTAGGCCTGAGAATGGTCAATTCGACCCAAACCTCATTATTGAACTTCCAACATAGTTCTAAAAACACGATTTCGACATTTGATAGCGAGCATAGGAAGTTTTGCCATGACTAATAAAACGCAGAAACAGCTTATTGATGATTACCTCAAACAGCCTCCTGATCCCGCATTGGGAAAAGAAGATTCTTTCTGGGCGAATGTCACACCTGTCGGACGCGAATTTGGCAGTAAGGACTATGAGCGCTTAATGGCGCACGACAATTTGGTTCACACTGCCATGACTTCACCCAATCCAGTTTCTCTTGCGCTACGAGTGTTTCTGGACGATGAACGTGCCACGCCGGAAGGCTGGGTACGCGTATACTGGCCGAACGAAGCCATTGACCTGCTGAAAACTAATGCGGTTGTCGAAATTAGCTTGGACCATGACCTGGGTGATGATCAACGTGGTACTGGCTATGATGTGGTGCTGTGGATAGAGGAAACTGTCGCATTGCATGGCTTCAAGCCACCCAAGATGAGCGTGCATTCGGCCAATTCCTCTGCTCGAGAAAAGATGGAAGCCGGGATTGAGGCGATTAACAGGCTAGTCAACAATAAGCCTTTCGATTGAAAACACGTGCGCCCCTCGTGACGAACGAAATGGTTTGAACCTTTACTTGCCATTTCTATGAGCATCGTTCTGAAATGGATTTGTCGTGGTGGGATGACTGTGCCTTTATCTTAGCTAGCGTAGATCGCGTCCGAACTGAGCGTGGACCATAGCGCTACAGGTATTCCTTACTCTGGTTTTTTCCTATCGTTAGCATTTTCTTCAATCTCTGATTTGATAAAAACCGAATCACACGATTCCGCCTATATCGACTTCAAATATCCCGCAAATGTTACAATATTTGAAATATTTTAGAGAGTCTGCATGCCTGCATCATATACAAACACACTTCGCTACTGGTTCGACGTAGAAGCCCTGATGTATCCCGATCTACCGAAACCTGGTAGGCGGCGCACTTACACACTGCGATATGAGAATTCTTTCCCATGGAGTCAAACAGATAGCCCAGTAGTAGATGATCACAAATACTTTGTGTACTTCGGCCTGGTGCAGAAAAAAATATTGGAAACCGAGTTATTCGAATTGTTTCGCACGTCCCCAGAGGAAGATATTGGAGGTAATCATACGAGACCCAAGACAGGTAAAACCTTCCTATGCTCAATCGAGATATCAGCCAAAGGCATACCAATTGTCTCCACCTTGCAGCTTGCAGCATTCGCCGTAGCATTCGCAGAAAGAAAACATCAAAAGATCTTAGGTTGCGCAACAATCCTGGAGTCCTTGAAAGACAAGATCAAAACAATATTTTCCGAGTCTGACACATTATTCGCTAATGCTGAGTGGTTCATTCAGGTTACGGATTTCTTAATTTCTGAACTGGATTGGCAGCCGCGTGAGCTAATGGCAAAGGAGCAGATATATGTACATCGCGTTCCTATCATCAATAGCAAAGGGAAACCAATTCAGCCACCACCAGAAATGGATCCTATCAATTCTTTCTACTTGGAAGATATAGAGCGTATTCGAAACGCCGCTCAAAGCGGCCCTGGATCGATTCAGGTACAGCGTTACCTTGAAGGAGAACAAAAGATTGGTAAAAGAGTGGATGTGACATCACTCGATACTATCAATTCATTGCTTGCTTCCCGAAGCTTCCCAGTCGGACGATGGCCCAGCCAATTTCCACTGTTTCTCATGCAGCAGGTCGCTGTCAATACCGCCTTAAATACTTTGAAAGATGGCGGAATGTTTTCAGTTAATGGCCCGCCAGGAACTGGGAAGACCACCTTATTGATGGATGTGATCGCCGCACGCATCGTTGAGCGAGCAAGGCTGCTTGCAAAATTTGACAACCCAGAAAAGGCTTTTTCAAAAAACCCCAATCTCATCACTTATCCCCCAAATAAATCGGGCACATCAGTAAATGGGCCATGCTTTTTTTTTGATGAGAAACTACTCGATTTTGGTATTGTCGTTGCCAGCGCAAACAATAAAGCTGTTGAAAATATTACTCGCGAGTTGCCAAATCTGACCAAGGTCTCCTCAGAATTCTTGAAGTTTGATGGGGAACCGTTTGATTATTTCGTGCAGGCTGCAACAGCTTTGATCAATCCCGATAAGAAAAAATCAGCTCCACCCAAGCAGGACTCTTCGAGCCCTCTAGATGAGACTATAGATAGCAATGCAGAGGATGATAGTGACGAAAGCGTTGAAACAATCAAGTGTTGGGGTCTTATTTCTGCTGCACTCGGCAACAAAAAAAACCGCAATCGGGTTATCGATAAATTGGGAAAATTCAGCGAATGTGGGATAGCAGAATCGTTGGAGAGTATAGATGTTGGTAATTTAGACTGGAGCCATGCCAGAACTCGCTTTAAACAAGCCGTTAAGCGTGTTACTGACATGCAGTTGCTCATGGAGGAATTCGATAAATCGCTTGCTTTATCGCGTGAAGCGCAGGAGAAGCTTGCAGCGTTGCAGGTAGCAGAGGTGCAGTCAGAACTCCAAAATAGCCATGCTCAAAGCACTGTTCAACAACACACTAGGGAACTTCAAGCTATAGAAAGTCAAGTTGAAGACAATCTTGAAGAGCGCAAGCAGTATGCGATGGATTGGCCTTGGTGGCGTTTGCTAATTGCTCGCCTGTTTAACTCGACGCAATACGCACAAGTCAATCTGCGCCGTGCTGAACTGGAAGAAGAGTACGCGACACTAAGATCACAACGCTCTGAATCGAAACGCTCGATCGCTCAAGCCTCGAACCATGCAACTAAAACGCAAGCCGATTTACAAGTGACGCATGCCGCACGCATCGCACATGAAAAAGAAATCGCGTTGCTTGAAAACAAACTTAATACATTGCGTTCTGCACTGGGTGTCGCTGCGTTTTATCCTGAGAAATTTCGAGAAATAGCTGTTGAGGATCAGCAAAAGACCTTGATTCGGAGCAATCCAGCTTACCATGCTGCGCGAGCAGAAGTGTTTTTGACTGCCATGCATTTGCATAAAGCATTCATAAAAAATGCTGGGAAACCTTTTGAAACCAATTTCCGCTTGGCATTAGCCATGCTTGGGCAAGAAACCTATATCCAAAATCATTTACCAACGATGGCTCCTCATCTATGGGCCGCTTTTTTTCTTGTTGTGCCTGTTGTATCCAGCACGTTTGCCTCGATATCACGGTGTTTTTGTAATCTCCAAGAAGGGCAGATCGGCTTATTGTTAGTTGATGAAGCCGGTCAAGCCGTGCCATCGAATGCATTGGGAGCTATTTGGCGTTCCAAACGTGTCTTGATTGTCGGTGACCCCTTGCAGGTGGAGCCAGTCATTAAAATGGATACGAAGTTAGACTATGAAATACTTACCTATCACCAGGCCCCCGAAGAACACTTGCTGACAAGATACTCAGCACAGCACCTGGCAGATCGTCAGAATCGATATGGCGCAATAGTTACGCAATATGATGGCTCAGAACTTTGGATAGGTTCTCCTTTACGCGTTCATCGCCGATGCGTCGATCCTATGTTCTCAGTCGCAAATGAAATCGCCTACAACAATAAAATGGTGTTTGGACCACGCCCGGAGGAAGAAATTGAGCGAACTGCCGAACGTCCGCTAATAGGCCCGTCACGATGGATCGATATCGTTGCAGATGATTTTGATGAGCACTACAGTGCAACTGAAGCAAACTATGCTTTTAATATTGTTGAGCAATTCGCTCGACAAGGTTTAGTCGAACAAGTTTCCGGCCTGCCTGAGCTGTATATTATTTCCCCCTTTAAATCCGTTGCTGAGGGTATCAGCACCTTGCTGAAAGATAGGGTTAATGAATGGGCGAGCGGCATTAATGACGAAACGCTGACTAACTGGCTTAATTCGCATGTAGGTACCGTACATACATTTCAAGGCAAAGAATGCGAATCCGTGGTTTTCGTTCTAGGTGGGAAAACAGCCGGTGCCAGAAGTTGGGCTGCTACCAAGCCCAATATTATTAATGTGGCGATTACTCGGGCAAAGCGACGCCTGTATGTCATCGGCAATAAGAGAGCTTGGTGTGCTACAACATTTGGTGCCGCATTGGCTAGAGCCCTAAACTGAGGTCTTCAATTTAACTGGGAAGTTCGCCGGAGTCTGGTTACACTAGAATATAGATCTGCTGTCCAGCATATTGCGATTTTGCAACAACCCCCGATCGATTCGCAAGCGATTCGGGAATTTTTAAATTTTTTTTCATGCAAACCAAGCCATCACCAAGGGCGTTAATTTCCTTTCCATGCTTGACGGATTTTCCTTTAACAATCGAACGATTCTGCATTCCTCACACATAACAGGAATACTCTTTTTCGAAAAAATCTTGCATCTATCCCTACTCAGGGTACTGCCATACCGCTAGCAAGGCGTGCGGAATATATGCCGACCTGATTGTAAAAGCGAAACGCGATTATGTGTTCCAACCAGTCAGTGTGCTCACCACATTTATATTTTCATAAAAAATTACTCCAGCTTTTTATTGTTGTAAAAATGATACATTTTACCAACTTAATTAAGATTTTTAATTAATCAATAATCAACGAATGTTAAATACAAAAAATTATCTAATTTTTAATTTATTCTGAAAGAGAATCATGCAAATTACACAAAACTACCGTAACGTTCAAAATAAGTAACGGGAGTTACTTAAAGTGAATTTGCATGCAAATTGACCCAGGTTAATCTTGCTCGCGGTATGACAAGAAATAATGGATGCTCTAACTTTAATGATCTTGCTATTGGAAGGGAATAATTATGTCTGGAACTGGTGGCGGAGGCGGTGGGGGCGGCCCTGAAATCCCTCAAGATGCATGTGAAAAGCTATTTATAGACACTCAACTTAGTTCCCCCAAAGAAAACGTTATTGAGCAAATTAATGTTGGCGATATCTTAGAAGTTGCCATCAATCAGCTTAATGATCGGAGTGTCGTTGTCGTCTTGTACAAAGGGCAGATTGCTGGAGGATTGGCTTCACCGAAAGTCCAGCGTCTGCGTGAATGTATCGAACAGCATACTGAATATTTTGCCACCGTTAAAGAAAAGAGAGATGGGCAAGTACGCGTTCGGATCGAACCAAGGCGTATGTGACCATGGAAAAAGAAGAGTACGTTATCGATGTTGTTGGAGGTGTATATCTCGAACGCTGCATGCAACCTAGTTGGCTGGAGGTTTATGGATCTGGCGGTCGAGCAGCTTCGGCACTTGCCCGTATGGGTGCGGAGGTTCGCCTCCATTCCTATATAAGCGAAGCAAACAAAGAGGCGATAGAAAGCCGGGCTGCCTTGGAAGGTTTTTTGCTAAACGCTACACAGATTAATAAAGGATGTAGCTTTCACTATACGCATGGCCTCGATAACCCAACAATCAATCTGCCACTGGACGATTATGCAGATATTCAAATTAATGCCGAGCGGGTTGTAAAATTTGGTTTGATTGAAGGTGATGCAGTTGTTAAAGCAACGTTTGCAGTCTATGACCCGCAAAATGTAACTGACCCAGCCTCGTTTCGAGCAAATGGATCAACCGCTACTCATTTAGCACTAGTCCTTAATCGCTATGAGGCCGCGGTGATGTGCAAGCGAATGGATCTAGATATCTCAGAAATAGCAGCATTACTTGCGTCTCAGGAGCAAGCTGAAATCGTCGTTATTAAAATGGGGCCGTCTGGAGCGTTGATTTACGATAAAGGGGAAATCGGTTTAGTCCCGGCATTTAGTACGAATCATGTTTGGAAAATTGGTTCAGGTGACACATTTGTCGCCCATTTCGCATATCAGTGGATGCAGCAAGGGTTGGCAGCGATCGAGGCGGCACGTTTAGCATCAAAGGCCACCGCTTTTTATTGTGAAAATGCTGGTTTTCCGAGTAAGGCATCTTTGGAACGATTCGATCCACCTCCAATTGTTCCATCATCTCGATTTAAAAATGGCTACTCACCCATGGTCTATATTGCGGGTCCTTTTTTTACCTTAAATCAGCTTTGGCTTGTTGAGCAGATAATGAATAACTTACGTGATATGGGGTTGCAGATTTTTTCTCCTTATCACGATGTTGGACATGGCTCGGCAGACGATGTAGTTCAAAAGGACTTAGAAGCAATAGACAAATGTGATCTCATGTTTGCAATTGGAGATGCAATGGATCCTGGCACAATATATGAAATAGGTTACGCCAGAGCGAAGGGAAAACCTGTCATTATGTATTGTGAAAACGAGTCAAGCGGGGACAAGAAGATGATGGAGGGTTCTGGCTGTATTTTGTGCTCAGACTACGTCACTGCAATTTATAAAACTTTGTGGACAGCAATCAGTTTATGAAAACCGCATTACTTCTTTCAGGTGGAATGGATTCATTGTCGCTAGCGTGGTGGAAAAAACCTGACGTGGCAATTACTTTGGATTATGGCCAAATCCCAGCGCAAGCCGAAATCGCTGCAGCCACAGCGATTTGCAAGCGTTTAAACATTTTGCACTATGTTATTCAAATAGATTGTAGATCCCTTGGATCAGGCGACATGGCTGGTGCCCGAGCAGACCCTTTAGCTCCTGCCAGTGATTGGTGGCCATATCGAAATCAATTACTCATTACGCTCACAGCAATGAAAGCCATTGCTTTTGGAGTGACGCATTTGTGGATAGGTACCGTAAAATCCGACGGCAGCCATAAAGATGGAACTCCAGAATTTATCGACCTCATGAATCGGCTAATGCACTTTCAGGAAGGCGAAATGATAATAGAAGCTCCGGCTATCTCACTGTCAACTGCTGAACTTGTTAAGTTGTCAGAAGTCCCAAGTGAATACTTGGCATGGGCGCATAGCTGCCACACATCTAATGTACCGTGTGGAGAATGTCGAGGGTGCAATAAGTATTTTGCGGTATTTGAGGAATTGGGATATGACTTGGATCGATCTAGGTAATCCGCGCCCCCACCCGGAACCTAAGATATACGTCCCGTTTTGTTGGCCGCTTGGCGATATATATTATTTGTTTGAGCCAGAAAAATTACCCACAAAACCGCTCTCAAAAATATTGGAACATCGGCGAACACGAAGATCTTTTGATGAAGTTAGCGATGAAGATCTTTGTACGTTATTGTGGCTGACGTGTCGCGGACAAGCATGGTCTAACTCTGCATCTGGTTTGCAGCTTTGTTTTCGACCAACCCCATCTGCTGGGGCGATACATCCCATTCATGTCTTAGTAAGTAGTAAAAAGAACAGATCCTGGCAAAGATATGTTCCCACTGACCATACGCTTGCTGGCATTGAACCAATAATTCTAAGTCCTGAAAAAATCAGGGAGGCAGTTGAAAATGTTGTACCACCAGAGGACGGTACCATATTGCTTTTCATTGCGGAACCCGGGAAAACTCTTGCAAAATATGCCGATGGTTGCAGCCTCATCTGGCGTGATGCTGGCGTACTACTTGGATATATGAGTCTAGTTGCTGAATCGCTTGATTTAAATTTCTGCCCCTTGGGAATTACTGGTGAACCGTGGGCCAGTCACCTAGATGAGGAGGGTCGTTTGGTTGGCGTCGGTATGGCGTTGCTTGGTTCTTCTTGGAACAAATGATTTTTTTCTTTCGGTTGGAGAAAGAGTAAGAGACTCCAAGATACCATGCACACTTTTTGGAGACGACATCATTTCCAGCCATATGAGTGCATCCAGTTCTGAAGCTCTGACTCCTAATGCCTGACTGAAGCTAATGAATTGCTGTTCCAGTACTAGATAGTCGCGTTCAACTGTCAGCTTGGTATCGAAAAAACCACCGATCAAACCTGCTCTCAATATGTGAATATCTAAAATTGCGACATCATCGGCATCCAACCAGTTTCGTACTGCCCATGACGCGGTTTTATAGCCGATACCAGGTATGGCAAGTAGCCAATCTCTTAGGCTTTTGCCAGAATCACTTGGAGGTGCGTCGTTTTGAAGCTTATCTAGAGCAGCCGCCAAATACTTGGCCTTCTGTTTTGCAAAGCGATAGCGCACATCTTTCCCAGCAATCTGTAGAGGTTCCGACAGCCATACGTGCAGTGTATCTTCATGAGGCGGAACCTCGCCAAACACACCGAGCGCTTTCATTTTCTTAAAGGCCGCAACGCCAACATTTGCTGGAATTCCGTGTCCACCAAGGAGGCATGCACCTACTTCTTCTTTCAAGGTAGAACCTAATTTATAATTTATTTTCGTGCCTATAATGCGACGCGCATAGACCTGATATGCCCAATATGCGGGACTGGGAAAGGCATCAATAGAACCCCATTGCACACCAGGTAAGACCTCTTGGTCTGCTGCGGGAAATTCTATGTTGACTACGGCGTTATCCAGAAAAATAGCACCTAATTGCATTATATTGCTCCTGTCGAGATGTAAGTCTCGTGAATCCATTTTATGAGTTCATTTCGCTCCGTAACTTCCATTCGGCTGATTCTTTCGTGGATTCTTGTACGTCTTCTGTTGATGGTTTGACGTTCTCGATATGTTTCACCTACATGTCGTGCATCATGAAGTACGTGAGGCACTGGAAAGTTCATCCAAACGCATTCTTCGCGCACATCTGCATGTGTTTTAGCTGAGAAAGTAACTTTTCGCCAGCCTAATAGGCGATCACGGTAGAGTTCACTGTCGTATCCCGACAACATCACCATGCATGGCAGGCTGACGAGCAAAGACAGTAATTCTTCATGCTGTTCTTCAGAGTAATCATACGTATACACTCTGCGACGCCGACGAGTACTAGGCAGATAAGGCGGGTCCACATATATAAGTTCCCCGCCGTCGTAAGCAAAAGATTTTAAGAATCCCAGTGCGTCAGCTTTTATTAATTCATATAAGCCAACGCATTCTGCTTCCCATGTAGAAATTACTTTCGGATCTACATCAATGCCAATGTTGCGTTCTGCTGGAAGTTTATTGCGAAGAACCGCACCGCCACCCAAATGAGATTCTATATACGTATGGTGACGCGGCATCAAATTGATCAGCCGTTGATAACATTTTCCTTTTCCGCCTGGATATCTCATTTCCACATCATCGTCAATTATGACGATGATGTCAAGAAATAGTTGAAATGCTTCAATCGAAACTCTTGTAAAGGGTTGCTTAAAATGATTTTTTGGCGAACATCGACGCCCAGGTGCGTTTCCGTCCTTAGGGTCAGTTGCTGCTCAGTTGAGCTTTTTTGTACGGGGAATACTGCGATATGTCTTCAAAAACAGATATACATAAATGTGATTTCTGCACCTTATCTACATGAAGAACGCGAAACTCTGAACTGCAATTAGTACGGCGAAACGCCTAACTCAAACATAACGTTCTTATGCTTTACGCAACCGCGACATTGGCCGCATGCAAAATTCGATCTATGGCATGAATGTGCCCAGCAAAGAATTTCCATGGGAATTTTTGATTTTTTTATTAGTTCCGTCGAATTCAATTCAATGGCCGGAGCTCTAACACGTAGCCCTCCCTCTTGCATACTCATAAGCGTATCCATAGCCTTAAAAAACTCAATTCGTCCGTCAGCATGTCCCGCATCGTTAGCGACAGCGCCAATTAGTAACTCCTGAGCACCGTGTGCTAGCGCAGCACCAGCAGCAAGAGTGATCACTAGTTGATTTCTATACGGCCACCATTCGGAGGATGGCGCTACGGATAAGGCCGGTGATTCACTCAAATCGCCCGAACCAAGTCTAGAGCAATCCGCTTTAACAACGACGTGTTCCATATGCAAATCGGTACATATTTGTTTTGCTGCATTCAATTCCGCTTGAGAGGGGCGTTGTCCGTAATCGACGGTGATACCAAATTCAGGGCGGAGCCAATATGCAATCGCCGTAGAGTCCTGTCCACCAGATAGTAATAATGCAGATATCATTTTTCGAGTGCTAACCAAATAGCCTTATAAATTGCTGTATCCAAATCTTTCTCGATCATGCAATTTGTTCCGCGGAGCATCGTCAAATCGCTTTCATTTTCTATTTGAGTAAATGCAACTACTGGTCGACCAATTGAAACTGCATACCCAAGTTCAAACAATGTACCTGCATCTAATCCATCGCAAACTGCAAATACAACATCACATTTAACGATTCCAGCCAAATCATCTTTCGCAACTATATTTGCAGGGCCTTCTCCAACATCATGTATCGGTGAAAAAACATCGATATTTAGCCTCAAAAATGTTTCTCTCAAACTGTCAATCAACCATCGTTGAGCAACAGTAAAAAATGGGCCTGCCAAATATATTTTCCTTCTACCATCAAGTTGTACCGTTGGAACGCAAGGATTGGGAACAAAACTGGCAGCAAAATCTAAAGGCAAGGGCAAATACGCGGCATTACAATAAAACGCTGTCGCCAGTGATGCTTTATAAGCGGCATTTTCCGGAGACATATTTTTGATTCCCCAATAATGGGTAAATACTGCGGAAAACACATCACCTGACCCAATGGACCAGACATTCGGTGTTTTGAAACACGGAATCCTACTTGTTCGTATTCCGTCTGAAACAATAGCACCGTGTGGTCCCTGTTTTAACACAACGACGGCAGCTTTTTCTAGCTCGTGTATTTGTTTCAGTTGTTTATAAGGATCTGTTTGATCCGTTAGTAATTTTGCTTCTGAGGAATTGATGATGTAAGCTAAATTCTTTGCTGTAGAACCATTCTTAGTAAAATACTGAGCTCGCAGAGGTGCTTGTGGGTCATAAACGACTACATCGGCATTGACTACCGCATTTCCTTCAACCATACCATAACGAAGGATCACGTCCCCATTAATGGCCATTTGAATTTCTTTTTCGCCTGGACCAAATGTAGGTTCTTGTTGTGGGCTTGCAAGACCATAGAGCCAACGAAATGCTACAAAGTTGGTGGAGTCATATAAATTGATATGGAAATTATAGACTGCCAAACTGGACTGAATTTCGAACCTAATTTGTTCATCTGCTGGAGCGAATCCATGAAGCTCAATATCATCATTTATTTCTGATAATGCAGCTGCGGCACGTCCACCAGATCCTAATATTTCCCGACGCTCAGGGAATTGGCAAATTTCTCGATAAATTCCACCAGCAATTTTAAGTGTTGTCATTTTAGATAAACCTGAACCTCAACTCGAGCACCAGAGACACTCTTTACTTCAGCAACATATGCATACCCTTGGATAGTACATTCAATAAGTCGAATCAAGGCATCTGAAGTAATAGCCCCAACACGCCTATCTTCAAAATAAGCTATAGCCACCTTAAAATTTGAACGACTTTCAATTTTTATTTCCAAAATCACTGGTTGCATCGCAGCTAACTTAGCAACGTCAGAAACTACGCTGGGAACAGGGGAATTTAAAATAGTTCGAAAATTTAAGCGTTCGCATGTGCTTCCCGGCGGGGTAGCATCGTATACCGTACCACCTGTTCCAGACATACTTACCTTATTAAAGTGTGTGTAAATTGATTACATGAATGATTTAATTCTTAATATCGCTTCTTTAATCAGAGATAATGAATTAAATTATCAAATGACAACATTATTGGTATGTTAGCATTTTTTTTACAAGTAAAACGACAAATCATTATGACTCATTGTATCGAGTGAAGAAATTCAACTACAGCAGTAATCAACGAAATACTTAATGCTTATGAATATTAAATCTCAATTTATTAAGTTTGGGACGCATCCATTCATTAATGGTGTCGCCGCAGTGATGTCTGTACTTGCTGGTGCGCTTGCATCTTTTTTTACGAGCTCTATCCGCTCCTCTCTTGCATTGCCAGGCGACCCCACACATGGGAACACATTCGCTTATGCAAATTTGAACTTGACTGCCGAAGCGCTGGCTTTTTGGTTCCTGGTGTTGTTTGCTGCACTGCTATTTGCGTGGAGCAAATATGCAGATAGTACAACGGACAATGAGCACAGGAATTATTTAAACATTGCCTTAAAAGACATAGTAAGTATGCCGCCCGATGCCTTTTTGCAAAAGCTAGGGGAGCAATATAAAAAATCGCACGATGAAGTCACAAGAGTGCAAGCAATGGCTTTAGCTCAGAATGGACCAATCTATTTAGATGAAATAGATAAGTCAATTCGTCTCATTCTTACTTCCATTGCACAGCTTGCAAATAATTTTGATGGAAAAGCCAACAGTGAATATCGCGTCTATCTGTTGCTTTTTTCCGTCAACTGGAACATAGATAAATTTGCAGATGTTTTCAACATCGTCCATTTACACAAAGATGACTTTATCGGACATCTTGAAAGTAATCCAGGACATTGCATTACATTTTCTGATGGTAATCAGGAAACGATTATTTCAAAACAATTTAAAGACTACGCTCTACCAGTGCCATATCCTGAGCATGCCCCGTCCAATATGTTAGATGGCGCTGTGCGAGCTTTTGTTGATAGTTGGTATAGAGCCGAATCCATAAATAAATTTATTGACCATGCTATACCCAAATATGCCAACCAAAATCATATTGAAAATATAAAAAACTTTTATAAAAATAGTGCAATGATTAAAGGGGTTCAGAGTTTTGTTTCTTTGGCTATCCCAAAAAACATATGGAGTCCATCTCTCTTGGCGCTTGCTGGTCAAAGTGCCGTTGGTGTTGTCATGATAGAATCAAATATTCCGGGAACATTAAACGAAACAAAGAACTTCTTCCTTCCCGTAGCGCTCCCGTTCTTGCATATGCTCTCGGACCTAATTTCTATAAGAAGTAATGCCACAGACAAATCTAATGGCTAATGAGTTTCCTCTACCTTGAATAAGAGATCAAATTCAAATTTTTTTTCCAATTCATACAATACTTGATCGCTGTAGCTAAAGATGTTTACGTTCCTTGTCTTTCTCACTGAAATCCGGTTTTACCTCAGCGATTTTTGTCGGTAAATCTTTGGACTCCTCCAAATCTTTCCTGTAATAAACAATAATGTCTGGCGTGTATGTGCGTATTCCGCCGCTGGTATCTGCCCAACCAATCGTGATGGTCTGAGTTTCAACGCGCTCTACCAGACGATTGAGTCTGGTAAGAAATAAAAAATCTTCTTCAAGAGTCGATTTAAATTGCTGTCCATCCGGTGTTGTGCCAGTGACCTTAACCGGATTGCTGGTAATTTTCTGGTGGGCATGCGTGCACAATTGCTATATTATTGATAATGCCAATATGACACTAACAGTATGTTTTTTGCATTTAAATTTAGAAAGTATTGAGGTGAGTTACTAGGCACTGATAATAGGTTGTCGCACAGCATCAACCACTGATACGACTGCGGTCTTTGCACCATCGCTATAGTTTTTGCTTTACTTGAAGATATATACATCCCCGAAGTTAATAAGACGGTACCGAGGAGTAACATGCGATTACAAGAACTTTACGACAAGTCCGCCCGACCACCGTATTTGGATGAGGTACTGCTGGCGGATGTACTAGACAACCCCACCAGCATTCAGACTCTAAATGAAGATAGAAAATGGATCACTGGACGCTTCGAACGCAACATTGGTATTGATCAACCAACCCACCTACAAAGTGATGGACAAACCCACGCACACGTTATGGGACGGCGTGGTAACGAGCTCGGTGTTGTGAATTTAAACGGCTCTCCGAGCCATGGGAGCAAGTTCAAATTGCACCAAAAGGACGCGGATGCTTTACGGGCTCGTGGCTTTAAAATCCGTGCTGACAATATTGTCGAATGGGTCAAACAGCGTCAGATGCCACAAATAATTTACGGATAGGAAAATTCTGAGTGGATAAGCGATGTATGCGACCACAAAATTTTTTGCGAAATTTGTAGGCTCAAAGGACTGGTCGCATGCTCGGAACCAAACAGACCTTCAACTTATACAGAAATTGGATTTTCTATCGATGATACTTCAGCTAAATATCTAAAGCGTGAACGAGCATTATGTTCTGGTCATCTTAATCATATAGAGGTCGCGTTACAGGGTTGGTTCAATGGAATTGCAGACGCGGGGATTATCGAAGCTCAGTTTAAGTATGTAGTATCCGACAAGAAGGGGCACTACATATTAGAGCAATTTAGGAAACATGATCTCGTAAAGGACAACTACCCGGCGATTGAGGCATTTGTCGCGAAGATTCGAAGTAGTAGCAAGCCAGGAAAACCTCGTGCAGTTGTTACTTAGGCATCATTGGTGAACAAAAAATAACTTAATTTTGCTTTTTCGACGTACTAAAAAAAAGGAAATGAACACATGAGCAAATCACCTGTCGCAGCAGCTTCAGCAACCTACCGTAAGGCTGTTAATGACATTGCGGAAGCACTTGATCAAGAACCCTCCCACTCCATGTACCCAAGCTTAGATTTTGAGACTGCAATTGAGGGAATCCCTGAAGCGATCAAAGAGAAGGCCATCGAATGGTACATTCGAGGTATTAAACGCGGAATGGCTAAAGCAACTGATTTAATGGCAGAAGGAACAATCTATATCCAAGATGACATTGTGCGTGCCCCCGCCAACATTAAACTGAAGGTACGCACGAAGCTCAAAGGGCAGGATTGGGAGCAACGCAGCGTGATTGTCCGCTCAACAGAAATTGGCTTCGAATAGGGCATATGAAGCCTCTGTGATGTGGCAAGAAAGTTCTCGATCTGGTGAGAAAAAATCCTGCTTAAGCGCTAAGCATTGCTTTCCGGACCAAGTTATCATGCTTAGCGATCAGGTTTTATGTTTACAAAATTTGCCCACATCGCATCCGAAATCTCCTGTTCTTTTGATATGAGTTGTAGCATTGCATCGTCGAGTTTGAACAATGGTCGTTCGACAACTATTGGTGGCCAATCGGGATAAAGACCTGATCCATCAAAATGCTCGGCCATTTGCCAATGCAATACCCGACGCTCCCCAAGTTCCATGAGATCAGTCGCTATTTCCTTTAGCCAATCTTGTGAACAATAATCCTCAAGTGCGGTAAGGAATAGTCGCTTCAGCACAACCGAAACTTCAAGGGCGCAAACGAGATATGCTTCTCGAAATAATCCTCCGAGCAAAGCAAGGAAATCGAGATTTTTTGAGAGGCCTGCTGTTGCTTGGGTTAGAGATACTTCATAGAGTTGGGCAGCGGTAATGGGAGCTGAATCTCTGTGCTCATTTAACACACCAGCTGCTATCAAGTTGATTATGATAAAGAGCTCGTTGGAGGGACGGTGAAGTTTGTGTTTTGGCAATAAATGGCTTACGAATTCTTTTGCCTCAGGAAGATCCATTGGATCTCCTTTTAGCAGGCTCCAGAATGGTGAATTAAATAACTCCTCTGTACCGGCAAAGTCCGCATGAGAGTCGACACGTGAAATAAGATCGAAACTTCTTTTTAACCGGTCCCCTGAAGATGGCACAACACGGCGCCTTCGAACAGTTTCAAATACCCTCAATCTATCTGACCCACTGCGCAGGTCTCTATCGGTCACCCATGCAAATTCTTGGTCCAGTCTGTAATCAGACCAGCCTCTCCGTTGCTTAACATCTAGATACCATAACGTAACACGTAAGCGTTCAACGAGATCTTTCTTGGGGCTTCCCTTTGCTTTTGGCTCTTTGCGGATTTGTGTTTTTGGCATGGTGGCATGAAATTACCATATTTCTAGCTACTTTGAAACCTAATCCGAATTTGATATTAAGTAAACAAATTAACCGCAATTAAACATAAATAATCGACGTCAACCATGAGCAGCCACGATTTGACAGAGCGCATGCTGAAAGAATTTGGCCCCTTAATGGGGGGAGAAGAACTGCGCCGAACGCTTGGTTTTAGGACGGAGCCAGCGTTTGCGCGAGCGGTAAGGATGGATGCAGTTGGGATACGAATATTCAGTATTCCAAATAGAAGGGGGAAATTTGCCTTTACGAGTGACGTTGCCGCATGGCTAGCAACGTTGCGTCAGGAACACATCGGCGACTGATGTGGTCGCATTTCATTAAAGAAAGAGAGGTACGCATGACTTAGGGCCATTTATCGATTCGAGGGCCAAAAAGCGCAAAAGGCCGAGAGCAGCAACTCCCAGCCTTTTTCCGCACTGAATTCTCAGGTTCGCTTCCTACGAGTTCATTGTCTGCGCTGTTCACACGGTTGTCAAGCAGTTTGCTTGGCAGCCGATGGCCTTCTTTTATTCCCCCGATTTTTAACTACTTTTGCGGCTATGTTGCCCATTTCGAACTGGGCAACGCAGCAGCAGACAATGATGGAGGAAGCCATGCTTTCTTATGAAGAATTGGAGCACCTATTGGTGTCCCCAAATATCCCAATTATGGGACGTCAAATAATCAATGCTATCCGCACTTCAGAACCGAGCCGTCGTACTGGTGGCGGTACGCACAATGTCACAACCCGCTTCGCCAGCCGCAAGATGGGAGTCACCATCCAGGCTGAGAGTCACAAAAATGAACTGCCGGCGCTCTATTTGTGGGAGCACGACCCAGCGACGTTTGAATTCTACGACCAACCGCCACCAATCAAGATCAGCTACCAAAACGCAAATAAGAAAAAATCCACACACCTTTCCACACCTGATTTTTTCCTGATCCAGAAAGGCTGGATAGGCTGGGTGGAGTGTAAGACCGAAGAATGGCTGATCGCCTCGCATGAAAGTGGTTGCCAGCGATTTATTCCTGATGACAACGGTGGCTGGCGCTGTCCTGCTGGTGAGGAGTATGCCCGCCAATATGGACTCTGCTTCAGGGTTCGATCATCCAAAGAGAACCCCTGGATTTTGGTTCGAAACCTGGAATTTCTGTCGGATTATTTTGTCGATACATGTCCAATGCCCTCCAGCGGCGATGAACAGAAGATTCGCGACGCGCTTGTGGACGAGCGTTGGATGCTACAGCGCGACCTGCTGCAAAAGGAAGGTGTTGTTGCCGACGCCGTGTACAAGTTGATCGCCAACGGCAATCTGTTCGCTGATCTATGCAACGAACTGCTGACTGAACCAAATTACACGTCGATTTCCCGTGACTCGGAAAGTGCCAAGATATACGTGTGCCAAAAACAAGGACGGGTGCAAATTGCTGCATCAGATCTGTGTACTATCAAGATGAAGCCACAAACCGACATCATGTGGGATGGCAAGCCCTGGCGAATCGTCAACGTTGGTGCCCAAGAAATCTTCCTCATGTTCGAGGGGAAGGATATTGTTCACTTGGAATCTACGATGTTCCAGAGCTTGGTGGCGCAAGGGAAGATCGTTGGCTTGCCTGAGATGAATGAGCAGGAATCGCTGGCCGAAAAACTGGTAAAACAGGCATCGCCGATCGACCTTCAACGTGCAACAAATTGCCTGGCTCATTTGGATGTGGCAGCGAACGTAGAACTTGGCTCCGCTGTGTCAGACAGGACGCTGCGCTATTGGAGGGCACAAGCCCGCCAGGGCGCGGCGGCTTTCGGTAGCCCTTTTCTTGGCCTGGTTTCGCGCATCAGTTCACGAGGCAACAGAAACCGGAGATTGCCTTATGAGGTCATCAACCTGATGAGCGAGGTTATAGACAACAAGGTGTTGACATCAGCTCAGCCAACAATCCTCGCGGCATACGGAGATTTGGTCAACGTTTGCAGGGAAAAGGGCTGGATTTGTCCTTCGGAAAAAACATTTCGCAAGGAAATTTCGCAACGTCGGCTTGACGCGCGCATTCTGGCAAGAGAAGGACGTAAGGCTGCTTATAAAGAAACGGAGTTCTACTGGTCGGTAGATCAGTCGACTCCACGCCACGGCGAACGACCTTTCGGAGTTGGTCATATTGATCACACGGAAGTTGATCTGGAAATGGTCGACGGAGAGACAGGCGCGAACTTGGGACGTGCGTGGCTGACTGTCCTGCTGGATGCGTTTACGAGGATGGTGCTGGCTTTTTTCCTGACCTTTGACCCACCTAGCTACCGAAGCTGCATGTCGGTGATCAGGGAATGCGTAAGACGCCACGGGCGAATTCCCTCGACGATAGTGGTAGATCGAGGGAGCGATTTTGAGAGCGCGTACTTCGAGGTACTGCTGGCGCGCTTGGCGTGCCATAAGAAGTCGCGTCCCGCCGCAAAGTCTCGCTTCGGGTCGTTGATTGAACGCTTCTTTGGTGTCGCCAATCAAACCTTCTTCCATAATTTGTCAGGTAACAGCCAGGCACTACAAAGTCCTCGGAGCATGTCGCCATCGCACGATCCACGTAAGTTGGCCGTGTGGACTCTATCCGCGCTCAATGGCTTGTTTGAGCGATACGCCTACGAGCACTATGCTAAATGGCGGCATTCTGCGCTAGGCACGTCGCCTGAAGAGGCGATGGCGCGTGGTCTAGCTATCACAGGCAGCCGGAAACATTTGGCGATTCCATTCACCGCCGACTTCAGGTTTCTATGCCTGCCGACCACATCTAAGGGGAGTGCCAGAGTTCACGCTGGCCAAGGAATTTCTATCAACAGGATTGACTACTGGCATCCGGCATTCAGGGATATTGGTGCCATTAAGACCCTTCCAGTCCGTTATGACCCTTTTGACGTGTCCGTTGCATATGCCTACTTACGCCGTGAATGGCTGGAGTGCAGGTCGCAATATCGAGCTGTCTTGGAAAGACGAACCGAGCGTGAAATCATGATGATTTCGCAGGAAATTAGGGCCCGGCACGTGCAGAAAGACGTCCACCGACGTGTCAAGGCTGGCGACATCGCCGCGTTTCTTGAAGGCGCCTACGAGACGGAAGTAGTACTACGCCAGCAGCGCCGAGACGCGCAAAACATGGCAGAGGAACCCGATGCACCTCCATCCCAGGATCATTTCACTATTCCGGGCGCAATTGAAGTTGCTGAAGACCCTTGGGGCAATGCCGTGAACCTAGAACTTTTTGGAGAATTGAAATGAGCGAGAAAAAACACACTACACCAGTTGAGGAATTTAAGGGCAAGATGTTCAAGCATCCATCGGCGACTGCCGCGTACGAGGGACTGTTGCAAGCGATGGGCAACGAATTTTCCTCGGAGATTATCATCCTGACTGGGCCGACAGGTGTCGGAAAGAGTACGGTGGCCACTGCGGTTGGAAAGGCTGTTCTCGATAAATCCAGGTCTCGAATGGAGGTTGAGCGGGATTTTGTGCCGGTGGTTGCACTACGTGCCGTGCCGCCGACGAGTGGTAACTTTGACTGGAAAGATTTCTATATCCGGTTATTGAGTGAGCAGGGCGAACCTTTTTCAGATCGAAAACTGTATGTGCCGAGACAGATGTCCTTGTTGCACGATAGCGCGTCCACTGATCATCTTGAAAACTCTGTTACGAATTGCCTTCGTCGGTCAGTGGAAGAATATTTGCGTCGTCGCCGCACCAAACTGTTGATCATCGATGAAGCGCATCATCTTTTGATGGTCAGCAACGGGCATCGACTGGAATGCCAGTTTGAGACACTGAAGTCTTTGGCTATCGAGACAGGTACGACGATTCTTCTATCTGGCACCTACAGCTTGTTGAATATCTTGCTGCACAGTGGACAATTGACGCGAAGAAGTCAGGTGGTCAATTTTGGTCGGTACGACATGCGTTGCAAGAAGGAAGCACACAACTTCCAACGCACGCTCACTTACATTGAACATCTCCTTTCCGCTTACGTGCCCACCAAACTGAATGTTGATGTTGACTATTTTTACCAGAAATCTATTGGTTGTGTCGGCATTTTGAAGGATTGGATGACCAGGTGCCTTGACCACGCCATACAGGAAAAAGCACCACAAATCGATGCGACCTTTGCCAATAGATTCGCACTGCCAAACAGGGGGCTCATGCGTATATTGGAAGAGGCGGTATGGGGCGAGTCAGAGCTTGCAGATGTTGGAGACGATTTGTTGCTCGATTTACTCAAGCATGGGCTTTTAGATACGCGCAACGACAAACCGGTCGGAATGGTCAGGCGCAAACCAGGGAAACGCAAGCCGCAACGAGATCCTGTTGGAGGGCATAGCCATGGAACGAAATAACGATTTTTGGGATTTGCCACGATTTACAGATCTCGGCCAATCACCGGGCAGGACGCTTCTTTACTCATTGAAGCCAATGCGGCTCGGCGAGCCTATGCAGGAAAGCCTGTTGTCTTTCTTGATTCGAACTAGCCGGGCGCATGCAATCAACCCACGCCATCTGGTTGGAAAAGTACTGTCAACGGTTGATCCAAAGATTGGAGATCTGGCCTCTGCCGGTTTTTTCAAGGAATTTGCAAAGACCGTCAATGGTCTTGGTCAGCATGCGATGCGATTTTCTACTGCTCTCGAACTGTCAACGGGCGTCGAAGATTTGCAGCGTTTGACTGTACTACCTTGGAGCAACCTATTTCCCTTCAACGGGCAGGGGATGCTCGCCGAGCATCCTCAATGGTGTCCCGACTGCCTTGTGGAGCAGTATAACGAATTTGCAGAAGCTTACTACCCACTAGTCTGGGCGCTAGAAGCGTGCAAGGTTTGTGTAGTTCATGGTCGTCGGCTTCAAACAACATGCCCTCATTGTGGAAAGCATCAGCACTTCATTCCCCGTTATCCAGATGTCAGCATTTGCTGCGAATGTTTGGGATGTCTCGTCACCGGAAAAAAATTTACAAGTGAAGGATGTCAGGAGTTAAGCGAGTACGAGAGATGGTGCGCCGATGCTGTATCGAACTTGATTGCGCTGCATGCCTTGACTCCAACTTTGCCTAGTGTGGAGGATTTCCGAGTCTTTGTGACCGCGGTCGTAAAGTCTTGCGCCGCAGGAAATCGGGCTGCTCTTTGTCGGCACGTAGGGCTGCCAACAGGAGCTCTCAAAGGATGGCTATCGAAAGGAGAAAGGCCAAGTATGGTGCAACTGTTAGATTTTTGCTTTGGCATAGGAAGTTTGCCTGCAAGTTTCGGCAACTTTTGTCAAACAAAAATACCGGTAACCCTACCGTCAGCCCAAAATGGGCGGAGGAAGCGCCAGCAGAATCAGCGTCCGTCATCTTGCCGAAGGGAGTTGATACGTTCACAATTGGAGATATATTTGCATGATTCAGATAGCCCGCCTGTTTCCAAGATTGCTGTTGCACTAGGTCTATCGGCACGATGTTTGCGATATTGGTTTCCCGATCTGTGTCGCGATTTGTCCGAGCGAGCTCAATTGGCTCGAGCGCGAAAATCTGCCACTTACCAAGCAGCGCAGACTCGCCGGGTTGTGGAGATCGTTCAAGAACTGCGCCTGGCGGGTAAGAACCCTTCACGCACGCAAGTGAATCGACGACTTGCAGGTGAACGCATGTTGCTGACGTCGCAGCATCTCTATGAGGCTTTCAGGTCGGCCACGAACTCGTAAGCATTGCTGAAAACAGGGGGGGCTGCCAATGGCATAGTGATATGACCAGCGGCAGCGCTCCCTCAATTCTAATCTCTAGATCTAGTCTAGGGTTACTTCAGAAACGTCAATCCAACTATTCATAACCCAGCAGCGCTTGATTGTTACAGACATGAACATCAACACGAGCGCTTTGGAAGCATAATATTGCCAAAGGCGTTTTGGAAGCATAAGCTTGCCGCGGCGGTAAAGATATGATTCCAGCGACAAAAAGGCTGTATGGACATTGATAAACTGGAGCGGGTGAAGGGAATCGAACCCTCGTATGAAGCTTGGGAAGCTAACCAAAGAATTCAACAATCACGTGGGTTTCAAGACGAATTGCCCACCCCAAAATCTACAAATTTGACTTATAAACCTCCTACGATTACTCAATGAGAAATACACTTTGGGGAGTGCTTTATATCTGCTTTAGACGTATCTTTTTCGATCTACTGAGAGTCACAACTCGTCAAGGACAAACCGGAAGCCGCACGCGGACCGGAGCAAAGCGAGGACCGAACGGGTGAGGATTTGAGCGTAGCGCTTCCTTGATCGACACAAAAAAAAATAAGCTCTGGCAGGGCCTGGGCAATGTATAACATTGCCCAGGTCTGCCTCAACGGCGAGTTGGGTTTTATATAGAACCGTGACGAGGGATTTTAATCGTTCGAATGTTGTTGAAACTGTGATTGATTTGCTGTGACTCGGTACCGGTAAGTCACACCAAGTCTGTCACAAGTGTGACTTACTTGGTGTGACATATCCAGGGCAAGTCACGGTTGTGATGTTTCGATCGTCATTTTATTTTCGCTACTTTTAATGCTAAATTAAACCTGAATCAGGCCGAGTGATCTTCTCTTTTTCTTCGATACTTTCAAGTATGTCTTCTTGTGAAAGTCGAATGCTGCTCAAATCACTGATCTCTTTGTAAAAGTTCAATTTGATGTCTTGATAGTCATTTTCATTCACATCAGCGGATTCTAGCCATCGTTGAAATTCGATCTTTTTTTGAAAGACTGCTCTAGCGGCGTCTCTCTCCCGAAGTTTGGAGGGGTGTGGTGTTGGAGGGCTTGTATGGCCTTTATTAAAGTCATCAATGCCAGTAACCAACCAAAATGCAAATTCCGGCCATGTGTGCGCAAGCGCTTCAATCATGTCTGGATTTGGACGCTGCCGCCCATAGTAAAAGCTCTTCCAGTTCTCAGATTGGATGCCGGTTAGAGACTCAAGCTGCGCGAATTTTCCTCGCTTGTCTGCTTGTGTATCAATGAGCTCTTTCATTCTGTCAGCTAATTTTCGCTTATGCCTATCCATCTTTTTTCCTTTGGACCTCCTAAGGGAGGTTATTGTATCCATTCGGGGTGTAATACACACTAAATAGTTGACCATACAAACTTATAGTGATAATCTCCATCCATAAAATGTGCAATACACACTAAATGGATTGAAATGCATCCCAATTTTACACCTGTGCTACACACTGACCATGAGACGTCACTCGGCGGCGAACGTACCGCCAGCGCGCAAGCACTGCCGGCACGGATCGCCGCCGAGGCCGTAAGGGCTGGGATAGTGCCGAGAAATACGCAAGATTGCTCGGATGTAGATCGCCCCATTAATAACATGGGGGAAAACCTAATTGGCGGCGACGATACCGACACATGGGCAAGTGTGTCAGATGACGACATGGGCGAAGTGTCGCTTGTGATGACTGATTCAGGGAAAGTCAAAACTATGATGGTACGCAAACCATCAAGTACACAAGCCTGCATAATCGACTGGGTTAATTTCACAGTGCTGGAAACCACGTTTCACAAGACGGCTCGGGAAACTTTAATTTCTGACGATCAGATCATTAATGAGGCAAGTCGGCAGTTTGAGAAAATTTTCGGTTTTGGTATTACTGAAAAACGTGATCGTGGCATGAATTTTTATCGCGATTCGTGGGTGCTTGGCGATCAGATGGGATTCGTATGCTTCGGTGGTCAACGCGCCACCATGTTGGTGACATTGACGGGGCAAGGGTGTTTGAACGCGGTTGCAGGATGGGAAAAGCGGTTGTTTGACTTCCTTACCAAGGTGGCTCAACGGCCATCAATCTCCCGAGTTGATTTGGCTCATGACGATATTAAAGGCGAGTATCTCTCGGTGGACTGGGCTTATGACCAATATGAGCTCAACGGCTATACGCAGAAGGTCGGAGGTCGCCCTCCAAATATCGAGCGAATAGGCAATTGGAATCGACCAACGGGCAAGGGGCGGACTCTCACCATTGGCTTGCGTTCTTCCAGTAAATTTTGCCGCTTCTACGAGAAGGGCAAGAAAGAAGGCGACAAAGACAGCGGCTGGTGTCGTTGTGAAGTTGAGTTCAAAAACACAAACACCGTTATTCCATTTGACGTGCTTCTGAATCCTACAGATTTTTTTGCCGCAGCCTATCCCTGCTTTTCGCATTTCGTCCAGGTCGAAACACCTCAGCGCATGGTTGTCAAAACCAAAACCGCGCAGATTACTGTTGATGCGTGTATCGAAGTGACCAAACACCAGTTTGGAAAATACATCCGTGTTTTCCGTGAACTGTGGGGCGATAAAAAAGCGCTCGACCTGATTTGCAATGAGGCTGAAGACTATTGGCCGAAGCGTATGAAGTCGTTGACCTGTGACGCAACGTCAGGCTCCACGCCTGTGCATAAACAAGCGCCTATCAATATTCCTTCATTCTTGCAGTTTATTACCACCGTCCCATGTTTCGGCCTCAATGGGGAAAACGGTTTTGCGTAGGCCATTCAAATCGAAAGCACAAAATGAAATTCACCTCAACGATCAAAGTCACTGGCATGAAGTATTCCAAGGGAACGATGGATAACGGCCAGGCATTCGACAGTACGAAGGTTTTTGTCGAGACGGAACTTGATGCAAGTAAAGACACAGCCATGGGGACAGCGTGCGCTGAATACAGTCTTGGCAAAGCAGAGGAATACCAGAAGTACAGGCACCTAGCGGCTGCTTTCCCGTTCATGGCAAACGCAGAAATGGAAATCGTCACGAATGGCAAGACCCAGAAAACTATCATTCATTCGTTGAAGCCAGTCGAAGCCGCAAAGGCTTCTGCCTCTGGTGGAAAAAATGTGCTGCCTTAAGCGAGAGTTGAAATTTATCGTGCAGGACAAAGAGTCTGCGTTGTTCCTGATGCCCGAGGAAGGTGATGTCAGCTTCACCCCTTGGGTTCATGAGGCCGGACGATTTGACGGTTACGCCGAGGCTTGCGATACCGCTGCGCTGCACTGTCACGAAGGTTATTCAGTCACCCAAGTTGTTCAATGAGTGGTGAATTAATAGTGAAATTATTAGGGAGGTTATATGCAAGACGTTCGAGAATTTTTAGGTTTTGGTAATGCTCTGTCAGTAAATATACGAGGGCGTGTTGTGAGTTGCCGGACGTATCGAGGTCGGCGTTACACGGTGGTTTTGTCGCCAGCAGTTGATGCTTATTCAAACCCCCAAGCATTTGAAATTCGTAGTCGTGGCCACTTGGCAAATAAAGACCAAGACGTTTCATGCAATTGCTTATTAAGCGGTTCTGTCATGCCATTGGATGAACTTGAGCTTCATCGAAGCGCATATGATGAAAATCTCAGACCTCTCGGAATTACGCTTGATCTTTGCGAGACGGTCGATGATTATTCGGAGCTCTAAAATGGGACAAGCAAAGAGCAGGGGAACGCAGCAGCAGCGGAAAGAGGAGGCCCAGCAACGGAATCAGAGGTTCAATTCAACCGATGATTTACAACGCTTTCTAGGATTCAATCGACTGCAGTCTAAAGATGAATTTCCTGGTGATGTGCCTGAAGATGCGCTGGTCTGCTTGGTCTCCAATATTGTAATGCTCAATCAAGATGCCTTATGTCAGCAGTCGGGGTTGAAGTTTCAAATTGGGGATTGGTTTGTATCAACTGGAAAGCATGAAAACACGGTGATACATGGCCCATTCTTGACGGTTGAAGTGGCATTTGAATTCGCTCGCATCAATTTCGACGCAGTTCGCTTTGTGGCGCTGGATGAATAGCAATGCAGAGCGTTTCGGACATTACATGCTTGGGAGAAGTGGAAACTACATGTTTTTGACTAATGAAAATTTATTCGAACTGACCGGACGCAAAACGAAATCTAAACAAATTGAAGCTCTATTGCAGATGAGATTACCGTTTTGGATAAACGCTATCGGAAAGCCCGTTGTGACTGTCGCGGCAGTTGAAGGGCGTAATGAAGCATCTAAAGAAAAGACATGGATAATGCCGAGAGTGAAATATGGGTCGAAGACCAACCGTTAATTTGAATTTGCCGCCCTACATGCGTAGCCGCCAGTGGGGAGGCAAGACATATTATTATCTTCGCAGCATGATCGACGGTAAGCGCAAAGAAATCCCGCTTGGCAACGACTTCATCCTCGCGCTTAGAAAATACACTGAGCTGATTGTCATTGACGCGCCGCGCCACAGCGTTACATTCTTTGACGTGGAAAAGCGATACCTAGCTGAAGTTATTCCAAAGCTCTCCAAGAATACTGCCAAGATTTACAGGTCTGACATTAGACACCTTCTTAACACGTTTAAGGATGCGCCGTTTGATCAGATTAAACCTATGAATATTCGCATGTTCCTCGATGATCGTGCGGCTATCCCAACAACGGCAAATCGTTGCAAACGCCTTTTCTCGACCATGTGGAATCACGCACGCGGGTGGGGTTACACAGACTTGCCAAACCCTTGCGAAGGCATTAAAGGTCACTCGCTGGATAAACGAATGCTTTACGTCACAGATGCGATGTATAACGCGGTATACGCTCAGGGAAGTGCTCCATTGCGTGATGCGATGGACTTGGCTTACCTTACTGGTCAGCGGCCAGCGGATGCACTGCGTATGTCTGAGGACGATATTATTGATGGTTGCCTGATCATCACACAGTCAAAAACGAAACAGCCGCTACGTATCAGCATTGCGGGAGAGCTGGCAGAGCTTATGGCACGGATTCTTGCACGTAAGGCATCTTACAAGAGCATTTGCGGAGGCTTGTTGATCAATGCTAATGGAATGCCTCTTACACCAGCCGTATTACGGAATCATTTCCACGATGCAAGAAAAAAGGCGGCGGCATTTCACCCCGAAATGGCGAATGCGATTATGGCTTTCCACTTCTATGACCTCCGCGCTAAGGCGGCAGATGATACTAGCGATCTGCGCGGCGAGCAGGCCGCAAGTGACTTGCTTGGTCATGGAAACGTGAAAACGACGCAGCGCCATTACTTGCGCCGAGGCAAGATTGTTGGCTCTACAAAGTGATTTTGGGGAGAAGCTAGATTTTTGGGGAGGAAATCGAAGTTCTAAAACCGTTGATTTTCCCTATGGAGCGGGTGAAGGGAATCGAACCCTCGTATGAAGCTTGGGAAGCTGCCGTTCTGCCATTAAACTACACCCGCGCAAGCTTTATTCTACGGTGTTTTTTGCAGATTTAGCAATCTCCATTTCTCCCGCAATTATTGAATTTTTTCCGCAATTATCGGGTTGACACCGTTATTTTAACTCTGTGCGAGGAACTGTTTTGCAATATCAAATGCCGTGACGACTATCAGAAACTGCAAGCAGCAATGAAAAGAAATGGAGGAAGGAATTCTTGTTGAAGCCAGGGAAGAATGGAAGCAATTGCTGCGGGAAGTCGTTGGCTGGCGTCGACTTTTCGACTTACCTAGCTGGCCATGCTTTTCAAACGAATGTTGCTGCAAACACGATCGCGTCCGCTCTTTTTTGCTTCATAGAGTGCATTGTCTGCAGCTTCGATCAATTCTACCGGGTTATGCAAATTCCTTGCGGGGGTGAGCGCTTCAACACCTGCACTGACAGTAACAATTCCAGCTTCGTTACCCGCGTGTGAAATACTTAAATCGTGAATTGCCTGACGTATTTTTTCTGCAATTAATATAGCACCCTGGACGTCAGTGGTTGGGAGAATAACCGCAAGTTCTTCACCTCCATATCGAGCAGTCAGGTCGCCAGCACGATTCTGGCAAGATTTAACTGCCTGGCTGATTTTTCTCAGGCACTCGTCGCCGGCAGCATGGCCGTAGAGATCGTTATATTGTTTAAAGTGATCAACATCAATCATGATGAGTGCCAGTGAACTGGCATTTCTTATAGCTCGACTAAACTCCTCTTCTAAAGTGATATCGAAATTGCGTCGATTAGCAAGCTCAGTCAGCGCATCTTGAAGAGACAGGCGCTCTAGAGTCTTATTAAGATCAATCATTGCGTCTCGCGCTCTGATGAGCTCGGCTTCAGCATTGAAGCGCAATTTCATCTGCGCAATCAGATAAAATCCTACAGAACTGAGTATGAATACGAGCAAGGTGACACCTGCTGCATGCCACAATGTATCTGTCAGCCAATCGGCAAGAATTTCATCTTCAGAGACGGCAGCAGAGACAAACAGGGGGTATTTATCCAAACGCTGAAAACTGTTTAGTCGTTTGACTCCATCCTGAGCTGATTTTACGGTGAATGTTCCCTTTGGCTTGGACGAGCTTTCTTTAAAAACTGTGGTCGTCTTCATATTTTTACCAATGGAGTCAGGTAAAAGTGGGCGACGAGTAATCATGGTGCCGCTGTTCGATACTAGTACGATCGCCCCGGCTTTGCCAATATCGAAGCTGTTGTAGAATTTATTGAAATAGTCAATGTCTATCGTTGCAAGCGTAACACCAGCAAAACTTCCATCTCTATGATTTATCCTGCGTGACAAAGTTATGATCCATATACCACTGGAACGACTTAGTATCGGCGCCCCTATATAGGTGCCATTGCCCTGGTGAGTGCGGTGATAGATGAAATAGTCGCGATCTGCATTGTTGACATTTGATGGGGTAGAGGGCAGTGAATTGACTAACCATCTTCCATTCTCGTCATAAACGAATAAGCCTTTGAGCTGGGATAATTCTGCTGTCTTTAGTACTAATAAATTGTGGAGACGTTCCAAAGCGCCAGGACTGGTACCGTCCGCCTGGATTCTTTCGTCAATTCCCAATAGAGCTGCATCAGCCGCTTTTATCGTATCGTCTGCATGTTGTGCTATTGCGCGCGCCATATTGGCAGTGGAAACTTCCATCTCACGCAATTGATTTTTTCTTGCCGTCCAGCTACGCCAGCCATCCATAAATATAAGTGACACGCAAACAAAAATAACAAATCCCATTGCCAGCCATTTGAGGGATTTCTTTCTGGGCGTTGGCTTTGCCTGTTTAATCGAAGTCACTTTGCTATTCATAAATGCTCAAAATTAATGTAGCGTATTTTCCTACTGCTTTTATTTCAGTTATTGCAGCACATCAATCATTGAAGACATTCCCGACAATGCAAAATCCATTGAAGCATATTACTCTTTCGGCTTGGGAATGCGAACAAAGTGATTCAAGAATAATCAAACGCATCTTTTCGCAAGACCTTTATATCATGGGGATTCATACACTTCACATTGCGATTATTGTCAATTTGCAATATTTTGCAGTTTTAAGCCCTTAATGCACAAACATCCGTCCACCAAGCCAGGCTTACGTTTTCGGACTGCGAGATGGGCTCAAAAGGTGATGCAATTTAATCCAAATTCTCATGAATTGTGTGCGTGCGTCATTTCTGGCAATTGACGTGCATGCTGAGATTTTTTAGGGGGCAGGTCCGACTTGCAGACCGTCCAAGATTGCCTGATCGGGATGCACTATATTGCGCTCTGTTTCTAACCATGAAAAGCTCAACGGCTATCAGGCTATCTAACAAATCTTGTGCTTGCTTGAACGATTGATTTGACAGAAATCGCACGTCCAGTTTACTGATTAATTCTCTTTCCTGATTTTGCTTACAAAAACAGCTGTTGCAATTCATCAGGCATCGTTATCAGTTTCTGCCGTCGACATATTATAGAACAGGGGACTAATCGGACCATCTGGTATTCTCATGATAGTAATAACTTGCCAGATAATTGAAAGGTTAAAAAAATGAGCTTGCATCATGCAACAATAATTAAATTGAAGGAAACGCAGGAACTGATAGACCTGTTTCGCGATGGTCTTGATGGCAATACATTAACCGGAATAATTTCAGATTATTCTGATGAATTTGTTCTTCTAAGTTTGTTTAGTGAAGAAGGTGTAGCTAACGGATTCAGTCTAATTTACGGGGAAGATATTACAAGAATTCGTTGGGGTGGTAATTACTTGAAGTCATTGAATGAATTGATCAAGCTCAATCAATCCAAACCGCTGATTCCGTCTATTCCTATCAACTCGCTCAATGATGCCTTGATGTCGATACAGACACAGTTTGGCTATGTCAGTCTGCATACAGAGCGCATGCGTAATGACGTATGTTTTATCGGTGAGATTGAAGAGATTGACCAGCAAGTGTTAGTGTTGAATGGCTATGGAACAAGAGGCAATCGTGACAGGCAGCACATGTTGCTGGCTCTGGATTTGATTACCCGTGTTGATGCGGAAGCTCCGTATGAAAAAAACTTAAAGTATTTGTATACACAGCGCTTGAAAACTTCGAATTAAATCAGGCTCATCAACCCTCAGCCGTGATTGAAATCCATTGGGCTGTTGCGCAGAAATTTATCCATTGCTCACTTTGCCATCTCATGGCCTGCCTGGTTGAAATGCACGCCAGGTACGCTGCTGCACTTAACAAGCTCAACGCATTTCAATGGCACAGGGCGATTGGAACATCGTTTTTTGATGCCCCGCGCCAATTGAAAATTTTTGTGCACGTCCCACTTATATCTTTGTTTTTTCGACAAGTAGTATTAAAATTAACAATTAGATAATTTTTGTGCAAGGGAAGGCCTGATCTGCCCTTGCTGCAATGCCCTCGATGTTCTGCCCCTTACCGCAAAAAGGATGATCATGAGCACAGCAAGCCCAACAGCCAGCAATTCTACAAAATCGACCAGCGATACCAGTAACTCGCCAGACAGGCCAAACATCCTGTTCATCATGGTTGATCAGATGCGTTATCCGCCGCATTATTCAGATGATCCGCTGGACCCTTTGTATCAGATTCTGCGTTTCGAAGAGGGGAGCATGATAGATAATCCATATGCAGAACTCTTCCCCGGCTTCGTCAAGCTGCGTGAAAATGGTGTGTCACTGCAAAACCATACCTGCTCCAGCATCGCCTGTGTGCCAGGCCGCGCCACCATCATGACGGGGCAATACAGTGCGCGTAGCGGGGTGACGCAGACTGAGGGCATGTTCAAGGTTGATACCGATCCGGCCTTTCCTTGGTTGCCGCAAGACGGCGTGCCGACGATGGGTGACTGGTTCCGTGCGGCAGGCTATGAGACGCATTATTTTGGCCGCTGGGATTTATCAAATCCACCCGATGGCAGCCTGGAAAACTGGGGATTCAGTGACTGGGAATATTCAACACCATCCGACCAACGTTTTGGTACGCCCAATCTGGGTGTGTATCGCGACAAGACTTATACTGATCTCGTCACCACCTTCCTGCGCCGCAAGGGCGTGGGGGTGGAAGCGAATATGATCAACAGTAACAATCCCACCAATGCCAGCTTCAAGCTGCGGCCCTGGTTGGCGGTGGCATCTTTTGTTAATCCGCATGATATAGGTGCCTATCCTTTTCCGTGGCAACCAGCAGTAGAAACACCGGCAACACCGCCGACCTTGGGCGACATCATTGCACCTTATGGCGCACCGGTGAAAGGCACGCTCAGCCAGCCACCAGTGTATGGCAATGCCCCCAATCAATTCAAGGCCACCTATCGCGTGCCACTGAATCCTGGCGGCTTCAAACTCGGCGAAGTCAAGCTGCCAGCCAACTGGCGCGGTGATTTGTCCAGCAAGCCAGATTGCCAGTACGATTATTCCTACAAGTTCCAACTGGCACTGACAACCCTGCGTGGTCAATATGCTGTCGTCCCTTCGCCTTACCCCTTCAAGATGCAAAGCAATGCAGAAGACTGGTATCGCAACTACCTGGCGTTTTATCTCTACCTGCAATATCTGGTGAATATCGAAGTAAGCACCATACTGGAGCGCCTGTATGAAAGCGGCCTCGATCAAAACACTATTGTGGTCTTCACCTCTGACCATGGCGAGCTGGCCGGTGCCCATGGCGGCCAGATAGAGAAATGGTGTGGTGCCTATCAAGAGGCAACACACATCCCCGCCATCATTTCTTCACCTCTGGTGAATAGCGACAAAAACATGCGCACCGTGCAATGCCATACCACCCATGTCGATTGGGTGCCAACCCTGCTGGGCCTGGCAGGCTATGACCAGAACGACAGGCAGGCGCTGGCCAAATTTATCCAGGGACATGATGTCAAACCACTGGCAGGCGAAGACCTGGCACCCATCATCCGTGGTACAGCGCAAGAGACAGAACGTCGTGGCGTGCTGTTTGTTTCTGACGACAACATCACCGCACCGCTGGACACCAACTACCTGCCCGACAAATACCAATGGTATGTCGATATCACAGAACGCCTGACCAGTCCCACCGGCAAGCCTACGGAAAGACATCCCCTGACAGCACCAGGCCCGGTAGTGCAACCCAACCATGTGCAATCTTATTTTGAAAAACCATGGAAACTGGTGCGCTACTGGGAACCGCAAAATCCCACCAACACCCAGTGGGAATTGTATAACCTCGATGCCGACCCAAATGAAAACCACAACCTGCTGCAATGGGATAAAGCCACTGGAGCACCTGTTTTGCGTTCAGGCCAGATTGTTGAACTGGGGCTGAATTTGGCCCAGACTGAATTCGATTTGAATTACCTGCGCAAGGCCTTGAACCAGTCCCTGATCAAGGCGGGTTATACGCCGCAGAATATGCAGGATATGGGCATCGTGGCAGATGGGCAGGCACCGGGCTAAGGGGAAGATTTTGTAGGGTGCGCCGTGCGCACCTGATGTTGATTTTCATGTTTGCAAAATATTTGCGGAGGTGGTGCGCACGGCGCACTCTACTGGCTGGCGAGCATCTTGCAAAGATATTCGATTTTGGATTGCGACACTCACATGCGGCGCATTACAATGCGCCCTAAGTCACGGCCTTGATTCGACGCTACTTGTCAGTGTCTGCTAAGGTTTGCCAAGCTCAGCGCGATGTAGCAAGTGCAGATATCTCTAACTTGCGAATGAGCCTGCCTTAAACCCCTCTCCCTTCAAGGGAGAGGCAGGGTGAGGGATGGGGTTCGGTTGATCACTCCAGAAAATAATTTAAGCTAACAGATATAATCGCGAAAGACAGGTGCGCACGGCGCACTCTACAAAATCACAGCTCTCTTACTCCATAAAATATAGCGATTTATACTTGTTCAATTCCTGCATGAGAAATTTCTTCAAAATGTTCTTTAACCAGAAGCCTTCATTTAAATTTGCCGTCTCAAATAATGACACAGATTATCTGATCGTTTGGATCGAACCCTGGGCGCATGATTTTACTTTGGAGCCGGGAGAAGATATCCAGATCATCTGCGACAGTGCAGAAGCTGATATGGATATACATAGAAAAAATGGTTTGATGCAAATTTATCTGAACTCATCATGCAGTTTCATCGTGCAGCAACAAGGGAAAACAATCAATTGCGGGCACAAGCGAAAACCTGATTTATAGAGAAGCTAAGCTAATGCAAGTCCGACATTGTTTATCCATAATTTCTATTGCACTTTGTTGCCTGACACTGCCTAGTGAAGCTGAAATCACGAAATCAATAACCACGGTAGCATCAAAAAGCAAGTTGAGTAAAGACCAGGTTTTGCAGATTGCCCGGTTCGCCGTAAAGAAACATGGTCTAAAACTGGATAGTTTTCAAGACCCGGAAGTGCATTTTGAGTTGGTGAGAAAAGATCAGTCGTGGACGGTTTTTTTCATGGATAAAACTATGGCGGTTGATGGGGGCTGCATGGTGATCATTGATGACAATACTGGCAGATTTCAGCTTGTTATTGGCCATTGAAAATGTGAACGCTACATTTTATTCTGTGAATTCATCGTTCGGCATTGCTGTCACGCATGCTAAAGTGGGGCTTTCCAGGCAACGGCCAATAAATTTTGGACACGAGAATGAATAAACCAATCAACTTGTTTTCCTGGCTTTTTGATGTGGCTCTCGATCCACAAGCGATTCGATTTGTTTTGTTTGAACTATGGACATTTCGCTCGCTGAAAATTGAAGACATCAAATCAGTGACAGAAGTCGGCTGGAAACCTGATGGAATGCAGAATGGTGCCAATGCCAAAACCCATTTTCTGGCGCGTAGCTTTTTGATTGAAACCAGACTTGGCTGGCTTGACCGCAAGATGGTGGTGACGCCTAAAGACCCCGAGGCATTTCTTGCCTGGGCAAAGCTGAACAAACTCTATATTCCAACCAACTGAGCGGTAAAGAGATGCCGTAAGCTAGGGCGCAATGTATTGCGCCGCATGGCTTTGATTTGCATGCCGCGTGTTGATACATTGCACAAGCCTGCAATCCCGTGTTCAAGGCAACACGCCAAACTGCCTCCCCAAAAACTCCGTCATCGCATCCACAGTCGTCTCCAACCACGGATCAAATAACCAAAAGCTGTGCGGTGTATCCGGTATCAGCACCGTCTGTGTTGCGATACCCAGGACATTCATCTTTTGCACCATCTCATCCCGCCCAAGGCTGAAACGCTTTTGCGCGCTGCCTATGAACAGGATGGGCGGGGTATCTTTACCAACATGTGTCAGTGGCGATGCCTCTTTCCATAGCCCGGTTTTTTCTGCATAAGTGCCACCAAACCAGGCACCGGCGGAGGAGGGGGTTTTCCTTGGGTCATCTTCATATTTTCGTGCTTCTTCTGACGTAAAGTCAGACAGGCCATCGATATTGATGATGGCTTGTACAGCGCTGGAGACAGTGCTCAACTGCGCCTGCGGGTCAAACTTAGGCATGTCATTGGTGACACCAACCAGGGCTGCGATCTGGCCGCCTGCCGAACCACCGGCAACGGCAATGTACCTGGGGTCCAGCTGGTAGTCAGCTGCATGCGTGCGCAGCCAGCCTATCGCTGCCTTGACATCATGGATGGCTGCCGGGTAACTGGCCTCGCCTGATAAGCGATAGCTGACGGTGGCAGCAATATAGCCGCGCTCGGCCAGGCGTATCGCCATGGGGGCGAGATTGTCACGTGTGCCTGAACGCCAGCCGCCGCCATGTACCAGGACTATGCCAGGCAAGGCAGGCTTGGCGGTTTGTGCGGGCATGAACAGATCCAGTTGCAAGGCCTTGCCTTGATTGTTGACGTAGTCGATATCCCGTAACACTTTGACGGTTGCTGGCGGCGTCTTGCTGGCGATCTGGATGAAAGGGTAATTGCTTGCCAGCTTTTGGTAGGTGCTTTCTGCCGTATAGACGCTATCTGCAGGCGCAGCTTGGCCGGGCTGGGCGCATCCTGCCAGCGATGTAGCTGCAAGCAGCGTGGCGATAAATCGATTCAAGCTCCACTCCATCATATGATTTTGGTAATGAATCCGGTCTGATCATGGCAGGTTTCTGTCCAAGCTTATCGGGCAGCAGTCAGGAATTATCGCATAATCATGCAATAAGCGGCTAGTCCACATTGCATTATTGGACAGGCCAATTTAAAATGGTCTGACCAATTATCGCAATATAAGTAATTGAAGCAAGAAAAAACAAATAAACGAGACATTTCAACAAACTTTCCAGGCAGGCGCATATGAAATCAAGTTCCATCCTTGTTAATACTTTTGCCAAGACCCTATTCGCAACCGCTATCGCATCCTTATTCTTGTGTGGTATTGCTCATGCTGACGGGGGCTACCGCAACCGCGACAATAAAGACTTGAAGGATGCAGGTGAGGGGACTTATCCCGTGCCTTACCAGAAGCCGGAAGTGGCCGAAATCACTGAAGCCCTGCATCGCATACGTGCCTATATGGAATCGGTCACACCTACCCGTGTGATACAAAAGAGCAGTGGTGCAGAGATCACAGACTTCAGCAAGCCACCAGTTGCCGATGCGATTTTTGAGCCAAGCAAGGGCGACTTTGGCATCCTGGTCTATGAAATGGGCGTGGTGCATGCTGGTTTGATGAAGGCGGCTGAAGTCACGGGCGACAAAAAATTCACTGCAATGACTGAACGCCACTTGCAGTTTTTTGCCAAGACCATGCCTTATTTTGATGCGCAAGAAAAGCAGTTCCACCTGGAGCGTGCCAACAGTTTTGCGCGCTTCCTCGATCCGCGCTCGCTGGATGATGCTGGTTCCATGTGTGCGGCACTGATCAGGGCGAAGTTTGCCAATATCGGGCCTGACCTCGGCAATATGATCAAGGTGTGCAGCAATTTCGTCTCCAAACAGCAGTACAGGCTGGCTGACGGCACCCTGGCCAGAAAGCGCCCGCAAGCATCTTCCCTTTGGTCTGATGATATGTACATGGGTGTCATGCCGCTGGCAGAGTTTGGCCACCTGACCAAGGACAAGGCGTATTTTGATGATGCCGTCAAAAACGTCTTGCAAATGTCGGCCTATATGTTCAACAAGCAGGCTGGTATCTACACCCACGGCTGGAATGCCAATAATCCTGACGCACCGCGTTTTTACTGGGCGCGTGCCAATGGCTGGGCGGTGCTGACCATGTCAGATGTGCTGGATGTGCTGCCCAAGGATCACCCAGGTTACCCCAAAGTGCTGGCGCAACTGCGTGCCACCCTGAACGGCATTGCCGAGCTGCAGTCAGGCCAGGGCCTGTGGCACCAGATGCTGGACCGCAATGATTCTTACCTTGAGACATCGGCCAGCGCCATGTTCGTGTATGGGATTGCCCACGCCATCAACCAAGGGTGGGTCAGCCCGACGACTTATGGCTCCATCGCCCAGGCTGGCTGGAACGCCCTGTACTCTCGCATCAATGCCAAAGGCCAGGTCGAAGGCACTTGCGTAGGTACTACCTTTGCCAGCGACCAGGTGTATTACTACAACCGACCGACCAGTGTAGATACTTTGCATGGCTATGGCCCTGTGTTGCTGGCCGGTGCTGAAATGATCAAATTGTTGAAGAATCCAGCGATTGAAATCCAGCACAAGGTACGCACTTACCACTATCTGCCTGCTGGCAATAGCAAGACAGATTATCGCGAACACCATTGATGCCTTACACCTTACGGACACCAGCAGGACACCAACAATGAAATCCATCGCCATGAAACAGACTTTGCATCTCTCTCTGCGCTATCAGATACTTCCACTTGTCTTGCTCAGCCTGTTTGGCACGGGCGCAGCCCATGCTGCCGACAAGCTCTCCATACAAGTCAGCCATGATCTCGACGCGGCGCGTCCGTCCGAGACCATCACGCTGCCCTGGTCAGAAGTCAACAAGGCCTTGCCCGGCGCACTGATACAACGCATTGCCGTCAAGGATGCAAAAGGAAAAGTGCTGGCACATCAGGTCACCAATGTCGCGCCTTTGTCCAAAGACCCCAAGGGTGAAGGCATTGCCTATGGCGAACTGATTTTTCAGTACGACTTTGCTCCCGGTGAAAAACAGGCAGTCTTCAGCGTTGAAAAAATTGATACCTTGGTGCCCGTATTTGAAACCAAGGCCTTTGCCCGCTACATTCCAGAACGTCTGGATGACTTCGCCTGGGAGAATGACAAGATAGGCCACCGCACCTATGGCCCGGCACTGGAAGCGCCCGCGCCGGCAGGCAGCAATAAAGAAGTCTTGCGCAGCAGTGGCCTGGACATCTGGTTCAAGCGCGTGTCCTACCCTATCGTCGACCGCTGGTACAACAAGGGCCATGACCATTACCACAAGGACGAAGGCGAGGGCATGGACATGTACAATGTCGGCCGTTCACGCGGCTGCGGTGGTACTGGCATCTGGGATGGCCAGAACCTGTACACCAGCGCCAACTACGCCACTTGGAAAGTTGTCGCCAACGGCCCCATACGTACCGTGTTTGAGCTCAATTACGACAACTGGGACGCGGCAGGAGTCAAAGTATCTGAAGTCAAACGCTTCACTGTTGATGCCGGTCATTTGTTTGATCAGATGGAAAGCACCTTCAGCTTTACCGGCCCGGCGCAATTGAAGGTGGCACTGGGCCTGAACAAGACGCCGACAGACAAAGGTCAGAACCCCGTCATCAAGCTGACCAAGAACCAGGCCACCCCATCCATTACCCAATGGGTAGATCAGGCCAGCAATGGCTCCATCGGCACGGCCATTATCTTGCCAACAGCAGAGGGCTATGCCGAAGACAAACTCAACGACATGATATTGGCGACAGTCTCGTCCGGCAAACCACTGCGCTATTACGTAGGTGCCGCCTGGGACAAGGCCAGCCCCTATAACAGCAATGAGAAATGGCAAGCCTATGTCAAGGCGCATGCTGAGAGAATGCAGCATCCGATCAAGATTGTTGCTGTGAGCAAGCTGTGATATTTGCTCACTCCTGATTGTTGATCGGGAATGCCAGGCAGCGCCTTATAACGCCACCTGCAACATACTGATTTGCATCAATGAAAATTTAAAAAATAAGGGCCAGACATTGCGCTGTAAATGTCTGGCTTTTATTTTTTTTACCTGGATTGCATCCCCTCGGTTGACAAGCTACCATTGTCATTTTCAAGCAATGGTTTTCATTGCACCGTGTATTGCACAAACAGGAGAGAGTAATGGGTCTGGGTATTTCCATTGGAAGCTTGGCAGAATGTGATGAAGAAGAGCTGGAGTTTGCAGGTGCAGACTTTGCAACGATCAATGTCGTGCTGACAGAAGCAGGCTTGCCTGCGCACGTAGAGCCACAGTCTTTACCTGTGCTGGAATCGCGTGCCCAGCTTGATGGGTTTCCATATTCCTTCCTGCATTATTTGCGCCGTGCTTATGCACGTCGCAAGGCAGACCCCACATGGATAGCAACACCACTGGCAGACAACCAGGACCCCGGTCAGGATGAAGTACTGCAAGCAGAGTATGATTACATGAACAGCCATCTGCTTTGCCATTCGGATGCAGAAGGCTATTATGTGCCAGTAGATTTTGATGAAGTCCTGTTTGCCAGCGAAGATGCAGGTCTGCCAGGCGGTATGCTCGGCTCGACTTATCGCCTGATGGAAGAACTGGTACTGGTTGCCCCGGCACTTGGCATCCATCTCGACAACGGGCAATTGTCAGATGCAGAAGTGGAGCGCATCTATGTACAGACTGAAAAAGAAGACAGTTGCCAACGCGAGCTGGAAACATGGATGGTCTTGTTCGAAGCTGCCCGTCTAAGCCTGGAACACAAGACTGCAATTGTGTTTTGCTGAAAGACTTATCGGTGTTTATTCATATCAGTCAGATCGTTTGATTCCTGGTTTTATTTCCAGTTAAGGTAGATCAATGAAGCCACGAATCACCGTCATCACCATAGGTGTCAACGATCTGGAGGCGTCCTTGCATTTTTATCGCAATGCTCTGGAATCCGAAATGGAATCAAGGCGAACAGACATAAATTGATATCAAACTATGTGGAGCAATAATGAGTTTCGCAGTCATCATCAAGCATAAAACCCAGGCTGGCAAACGCGACGAAGTCCGCAAAGTCTGGGAAAAACATATGGCACCGGCCATCGCTGCCAACCCCGGTCACACTGCTTATTTCTACTGTTTTGACAATGCCGACCCCGATTCCATCTGCGCTTTTCAGCAATACACCAGTCTTGAAGCATCGCAGGAATTTTTAAAGACAGATAGCTATGCCGCTTATTTGCTGGAGGTTGAACCTCTGTTATCAGGCCCGCCGCAGGTGACCGCATTGACGCCGATGTGGTCGAAAACTGTATGACGATATGTGACGATGCATGGCAAGAATCGTTGCCAGGCAATATAGGATCACCAGAAAAAGCAGGAGCGCAGGGCAGGCCTTAAAACGCACTCTACTGCTCTGAGGGAAGCATCAAAAAAGGGGGCATCTGTCTGCTATGCCGTGTTTGTTTCGAGTCGTAAAATGAGGGCCAGCCCACCCTGAATTTACAGGCTGGTTTATAGACTGACTGCTAGCAAAGGCGCATGCTTATTGGGCTAATGTTGCCCGGACTTCCATCAATATCCTGCCCAGCATATTCTTTCCGCGACCATCACTGCCACATCCCCAATAACTGTCGTCGGTCGTGTCCTCAATTAGCTTCGCCGATCCTGTACTTAACAGCATGGCTCTCAAATCCTCATGCTGCTGGAACTTCGCTGTAACGGCATCACGCATGACCTGCACTTTGACAGACTCCCAGTCTGGACGAAGTTTTTCTGTGCGCGCCCGTCCTAAGCGCGCTGCGATGGCAGGTGTGTTGGCTTTGCGTATTTTTTCTCTATATATCGCATCCACAAATTTTTGCGCCTGAAAATAATGCTCACTCGTGGGCCAGGTCTTGCCTTTCATGGAAATTGAGTATCGTGCAAAGTTGGAAAACTCTCCATACTCATCTTCTGCTGAATAGAATTTGATGGTTGTGTCTGAATTGCTGTCGTTCAAAATAAGTAAGCTCGCTTTAAAAAATGGCGGGGGAAATCTGCCATCATGCATGCGATGGTCCAACATGCATGTAAGCAATGTCAACCCCGTGTATGCCCAAGAATAAAAGAAAACATATCCAGGTGCTTGGCAATGCCACTTTTCTTGGTCGTGGAATAATGCCCTGAATCATAATCAACCCGCATCAATACCGGGCGTTTGGGATCATAATTTTTCTGCATGCGGGCAGCCATCTTGGCGATTTGCCAGGGTTCTACCCGCAAGTCGTTGGCACCGGTCATCAGCAGCGTAGCCGGGTAACTGGTTTCTGGCTTTACATGATGATAGGCATCCATCTCCAGCAGGGCGCGGAATTCATCTTCTTTCTTGACCGTGCCAAATTCTTCATCATTGCCAGGGCCATTCGATGTCAGCTCAAAGCGCAGGGTGTTGAATACTCCGACTTCACCGATTGCTACGGCAAACAGATCTGGTCTTTCTGTGATGGCGCGGCCCACCATGATGCCACCGGCAGAGGTGCCCCATACTGCGAGCTTGCCGCGTGCAGTCCAGCCATCCTTGATCATCGCTTCTGCCACATCGATCACATCGCGCCAGGTATTTGGCTTGCTGGCTTTTTGCCCGGCAGTGTGCCAGGTCTCGCCTTTCTCGCCACCACCGCGCACATGGGCATACACGATCACGCCGCCCTGATCCAGAAAAGCCAGCATGGACCCTTGAAAACCAGGGTCAAGTATGATGCCGTAAGCACCATAGGCAATGATCAGCAGAGGGTTCTTGCCATTCAGTTTGGTATTATTCTTGTGCAGTATTTCTACCGGTACTGCCGTGCCGTCACGTGCCTTGATATCCTGGCGGGTAGTCAGGAATGAGGATGTGTCAAATGCTGCTTTGGGTGTCAGGCCCGTGTCTTTGGCGACCAGGTTGGGCCCTGTTTGCAGCGTACGTGCAGACCAGGTCAGGTCGTCCATGCCAAACCAGGCACCTTCTATGGCCGGGTGGCATTGTATATTCCATACCGCACCTGTCAAAGGCAGTTTCACATCCTCCACCTTGCCTGTGGCAAAGCCGTAACGTCGCAAGGCCCCGACCTGGCCGCGCAGCTCATGGATGTATAAGCCATCCTTGGCCAGGCTCAGGCTGTCGATGACATAATCGCCTTGCGGCACCACCACGACACGTTTGCCCTTGTCTGCCTCGCGCAGGCTGACCTTAAACACTTCACCACGCTCAGACTTGCCCTTGGCCAGTACATACACATCGTCACCCACGGTCAGTGCGTGGGTCGCGATATCGTCCTTGCGGAACACTTCTGCCCAGCCGGGTTTGCCTGCCAGCAGGTCATTAAGGCGTGCGACCATGCCATAGGCTGGCCATTCACCATTGCTGTAGATGGCTCCCAGTGCCCAGTCGCTGGCGGTATTCACATGCACGACCGGCATTTCACGTTCTGTCTGGCCCATGGCAGGGCCATCTGACCAGCGGAAGGCCAGTGTGTCTTGCGCAGGGTCTTTATCCATTTTGTGCAGCCATGTTGCCGTGTCGAATGAGAAATCGACTTTGCCCTTGACTGCACCGTCACGCAGGCGGGCATAAAACAGGCCGCTGGAATCGGGCAGCCAGCTTGCTGGCATGCCATTCAAACGGGTGATCAGCACGTCCTTGCCACTATCCAGTGTCAGCACATGCAACTCATGCATCTCGTCACCACCCTTGTCGATGGCGTAAGCCAGATGCTTGTTGTCGGGAGACATCAGCACTTCGGTCACGCGCCTGGGTTGGCCGCCCTGGCCACCCTTGTTGCCTGCTTCCGGATCAATCAACAGGCGTTCTGCGCCACCCGCGTGCGCAATAGCGTAAATCTTGAGTACCTGCTGGTCTGGCGAGCGGCGTGCAAAAATCAGTTGGGTAGTAGTGACCTGGCGTATAGCCAGCGTTGTCGTCGCTGCGCTGAAACGCTGCAAGGACGCTTCTATGGCGCGCCGACCCGGCAGCTTGTCCAGCACTTGCCGCGCAAACCCGCCTTGTGCTTTGAGGTAGTTGGTGAATTCGGCAGTGTCCGGCTTTTGTTCCATCCAGCGGTAAGGATCAACGATATTCTTGCCCCACAAGTTGTCGGTCACTGCCTCTTCGCGTGCCAGCGGTGGCAAGGGTGGCAGCAGGGGCGTGGGTGTTTTCCTGACTGCAGCATGCACATGTGCACTGAGGGGTGAGAGGGCAAATGCGGACAAGGACAAGGCAAACCTGCGACGGGAAATCATAATCTGCTACCTCTCAGTATTGGACGTGTCAGGAAGTATAGATGGATTTGTGAGCGGCTGACAATGGAGGATAGATTGAGCGTAGTAAAAACTGAAGCAAGCTTATTCATCAGATTACTGTGCAGCCTATCAATGTCCGCATGTACGAAGCCACCTCTGGCTCATGACCAGTGATGGCTAAGGATTATGACCTAAAGCTATTTACTCAGTTTTGAAATAATCTGCAGTCTCTATATCGGCTATCAAGCCTGTCTGCTCCGGTTGCCATCCCAAAGCCTCACGCGTTAACTGGCTTGATGCCGGGCAATCTATTTTAGCGAAACCTGCAAACCAGCCAAAATGTTTGGCCGCATCCTCACCAGACTTGGCAACGACAGGGATATGCAAGTGCCTGCCTATCACTTCTGCAATCTCCTTGAAGGCAATACCTTCTTCAGCAATAGCGTGATAGCGCGCACCTGCAGAGGCTCGCTCCAGTGCCAGCCGGTATACTTTCGCAGCGTCCTGACGGTGTACTGCCGTCCAGCGGTTCAGGCCTTCATCCACATAAGCCGACACACCTTTTTCACGCGCAAGATTGATCAGGATAGGCACGAAGCCATGGTCACCCGCCCCGTGTACTGACGGCGGCAAACGTACAACCGAGGCATTGACGCCATTGGCTGCCAGCACCATCGCAGCATGTTCAGACGCACGCGGGTAAGTTGCGGATTTAGCCTGGTGCAAATCCGCTTCCGTCGCCATACGGCCAGGTGCCACCAGCGCAGCGCCAGAGGTGACGATGAAAGGGCGATTGCTGCCTGCCAGCTCAGCGCCGATAGCCTCAATGGCACGCTCATCCGTTTCACAGACTGCCTGGAACCTGGCGAAGTCATGGATGAAGCCTGTATGTATCACACCATCGGCATTTGCCACCCCGCGTCGCAAACTGGCGAGGTCTTCCAGGTCACCGCGCTGCACTTCAGCACCGGCAGCCAGCAGCGCCGCAGCCGCTGCGTCAGAACGCGCCAGCCCCAACACCTGATGGCCAGCCTGGATTAATTCCTGCACCACGGCAGTGCCCACAAAACCTGTAGCACCTGTCACAAAAACTCGCATCATCATTCCTTTTTAATTTAATTTTGCCGTACGAGGACTTGTTCACCTCTGACAGCCAGCCCTTACTGTAAAGGATGGAATTGATACGATCTATGCTGTATAGTCCATAATATCTTCGCAATCGTCCAGAAATGCCATGGATCCTTTATCCGATGTGTTAGCGCTGCTAAAGCCGCGCAGCTACTTGTCTGCCGGTTTTGACGCCGGTGGCGAGTGGGCTATCCACTTCCCCAAGAATGCGGGCATCAAGTGTTATGCCGTGGTATCTGGCGCATGCTGGCTGTATGTCGAGGGCGTCGCTGAGGCTGTGCATCTGCAAGCGGGCGATTGCTTTTTGCTGCCCAGGGGCTGGCCTTTCCGCCTTGCCAGTGACCTTGCCTTGCCGTCAGTTGAGGCTGCCACCGTGTTTTCTGCCACACGCGTGCATGGTGTTGTTACCTATAATGGTGGTGGCGATTTTTTCCTGGTCGGCAGCCGCTTTGTGCTCGATGGTGCACATGCCACCCTCTTGCTGGCCATGCTGCCACCGATAGTGCATATCCATAATGTCACAGACCAGATGGCATTACGCTGGTCGGTTGAACGCATGATGCATGAGCTGCATGACAAACAGCCCGGCAGTTATTTGATTGCCCAACACCTTGCGCATATGATGCTGGTGCAAGCACTGCGCTTGCACATGGTAGCAGGCGCAAGCGATGGCACAGGCTGGCTGTTTGCCCTGGCTGATAAAAAATTGGGCACTGCCATCAGTGCCATGCATGCCAGCCCGGCGCAGCAATGGACCCTGCAAACCTTGGCGCAAACGGCTGGCATGTCACGCTCATCCTTCGCTCTCAAGTTCAAAGAAAAAGTTGGCGCATCCCCCATGGAATACCTGACCCGTTGGCGCATGATGCTGGCCAGCGAACGGCTGGTGAATGGCAATGAAGCAATTGCCGTCATCGCACTATCCTTAGGTTATGAATCTGAAAGTGCCTTCAGCACTGCATTCAAACGTGTCATGGGTCGTTCGCCAAGGCAGTATGGCAAAGGCGATGAGACAACTAGCCCCGACATGCAGGTGGACGATGTATCTCATTCCAGTCTGGGTGAACTTATTGCGCTGGAAGCTGAGTCCTTAGTATCATGATTGGAACGCGTATTCTAAGAGCAGGTTACATAGCTACATCCAGGGAGTCGTCATGGCAGAAAACAAAACCAAAGCAACAGACAATAGCGTGGATGAATACATCGCTGCCATTGAAGATGAAACCCGTCGCAAAGACTGCACAATATTGATCAAGCTCATGTCCAGGGCGACCAAACAGCCCGCTGTCATGTGGGGCAGCAGTATCGTTGGTTTTGGCAGCTATCATTACCGCTATGAAAGCGGTCGTGAAGGAGATAGCTGCCTGTTGGGCTTTTCTTCGCGCAAGGGTGACATCAGTCTTTATGGCTTGAAGGCAGCGCCCAATCACGAGCAACTGTTGTCCAGCCTGGGTAAAACCAAATCCGGCAAAGGCTGCCTCTACATCAGGAAATTGAGTGATGTTGATATCAAGGTGCTGGAGATACTGATAAAGGAAGCAGTCGCGGCGAAAAAATGAGGCAGATGCCGGTAATATGAGATAACATTCCAGAGCTCAACATGTTGTAGGGTGCGCCATGCGCACCATTTTTTTTGGTAAATTTCTTGCGATATTTCGCGATTAAAATGCTGCGCGCGTCGCACTCTACTGACGGTTTTTTTTAAACAGGCCAATAAAAATCTTCATCATGAAATTTCATTTATTCGTTGCTGCAATAGGCGTATGTTTGTTGGCTCAACAAAGTCATGCCGCTGACGTCACCGTCCACCTTAAACTGATCTCTCCACAAAAGCTGGAAGTCTCTTACCAATTGCCAAAGACATGTGACGCTATTCCATTTTTGAACGAGGAAACCTTGCCAAAATTTGGTAGCGAGATCCGTGCAGCATGGCAAGCTGTGGATGATTGTGGTACTGCTGACGGGACGACACTTATCAAAACCAACAAGGCATGTTCAAATATACGTTTTAATGTGCCTGCAACGAGCAAGTTTTATGATCGTGTATCACCCGGCTCTTTCCCTATGGGTGAAGGCATGTATGTCCACACCACCAGTTATGCAGTCAGCGACAAGTGCGGCAGTGTAGGCTACCAGTTTTCAGCCCCCGGCAGTATCGCTTTCAAGGGCCAGCTCTTTCAAGAGAATGCGTCTTACGAGGCTGAGGGTGGCAACTACATGGCCGTGCTGTTATTGCAAAAACAGATTGCATCAAAATCTGGAACCATCAGTTATTTCAATCCAGCGCTGGGTGCAGAAAATATTCAGTTATTGCAGAACATGGCCGATCAAGCAGTAGATTTTTATAATCGTGCATTACCGGATGTTGCTTTTCGCAAGCCCATATTGGCAGCAACCATGGCGAGAGACGGTGGCACACCCAATTTTTGGGGCGATGCCGGTGATGTTCTGCGCTTGGCGCTGTATAACTGGCCAGAGCATCCCACGCCTGATAGTGACGCGCGGCTAAGAAAATTTGTCTGGCATGAATTTGCCCATCGCTTTCAAGCGCCCACCGCCAAAGAAAGCGAGCCGCGTGCGGCCTTTATTGGTGAAGGTGGTGCAGAATATCTGCGCTGGACAGCAAGCTTGAAAACCAAATGGTCCAGCCCTGAGAATGCCGCAACAGAACTCAGCACGGCCATTTCCAATTGCATCTCCAGGGCAGCTGGATATAGCTGGAAAACATTACCAAAAAACCTGGTAAACAGCGGTTCTGTACCCTATGAATGTGGCTTGGCTTTACATGTCATGGGCCTGGCGGTAAGGCAGAACGATGCTAGCTCATTGCAGCAAATAAATAATTATTATCATGGATTTGAAACAGGTGAAGTTACTAGTTTTGAGCAAGCGTTGGAATGCGGGAAAAAGAAAGACTGCACTCCACAATGGCTACCCAAACTAATGGGTGAACAGCCGATGTCAACAGCCTGGTCAGATTTTTTCGTCAGTACACAATTAGCAAAACCTGCCCCACCGCCGCCAGCACAATACGCCAATATCCAGCGCATGGCATTTGCATCTCTGATGGAAGAAGACTGCAATGGCAGCGCCAGTTTTTATACTGACAAAGATGCCTTCCTCGTAGGTGAAATCAAGGGCTGTCGTGTATTTAAAGAAGGTATGAAAATCCAGAAAATGGAAGGCAAGAACTTATTTTCTTCATCATTAGTCGCTGATGAAATGATACAAGCCTGTACCTCACAAGGCAAAGTCAGCCTGGGTTTGCAAAGTGGTGAAACGCTGTTCGTGCCGTGCAAAGGCAAGTTCAAGATACCGCAATTTTATGCAGTTGATATGAAGCGCTTGATGCAGAAATTGGATTTATAGGCAGGGAGATTGCTATCAAAACAGGGCAATGTTGAATCTGACCCTGGTCTTGTATTTGCAAGCTACCGCAGGGCAGAGAATGTTGAATGATAGCGGGTATGAAAGATGTTTGCACCTTTCTGACAGACTTGAGAACATCGTTTCTCATCAACGAAATAGAATGTGGAACGACTCTATGGCGCGCGACAAAGGGCTGGAAGAATTGATTAGCAATGATCTGGAAGCAGAGCAAGGGATTACTGCAAAAGCAATGTTTGGTGGCTGGGCATGGTTGTCTGGTGGACATTTAGTATGTGGCGCACGCGAAGATGGAATGCTGGCTCGGCTAGGTAAAGATCATGACAGCTGGGCACTTCAATTAGTTGGTGTAGTCCCCATGCTGTCACGCGGAAAACCAATGGCTGGCTGGGTGCGCGCAGACGCTCGCGCTTTTGGCGACGATGAAATTCGCCGACGCTTGATCAGTGCTGCATTAGCTTTTGTTCGCACACTACCCAAAAAAAGATGATCAGCATGTAGATGGGGTTAGTCCAGCGTAATCGTCAGCATGCAATCATCGCTATACTTTTTTCCAACATCGCAGTGACGTAGGACGCATTGTAATGCGCCCTACGATTATCCTTTTGCCAGCATTACCGGATTCTGCTGCAGCATAGAAGTCGAGCGCTAAAATTGACGAGAAGCTGGAGTCAGCTTTCACCGGTGGAGCATGATTCATATTATTTGCTACGTAAATAGTTCAGTCCATGCGCTTAGCGGTAAACACTCCTGATCATAGCCTGATCCAATGAAACTTCTTCATCATAAAATGCCTGATTACGCTTTAAATGCCCGGCCAGATCATCAGGTATGCGCCCATCCATGATCAGGTAGGCCAATCGTGTGCTGCTTAGTGCCGCATCGATTAGCAATGCATGGCCTTTTGCAGTCATATTATTGCGCGTGAGATTGAGTTTGCGCAGTGTGCTTGAGGTGTTGATCAAGTTCGCTGCATGCATGGCGCCTTCGTCCCCGATGCAATTTGCTTGCGCACCGAGGGCTTTAGTGGAGGGGGCATAGCCAAGGTTAAGGTTTTGCAGGGATGAGTCGCAGGCAGCATCCAGCAGCGCGCTGGCACCTTGCAGGCTTATGCCATTACTCGCCAGTTCCAGGGTTTGCAATGTGCGGTTCTGGCGCAGTGCATTTGCCAGTAATATTGCACCTTCATCACCCAGGTTATTGACGCTCAAATACAGTGCCTTGAGATGTGGTGCTTCGCGCAGTAGTCGCGCCAGGTCAGTGGCGCTTGATGCTTGCAATCCATTGCCACTCAGGTAGAGACATTGCAAACTCTTGTTGTCACTGCATAGGGCATCGACAATGGCGCGTACGCCTGTTGCGCGCAAGTCAGTGTTCACCATGTCCAGCACGCGTAACTGACTATTGCTACGTAACATGCGGGCGATACTTGCCGCACCATCCGGGCCTAGTGGATTTCGCTTCAGCCACAGTCCGGTGATGTTTTGTGTGCTACTTGCCAGCGTGGCACAAAGCGCTTGGGCACCTTCAGGCCCGATGTTGTTGCAGCCAAGGTAGAGCACTTCAAGGTGAGTATTGGCGCTTGCCAACCCGGCCACTGCAGCTGCGCCAGTATCACCAATCGCATCGGTACCCAGCATAAGACTGCGCACCTGGGTATTGTGCCGTAGTGCTTTGGTTATACTCAGACAGTGGTCTGTGCCCAGACTCTGCTTGCATAAATCCAGGCGGCCATCATCGGTTAGCGTGCCGCGCAGGAATTGCTGGTTACCTTGCACTGCAAGGTTGGCCTTGAGATAGTGCAGCAAGGGATCAAGCTCAGTTGCGTCACATGGCGTGATACTGACACGGTGAATCGGGCATTGAATAACACTATCCGCAATCAAGGCGTCGCCATCAGGCAAAGTAATCGAGGCAGGCTGTAGCGAATCACCATGCATAGGGCTCAAAGTCCTTGAGGAAGTGGCCAGAGAGTGGCGTATCGGCTTCATTGATGCCACGGGCAATGGGATCAAGCAAGCGTGCCATGCCATCAATCACATCCAGTGGAGTGTAAAAATCGTGAGTCTGCCGCACGTGCATGGCTTGTGGATAAGGTTTTTCGTCAGTGATCCAGCCGGTATCAACGGCATTCATGTAAATACCATCGCGTGCCCATTCCTGGGCGCTGGTGCGCACCATCATATTGAGCGCGGCTTTGGCCATGTTGGTATGCGGATGAAATTCTGTTTTACCGGCACGGTTGAATTGCCCCTCCATGGCCGAAGCCTGGACCACAAAGCGGCGTGCATGCGGCGAGCGCAGCAGTGCGGGCTTGAGGCGCGCCGTCAACAGAAACGGTGCCACTGCGTTGACTAACTGCACCTCCAGCATTTCTAGTGTGGACACTTCATGCAATTGCTGCGACCACGAATTGCTTGGCCGTTTGTCGAGTGCTTGCCCGTAAATATCCAGTTCAGCCTGCGGGAAATAGTCTGCATAGCTGGGTAACTGCCCCAGATATTGCTGCCTTGCTTCCAGCAACCATGGGGTAGGTTCAGCAGCCATCAAGGCTGCATAAAATTCGCGTGGCCGCTTGATGGTCTGCGCCGCATTGTTGATGAGTATGTCGAGGTGAGGCAGTTCCTGGCAGAGTTTATCGGCAAATTCTTCTACGTCAGGAATGCAGCGCAGGTCCAGTGCCCTGATGCTCAGGCGCTCTGCCCATTCGCCGGAATCCGGCAGTTCCAGAAAGCGCCGTTCTGCATCTTGCGGGAAGCGGGTCGTCATGATGACATGGGCACCATCACGCAACAAACGCAGGGTAGTTTCGAACCCTATCTTGATGCGCCCACCAGTGACCAGTGCGTAACGCCCGCGCAAATCGGCACGCTGCTGACGTTTTTTCCAGTTTTTCTCAGCACAAAGTGGGCACAGGGAATGGTAGAAATGATGCAGTTGCTGAAAACCCTGTTTGCAGACATAGCAGCGTTGCGACCATAGTGCCCCGTCATTGGCATCATTTGAAATCAAAGGCAAGACTTCAGCTTGTTGCGAGCGCACCAGCCCTGTTTGCAAGCGCGCATTGCGCAATTGCTCTTTTGCGGTCTCGGCACGTGTCTGCCTGTGCCCGCGCTTGGCGCCTTTTTGTATCTTGGCAATCAGGGTCTTGAAGCGCGGATGATCATCCATCTGCGAAGGTTCATCTGCAATCAACTGCAGCACCTTCAAGGCGATGTTCAGTTCTTCATCGGTAAATGCCACCGCGGGTATCCTCGTCTGTCCATTTGTACGCGCAGGGAATTTGCGCGCTGAGTGCTGGGAACGGGTTGGACTTGAACCAACACCTCCCTCATGCATATGTGGACGCGCTTCCATTACGCTACCGTTCCCGGCGACGATTATAGCGGTGCAGGCTTGCAAAGGTCAAAATTTCCCGGCCTTGCACATGACGGCATGAGGCATACATCTTGAATTGAAGGGAGCGAGTTGGGTTTGAACCAACGCCTTGTGCATGCAATGCAGATGTGCTTCCATTACACCATCGCTCCCGGCGCGGATTATAGCGGAGTAATCTGGAAAGCTAAAAATATTTCAAAGATCATTTCGAGGATATAAACGCCATGTCACAAAAATGTTTATATTGAATTGACTGGGAGCGAGTTGGGTTTGAACCAACGCTTTCTCCCTTGCTGTGGAGCTATGCTTCCGTTACATCACCGTTCCCGGCATGGATTATAACTGAGTGTCTTTGGCTCCAGTGAAATCTGGTCAGTACAAGGGTGCGTTACAACGCACCCTGCAATCTGAATGGATTGGGAACGAGTCGGGGTTGAACCGACGCCATCTCCTCTTGGTCGAGGTGTGCTTCCATTACACCATCGTCCCCATTGTAGATTATAGCGGGTCTGCGTAAGCGACATCTGATCAGGATGTAAGCTGCATTATAAGGTTTTCGCGCATGCATCAGCCATGCAAGGTCGTCGGCACCGCAGCCCGGATAACCTCAATAAACCGTCGCAGCCGCGCAGGATAAAAGCGCGCATACGGATACACCAGATTCACTGGTAGCGGCGTGGCCTGCCATTGTGGTACCAGTTGTACCAGTCGCCCGGCGGCGATATCGTCGGTCAGTATCCAGGTTGAACCGATGGCGACACCCAGGCCTTCGAGTGTGGCGGTGCGCAGGGCGTAGAGGTTGTCGGTGCTCAGGCGTGGCGTAAAAGCCAGGCGCTGGATTTCGCCGGTGTGTACATGGTGCAGAAATACTTCGCTGCGGTAAAAAGTGCGCAGCGATAACCAGGGCAGGCCAGCCAGGTCTATGGCCTGTTGTGGCATGGGCCTGCCAGCCAGTACCGACGGCGCGGCGACGACGATGCGCGGTACTTCGGCCAGTTTGATGGCAACCAGGCTGGTGTCGGTCAGCTCGCCTATCTGTATGGCGCAGTCTATGCCTTCAGAAATAAAATCCTGCAGCGAGGTGTCGTCATGCAGCAGCCATTCTACCGACACACGTGGATAACGCCTGAGGTAATCTGCCAGCGGCCTGACCAGGCGTTCCTGGCCAAACGCGTGCGGGGCGACGACGCGCAACACGCCTTCTGGTTCTTCATTGGTGCCGCGCAAATCAGATTCAAAGGCGGCCCAACTGACCAACAGGTTTCTGGCATGTTCATAACAACGTTCACCATCAGCAGTCAGGCGCATGCTGTGGGTGGAGCGGTTTAACAGGCGCACACCAAGGAATTGTTCCAGCGATTGCAGGCGGCGGCTGACGGTAGGCTGGGTGGTGCCCAGTTGCGCTGCGGCGGCAGACAGATTGCCTGCCTCGACGATGCGCACAAAGGTTTGCATCAACTCTATGCGGTCCCCCGCGCCTGTCATCAGGGCAGCGGTGGCGGCATTGTCAGGGCGGCTGGTCAGGGCTTTGGTCATGCGTTCAATGTATAACAAATCTGCGTGGTCTGCTACTACCGTTTGGCATTCCTGCACTTTACACTGCCAGTCATCAGTTAGAGCAGAGAGAAAACCATGTCTTCCATTCAAAATTCGCATGACCATATGACGGCGCTAACGCCAGCTACAGACAGCCAGGTGCACCAACAACCCTCACCGTCCATGGTATTTTTGCTGGCCAGCGGCGCTGCCTTTTCAGTGGCATCGTTGTATTACAGCCAGCCCATGCTGGGCATATTGGCCACTGACATAGGCGTCAGCAATGTCGCGATTGGCTATGTGCCGACGCTGACACAACTGGGTTATGCCCTGGGCATTTTGCTGCTGGCCCCGCTGGGTGACAAACATGACCGCCGCAATATCATCCTTATCAAGGCGGGTTTGCTGGTGGCCGCTTTGTTGGCGGCAGCAGCCTCACAGTCGCTGGGTATCTTGCTAGTCGCCAGCCTGGCGATAGGGCTGACAGCGACCATGGCGCAAGACATCGTCCCCGCTGCGGCTACCCTGGCGCATGAATCGCGCCGTGGCAAGGTAGTAGGCAGCGTCATGACGGGTTTGCTGATGGGCATCTTGCTGTCGCGTGTCGTCAGTGGTTTTGTGGCAGAACAGTTTGGCTGGCGCAGCATGTTTGTGCTGGCAGCGCTTGGCGTTTCACTCATAGGTGTTGCCATCTGGCGCGGCCTGCCGCATTTTGTACCGACTACTTCCATGAGTTACCGCGCATTGCTGGGTTCCTTGTTCGATCTTGTCCGCCGTCATGGCAAGCTGCGCCGCGCAGCGCTGGCGCAAGGCTTGCTGGCGATGGGCTTTAGCGGTTTCTGGTCTACCCTGGCAGTGATGTTGCATGCAGAACCCTTTCACATGGGCAGCGCAGTGGCAGGTGCTTTTGGCCTGGCAGGTGCAGTGGGTGCACTGGCAGCACCCCTGGCTGGCCACCTGGCTGATAAACGCGGGCCAGAACTGGTGACCAAACTGGGATCGGGCCTGACAGCAGCCTCATTCGCCATCATGAACCTGAGCCCGCTGTTCCCACCAACCGCGCAATTGTGGTTGCTGGGCATAGGCACAGTGGGTTTCGACCTGGGTGTGCAAAGCACATTGATTGCCCATCAAACCATCGTCTACGGCATAGACAACGGCGCCCGCAGCCGCCTGAATGCAGTCCTGTTTGTCGGCATGTTCGTTGGCATGGCGGCAGGTGCCACACTGGGCAGCGCCTTGCTGGCGCAATGGGGCTGGATAGGCGTCACCAGCATGGCGACAGTTACCGCGTTGGCAGCATTGACTGTCCGGTTTTGGCGGGTACCTGCTGACAGGGCATGATCAGCATAGATGCCAGTTAGTTAGCGGCGGCATGTAGCCCATTTTGTTTAATTTGATGAAAGCCAGTTGAGTACAAACTCAACTGGCTTTTTTGTCGTCAGGAGAATGCCATGCGGCTGTCTGAATTTGAGAATTTCTGACAGGTTTGCCTGTTTTGATTGATGGTTTTGCAATAATGAAATTTTATAAATAATTGTTTAAAATAAAATAGATGAGAAACATTATTTTACAATAGACATGCTTTTATCATATAATCCTGCACAATTTTCATTGTTCTGCAAGTAACTAATTGCTGATGGCGCAATTAGTTAGGGCAGTAAAAGCTGTTTGCACAAGCTGCGTCTTTTGTAGTGATACTTTTTACTACTCCCGATCCCGGCACCTGGTTAATTTAACCAGCGTTAGATGGAAGTTGGTCTGCTAATTTGTCCCTCACGTTTGATGTTCATGACTGGGATGTGTATTCCTGTTGGGATCTGGCTGGCTTCCTGCATTTTCTTACCTGATTGATTTTTGTTCAACGATGAGCCTGTCCCGCCCGCTCAGGGCTGGTTTTAGCTCTGATGGAGTTACCACCTTATGAAGTATATGCAATCCTTTTCATTCCGTCTGTCAGCGTTGCTGATACTGGTGTTCGCCTTTAGTGCATGGTCTGCACATGCAGAGACTGTCGCGCCCAAATATGGCTACTGGTTTGGGACTGGCTACAGAACAATGGATGAAGCCGCAAATGGAATCATATCATTCCATACTAATGGAACCATGAAAACAGAGTATTGGACATTTGGCGGAGTAAAGCCCGACGACGATCCAGTCACGATCAACGGCAAACACAGAACGTTTTACCTGGTCGCGTCTCCAACACAAAAAGCGATTGATGAACTCCATTTAACTCCCGGCGAATATAAATGGCAAGGAATTACATTGTTTCCCATATGTCCTAAAGACGGCGGATTTAGCATGGCCCAATCCAGCGGGTCAGGGAATATAACCGGGCCTGACTTTTACGCCTACTGTTATCGTCCCGATCCATGCCCAGCATGTGATGCCAAGGATAAAAAGGGCAACCCTGTATCAGTGTCTACCGGTACCAAGACAGAAGAAGCACTGGATTACAGCGGCGCACCAGACTTGGAGTTCGTCCGTGACTATCGCAGTGATCGCCAAGGCTGGAGCAATAACTACCAGATAGTTGGATTTGATGCCGCTACTGCTGCACAAAACGGCACATCCAATACCATGTATTCCTTGCTGCCTTGTTATGCAGGTATCGATACATACTTCAATGAGCCGTATTGCTTCCCTCAGGTATCAAATGCTTTTAGCAAGCCACCAGGTACTGTCACCAATGAATTCGTCATGGCGCGTGGCAATGGTCGCGTGCAAGTCTTTGGCAACGCAAATGACCTTAATCCACCAGCCGATATCAATGATCGGGTCGTGAAACTTGTGGACGGCAATGGTGTTTTGACAGGATGGGCAGTGTATAGAGCCAGTACTGATGCAACTGAATATCTTGACCTGAACGGTAGATTGATTCGTGTCGTACAGCGAAACGGCATGCAAAAAGTGTTCACTTATTCTGATGCATCGACCCCACTGAATATCGCCCCCAAAGCGGGATTGTTGCTCACGGTAAGCAATCATTTCAACCAGAAACTCACTTTCACGTATGACCTGCAAGGTCGTATGGCAACCATGAAAGATCCTGCTGGTGGCATCACCAGTTACGCCTATGATGAAGCGAGTTCCGTCGGGTCATCAAACAATCTTACGTCCGTCACTTACCCTGACGGTAAAAAACGCGTCTACTGGTATAACGAACAAGACAAGACCAATGGTGCCAATTTACCTTTGGCGTTGACGGGGATTACCGACGAGAACGGTGTGCGCTTTGCGACCTGGACTTATGACAGTACTGGCCGTGCGCTCAGCTCTGAACATGCAGGCGGCGTGGAGAAATATACCTTTGCAAGCCGTGGTGCAGGCGGGAACCCCGCATTCACTGATCCCCTTGGCGTCAATACGGAGTACGCCTATACCCCAGTGCTGAACCAGATGAAGCTGTATTTTGAAAAGCGTACAGCAGGTTCCGCGATTCTTATGAAAGAGTCTAGTTTTGACGCTAACGGCAACCTTTCCTTCTCCCCGGATAATAAAGGTATTCGCACAAAATACACCTATGACACTCGCAATTTGGAAACCCAGCGCGTAGAAGCAGTAGATTATGTCTACGATGCCCAAACCACAACCACGTCCTGGCACGCCAATTACCGCATCCCAGTCCAGATCAACACCCCGTTGCTCAAAACAAGCTACACCCACGACACCAATGGCAACGTTCTCACTAAAACAGAACAAGCCACCAGCGACACCAATGGCAGCCTGGGTGCCAGCGCCCCCGTGGTCGGCAACGCCCGCACCTGGACCTACACCTACAGCACCATAGGTCAAGTGTTGACCGTCACCGGCCCCCGTACCGACGTCGTCGATAAAACCACCTACACCTACGACAACCTCGGTAACCTTAGTACGGTGACGAATGCCGCTGGTCACGTCACGACTTTG